>NZ_DAIDJE010000133.1 GCF_027451485.1 Bradyrhizobium sp.
GAACAGCTCGCGCGCCCCGCGGATGTTGAGGAAACTCTCGTGCTGTCCGGCAAAGCTCGCGGTCGGCAGATCTTCGGCTGTTGCTGAACTGCGTACGGCGACGGCGACGTTGGCGCCATATTCGCGTTCAAGCCGGTGGTATCCTTCAGTGACTTGTCGGCGAATATCGTCCAGGTCGGTAGCTGCATAGACAATGGCGCGGGCTGCGGCGGCTCGCTTGGCGAGGTCGGACAGGCGCCGTTTGTCCAGTCCGGCCAGCAGCTCCCGGAGCTTGTCCCAGACCCCGGCCTGCGTCAACGCGTCGCGATAGGCTGAAGCGGTCAGCGCGAACCCGTTTGGAACGTGGATGTCCTGTAGCGAAAGCGCGGAATAGAGCTCGCCCAAGGAAGCTGTCTTGCCTCCCACGAGGGGTACGTCTTCAAGGCGAATGTCCTTGAACCAGCGAACGTAGCCAGAGGAGCCCATCGCACTTTCTCCCGCGCTGCAGCACCGCCATAAGCCAAAATCGAGTTGTTGACACTTTGAACGATCGGCCCGTGCCGGCCTTTGCGCGAGATCAATGGGGAGGCAATGATATATTCGATATTGAGGCCGATATGACCGAGGAAAGCGCAGATTCGCATCAGGAATGGTCCCGATTCTGGGAGAGCGCGTCAGGTTTCTGGCGGGGGCTGGCAGCGTGGCGGGTTTGGCTGCTTGGTAGCGCGATGATCGGGATCGTCATCCTGCAGCTTTATGTTCAGTTCCGCCTCAACTACTGGAACCGCGACTTCTTTGACGCGCTGGAGGGGCGTGATCCTTTCCGCCTGCGGGCTCAGGCTCTGCTCCTGGTGCCGCTGTGCGGCGCGAGCGTTGCGCTCGCAGTAACTTCGGTATGGGGCCGCATGACCATGCAGCGCATGTGGCGGCGATGGCTGACGAGCCACGTGATCGATTACTGGATCGACAACGAGCGCTATTTCCGTCTGGCGCAGGTGCAGGGCGAAGTGGAGATGATCCCCGAATACCGGCTTGCAGAGGACGTGAGGATTGCCACCGACGCACCGATCGATTTTGCGCTCGGCCTCGTTTCCTCGCTGCTGACCGCGATCATTTTTATCCAGATTTTGTGGAATGTCGGCGGCGGCTTTGCTTTTTCGCTGCTTGGCTACGAAACCTGGTTACCCGGTTATCTTGTGATCAGTGTCGTCATTTACTCCGGAATGGTCACCGTCGCGATGATCCTGGTGGGCTCGCCGCTCACCAGAGTTGTCCAGATCAAGAACCAGGCAGAGGCCGAGCTGATCACGGCGGCTCATTTGGTACGGGATGTCGGAGAGGGAACGGCTCCGAAACCCCGAGAAACGGAGATCAAGCGCGGGGTGTATGAGGCGCTATGCGACGTGATCGAGCAGTGGCGACGTCTGTGCTGGCAGCTGATGCGCATGACTCTGGTATCGCATTCGAATACGCTTGTGGCGCCGATCGTCGGGCTCATCCTATGCGCACCGAAATTCCTTTCGGGCGGCATGACGCTCGGCGAACTCACGCAGGCGGCCGCAGCCTTTACATTGGTGCAGGGTTCCTTCAACTGGCTTGTCGACAATTTCGATCGGGTCGCGGGTTGGGTCTCGTCGCTTGAAAGGGTCGGCGGCCTCTTGCTCTCCCTTGACCGACTCAATCACGGTTCGTCGCTGCCGGCTCCTGCGACGACCATTCCCGCCGAACCCGTTACGCCGATTTGAGGATCACAGCCTCGGCAAGTCGTCTGACATCATCTGCACGGCAAAGCTCGGTGCCCGGATTGAGGAGAGCCGCGGCTCCCGCAGCAGCAGCCAGCCGGAAAGCGGCTTCGAGATCGATCTCCGACGCGAGCCCATGGATCAGCGCGCCCAGGAAGCTGTCGCCGGCGCCGACGGCGCTCACGGGCGTGATCGCAAGGGGAGGCGCTCGCAAAGTCCGATCCCGCGTGACCAGAGCGGCGCCGAGGTGCCCCATGGTGAGCGAAATCATGGCGACGTTCCCGTTCCGAACGAGATTCTTGGCAGCATCTTCCCATTCCAGGGCGTCGGATGGCTCGCGACCGGTCAGGTCGTGCATTTCGCGCAAGTTCGGCTTGATGAGATAGATCCCTTCAGCAAGCGCCGCGGCAAGCGCAGGTCCTGATGTATCGAGGATCATCTTGGCGCCGCGCTGCTTTGCCACCCGGGCTATCCGTGCGTAGAAATCATCGGGCACGCCCCGAGGCAAGCTGCCGCTTGCAACCACAAACCGCGGAAAAGGTTCGCTACGAGACAATAGATCCAAGCAGCATTGCCATTCGCTTTGGAGGAGTTCGGGGCCGGGCAGAATGAAGCGATATTGCTGGCCCGTATCGGTTTCACCGACAAAGAAATCCTCGCGCGTTTCGTCAGAGATAGCGAAGGTTTGACTTGCGACGCCTTCGCGTTCGACCAGCTTGCGCAGTGAATCGCCAGTGGAGCCGCCGATTGGATAGATCGCGCTGACGTCTCCCCCCAGACGCTTGATCACGCGCGCGACGTTGATGCCGCCTCCGCCTGGGTCGCGGCGTCGCCAAGCGCCTCGAAGCTTGTAGACGGGAATGATCTTTTCAACGGCGGTCGAGACATCGACCGCAGGGTTGGGCGTAATGGTGACGATACTCGTCATCGGGAGTTCGCCAGTTGGCGCCCGAAGAACGCCCTGAGACCGGCGAAACTCGCGTCAGGTTCGATTACGACCCACGTTGGAACGTCGCGCAAATAAGGCTCGAAACGTCCTTTGCTTTCGAACTGCTTTCGAAAGCTCGATCGGGAAAGGGTGTCCGTTAAACGCGGAACAATGCCACCCGCGATGTAAACGCCGCCGCGGGCGGAGAAGGTGAGAGCGAGATCTCCCGCAACGCTTCCCAGCCAGGAGCAGAACATGTCGACCGTGACGTTACATACGTCGCAACTGCCGTCCAGGGCCGCTTTTGTGATTGCAGCCGCATCTCGTTCCGGCACGGTGGCGCCATCGATGCTCGCCAGGGCCTCATAGAGATTGACAAGACCTGTTCCTGACAACACCCGTTCAATCGATACGTGACCGATGCGGTTGCGCAAGAAGGCGATCACCTGCTCTTCGCGGTGGGAGGTCGCCGGCAGGGTCGCGTGACCGGCCTCGGTGGCGGCGGCGAACCGCATCCCCGGCCCGGGTGAAAATAGACAGGCCGCACCGAAACCCGTGCCGGGTCCGAGCGCAAGCATTGCACCACCCGCGGCAATTGGCTGGTCTCCGAGGGGGTAGAGGTGTTGAGGCTGCAGTTCCGGGAGCGCCCAGGCAACCGCTTCGAAATCGTTGAGCAGTCTGACGGCTTCAAATCCGAAGGTCCGCTGCAACTCTGCGCCATCGATCGACCACCCGCTGTTGATGATGGTGCAACGGTTGTTCTCGACCGCTCCGGCGACGCCGAGGACCGCGACATCAACGGTCGCGGATGGAACACGACGCTGCAGGAATTTTGAGATCGCCTGTGTGACACCGGGATAATCTGCGACCTTGAGATGATCGATCACCCCAATTTCGCGACGGGTCATGAGCGCAAACCGAGCATTGGTGCCGCCGATGTCGGCGAGCAGAACGCTATGCTCCTTCGACATGTGGTCGTCTTTCATCGTTGCCATTGCGGTCACGCGGTCAACGCATCGTCGCAGGAAACCGCAACCTTCGGCTTGCGGCAATGCAATTTGAATACCACCGCGCGGACTCCTTGGGAATTCGCCGTTGAGTGGCATAATCGACATAGACGATGCCGAATCGTTGCGAATAGCCTGACGCCCACTCGAAATTGTCGAGAAGCGACCAGACAAAATAGCCTCGTACATCGGCGCCGGCCGAAATCGCCTCGTTCATTGCGCCGGTATAGGCCTGCAAATAGGCGATACGCCCGGCGTCTTGCACATGTCCAGCATCGTCAATTCTATCGTCGGCGGCAGTTCCGTTCTCCAGGACATAGATCGGCAGACCGAAACGACGATCGATGTCCAGCAAGGTGTCGCGGAATGCACCGGGGACGATCGGCCATCCGATCGAGGTTCGTGGTACGTCGTCCGGTGGTGCACCGAAGGTGGCACGGAGCAGGTTTGAATCTGCTTTGATGTAATGCGGTGAATAGTGGTTGAGACCGAACCAATCGACGCGACGTGCGATCTGTGCCATGTCGCCGGGCTGCTGATAAGGCTCCATGGCTTCGGCCAGGGCAGGGGTATAGCAACCAAAATGTTGCGGATGAGGGAAGGCATCGTTCCAGTATTCCGCAAAGCGAAGTGCGGCCGCGACGTCGTCGGCGCTCGTGCTCACGGCAAAACAGGGCTGCCGGTTGTGGATGGCGCCGAGCGAGGCGTCTTGCACGCAAGAGCGCAACACGTCAATGGCCGCTCCATGGCTCAGATTGACGTGATGGATCGCTCTGTGCAAAGCGGCTTTGTCAGCAATCCCTGGCGCGTTCGAACCAAAGCCGTATCCAAACAGGGTAAACACGCATGGTTCATTGAACGTGGCAAACCGTTTGACGCGGTCGCCATAACGCCTGCCGACCAGCGCGGCGTAGTCGGCGAACCAGCCGGCGATGTCGCGGTTTTCCCAGCCGCCGAGATCATCAAGCGCTTGAGGCAGGTCCCAGTGATAGAGACATATCCACGGTTCGATGCCCGCCGCGAGAAGAGCGTCGATCAGTCTGTCATAGAATGACAGACCTGGTTCATTGCCCCCGCCGCGACCTCTCGGCAGCACGCGAGGCCAAGAGATTGAGAAGCGATAGGCGCCGACGCCAAGGCCCTGCATTAATGCGACGTCCTCGGCAAAGCGATGATAATGATCACAGGCGATGTCGCCGTTATCGCCGTTTTTTACGCGGCCCTGCTGCCGGCAATATGTGTCCCAGATGCTATCTCCGCGACCGTCGCTATGCGTCGCGCCCTCGATCTGAAAGCTGGAGGTCGAGACGCCCCAAAGGAAGCTTGAGTTCGGCAGTTCCTCCGCCTTCTCGCTGCCCTGCAAGCCAGTTCCGGCCATTTCAGTCATCCCTGTATTTGGATGCCAGGATAATGGAGAGCCCGGCGCGGCTATCTCTTGATGGAGATCAAGGGCCTCCCCGGACGACCGGCCTAAATTCCCAACACTCGCCACCGGTTGAAAGAACCAGATGATGCAGTGCCGCAATCCATTCCCGCTTCCCGATCGCCTCGATGCGAAGCTGCAACCACTTGTCTCGTTTTGGGAGAGCCTAAGACGCGGCGAGAATCGCATGCCGTTCAGTGATGATCTCGGCGTGACGGCCCTGTCCCATTTGCCGGGAAATCCGTTCTTGCTGAGCGCCTTTGTACCGCCGGAGCGCTACCGCTTTGAATTTCTCAGTGAAAGTTTGCGAACGACCGCGGCGCCGGAACGCTTCGTTGACGAGATGCCGCCGAATATCAATTTCAGCTACTTGCGTGCCCAGAGCAGCGCGACCGTCGAAGCGGCCGAACCGACGCTTTTTCACCTCACCGATTTTTCCGGTTACCGCTTTGCCAGAGCGCTATTGCCGCTATGGGGCAACGGACAGGTCAACATGCTCCTCGGCGCGTTCGATAGCGTGAAGATATCATGTGCTTAGGTCGAATCGCGTGTATACCGTGACTTTTACCGGAATAATCGCTATCCGTCCGTGGCCGTGGGTACGTTGTCCTGGGCTCACTACATGGTTGCTCGCGCTTCAACGCAGCTCAACCGATCGACCTCTTCAATGATCTGTTCGGCGACATCGGCCGCTGCTTTGGCTACCTGCGGCGTCATCGGCGCGCCGATATCGAAGCAGGCGCCTTCTACCGCATAGATGACAAGGGTTTCCGGGAGCGTCCGCAATTCACGTGCCAGCGCGATCGCGTCTGCGAGGCAAAATCCGTGGCTTGACGTCAATGAAGAGCTCTCCGCCAACGCATCGTCCGGCCCTTCAAGGCGATGGACCCGGCCGGGCTGTCCCATCGGGTTAGCCGCGTCCACGCATATCAGCGCACCATACTCCGCCCAAGTCTCCACCAGGGTCACGATATCACCGCTGCGAACGACCAGCGTCACATCCGCCGGCAACCGGTCGGCGAGCCGGCCGGCGATAAGTGCTCCGACCCCGTCGTCGGCCCGGCCGGGGTTCCCTATTCCGAGGACCATGATCCGTCTTCGCCCAGAATTGCTCATGATCGGTTGACCCTGAGCTTCAGAAAGTGGGCTGAGCAGGAAATGCAGGGATCGTAGTTGCGGATGGCCTGCTCGCAACGGTGGCGGATGACATCATCTGGCTGGTCGAGTATCGACGCGGCAACGGCGGCGAGGTCCGCTTCGATGCTTGGCTGGTTCTGTGAAGTCGGCGGGACGATCCGGACCCGCTCGATCGTGCCGTCTTCCGCGAAGTCATAGCGGTGCCAGCAGATGCCGCGCGGCGCTTCGGTGCAGCCGAAGCCGGTAGCTGCGCGAGGCACGAGCGCTACTGTGGATTGAGCCGGCGGTTCATAGGCATCGATGATGCGGAGCGCCTCCTCGCAGGCAAAGAGGATCTCAAGGGCACGAACGACGATGCTCTTGAACGGGTTTCGGCATACCGGTTGCAGCCCAACTTCTTCGCCGAGCGCTTGGACGGAGGCGGGCAGCAAAGCGAAATTCAACGCATACCTGGCGAGGGGCCCGACAAGATAGGCGCCGCGTCGCTTCAGGAGGGAATGAAGCGCCGTCGAATGCGGAACATGCCGCTCCTCGAACTCCGATTCATACTCGGCAATGTCGATATCGATGTCGCGGCTGGATACGAGCCGGCCCTCGTTGAAGGGGTATTCGTCGGGATGACGCAGCGCGACGAATTCATAATCCTGCTCGAAATCGGGGAAGGGGAACGTTGCGACCCAGCGGACGAGGCCGGTGGCCAGTTCGCGGGCATGCTCCAGGGTTTCCGCGAGCGCTCGCAACTCGGCCCGGGTCGGCACACGATGAAAGCCGCATGGCTTGACATTGACCGGATGGATCTCGCGCCCACCGAGCAACCGCATGATCTCATTGCCGGCTTTTTTGATCGCGAGGCCGTTGCGGACGACATCGCCATGATCGCGTGTCATCCGGATAGCATCCGGGAAGCCCAGGAAGTCGGGCGCATGCA
>NZ_DAIDJE010000134.1 GCF_027451485.1 Bradyrhizobium sp.
GCGGCCGCTCTCGGCGATCGTGCACGCGATGCGCGAGGTCGCCGACCAAAAGTACGAAACGTCGATCCCGGGATTGGGCGGATCGAACGAAATCGGGCTTCTTGCTGGTGCGCTTGAAGTCTTCAAGACCAACGGCATCGAGAGGCAGCGGCTGACAGAGCAGAAGCTCGAAGAGGCTCGCCACCAGGGCGACCGCTCTCGCTATCTCGATGGCCGGATCCGCGATTTTGACGAGCTGGTTGCGAGCGTCGTCGCAAGTGTGGCCTCATCGGCCGGGCACCTCAAGAGCAACGCCGAGACGCTGTCGCAGGTCGCGAACGAAACCACCAATAAAGCCAATTCCGTCGCAACGGCCGCGGATCAGGCCAGCGCGAGCGTGCAGGTGGTGGCCCGCTCGACAGAGGAGATGACTACCTCCATCGGCGCCATCAGCCGTCGCGTCTCGGATGCCACCCAGCGCGCGGAAGGCGCTGCCGCCCAGGCCGAGAAAAGCCGGGGTACGATCCATACATTGTCGGAGGCGGCGGAGAAAATCGGCACCGTGGTGCAGCTCGTGCAGGCGATCGCTTCCCAGACCAATCTGCTCGCGTTGAACGCGACGATCGAGGCGGCTCGGGCAGGGGAAGCCGGCAAAGGGTTCGCGGTGGTTGCTTCGGAGGTGAAGAACCTCGCGCACCAAACCAGCAAGGCCACGGACGAGATCTCGGCCCAGGTGGGCAACATCCAGGAAATTACCGCAGAGACTTGCTGCGCCATCGATGCCATCTCCGCTACCCTCGGCGAGATCAACGGCATCATGTCCGGCATCGATGTCGATACCGACCGCCAGCGAAACTCGACCCAGGATATTTCCCGAAGTGTCCTGGACGCGGCCCGGGGCACGTTGGATGTGTCGAATCACATCAGTCAGATTACCGCAAGCTCAGCGGAAACCGGGCGGATGGCGGCCGAGGCGCTTGATGCCGCTGCCGACCTGTCCAGGCAGGCAATGACCCTGAAGCGGGAGGTCGACGACTTCATCCGCAGCGTGAAGGCAAGCTGAGCGCTTCATCTGCCTGCGGTAATCCGCCGCATATCCCCGGGCCATTCATTACAAAAGTTTAATTCCTCCGCCAGCGCATCGTAAGGCGGAAATCTCCATGTTGGGACCTGCAACGTACTGGCCTTGGCGCCTGCCTTGGCGCCTTTCGATCTGTGTCTCCTGGAGAAGCTTTTATGACCGACCGCAACACCGTCGATCTTTCCTCACTTCCGTCTTACCGGAGACCGCGCCGGCTGTTGGCGGCACGCAAGTTCGCGCTGATGGCCTCGGTTGTCGCCGGCCTCGGCGTTGCCGTTTACGGGTTTGGATCGTCATCCGGCCCGGTCGACATTTTCAGCACCTCCGCGCATGCCCAGGTCAACAATGAGGTGAAGAAGGTCGCGCAGCCGGTTGGTTTTGCCGACATCGTCGAGCGGGTAAAGCCTTCGGTCATTTCGGTGAAGGTCAATATCAACGAGAAGCTCTCCAAGAACGACAGCGACGACGATTCGCCGTTTCCGCCCGGATCGCCGATGGAACGCTTCTTCCGTCGCTTCGGTGGAGGGGATCTTCCGCCCGGCTTGCGCGCGATTCCGCATGGCCGCGGCGTCGTGACAGGCCAGGGTTCGGGTTTCTTCATTTCGGCTGACGGCTACGCCGTGACCAACAACCATGTGGTCGACGGCGCTGACAAGGTCGAGGTGACGACCGACGACGGCAAGAGCTACAAGGCCAAGGTGATTGGTACCGACGCCCGGACCGACCTTGCGTTGATCAAGGTCGAAGGCGGGTCGAATTTCCCGTTCGCCAAACTCTCCGACGGCAAGCCGCGGATCGGTGACTGGGTTCTGGCGGTCGGCAATCCGTTTGGTCTCGGCGGTACGGTGACGGCCGGCATCGTTTCGGCCAGCGGCCGCGACATCGGCAACGGACCCTATGACGACTTCATCCAGATCGACGCGCCCGTGAACAAGGGCAACTCCGGCGGTCCCGCCTTCAACACCGAAGGGGAGGTGATTGGCGTCAACACCGCGATCTATTCGCCGTCCGGTGGCAGCGTGGGCATTGCGTTCTCGATTCCGGCCGCCACGGTGAAGAGCGTGATTGCCCAGCTCAAGGACAAGGGCTCGGTGAGCCGCGGCTGGATCGGCGTGCAAATTCAGCCAGTCACGCCTGATATCGCCGACAGCCTCGGCATGAAGAAGGCGGAAGGTGCCTTGGTGGCGGAGCCGCAGGCGAACGGTCCGGCAGTGAAGGCTGGAATTGAATCCGGTGACGTGATCACCGCGGTGAACGGTGAAACGGTCAAGGATGCACGCGAGCTCGCGCGCACCATTGGCGGTCTCGCCCCCGGAACGGCGGTCAAGCTCAGCGTGTTGCACAAGGGCCAGGACAAGACCATCAGCCTCACTCTCGGCCAACTGCCGAATACGCTGGAGGCGAAAGCCGACACCGACGATAGCGACAAGGGCGGCACCGCGCATGGAACCGATGTACCGAAGCTCGGTTTGACTCTTGCACCGGCCAATAGCGTTGCCGGCGCCGGCAAGGAGGGCGTCGTGGTCACCGATGTCGACCCCAAGAGTGCGGCGGCCGAGCGCGGTTTCAAGGAAGGTGACGTGATTCTGGAAGTTGCTGGAAAGAGCGTTGCTAATGTCGGAGACGTGCGGGAGGCCATCACCGCCGCGCGCAACGACAACAAGAATAGCGTCCTGATGCGGGTCAAGAGCGGTGGGTCTTCGCGCTTTGTCGCGGTCCCGCTGGCCAAGGGCTGAACGCAGGGAGCGATGGAATGGAGGGTACCGTCGGCCTAATCGCCCCCGCCGACGGCGCTTTCCTTGGGGGCAGGTCAATGAGCCTGCTCCCGTGACTACCTTCCGGTGGAAAACGCCCCCCTCCGTCGGGAGGTCAAAGGGCGGTGAGGTCCCCCCAGCTTCACCGCCCGCTTTTTTGTCTTTAGTTGGCTCAAGAGGGCGCGCCCGTTCGTCTTGCATGAGGGCCCCGGTCGCGCCATGGTGATGGAAACCCTCCCGTGACCGCGATCGCAACCGACACCCAGATGCGACTGTTGATTATCGAAGACGACCGCGAATCCGCCGACTATCTGGTCAAGGCGTTTCGTGAAGTGGGCTATGTGGCCGACCTGGCTGCCGATGGCGAGGAAGGGCTGGCGCTTGCCGAGGGCAACGATTACGACGTTCTTGTGGTCGACCGGATGCTGCCCAAGCGCGACGGCCTGTCGCTGATTGGCGCACTGCGCGAGAAGGGGAACCGCACTCCGGTTTTGATCCTGTCCGCACTAGGGCAGGTCGACGACCGGATCAAGGGCCTGCGGGCTGGCGGTGACGATTATCTGCCAAAGCCCTATTCGTTTGCCGAACTGCTCGCCAGGATCGAAGTGCTGTCGCGCCGCCGGAGTGGCCCGGCCGAGGACACCACCTACCGCGTCGGCGATCTCGAGCTCGACCGTCTCTCGCACCGGGTGACGCGCGGCAAGGAAGAGCTGACGCTGCAACCACGTGAATTCCGACTGCTGGAATATCTGATGAAGCATGCCGGCCAGGTGGTGACGCGCACCATGCTTCTGGAAAATGTCTGGGATTATCATTTCGATCCGCAGACGAATGTCATCGATGTGCATATTTCGCGGCTGCGATCCAAGATCGACAAAGGTTTTGACCGGCCGCTGCTGCATACGATACGCGGCGCGGGATACATGATCCGTGACGGCCTTCGGTAAGCTGATCCGAACGACGGCGTTTCGCCTGACGCTGGTCTATCTGTTTCTGTTCGCGCTGTTCGCCGCATCCCTGCTTGCCTTTTTCGCGTGGAATACCCGGCGTCTGATCACCGAGCAGATCACCGCGACGGTGAATGCGGAGACCAGTGAAATCAGCGATACCTTTGCCCGCCGTGGTTTGCGCGGCCTGGTTCTCGCCATCGAAAATCGCGCACTGCGGCCCGGCGCGAACCTCTATCTCGTGACTACGCCGGCAGGGCAGGCGATCGCCGGCAACGTCGGCTCGCTCGCGCCGGGGGTCATGGCCACGACGGGATGGTCGGAAACCGCTTATCGACGGCTTGATGATCAAGATTCGACCGATCACTACGCCTTGGTTCGGGTCACCGAACTTTCGGGCGGCTTCAGGCTTCTGATCGGGCGCGACCTGGAGGAGCGGCGGCGGCTGTTCGGCATCGTCGCCAAGGCAGCCCAATGGTCGCTGTTGATCGTCATCGTACTCGGCCTTGGTGGCGGCATCTTTGTCGCGCGGCGGGTGCTCCACCGGATCGATGCCATGACCGGGACGACCCAGCGCATCATGGCGGGTGATCTCAGCGGGCGTCTTCCGGTTGGACGGAGCGGCGACGAACTCGATCGCCTCGCACTCAATCTGAACGCGATGCTTGAACGCATCGAGGCGCTGATGATGGGGTTGAAGGAAGTTTCCGACAACATCGCCCATGACCTGAAAACGCCGCTGACCCGTCTGCGCAACCGCGCCGAAGAGGCGCTGGCGAAGTCCAGGACCGAGGCCGAATATCGTTCTGCGCTGGAGCGCACCATCGACGAATCCGACGGCCTGATCCGGACCTTCAATGCGCTTTTGATGATTGCGCGCGCCGAATCCGGGCAGGCGCGTGGCAACATGGATGACTTTGACGCCGCCGATGTCGCCCGCGGCATCCACGAGCTCTATGAACCGTTCGCCGAAGAAGACGGCATGACACTGCATGTAAAGGCCGAACCGGCGCCGCTGCACGGCAATCGCGAATTGATCAGCCAGGCACTGGCCAACCTGGTCGAGAACGCCATCAAGTACGGCAAGCCCGATCTTGCGGTCCAGCCGCTCAATGCCGGCGCCGCTACAGAAGCGGAACGCAAGACGATACTCATCGAGGCCAAGCGCGCGGGCGATCGGATACTGCTCAGCGTCACCGATCGCGGGCCCGGTATTCCGGTGGGCGACCGCAAGCACGCGATCGAGCGATTTGTTCGCCTGGAAGCCAGCCGCACGCAGCCGGGTTCCGGTCTCGGGCTCAGTCTGGCATCCGCAGTGGCGACCCTGCATGGCGGCGACCTCAGGCTCGATGATGCCCATCCGGGACTTATTGCCACACTTGCTATTCCGGCGCTGTCTGGCTCCAGCGACAGACTTGCGGCTCAAACGCAGGATATGCCACAGAAGGCTGCGTGAACGGTTTCGCCATCGCGCTTTGAAAGTCGTCTGAGCTTCTTTCTGGATCGACATTCGTCATGCCCCTTCGTGGAATCCGTGATGCGAATGCCGAGCCTGCCTCGCTTGCCGCAAGCTTTGTCGCCGCGCCGCATCTCACGGACGCGGATAAGGCGGCGCTGCGGCTTTTGGATGTTCTGTCGGATGTGGCTCCTCTCCAGGCGGCTGCATTTCAAGAGCTGTTCGCACGTCATCCTCTCGCCAGGCAGATCCTTGCGAGCATCACCGAGGCTTCGCCTTATCTCCTCGAATTGATCCGGTCCGATGCGGCCCGCTTGCTCAGGCTGTTGCAGAATGAACCCGCTCGGCATTTTGCCCGCCTGATCGCGGGCCTTGGCCAGCATGTGTGGGCAGCAACGAGCGAAGCCGAAGCGATGCAGTCGCTTCGGCTCGTCAAAGCGGAAGCTGCGCTGTTGATCGCGCTGTGCGATATCGGCGGAGTCTGGCCGGTCATGCGGGTGACCGAGGCGCTGACCGATCTGGCGGTCACCTCAGTGCAGTCAGCATTGCAGTTCCTGTTACGGCAGGAGGGGGCGCGCGGAAGGATGCTGCCGCCGAATCCGGAGCGGCCGGAGGAGGGATGCGGCCTGATCGTGCTCGCGATGGGCAAGATGGGCGCCGGTGAATTGAATTTCTCCAGCGATATCGACCTGATCGTTTTTTACGATGCGGAGGCATCTTCGCTGGCGCCCGACATCGAACCGCAACCGTTCTTTGTCCGCATCGCACAGGGCCTGTCTCGGATGCTGCAGCAACGAAGCGGGGAGGGTTACGTCTTTCGGGTCGATTTGCGGCTGCGTCCCGATCCCGCCTCGACGCCGCTGGCAATCTCAACCTCCTCTGCGCTGCACTATTACGAGCGGGAAGGTCGCACCTGGGAGCGTGCCGCCATGATCAAGGCGAAACCGTGCGCCGGCGATCTCAAGGCCGGCGAGGCGCTGATGGCGGAGCTTGCGCCGTTTGTCTGGCGCAAGCATCTGGATTTCGCCGCACTCGCCGACGTGCATGACATGAAGCGGCAGATGCAGACCTATCGTGGGCAAAGCGAGATCACGGTCGAAGGCCATAATGTCAAGATCGGCCGCGGCGGCATCCGCGAAATTGAATTTTTCGCC
>NZ_DAIDJE010000135.1 GCF_027451485.1 Bradyrhizobium sp.
CGACGGCATCATTTCGATGCACGTGATCGAGAGCGATCCGGGACTGTCCGGGCCGACGACGGAAATTCCCGCGGCGGCAGGCGCGGGCGCAGGCGACTGGTTTGTCCTGATCGATGCAACCGAAGACACGCCGGCCGAGACGGCCGCGCGTCTTGTTGCCGACAACATCGCTTTCAAGCCGATGGTCATATCCAGCGGTATTTACCGGCTCCTGTGGGACATCGCAAAAGCGGACATTTCATGAGCAGAAATATTCCGGCGCATGACGCGCGCATTTTCTCATGCTGCAGCGCCGCATTAAATGAGCTTTTATGAACCAGCACGACCGCTAGGATGTAAAAGCTGAAGATCAAGCAAAATTGGCTTTGTGGATCAGCATGATTGGCTTTAATAGGAGAAGCTGATGATGCAATCCAGAATCTGGAAAGAACGCCGCATCGAGCGTTCGCAAGCAAGATAAGGCCGTGCCGCTCTCGCGTATCCTGGCGCGGATAGGTAGGAATGAAACCGACTGATATCTCGGCGCCGGACTACTTCCATAAAGTAGTCGATTGCCAATGGGCCTGTCCCGCACACACCCCCGTCCCTGAGTATATCCGCTTGATCGCCGAAGGCCGCTACAGCGACGCCTATATGATCAATTGGAAATCGAATGTTTTTCCGGGAATTCTCGGACGGACCTGCGATCGCCCTTGTGAACCGGCCTGCCGCCGTGGCCGCGTCGAGGAAAATCCGGTCGCGATCTGCCGCCTCAAGCGCGTCGCCGCCGACTTCAAGGATGACATCAAGAGCCGTCTGCCACGCGCCGGTGCGAGAAATGGCAAGCGCATTGCCATCATCGGAGGCGGTCCGGCCTCGCTAACGGTCGCACGTGACCTTGCGCCACTCGGTTACCACTGCACCGTGTTCGACCAGGATCCCAAGGCCGGCGGAATGATGCGGACGCAAATTCCGAAATTCCGTCTGCCGGATTCCGTAATCGATGAAGAGACCGATTACATTCTGGGACTCGGCATCGAATTCAAAGGTGGTCATCGCATCGACAGCCTGAAGAAACTGCTGTCGGAGAACTATGATGCAATCTTTGTTGGGTCCGGCGCGCCGCGCGGCCGCGAACTTGATATTCCAGGACGGAAGGAAGCCGCGGCCAACATCCATATCGGCATCGACTGGCTCTCCAGCGTTTCCTTCGGCCATACCGACAAGATCGGCAGGCGTGTGATCGTGCTCGGCGGCGGCAACACCGCGATGGATTGCTGCCGCACCGCGCGCCGGCTCGGCGGCGAGGACGTCAGGGTGATCGTGCGCTCCGGCTTCGAGGAGATGAAGGCGAGCCCTTGGGAAAAGGAAGATGCCATGCATGAGGATATTCCGATCCTCAATTTCATGGTGCCGATCGCTTTCGTGCATAACAACGGCAAGCTCACCGGCGTCACCTTCCAGAAGGTGAAGGCCGAATACGACGCCAAAGGCAAGCGCAGCCTGGTGCCATCGGGCGAGGCTGACGAGACGATCAACTGCGACGACGTGCTGGTTGCGGTCGGCCAGGAGAATGCATTTCCGTGGATCGAGCGCGACTGCGGCATCGAATTCGATAAGTGGAACATGCCGAAGGTCGATCCGAAAACCATGGGATCGACCCATCCAAAGGTGTTCTTCGGCGGCGATGCTGCGTTCGGTCCCAAAAACATCATCTGGGCGGTTGCGCATGGCCATGACGCCGCGCTCTCTATCCACCGGCTGATCTCCGGCGAAGACGTGCAGGAGCGACCGCTGCCGCAGGTGCATGTCTCCTCGCAAAAGATGGGCATCCACGAGTGGAGCTACGACAACGACATTTCCGACGACAAGCGCTTCAAGGTGCCGCATCGCGACAAGGTGGTCGCGCTGAAGGACATCCGCGCCGAGGTCGAACTCGGCTATGACGTCAAGCTTGCGCTGGGCGAAGCCCAGCGTTGCCTGAACTGCGACGTGCAGACGGTGTTTTCGGCGTCTCTCTGCATCGAGTGCGATGCCTGCGTCGATATCTGCCCGATGGACTGCATCACGTTCACGCAGAACGGCGACGAAGCGGACCTGCGCAAGCGCCTGAAAGCGCCGTCGCAACATGTCGATCAGGATCTTTACGTCTCGAGCGACCTCAAGACCGGACGCGTCATGGTGAAGGACGAGGACGTCTGCCTGCATTGCGGGCTGTGCGCCGAGCGTTGTCCCACCGGCGCCTGGGACATGCAGAAATATCTTATCGATATGACCCACGCAGGTACATCATGTCCGTCCAGAGCCCGATCAGCAGCGTAAACGATTTCGTCGTCCGCTTCGCCAACGTCAACGGCTCGGGTTCGGCGAGCGCCAACGAACTCTTCGCCCGCGCCATCCTCCGCCATGGCGTACCGGTTTCTCCACGCAATATCTTCCCCTCCAACATCCAGGGCCTGCCGACCTGGTATGAAGTGCGGGTAACCGAAGACGGCCACCTCGGCGCGCGCGGCGGCGTCGACATGATGGTGGCGATGAACCCGCAGACCTGGGACAAGGACGTCGCCGCAATCGAGCCCGGCGGCTATCTGTTCTATGATTCCACAAAACCGCTGCCGCAGACGAAATTCCGCGCCGACATTACCGTGATCGGCGTGCCGCTGACCGCGATCACCAATTCGACCTATTCCGATCCTCGCCAGCGCCAGCTTTTCAAGAACATCATCTATCTCGGCGCGCTCTGCGCACTGCTCGACATGGACCCGAAGCTGATCGAGCAGCTGATCGGCGAACAGTACAAGGGCAAGGAAAAGCTGTTGTCGTCGAATGTTCACGCGCTGCATCTGGGGCGCGACTGGGCGCTGCAAAACCTGAAATGCCCGATCGGCCTGCGCGTCAAAAAGGCCGACAAGGTCGGCGACCGCATCTTCATCGAGGGCAACAACGCCGCCGCGCTCGGGGCTGTCTATGGCGGCGCCACCGTCTGCGCCTGGTACCCGATCACGCCATCATCCTCGCTGGCGGACGCTTTTGCCACCCATTGCAGGCGGCTGCGGCAAGATCCGGAAACCGGCAAGGCCAGGTATGCCATCGTGCAGGGCGAAGACGAACTCGCCTCCATCGGCATCGTCATCGGGGCGGGGTGGAACGGCGCGCGCGCCTTCACCGCGACTTCCGGTCCCGGCATTTCGCTGATGACCGAATTCATCGGCTTGTCCTATTTCGCCGAAATACCGGCCGTGATCATGAATGTGCAGCGCGCCGGCCCCTCGACGGGCATGCCGACCCGCACCCAGCAATGCGACATCCTCGCCTGCGCCTATGCGTCCCATGGCGACACCAAGCATGTGCTGCTGTTTCCGGAAGATCCGGCGGAGGCGTTTGAATTTGCCGCTCAAGCCTTCGATCTGGCTGAACGACTCCAGACCACGATCTTTCTCATGCTCGATCTCGATATCGGCATGAATCACCGGCTCTGCCGTCCGCTCAAATGGGACGATGCCCGCCAATACGACCGCGGCAAGGTGATGACGGCCCAAATGCTCGACGAAGGCCGCGACTTCGGCCGCTATCTTGACGTCGACGGCGACGGGATTCCCTATCGTACCTATCCTGGCACCCACCCCACCAAGGGCTCGTTCTTCACCCGCGGCACCTCGCGCGACCGCTACGCCCGCTACTCGGAAGAAGGTGCGGTCTACGCCGACAACATGCAGCGCCTGGTACGCAAATTCGAGACTGCGCAAGACATGGTGCCGCGGCCATTACAGGCCAACGCGGCGAAACCGACCAAATACGGCGTGATCTACTTCGGTTCGACCGCCCCGGCGATGGACGAGGCGATCCAGATCCTGGAAGCCCGCGGTCATACGCTCGACCGCATGCGCATCCGCGCTTTCCCGTTCCACTCCTCGGTGGCGAGCTTCATCGCCGACCACGACTTTGTGTATGTGGTCGAGCAGAACCGCGACGCCCAGCTTCGCTCGCTGATCGTCAATGAGAACGGCATCGACCCGGTGCGGCTGGTGCCGATCCGCCATTACGACGGCACGCCGATCACCGCGCGTTTCATCGCCAACGCGATCGGCGAACATCAGGATCAGCTCAAGCTGACTCCGCTGCGCAAGGTGAAGTCATGACCTATATCGCGAAACCAAAATTCCATCATCCGGGCCTGACAAAAAATCGCCTCGGCTATACGCATCGCGACTATGAAGGCAAGATTTCGACACTGTGCGCCGGCTGCGGCCACGACTCGATCACGGCTTCGATCATCGAGGCCTGCTACGAGTTGTCGATCGAACCGCATCGGGTTGCGAAAATTTCCGGGATCGGCTGTTCTTCCAAGACGCCGGACTATTTCCTCGGCAATTCCCACGGGTTCAATTCCGTGCATGGCCGCATGCCGTCGGTCCTGACCGGCGCAAATCTGGCCAACCGCGATTTGATTTATCTGGGCGTCTCCGGCGACGGCGATTCCGCCTCCATCGGCTTCGGCCAGTTCGCGCATTCGATCCGGCGCGGCGTCAATATGACCTATATCGTCGAGAACAACGGCGTCTACGGCCTCACCAAAGGCCAGTTTTCGGCCACCGCCGACCGCGGCTCGAAGTCGAAGAAGGGCGTGATCAATACCGACAGTGCCGTCGATCTCGTGGCGATCGCGCTTCAGCTCGGGGCCAGCTTCGTGGCGCGCAGTTTCTCCGGCGACAAGACCCAGCTGGTGCCGCTGATCGCAGCCGCGATCGAGCACAAGGGCGCGGCTTTTCTCGACGTCATCAGTCCATGCATCGCCTTCAACAACCACGCCGGCTCGACCAAGAGCTTCGACTATGTGCGCGAGCACAATGACGCAGTGAATCGTCTCGACGTACTTACCGGCCGGGAGCCGATCGCGGTGGATTACGCGCCGGGCACCGTCCAGGTCGTCGAACAGCACGACGGCAGCAAGATCGCACTGCGCAAGATCGATGCCGATTACGACGCGCATGACCGCGTCGGTGCGCTCGCCTTCCTGCAAAAGCACGCCGCGAAGGGCCAGATCGTCACCGGTCTCCTTTACGTCGATCCGGATTCTGAAGATCTGCACAGCCACCTCAATACGGTCGAGCAGCCGCTCAACCGCCTTGAGGCCGACGTGCTCTGCCCCGGATCGGCGGCGCTGGACAAGATCAACGCCAGTCTGCGGTAAGGCCGCGTCTTCGCGTCGGGGCGAGGAGCCACAGCGGCGAATCAATCCCGCCGTCTAGCTGGTCATGCGCCCCCCCCGCGCATCCACATCTTGCTTCCGGCATGGCCGCCCGGCATTTGCTCTGCAGAGGGATGATAGCGGCGAGAAATCCGCTCGGAAGGCTCCGGCCGCGGCAGGCCAGACATGCGGAAGAAAGTTGATCAGAGATGGCAGGTTAGAGCCGCATCTTGAGGGATCGATCTTCCTGCCGAAACGTTGATCCAAGCGGGATTACCCATAATCCGGTCACGGGTCAGGCGTAAGGATTGTTGCCGAGCGACCGTCTCGCTATCGTGCGGTCCTTCACGCCACCTGCATCCGCTCGAACCGAAACAGGAAAACATGAATCCAGTCAAAGCACTTGAAAATCACGGCCAGGCGGTCTGGCTGGATTTCCTGGCACGCGGCTTTGTCGCCAAAGGCGATTTGAAAAAGCTGATCGATACGGATGGCGTCAAGGGCGTCACCTCGAATCCCTCGATTTTCGAGAAGGCGATCGGCAGTTCGGACGAATATGACGGTGCGATCGGCAGCGCCCTGAAAAAAGCCGACCGCCCGATCGCCGATCTGTTCGAACATCTGGCGGTCGAAGACATCCAGCATGCCGCCGACGTGCTGCGGCCGGTCTATGACGAGTTCAAGGGCAATGACGGTTTCGTCAGCCTCGAGGTATCGCCCTATCTGGCGATGGATACCAGGGGCACGGTTGCAGAGGCCGAACGGCTCTGGAAGGACGTTCACCGCAAAAACCTGATGGTGAAGGTACCGGCGACGCCGGAAGGCCTGCCCGCGATCGAAGAGCTGACGGGCAAAGGACTGAACATCAACATCACGCTGTTGTTTTCGCAAAAGGTCTATATCGACGTCGCCAAGGCCTATATCGCCGGACTCGAAAGACTGGTCGCCGATGGCGGCGATCCATCCCATATCGCAAGCGTCGCCAGCTTTTTCGTGAGCCGTATCGATACGGCGGTCGACAAGCAGCTCGACGAGAAGATCGCGCGCGCCAATGACCCGCAGGAGAAAGAGCGGCTCGCTGCGCTGAAAGGCAAGGTCGCGATCGCCAACGCCAAGCTCGCCTATCAGGAATACAAGCAACTGTTCTCCGGCGCGGGTTGGGAAAAGCTCGCTGCAAAAGGCGCCAAGCCGCAGCGGCTGTTGTGGGCCTCCACTGGCACCAAGAACAAGGATTACAGTGATGTGCTCTATGTGGAGGAGTTGATCGGACCGAACACCGTCAACACCGTGCCGCCGGCGACGCTGGACGCTTTCCGCGACCACGGCAAACTGCGCGACAGCCTCGAGGAAAATATCGACGAAGCCAGGCACGTGCTCGCCGAGCTCGAAAGGTCGGGCATCTCGCTCGACGCGATCACCGAAGAACTGGTCAGGGACGGCGTCAAGCTGTTCGCCGACGCCGCGGACAAGCTCTATGGCGCCGTCGCCTACAAGCGTGCGACGGTGCTTGGCTCTGCGATCGGATCGCAGAAGATGGCGCTGAGCCCTGGCTTGGAAAAAGCGGTCGAGAAGCGCACCGAGGAGTGGCGCGCCGCGGCCAGCGTCCGCAGGCTTTGGCATAAGGACAAATCGGTCTGGACCGACGACGACGAGAACCGGTGGCTCGGCTGGCTCGATAGCCCCGCCAAAGCCGATATCGCCGACTACGAGGATTACGCGCGGCGCGTGAAGGGACAGAATTTCTCCGACGCCGTCGTACTCGGGATGGGCGGATCGAGCCTCGGTCCCGAAGTTCTAGCCGGGACATTCCCGAAGAAAGCCGGCTTTCCCAGGCTGCATGTGCTCGACTCCACCGACCCGGCACAGGTCCGCGCGATGGAACAGAAGGTCGATCTCGCGCGGACGGTGTTTATCGTCTCCAGCAAATCCGGCGGCACGACCGAACCGAACGTGATGAAGGACTACTTTTTCGCGCAGGTCTCGAAAGCGATCGGCGCCGAGAAGGCCGGGCACCGTTTCATCGCCATCACCGATCCCGGTTCGTCGCTGGAGAAGGTTGCGAAGAAACAGGGCTTTGCACGCATCTTCCACGGCGAACCCACGATCGGCGGCCGCTATTCCGTGCTGTCGCCGTTCGGCCTGGTCCCCGCCGCGACCGCCGGCATCGACGTCAAGAGCCTCATTCAGCATACCCTCGCGATGGTTCGCTCCTGCGGTGCGGACGTGCCGCCGCATGAAAACCCCGGCGTCCGGCTTGGCCTCGCGATGGGACTGGCCGGCGTCGAGGGCCGCGACAAGGTGACGATCTTTTCATCGAGCAAGATCGCCGATTTCGGCGCCTGGGCCGAGCAGCTCATCGCGGAGTCCACTGGAAAGGACGGCAAGGGCCTCATTCCTATCGAGGGCGAGACTCTGGGCGAGGTCTCGGCTTACGGCAATGACCGCTTCTTCATCGACCTGCGCACCGAAGGCGAAGACGATGCGGCGCACGACGCCAAACTCAACGCGCTGGAGCAGGCCGGCCATCCCGTCGTTCGGATGGTCCTGAAATCGGTCGAGCATATCGGACAGGAGTTCTATCGCTTCGAG
The DNA here is from genome assembly GCF_027451485.1 of Bradyrhizobium sp. GTDB lineage: Bacteria > Pseudomonadota > Alphaproteobacteria > Rhizobiales > Xanthobacteraceae > Bradyrhizobium. The sequence goes on from NZ_DAIDJE010000135.1 coordinate 7,757, forward strand.
ATGGCTACCGCCGTGGCCGGCGCGATTCTGGGCATCAACCCGTTCAACCAGCCTGACGTGGAGGCTGCCAAGGCCAAGACGCGCGAGTTGACGGCGGCTTTCGAAAAAACAGGCAGCCTTCCAAAGGAAGAACCCGTCGTCTCGACTGATGAAGCCGACCTCTATACCGACGCGGCCAACGCGGGTGAGTTGCGCAAGGCCGGCGCTGACGGCACACTCGAATCCTGGCTAAAGGCACATTTCTCGCGCGTGCATGCCGACGATTATGTCGCACTGCTGGCCTATATCGAGCGCAATGCCAAGCATATTGACGCCTTGCAGGGCGCACGGGTCGCGGTGCGCGACCGGCGCCATGTTGCGACTTGCGCGGAGTTTGGCCCGCGATTCCTGCACTCGACCGGCCAGGCCTACAAGGGCGGTCCGGACTCTGGCGTGTTCCTGCAAATCACCGCCGATGAACGTGGGGATCTGTCGGTGCCTGGCCAGAAGGCCAGCTTCGGCGTGATCAAGGCAGCGCAAGCGCGCGGTGATTTCGACGTGCTGACCGAACGCGGCCGGCGCGCACTACGCGTGCATCTGAAGGGCGATCTCTCAAGCGGCCTGAAGACGCTCGACGAGGCAATCCGGCGGGCGCTGAACTGACGGAGTTCACGATGCAACTTGGCATGATCGGTTTGGGCCGGATGGGTGGCAACATCGTCCGCCGCCTGATGCGTCACGGGCATTCGGCCGTGGTTTACGACAAGGACGCGAAAACCGTGGCGGCGCTCGCCAGGGAAGGCGCGACGGGCTGCGGCACGCTCGAGGAATTCGTCAGCAAGCTGGACAAGCCGCGTACCGCCTGGATCATGCTGCCAGCGGGCCATATCACCGAAACGACGATCGAGGCGATCGCCAGGCTGATGCAGCCTGACGACGTCATCATCGATGGCGGCAACACGTTCTGGCAAGACGACGTCCGCCGCGGCAAGAAGCTCCGGGAACGGGGCATTGATTATATCGACGTCGGCACGTCCGGCGGCGTCTGGGGCATCGAGCGCGGATACTGCATGATGATCGGCGGCGACAAGCCCGTGGTCGACCGTCTTGATCCGATCTTCAGGACACTGGCACCCGGCCTTGGTGACATCCCGCGCACTGATGGGCGCCAGGGGCGCGACCCGCGCGTCGAGCAAGGCTATCTGCATGCCGGGCCCGTCGGAGCCGGACATTTCGTCAAGATGGTTCATAACGGCATCGAATATGGCCTGATGCAGGCCTATGCCGAAGGGTTTGACATCTTGAAGAACGCCAACACGGAGGCGTTGCCGCAAGACCACCGTTTCGAACTCGACATTGCCGATATTGCCGAAGTCTGGCGGCGCGGCAGCGTCATCCCCTCCTGGTTGCTCGACCTCACAGCCTCAGCGCTGGCGAAGAATCCCACGCTCCGGAATTATTCCGGTTTCGTGGAGGATTCCGGCGAGGGCCGCTGGACGGTAAATGCTGCAATCGACGAGGCCGTGCCCGCCGAGGTCCTCACGGCTGCGCTGTTCGCACGTTTTCGTTCCCGCAGGGAACATACGTTTGCCGAAAAAATTCTCTCCGCGATGCGTGAGGGCTTTGGCGGCCATAAGGAACCGCATGAGGCGCCTGCGCCAGGTGCGTCCAACCCAGAGGCCGGCCATTCGTGACAGAAGCATCCCCGAACAAACAAAAGCCAGAACCCTGTTCGTTCGTCATCTTCGGCGCTACCGGCGATCTCACCCATCGTCTGGTGATCCCTGCGCTTTATAACCTGGCAGCCGGCGATCTGCTCCCGGAGAAATTCTGTGTGGTCGGAATTGCCCGCAAGGGCATGTCGAGCGATGCGATGCGGGACAGCCTGATGAAGGGCTTAAAGCAGTACAAGACCCGTCCCCTCGACGATGCGATCGCCAAACGGCTTCTCGAATGCGTCACTTCTATCGAAGCCGACCCCAAGGAGCCCCATTCTTTCGATGGCATGCGCGAGCGCCTCGAAAAGCTGGAAGCCAACCGCGCCACCGGAGGCAACCGGTTGTTTTACCTCGCCACCCCTCCTGCCGCCTTCGCCCCGATCGCCCGGCAGCTCGGCCGCACCGGAATGTTGAGGGAGGACGGCGCCTGGCGGCGGCTCGTAGTCGAAAAGCCGTTCGGTACCGATCTTGCCTCCGCCAGGGCGCTCAACGACGAACTGCTCAGACTGATGAATGAGCACCAGATTTACCGGATCGATCATTACCTGGGCAAGGAGACCGTGCAGAACATCCTGGTGCTGCGCTTTGCCAACGGCATGTTCGAGCCGATCTGGAATCGCGATCATATCGATCATGTGCAGATCACGGTCGACGAGAAGATCGGCGTCGGCCATCGCGGCAGCTTCTACGATTCGACCGGCGCGCTGCGCGACATGGTGCCGAACCACCTGTTCCAGTTACTGTCGCTCGTCGCCATGGATCCACCGACGAAATTCAATGCCCGCGGGGTACGCTCGGAAAAGGCCGAGGTGCTGGCAGCGATCCAGACGCAGAGCGAAGAGGAAGCGCTGAAAAATTCAGTGCGCGGGCAATATCAAGCCGGAAAAAGCGGCGAAACGGAAATCATCGACTATCGCAGGACTCCGGATGTCCACCCTGACAGCACGACCGAGACCTATATTGCGCTGAAACTGACGATCGACAACTGGCGGTGGGCCGGCGTGCCCTTCTACCTACGCACCGGCAAGGCGCTCGGCATCAAGCGCACCGAGGTCGCGATCAAGTTCAAGCAGGCGCCGTTTGCGATGTTCCGCGATACGCCGGTGGACCGGTTGTCGCAGAACTATCTCGTCATCGCCATCGAGCCGACCGAAGGCATCACGCTTCAGTTCAACACCAAGGTGCCGGGTCCCACGATCAGCATCGACGGGGTGGAAATGAAGTTCCGCTACAAGGATTATTTTCAGGCGGAGCCGACCACCGGTTACGAGACGCTGATCTACGATTGCATGATCGGTGACAACATCCTGTTTCAGCGCGCAGACAGCGTCGAGGCCGGCTGGCAGGCGGTTCAGCCGTTTCTCGATGCCTGGAAGAAGGCGGGCAGCAAAGGCCTTGAACCCTACAGGGCGGGCAGCGAAGGCCCGGATGCTGCCAACGAGTTGCTCAGGCGTGACGGTCGTAGCTGGCGCAGGTTCGGTTGATGATCGCAGTACCCTCCCCCGCCACCGTCGAGCGGATTGTCGTCTCCGACCCGATCGCGCTCGCGACCACGGCTGCCGAGCGAATGCTGGCACGTATTGATGCCAACCGGGGCCGGATCGCAATTTGCCTGACCGGTGGATCGAGCCCACAGCAACTCTACCGGCTGCTGGCGACCGACCGCTGGTCGAAGCGCGTGCCTTGGGATCGCACGCACTGGTTCATCAGTGACGAGCGCTTCGTTCCGCCCTCCGATTCCCGAAACAACATGGCCGCAGCACGAGACATTTTTCTCGACCGCTTCGCGCCCAAGGACCATGTTCATCCGATCCGGACGGGTGCAGGCGATCCCGAGCAGGCCGCGAATCTATACGAAGCCGAACTGCAAGCCTTCTACGGTGCTGCGGATCTCGATCCTGCTCGACCATTATTCGACCTCGTTCTGATGGGGATCGGGCCCGACGGCCACACTGCCTCACTGTTTCCCGGATATCCGGAACTCGACGAGCGCAAACGCTGGGTCGTCGGCGTGCCGCAGGCCCATGTCGAGCCATTCGTACCCCGGGTCACTCTCACCTTGCCGCCGCTTGCATCCTGCCGCGAAATGCTGTTCGAGGCCGCAGGCCGCGAAAAACGTTCGATACTCGCCAGGCTTTCACAAGACGAAAGCCTGCCGGCCAACCGGGCGCGCTCGATCGGCGAGACCGTCCTGCTGGCCGATCAGGCGGCGATCGGAGAGTAACGCGCTTGAGCGACGGATCGAACATTTCGCCCTGTGCGCTGATCGTGATGGGCGTCTCGGGTTCGGGCAAAAGCACGGTTTCATCGCGTCTCGCCGAACGCCTGGGCTGGATCTTTGAGGATGCCGATCGCTTTCATCCCGCGAGCAACGTCGCCAAGATGAGCGCAGGCCAGGCGCTTAACGATGCAGACCGCTGGCCGTGGCTGCAAGCAATCGCAGATGAGATCGGCCGCGTCTGCGACGCCGGTAATCACATCGTGATCGCATGCTCCGCACTGAAGCGCAGCTACCGCGACGTCCTGTTGCAGGGGCGGGACGATATGCGCCTTGTCTTTCTCGATGGTGACAAGACCCTGATCGCCGAACGTCTGGCCGCACGCAAGGATCATTTCATGCCGCCGGGATTGCTCGACAGCCAGTTCGAGACCCTGGAGCCGCCGCAAGCCGACGAGCGCTCCATCTCGGTCTCGATCAATGCGCCGGTCGAGAGCATCGTCGACCATATTGTTGGCCGTTTGGCCGGCGAACTCGGGAATTGAGACCATGACCCGCATTGCGCTCGTTGTCTCCGACGTAGACGGCACGCTCCTGACCAAGGACAAGCTGCTGACCGATCGTGCCATCGGCGCCGCGCAAAGGCTTCAGCGGGCTGGCATCGCCTTCACGATCACCTCGAGCCGCCCGACCATCGGCATGCGGTTTCTGATCGAACCCCTCGGCATCACGCTTCCGGTCGGCGCTTTCAACGGTAGTTGCATCGTCGACCCGACATTGAAGCCGGTCGAGCAGCATCTGATTCCCCACACCGCAGCCCGGCGCGCACTGGAGGTGCTCGGCGATTTCGGCGTCGATATCTGGCTTTTCACCAGCGACCGCTGGCTCGTCCTCAACAATAGAGGCCCCTATGTCGCGCATGAGGGGCGAACCATTCGCGCCGACCCGACGGTTGTTCCGGACTTCACGCCCTACCTTTCGAAGGCCTGCAAGATCGTCGGCTCCAGCGATGACGCAGCCGGGCTGCAACGCTGTGAGGCCGCGATGCAGGAGGCGCTCGGAACGCAGGCTACCGCCGTGCGTTCGCAGAGCTATTATCTCGACATCACCCCGCCTGGCGTCGACAAGGGTACCTTCGTGCAGGCTATCGCCCGACGGCTCGGCATTTCGAGCGACGTCGTCGCCACCGTCGGCGACATGCAGAACGACCTCGCGATGTTTCGTGTCAGCGGGACTTCATTTGCCATGGGTAACGCCACCGATGACGTGAAGAGGCAGGCAACGCATATCACCGCCTCGAATGAAGACGATGGCTTTGCCAAGGCGATGGAGCAGATTTTGACGGGTGTTCCATAGCGGTCATGGGCAGACATAGCCGGTTCGAACAGCGGCGTCGCCTCCTGGGCTTATGCCCGCATCGTTTTCTTCGGACTCTTTGTGCAGGTTGACGGATTCACGATCGAGCCGGGCAATGGCACATCATTTCGATCGCTGGATGGCCGGCTTGTCCTTGGCGTGCTTCGCATTGCTCAGATTGTGCGCGGTGTTGACCAGCGCGATGTGAGTCAAAGCTTGCGGGAAATTTCCAGTCTGGCGGCCGGCGCGGGGATCGAACTCTTCCGCCAGGAGACCAAGATCATTGGCGACTCCCACCACGCGATCGAACAACGCCTGGGCCTTGTCGATCTCGCCGCAGAGCACGCAGGCATCGGCGAGCCAGAGCGTGCAGGCGAGGAACGCACCTTCGTCACCTTGCTGTTCGGCGCTCAATTGGCGGGGATCGTGCCGCATTACAAAGCCGTCCCGCATCAGATGGCGCTCGACCGCGGCGATCGTGCCGCGTATTCGCGGATCCGAACTCGGCAAAAAGCCCACCGCCGGCAACAGCAGGAGGCTGGCATCGAACCATTCCGCACCGTAAGAGACAACGAAGCTGTTCAGCCCGACATTGAAGCCCTTCTCGCAGACATCGCGGAATATGATGTCGCGTAATTCTTTCCAGCGATCCACAGGGGCCTTCAGGCCGAATTGCTCTGCTCCCTTGATCCCGCGATCGAAAGCGAGCCATGTCATGACTTTCGAAAAGACGTAATGACGGCCCTTGCCCCGGGCTTCCCAGATGCCATGGTCGGGCTGATCCCAGACCTCGGCGAGGTGGTCAAGCACCGCGCATTCGAGGTCCCAGCTTTCATCGTCGAGCTTCAGCTTGGCAACACGTGATTGGTGGAAGGCGTCCATTAACTCGCCGTAAACATCGAGTTGCAACTGGGCGTGAGCCGCATTACCGACACGTACCGGCTGAGCGCCTTCGTAGCCCGGAAGCCACCGCGCCTCCCACTCCAGAAGACGGCGCCGGCCGTGAATGCCATACATGATCTGGATGTGGGCGGGATCGCCGGCCGCCGCGCGCAGCAACCAGCCGTGCCAGTCGGAGGCTTCCTCGGTATAGCCGGAATTCATCAGAGCGAGCAGTGTAAAGGTAGCGTCTCGCAGCCAGCAGTAGCGGTAATCCCAGTTGCGGGCGCCGCCGAGCTTTTCCGGCAGCGATGTCGTGGGAGCAGCAACGATGCCGCCGGTCGGACCGTAGGTCAGCGCCTTCAGCGTGATCAGCGAACGCATCACGAGATCGCTGTAATCGCCTTCGTAAGTGCAGCGGCTGCACCAATCGAGCCAAAACTTTTCGGTATCCTGCAAAGCTTGCGCCGGATCGATCGGGTCAGGCAACGGGAGATGAGAGGCACCATAGGTGAAGACAAAGGGAATGGTCTTGCCTTCGCTCACATCGAAATCGGCGACCGTCGTCATATCTTCGCCGCGAACGTGCACCGGCGTCCGCAACACCACAAGATCCGGTCCGCAGATTGCAAGCAGCGCGCCGTCCTCGGTGCGCTTGACCCACGGAATGTCAGCGCCTGTGCCGAAGCGGATCACGAGATCCATCCGCATCTTGACAGTGCCCTTGATGCCGCGCACCAGGCGGACGACATCGGAGGCCTTCGCACGGGGCGGCATGAAATCGATGATGGCAACCGCGCCGTCTTCGGTTTCAAACTTCGTCTCAAGAATCAGCGTATTATCGCGGTAACGACGAGAACTTTGCGTCACTTCCTTTTCAGGCGCGATCCGCCAGCGGCCGTTTTGACGCGAGCCCAGCAGCGCGGCAAAACAGGCTTCCGAATCGAATGCCGGCCAGCACAGCCAGTCGATCGAGCCGTCAAGACCGACGAGAGCCGCGGTTTCGCAGTCTCCGATCAAGCCGTAATGTTCTATTCTGGACACGTCTTGCTTCTATCGGGTTGAACGGAGGCGGCTTCACATCCTGGGGAGGGCCCGCTCCTGGGTTGCTGCCCTTAGCGCATCGATATCGATCTCGTGCCCGATGTCGGCGATCGCCACCGGCAGCCGCTGCCGCCAGTTTGGATGTTCGTTCACTGTGCCCGGAATATTCGGCTGATCGATCACGCCGAGGAGATCCTCCAGCGAGATCGCCATGAGCCGCGATCTGGTCTTGGACAGAAAGGCGGCAACCGAATACAGATTGTTACCCTCGATTTGCTGATTGCGCAGCACCTCATCCAGCATCGTCAGCGCATGCCACCGCGCGTCATCGCTTTCGCCGGGATCGATGCCCAGCGATCGCTTGATTTTGAGATCGCCGAAGGACCGCCAGCCTGCGTAGGTCGAGAGATCATGGGTGTTGAAGGTGACGAGAGCGTTCGGCAGATAGCGATCGGGTCCCCGAAATGCGCCCCGCTCGTCGCGTTCGAACATCATGACCTGATAGGACCAGATTCCCCACCCGGACATCGTGTCGCGAAAGCCCTCAGGAACGGTGCCGAGATCCTCTCCGATCACAATGCAGCGATGCGCCATGCTTTCCTGTGCCGTCGCAGCCAACAACGCCTCGAACGGCATTTGCACATACGCGCCGTTGTCGGGTGCGAAGCCATGCGGCACGAGATAAAGCCGCTTCAAGCCGAGCACATGGTCGAGCCTGATCGCGCCGGCATAACGCATCGAGGCGCGCAGCATCTCCCGGTAGGGTTCGAATAATTGGAGTTCGAGCCCGGCTGCATTGAAGCCGGCAAGCCCCCAATTCTGACCGGCGACGTTGAGCGGATCGGGCGGCGCGCCGACCGACAAATGACGCGAGATCGCGGTCTGCTCGTTCCAGGCATCGAAGCCACCGGACTGCACCCCGACGGCCACGTCGAGATAGAGCCCGACCTTCATGCCGAGACGGCGCGCCAGATCGCGGCAATCGCGCAGCTGCCGGTCTGCCGTCCATTGCACGAATTCGACAAACTCGATTTCGCCCGCATCGTCGCCGCCGCGCAAGTAGGTGCATCTGGCGTCATCCGGCGCGCGCCATTCCGGCGGCCATTCCCACCAGGCACCGCCAAACTTGTGCCGCAGCACCTCAAAACAGGCAAAGCGCGACAGGAGCGGCGCGCGCTCGGCACGGAAGGCATCGAGATCCTCTTTGCGCCCCGGGGCAGGCTGCTTCTTGAATTTCTCGAACGCTGCGCGCAGCGCCCGCCACTTCAGTTCGGCCACGCCAATGTAGTCCACGATATGGCCTTCCCGCAGCCGGGCGGCGGCCTTATGAACCTCGCTGCCCGCCTCGAATTCGGCGATGCGTTCAACGTCGATATAGAGCGGATTGAGGAACAGCCGGCTGTTGGGCGAATAAGGACTGCAATCGGCAGGCTTGTCATCGAACAAGGCGTGCAACGGGTTGAGGCCGACGCCGTCCGCACCAAGCTGGGTGGCAAGTTCGAGCAACGCGGCCAGATCGGTAAAATCTCCGATCCCCCAATTGCGCGACGAGCGGATGCTGTAGAGCTGAACCGCCAAGAGCCAGCCGCGATCGAATTCACCCGCGAAGGCCCGTGGCGGCGAAACGACCAGCGGAATCTCCTCGGTCGGGGAGGCCGTGTCAGTCAGCTTCAGCCGATAGACACCCTCCTTCCAGTCGGCAGGCCAGGCAATAACGCGCTGGTCTGCCCGGCCCTCCCCAATGACCCCGTCGCCCGCAGTGACCCTCCAGGAGACGGGTAGCGCAGCAGCGGGACCTAATTCGGTTCGCGTGGTCTCACCGGTTCGGATGACGACGGGCTGATCGAGCAAGCGGGTTGGATTTCGTTCCGGCAAGGCGTCAAGAATGATCTTGAGCGCGGTGGCATCTGTCACATGGCGCTGCCCCTGACCGTCCACAAACTCAGTCTGGATGCCCAATTGCTTGGCCCGGTCATAAACGTCCATTCGGCACGCCATTTGCAGAAAGTGGAGGAACAGAAGGAGGACAGGTCTGAAGGAAGCTCGCCGTAAATTCTACAGATTCAGGAAGAGGATAGGAGTGGCTAACGCTTTCGCCTGCCATGCAGTTCCCCTCGGAACCAATGCAGGCCAAACGGCTTTCTATATAGTCCCCAGCATCTCCTTTCGCGCCAACGAATGGGACCCCCGATTCATGCCGACGGCACCATCGTGAACAAATTCACCGAAACCGCCGGAGGCTCAGCGCGCGCCCCCCGGCCTGAACCCTTTCACAATCCCGCCCCTGCTCGCTCGCCGGCCCCGATGAATCTGATGTCAGACATCGACACTAAGGAACCGGCGGCCGCGCTCGACCACGACGAGCTTTGGTACAAAGATGCCATCATCTACCAGCTTCACGTCAAGGCGTTTGCTGACAGCAACAATGACGGCATTGGCGATTTCGCCGGCCTGACTGAAAAACTGGACTATTTGCAAGACCTCGGCGTGACCACGCTCTGGCTGTTGCCGTTCTTCCCTTCTCCGGGGCGCGACGACGGCTACGACATCGCCGACTACGGCGCCATCAATCCCGATTTCGGGACGATGAAGGATTTTCGTCGCTTCATCGTCGAGGCCAAGCGGCGCGGCTTGCGGGTCATCATCGAGCTCGTCATCAATCACACCTCGGATCAGCATCACTGGTTCAAGCGCGCCAAGCGTAGCGAGCCGAAATCAAGCGCCCGCAACTGGTATGTGTGGAGCGATACCGACCAGAAGTATCAGGGCACGCGCATCATCTTCACCGATACCGAGAAATCCAACTGGACCTGGGATCCGGAAGCCGGCCAGTTCTACTGGCACCGCTTCTTTTCGCACCAGCCGGATCTGAATTTCGACAATCCGCGTGTCGTCAACGCGATCGTCCAGGTGATGAAACGCTGGCTCGACACCGGCGTTGACGGATTCCGGCTCGACGCCATTCCTTACCTCTGCGAGCGTGACGGCACCAATAACGAAAATCTCCCCGAGACGCACGCCATTATCCGCCGGCTGCGCGCCGAGCTCGACGCCTACGCGAAGGGCAAGGTTTTGCTTGCGGAAGCCAATCAATGGCCGGAGGACGTTCAGGAATATTTCGGCAAAAGCGATGAATGCCACATGGCCTATCATTTCCCGCTGATGCCGCGCATCTACATGGCGATAGCTCAGGAAGACCGCTTTCCCATTACCGACATCCTGCGCCAGACGCCGGATATCCCGGCCGACTGCCAATGGGCGCTGTTCCTGCGCAACCATGACGAACTCACGCTGGAAATGGTCACCGACGTCGAGCGCGACTATTTATGGTCGACCTATGCAAACGACCCCCGCGCGCGGATAAATGTGGGCATTCGCCGGCGGCTCGCCCCGCTGATGGACAACGATCGGCGCAAGATCGAGCTGATGAACTCGCTGCTGCTGTCCTTCCCCGGCACGCCGATCATCTATTACGGCGACGAAATCGGGATGGGAGACAACATCTACCTCGGCGATCGCAATGGCGTTCGCACACCGATGCAGTGGACGCCGGACCGCAATGGCGGCTTCTCCCGCGCCGATCCCGCCCGCCTCTACGCCCCCCTCATCATGGATTCGGTCTATGGCTACGAGGCGGTCAATGTCGAGGCGCAGTCGCGCAGTCTCTCATCGCTGCTCAGCGCCACCAAGAAGCTGATCGCCGTCCGCAAGTCGACCCTCGCCTTCGGCCGTGGCAGCATGACGTTCATCCGTCCGGCTAATCGCGCCGTGCTCGCTTACGTGCGGCAGTATGGCGACGAAGTCATTCTCTGTGTGGCCAATCTTTCACGCGCTGCGCAGGCCACGGAACTCGACCTCTCCGCCTTCAAGGATCGCGTGCCGCTGGAAATGCTTGGACGCACGAATTTCCCGGCCATCGGCGAATTGCCTTACATGATCACGCTGGCGCCTTACGGCTTCTACTGGTTCAAGCTCCAGGAGCGCGCCAAGTCCGAGCCACCGGCACCTTCGATCGTGCCTGAATTCGAGACGCTGGTCGTGCCGGTGGGTGCCACCTGGGTGTCGTTGGCCCGCACCCGCAGCGTGTTCGAATGCGACGTGCTACCCGGGCATCTCGCCCGTTCCCGCTGGTATCCGATCCACACTGCATCGGCGATCCACCCCACGCTGACGTCGGCCATTCCGTTCTGCGACATTGGCGACAACCGGCCTTGGCTTGCCTTCTTTCAGGCTGCGGGTGACGAGAGCCAGACCCGCTACGTGCTGCCGATGCAGATCGAATGGGTGCGCTTCGACCGCGAACGCTACAATCCGAACGCGCTCGCGGCGGTACGACAGGGCGCCCGCGAAGGCACGCTGCTCGATGTTGCCGCCAGCCCAATCTTCATCGGCCTTCTTTTGCGCAATCTCAGCCAGGCCCTGACGATCGAGGAAAACGACCTGAAGCTCGAATTCAAGCCGACGAGCAAGTTCGAAGGCAGGCAAGTCAGGCAACCTGAGCGGATTGCTCCGCTCGACGGCGGTCTTTTCAAGAGCTCCATGCAGGTCGATTCCGATTACGTCGTGAAATTGTTTCGAAAACTCGAAAACGGGATCAATCCGGCGATTGAGATCGGCCATTTCCTGGCTGAATTCACCGGCTTTTCCAATACACCGGCTATGCTTGGCAGCGCGGAGCTGATCGACGGTGATCAGCGCAACGCCATCGCAATCGTTCACGTCCAGATCGGCAATCAGGGCGACGCCTGGACGGTCACGGCATCCTATCTCGATCGCCTGCTCGAAAAGGAACGGCTGCTGGGAGGAGGCAACGGCAGCCATCGCGACAGCGAAGAGCAGCTCGCCTACATGCATCATCTGTCGCGGATCGGCAGGCGCGCCGCGGAGTTGCACCTGGCTCTTGCCAGCCGAAGTGAACTGCCTGATTTCGCGCCGGAGCCGATTGAACCGGCGGACACGGAGCGCTGGACCGCAGCGATTGCCGAGAGCGCGCAGCGGGTCTTCCATATGCTGAAGCAGCGTCGTGCTGCATTCTCGGAAGGGGAGCGGACGACGATCGATGGCTTGCTGGCGCGGCAGGACAACTTGCAGGAGCGGCTGAACGCGCTGATGCCGACCCCGACGGGCGGCCGCAATCTGCGCCTGCACGGCGACTTCCGTCTTGGACGGTTCCTGATCGTCAAGGATGATGTGTTCGTGACCGGATTCGATGGTGACGTTCGCAGGCCGATCGAGGAACGCCGGCGCAAGGCGCCCGCAGCCCGCGACATTGCCGGCATGATCTGGTCATTCGAGACTGCAAGCCAGGCTGCCCGCGCCCGCGCGCTTCATCTCTCACCAGACGAGTATGGACGGCTTGACGCGGCACTGAGCCAATGGATCGAGCGCGCCACCTCGACCTTCCTCGGGGCCTATCGCGAATTGATGCGGGATTCCTCGATCTGGCCCGACGGGCCGGCAGCTTCGCAGCGGATGGTCGATTTCTTCCTGCTGGAAAAGGCATTCGACGCGCTCGAAACCGACCTGCTCCAACGGCCCGAAGCTGCGCCGGCGATCGTTGCCCGCATCTTGCGCATTCTATCCCAGCCTGCCCGCGAGGCCGCATGAAGGAGCTCACTGCCGAGGCCTATGCGATCCTGGAAGGCTGCCACTCCGATCCCTTTCAGTATCTGGGTCCCCACTCTGAAGATGGCAGGACGGTCGTGCGCGCGTTCTTGCCGGAGGCGCAGAAGGTGGACGCGATCGATCCACATGGCGAGGCAACGGCACTGACGCGCATCCATGAGGACGGTCTGTTTGCGGGCTTCCTTCCCAACGGCTCCACCTCCTATCAACTCCGCGCCCGATTTGGCGAGACGGTGGTCGATCTTGATGACCCCTATCGCTTTCCCCCGGTCCTGACCGACTACGACCTTTACCTGCTCGGCGAGGGTACTCACCAGCGGCTTTACGAAAAGTTGGGCGCTCATCCGATGGTGCTGGAAGGCGTGCCGGGGGTGGGCTTTGTCGTGCTCGCGCCCAATGCGCAACAGGTGAGCGTCGTCGGCGACTTCAATTTCTGGAATCCGCGCCGTCACCAGATGCGCGTTCGTGGCCTCGGCTACTGGGAGCTGTTCATTCCGCATGCGCTTCCCGGCGACCGTTACAAGTTCAGCATTTTCAGCCGGCAGGGTCAGCATTTGCCGCTGAAATCCGATCCGCTTGCCTTTGCCGCCGAAGTGCGCCCGAGCACCGCCTCGATCGTGTTCGACGAGGAACGGTTGCCGCGGCCTCACCGGGCTGCCGCCAACATCAATTCGTTGAACGGGCCGGTGTCGATCTACGAGGTACATCTCGGCTCATGGCGGCGCAAAGGCCACAACGAGTGGCTGACCTATCGCGACCTCGCCGAGCAATTGCCGCGGTATGCCCATGACATGGGATTCACCCATCTCGAATTTCTCCCTGTCAGCGAGCACCCGTTCGACGGCTCGTGGGGCTATCAACCGACCGGCCTGTTCGCGCCGACCAGCCGCTTTGGCAGCCCCGACGACTTCGCGGCGCTCGTCGACGCCTGCCATCGGGAGGGGCTGGGTGTGTGGCTCGACTGGGTACCGGGGCACTTTCCCGACGATCCGCACGGGCTCGGTCAATTCGACGGCACCGCGCTATACGAACACGCCAATCCGCTTCAGGGCCGGCATCTCGACTGGGGCACGTTGATCTACAACTACGGCCGCACCGAGGTCGTCAACTTTCTGATCTCCAACGCGCTGTTCTGGCTCGATCGCTATGCCGTCGACGGCCTGCGCGTCGATGCCGTCGCCTCCATGCTCTATCTCGACTACAGCCGGCCCGCCGGCGAATGGGTGCCAAACCGGTTTGGCGGCCGAGAGAATCTCGAAGCCATCGCCTTTCTGCGCCGGTTCAACACCGAAGTGTTCGGCCAATTCCCCCACGCCACGACCGCGGCCGAGGAATCGACCGCATGGCCGCAGGTATCACGCCCGGTGGAATATGGCGGGCTCGGCTTCGGCTACAAATGGAACATGGGGTGGATGCACGACACGCTGAAATATATCGGCAAGGAGCCCATCCATCGTCAACACCATCACGGCGACATCCTGTTCGGCCTGCATTATGCGTTTTCGGAGAACTTCATCCTGCCGCTGTCGCATGACGAGGTCGTGCACGGCAAGCGCTCAATCCTCGGCCGCATGCCCGGCGACGACTGGCAGCGCTTTGCGAATCTGCGTGCCTATTACGGGTTCATGTTTGGCCATCCCGGCAAGAAGCTGTTGTTCATGGGCTGTGAATTTGCCCAATCGAACGAATGGAATCACGACCAGTCGCTCGACTGGCATCTGCTGCAATACAATCCACACCGCGGCGTTCAATCGCTGGTCCGCGATCTGAACTGGCTCTATCGCGAGACGCCCGCACTCCATGAGCTCGATTGCGATCCTTCCGGTTTCGAATGGCTGGTGACCGACGATGCTCAGGGCAACGTCTTTGCCTGGCTTCGCAAAGGCAGGGACGAGCGCGCTCGCTGTCTGATCGTGACCAATTTCTCCCCGAACGTATACTACAACTACATTGTTCACGTTCCGCTCGCCGGTGCCTGGCGCGAGGTCCTCAATACGGATTCGTCGCATTATGGCGGAAGCAATGTCGGCAACATCGGCGAGGTGCGCACGCTCGAAGGCATGGGGCCGGAGTTGAGACTGACCATCCCGCCGCTGGCGACCATTTTTCTCGTACCGGAAAGCTGATCAATTATGCGACTTTCTGCCGGATCGCCCTCGCGCCTTGGTGCAAGCTGGGACGGACGGGGCACCAATTTCGCGTTATTTTCCGCCAATGCCCAGAAAGTCGAACTCTGCCTCTTCGACGGCCAGGGCAGGCGCGAAATCGAACGCATCGAACTGCCCGAACGAACCGAAGACGTCTGGCATGGCTATCTCAACGACGTCTCGCCAGGCCAGCTCTACGGCTATCGGGTGCATGGTCCCTATGCGCCGGAGCACGGCCATCGCTTCAATCCCAACAAGCTGTTGCTGGACCCCTATGCACGGCGGCTCGCCGGGCGGCTGGTGTGGAGCGATGCGCATTTTGGCTATCGCACCGGCAGCGCGCGTGAGGATCTTTCGTTCGACCGGCGCGACAATGCGCGTGGCATGCCGAAGGCGGTCGTGGTCGACGAGACCTTCAACTGGGGGCGGCGTGAAATACGCCCGAGTGTTTCCTGGGAAGACACCATCATCTACGAGGCCCACGTCAAGGGCCTGACCCAAAGACGCGAAGACGTCTCTCCCCATCTGCGCGGCACCTATGGCGGCCTCGCCGCGCCCGCGCTGATCGAGCACCTCAAGAGGCTTGGCGTAACCACGATCGAACTACTTCCTATCCACGGCCTCGTCGACGACCGCATTCTGGTCGAAAGGAAGCTCGTGAACTATTGGGGCTACAACACGCTGGCCTTCTTTGCGCCGGAAGCGCGCTATGCGCAGGACAACGCGCTGGACTCCTTTCGTACTGCGGTGGCGAGGCTGCACGATGCCGGCATCGAAGTGATGCTCGATGTCGTCTACAATCACACTGCCGAAGGCAACCATATGGGCCCGACGCTGTCATTCCGCGGCATCGACAACGCTTCTTACTATTGGCTCAAGCCGGACAACCCGCGCTACTACGACGATTTCACCGGCTGCGGCAATTCGCTCAACCTCTCCCATCCGCGCGTGTTGCAGATGGTAATGGACTCGCTGCGCTACTGGGTCGAAGTCTGCCACGTCGACGGCTTCCGCTTCGACCTCGCCACCACGCTCGGGCGCGGGCCGAACGGCTTCGACCGTAACGCCTCGTTTCTCACCGCCGTCCGCCAGGATCCGGTGCTTGCCACCGTGAAGCTGGTAGCCGAGCCCTGGGATCTCGGTCTCGGCGGCTACCAGGTAGGCGGTTTCCCCTCGCAATGGTCGGAGTGGAACGACCGATATCGCAGCGCCATGCGGCGCTATTGGAGCGGCGAAGGCAGCCTGATCGGCGAAATCTCCAGCCGTATGACCGGCTCGTCCGACCTCTTCAACCATGACGGACGGGTGCAGCGCGCCAGCATCAACCACATCACGGTGCATGACGGTTTTACGCTCAACGACCTCTTCAGCTACAACGCCAAGCACAACGAAGCGAACGGCGAAGACAATCGCGACGGATCGAACGACAATCACAGCAACAATTGCGGTCACGAGGGCCCGACCGACGATCCGGCGATCAATGCCCTGCGCAACCAGTTGCGGCGAAACCAGTTTGCATGCCTTTTGCTGGCTCAAGGCGTACCGCTGATCCTCGCCGGCGACGAGGTCGGCAACACACAGGACGGCAACAACAACGCCTATTGCCAGGATAACGAAATCGGCTGGGTCGGCTGGGAAGGCGAGGGTCATGAGGCCAGCGACCTTATCGACTTCATCGGCTATCTCACCGCCATCCGCCAGCGCTTCTCGCAAATCCGCAGCCATCGCTGGGTCGAGGGACGCCGCGCCGACGGTAGCTTTGGCGTGCTTTGGCTGACGCCGGGCGCCGAGGAAATGAAAGAGCAGGACTGGAATTTTCCGGAAGGACGCTTTCTCTCCTATGTGCTGAGCCCGATCGAGATGGGACAACCGCCGGTCTTCTTCGTGCTCAACGCCGCGCCGGAGGAGATCAAGTTTACGCTGCCGAAATTACCGGAATACAGGAGCTGGCAGCAACTATTGAATACGGCCGACGTTAAGCAGACGGCTGCGGAGTTCCCTTCGGGAAGCGAGACCACCGCGCCGCCCCGCTCGGTTCTGGTCTTTTCAGGTTCAGCATGAATGAACGGCATTTCGGCGCAAAGCTGACTTCTGACGGCACCACTTTTCGCTTGTGGGCGCCGGCAGCAAAACGCGTCGATCTGTTGCTGGAGCAGCAATCTTACACCCTCCATGCCGCCAAGCACGGCTGGTTCGAAATCAAGCTTGCGGAAGCCAAGGCCGGTGCGCGCTACAGGTTTCGAATCGATAGCGAACTCGACGTACCCGATCCGGCCTCGGCCTTCCAGCCGGAAGACGTGTTTGGCCCGAGTGAGGTGATCGATCCCGCGAATTATGTCTGGCGCGCCAGAGATTTCCGCGGACGCCCCTGGCACGAGACAGTGCTTTTGGAAGCGCATGTCGGCGCATTCACGCCAGAGGGGACGTATCGCGCGATGATCGACAAACTCGATCATCTCGTCGAGACCGGCATTACAGCGCTGGAATTGCTGCCGCTGGCTGATTTTGCCGGGCGCCGCAACTGGGGTTACGACGGCGTACTGTGGTACGCACCTGATAGCGCCTATGGCAGGCCCGACGAATTGAAGCTTCTGATCGATGAAGCGCATCTGCGCGGGCTCATGGTATTTCTCGACGTGGTCTATAATCACTTTGGACCTGAGGGAAACTATCTCAGCCGTTACGCACCAGCCTTCTTTACCGAGGCCCATACCCCTTGGGGTAGCGCGATCGACTATCGCGTGCCCGAGGTGCGCGCCTTTGCCATCGAGAACGCACTCTACTGGCTCGGCGAATATCGCTTCGACGGGCTGCGGCTCGACGCCGTGCACGCCATCACCGAAAGAGGCGAAATTCCGCTGCTGCACGACCTCAGCCTCGCGGTTGGCGAGCTCGCTGCCGCAACTGGCCGTCACATCCATCTTGTACTTGAAAACGACGACAATTGCGTCAGCCTGCTCGATCCTGGGGACGACCCGCCGCACGGCAAGTATCGCGCGCAGTGGAACGATGATTATCACCACGCCTGGCACGTGGAATTGACCGGCGAGAAGCAAGGCTACTATCGGGATTATCAGCGCGCGCCGCTTTCCGATATCGCCCGCTGCCTCGGTTCGGGCTTCGCCTATCAGGGCGAACCTTCCGAACACCGCAGCGGCATGGCGCGCGGCGAGCCCAGCGGCGGGCTGCCGCCCACGGCATTCGTCAATTTCCTGCAAAATCATGATCAGATCGGCAATCGCGCCTTCGGCGACCGGCTCGAATGCGAGGCGAACCCCAAAGCCATCGAGGCAGCGCTTGCGATCACGCTCATCGCGCCGGCGATTCCGATGCTGTTCATGGGCGAGGAGTGGGGTTCGAAAGTGCCCTTCCCGTTCTTCTGCGATTTCAAGGGCGGTCTTGCCGAAGCCGTCCGCAACGGCCGCCGTGCCGAATATGCCTGGGCCTATGAGCGGTTCGGCAATGATGTCCCTGATCCCCTCAGTGAAGCCACGTTCCGGTCAGCGGTGCTGGATTGGGACATGCGGACCGGCCCGGGCCGCGAGCGGCTCGCTTTGGTCCGACAGCTACTGGACATACGCCGGCGGCATGTCGTGCCGCGCCTTGCGGGTGCACGCTTCGGCAACGCGCGTGCAGCCGGCAACGGACTGCTGCGGGCGAATTGGCATCTCGGCGGCGGTTTGGGGCTTTTGCTCGCCGCCAACCTGTCCGAACATGCGGTCACGACTGCGCCGGACGAAGCAGCGGGGTCGCCGATCTGGGGCGAGGCCGGTGGCGCTTTCAGGCCGTGGTCGGTGCTCTGGCGTCTGGAAACAAAGTGATGGTACCCGCGATTCCCCTCGCGACCTATCGTTTGCAGCTCACGGCAAACTTCGACTTTGATGCTGCGAGCGCCATCGTTCCCTATTTGAAGGCGCTCGGCATCAGCCATCTCTACGCCTCGCCCTTTACAAAGGCCCGCAAGGGATCGACTCACGGCTATGACGTTGTCAATCACACCATCATCAATCCCGAACTGGGCGGCGAGGACGGATTTGAGCGGCTGAGCGCGCTGCTCAAGGCTCACGATCTGGGCCTGATCCTCGACTTCGTCCCCAATCACGTCGGCGTGTTTTTCGATGACAATCCGTGGTGGCTCGACGTGCTGGAATGGGGCGAGGCATCGCCGCACGCGGCTTCGTTCGATATCGACTGGGACCAACTTCCGTATCGCGCACGCGGCGGCGTGCTGCTGCCGATTCTCGGCGCGTCGTATGGCAAAGCGTTGGAGAATGGCGAGATCGAACTGCGTTATGACGCCGGCGAAGGCAGCTTCTCCGCCTGGTACTTCGAGCACCGCCTGCCGATCGCGCCGGAACGCTACGGCGAAATCCTGCACATGATCGTCAAGGAGGCCGGTGCCGAGGCGAGCAGTGCAGGACAGCGCATTCTCGGCCTCGCCTCGCGCTATCGTGGCCTGCGGCACCCCAACCGTAAGGAGGCCCCCGCCTTCAAGGCAGAGCTGAAAGATATCGAGGGCAGCCAAGCCATCATCGAGAGGGGACTTGCCGCCTATCGCGCCGGACCGGAGCGACCCGTACAGACGCTTGCGCTTCACCACCTGCTGGAGCGCCAGCACTACAAGCTCGGGCACTGGCGCCTTGCTTCCAGCGACATCAATTACCGCCGTTTCTTCGACGTCAACTCGCTCGCCGGCTTGCGCGTGGAAGACGCCAAGACGTTCAATGTTGCCCATCGCCTGGTCCGGCGGTTGATTGCGGAAGGCAAGCTGCAAGGATTGAGGCTCGATCACATCGACGGGCTGCGCGATCCCGCCCAGTATTTCCAGCGCCTGAGCCGCCTGATCCGCCATGACGGCGGAAAAGCCGCGAAGTCGTTCTATGTCGTCGTCGAAAAGATTCTGGGGGAACACGAAGACTTGCGTCCGTTCGCCGGCGTCGCCGGCACGACCGGCTACGAGACGCTCAATGTCATGACCCGCGTGCTCGCCAGGCAAGAGGGATTGGACGCGCTGGGCGAGACCTGGCGACAGATCAGCAACATGCCGCCGGCGCTCACGCCCGTGCTCAAGGCTGCCAAGCGGCGCGTGCTGGAAACGCTGTTGACCAGCGAATTCACCGTGCTGGTGCGCCTGCTCGGGCGCATCGCCGCAGGCCATTATTCGACGCGGGATTTTTCGGCTGACAGCCTGCGCCAGGCCTTTGAACTTTACGTGCTGAACTTTCCGATTTACCGGACGTACCTGACGGCTGCCGGGGCTTCTTCCGATGACCGCGCCTTGATTGCGGAGACGATCGAAAAGGCGCGGGCCGAGTGGTACGCCGCCGACGAAGGCATCTTCGACTTTCTGCGCGATGCCCTGACGATGGATCTCGCCAAACCAGGCCCTGCGCTGCATAGCGCGCCGCGGGTCCGGCGGTTTGCACTCAAAGTGCAGCAATTCACAGGGCCGCTGATGGCGAAATCGCTGGAGGACACGGCCTTCTATCGCACCCACCGCCTGCTCGCGCTGAACGAGGTCGGCGGCGAGCCGTCCGCCGCGGCATTGTCGCCCGGCGAATTTCATCACCTGATGAAAGCCCGCGCGCGCGACTGGCCGCACGCGATGACCACGACCGCGACGCACGATACCAAACGGGGCGAAGATGCCCGCGCGCGGCTGGTCGCACTCAGCGAAATTCCCGGCGAATGGACCGCTGCGGTTGCCCGCTGGAAAGTGCTGAACGCACCGCACATCGTCAGCGACGGCACGTTGCGCGCGCCGTCGGCGACCTTCGAATACATGCTGTACCAGACCCTGCTCGGCATCTGGCCGCTTGCATTGCCCGATCAGTCCCTGATCGAGCGAGTGCAGGCCTATGCCGTCAAGGCGGCGCGCGAGGCCAAGCAGGAAACGAGCTGGCTCAACCCCAACGAACGTTATGAAAAGGCCGTCTGTCGCTTCGTCGAACAAATCCTGGACCCGTCGGCCTCCGCCGAATTTCTGGAGTCTCTGGATGATTTCGCGCGGCGCCTCGCGCTGCTGGGCGCGCTGAATTCGCTGAGCCAGATCACGCTGAAGGCGATGATGCCCGGCGTGCCGGATTTCTATCAGGGCACGGAGTTCTGGGACCTGTCGATGGTCGATCCCGACAACCGCCGGCCGGTCGATTTCGCCGAACGGGCCCGTGTTCTCGCCGAAGTGGACCGGCCTGATTGGCAGGCGCTCGCCGGTGAATGGCAGAGCGGTCATGTCAAGCTCGCCTGGATCCGGCAGCTTCTCAGGCTTCGCAACGAGCGGCCCGACGTTTTCACGGACGGCGACTACGAGCCGCTCGAAGTCAGCGGCCGCGACCGCGATCACGTCATTGCCTTTGCGCGCCGCCGCGGGCGCCAGGCCGTGATCGTGGCGGCGGCGCGTTGGTTCGCGCCCCTCACCGACCAGGGCCGGCAATGGCCACGCGGCGAGGCCTTTGAAGGCGAGCTGCACATTGATGGCTATTCGCTCGACGGAATGGCTCGCTCCGGGCCCCGCATCCCGCTGTCTGCCCTGTTCAGCAGTCTTCCGGCAGCCTCTATCAAGGCAACGGCGCCCGGCGCCGCAAAGCCGTCGACGAAAAGATTGAGACAGTACGCCTAACGGCGCACGTTCTCGCGGCGGAGCGCTTGCCGCACCGCAAAAGCCGGAACTTTCATGACTACCGTTTGTTGGCTGCCAGCAATGTACATACCCGCAAACAAACGGCTGGAGGAAATATGTCAATCGGAACAATCATTCTGATTATTTTGATTATCGCCCTGCTCGGCGGCTTCAGCGGCATAGGCGGCGGCCCATTTTACGGCACCGGCTATTATGGCGGCGGCGGTCTCGGACTCATCATCATTATCCTGCTGATACTCGTGCTGCTGGGACGAATCTGAGTTTTGCTTTGATCCTTCGAGACGCGCTCATCGCAGTATTTGGTTCATCTATAGCTTGCCCGCCAGCATCTTCATCGCGCCTTTGATCGAGGATGCCGCATCGTCGTAACCGTCCCACGCCTTGCTTCTGGCGAGCAAGGCCGGGACGCTGCGAACGGTGTAGCGCCTGGGATCGAGATCGCCGCGCACCTGCGTCCAGGTCAGCGGCATAGAGACGGTCGCGCCGGCGCGCGCGCGGGGCGAGAGAACCGCAACCGCGGTCGACATGCGATCGTTGCGCAAGTAATCGAGGAAGATTTTTCCCTTGCGCTTCTTCTTTGACATGTTCAGCAGATATTGTTCGGGATTGTCGTTCGCCATCCACTGGCAGACGCCTTGCGCGAACGCCTTGGCTTCCTTCCAGGTCACCCTGTCTCTCGCGCCATGGCTAAGCGGCGCCACGACGTGCAGCCCTTTGCCCCCCGTGGTCTTGCAGAAGCTCTCCAAGCCAAGAACCCGAAGACGCTTTCGCATCTCCTTTGCGGCTTCGACAACCTCCGCAAACTCGACATTCGGCGCAGGATCGAGATCGAAGACGAGGCGCCCGGGCACCTCGGGCGCATCCGGCGCGCAATTCCAGGGGTGCAGTTCGATTCCGCCGGACTGCGCCACGGCGGCGAGCCCCTCGATGCGGTCGATCTGCAAATAGGGCTTGCGGTCGCCGAACACCTGGGCGAGCGTCAGCAGCTTTGACGTGCTCGGCATTGCGTGACGCTGAAAGAATATCTCGCCATGGATGCCGTCCGGCGCTCGGATGACCGAGCAGGGCCGGCCCTTCAGATGGGGCATCATCCAGTCGCCGACCGTCTCGAGATACTGCGCCAGCTCGAGCTTGGTGACGGGCTTGCCGTCACCTCCATCCGGCCAGAACTCCTTGTCGGGATTTGAAATGACCACGCCCATGACCTCGTTGGAGTTGTTCGAGGCTCCGGGCGAGGGCCGGGCGACATCGACCATGGCGGGTTTTTCCGCGACCACTTCGCGCGCCGGCTTGTCCTGGCGCAGACCCTTGAACGCCGCCTGCCGGATGTTGCCGTCCTTGGTGAAGCCGGCGAACTCGATTTCGGCGACCAGCTCGGGTTTCAGCCAGTGGATGTCGCGGGTCTTGCGCGGCGCATCCTTGCCGCCGAACGGGCTCTTGTCGGCTTCCGCCTTCTTGAGCGCCGGCATGATACGCCGGACGGTATCCTGCCCGAATCCCGTTCCGACCATGCCGACGAAGGCGAGGTGATCGTCGCGATAGACGCCCGCCATCAGCGAGCGGAATTTGCCGTTCGTCGTTTTCCAGCCGCCGAGCACGACTTCCTGTCCGGCGCGGCACTTGGCCTTGGTCCAGCTGTCGGAACGCCCGGAGTGATAGGGCGCGCTCAGCCTTTTGGACACGATCCCTTCCAGCGAGAGCTTGTTTGCCGATTCGAGGACGTCCTTGCCGTTGGTCTCGAAGTGCTCGACAAAGCGGATCGATTGGGCAGCTTTCTTCGGCAGCGTCTCGAGCATCTGCCTCAGCCGCGCCTTCCGTTCCTCGAGTGGAAGCTTGCGAAGATCCTCGCCTTCGGCGAACAACAGATCGAAGGCGTAAAAGATCAGGCGGTCCGTCTTGCCGTCGGAAATCGCGGCCTGGAGCGCCGAGAAATCCGGCGCACCTTCATGGTCAAGCGCGACGATCTCGCCGTCGATCATCGCGTCGGGCAGCACGGCACCTGCCTTCGCAATCGCCTTGAACTTGCCGGTCCAGTCCAGGCCTTTGCGCGTTCTCAAAGCGGCCGTGCCGTCCTCAACGCGCATTTGGATGCGATAGCCGTCGAACTTGATCTCGTGGCCCCAGCCCGTCCCGCTCGGCGGGGCTTCAACCGGCGTGCACAGCTGGAACGCGACGAATTCAGGCATCGCATCCACTTTCGTCGCTTTCACGGACGCCGCCGGCTTCCTGCGTTCTGCCCGCGCTTCCGCTGCTTCGCCGCGGTTCGAATGCCAAACCGCATCGGCCTTGCCGTGGCCGTCCGCGACCATGAACGGCTTCGGCGCCCTGCCCTTGCCGGCGGCGATCTGGTCCATGCTGCGGCCCGAGGCAACCGAACGGTCCTCGTCGAGGAGGGCATTCTCCTCTCCGTCATGGGCATATTCGTCGCGATGCTTGATCAACAGCCAATTGGTTCGCTTGCCGCCGCTGCGATCGTGCCGCATCCGCACCAGCACCCAGCTTCCATGCAGCTTGTCACCGTGCAAGGTGAATTTCAGATCGCCCTTCCTGAATCCCTTCTCCGGATCGTCCGCTTCCCAATAGCCGCGATCCCAGAGCTGGACGGTGCCGCCGCCGTACTGGCCCTTGGGAATCGTGCCTTCGAAATCGCCGTAGTCGAGCGGATGGTCCTCCACTTCGACCGCGAGCCGCTTGTCATGCGGATCGAGCGAGGGGCCGCGCGTGACCGCCCAGGATTTGAAGACGCCATCGAATTCGAGCCTGAAGTCGTAATGCAGCCGTGTCGCATCATGCTTCTGAACCACGAAGCGCCGCCGGGTCGACGGCGCCACGGCGACGTCGCCGCTCGGCTCCGCCGTCTTGTCGAAATCCCGTTTCTTCCGGTACGTGGAAAGGCTTTTCAGGGGCAAGAGACAATCTCAAAAGGACAGGCTTGAATGCAACAGAGAGGGAAGCATTGTAGTGCCCCCTCCCGGCTCATGGAAAGCCGGCAAACGTCATCTAGGCCGCCGTCAACTTTGACAGCGACTTACTTGCGGGACTTGCGCTTGGTTTTCCGCCCTGTCTTCCGCCCTGACGCTTTCTTCGGCACCTTGCGTCCGGCGGCGCGCGCCTCCGAGAGGCCGATCGCAATGGCCTGCTTGCGGCTCTTGACCTTGCGTCCCGAACGACCGCTCTTCAATGTCCCCGCCTTGCGCTTCTTCATCGCGCGGTGGACCGTACTTTGTGTCTTCTTGGAATATTTGCGCGTCTTGCGTGCCATCACTCTCCTCCTGCTGGAACGAATCGCCGGCAACGAATCCAATTGCTGGCCGGTGCGAAGGTTCCAGCCTGCCTCATGCACAGAGGCTCGCATTCCCGCGGCGTGGTGCACCCGAGTTTTGCAAAACGACGTCCCTCTCAATGAGGAGGGCGCAGGGAAAGCCGGATGCTTTGCGCACCCGCAGCCTCGTATGCGAAAAGAAAGCATACGAGTTAGTCACCACAGGTACGCCGGAGCGATCCGGCCTTCCCTGCGCGATGATCTTAACGGTTTCCTTCGTGCTCTCTCTGGTGATCGGGCTTTCTTGTCACCATCCCGGCGTGATGCAAAGCATCATCGCCGGTTAGCGCCGGCGTCGAGGCGCCAAGACCACACGACTTCGCCGTCCGCGAACCGCACCGCTCGTCTGGCGACACAATTTGCGGTCATCGCATCCCGCGCTCCACGTTCGTGACGACGCGTCCGCCCCTCCTGATGAGCGCGAGACGGGCGGGCTCCTAAAATTGATTTCCCCCTCGACGCAAGCGGATTTTTAGGGGACACCTGTTGACCGCTCAGGTCTTCGAAGGCGGGAATCGGACTGGTCGCGGTCCATTTCGGCGTTCGGCCACAAAGAGACATTTTGAAGCGAGACAGCCATACTCAGCCGCCCGTCGGCGCTGGAGATGAAGAGCGGTTGAAGAAGCAGATGCGAGCCAAGCTGCCAAGCGGTCTTCGCTCTCGGCGTACCACAGGGTGCGCCGTGATTGGTGCCGTTCTCGGACTGCCAGGTTTTACTTCGCCGGTGTCGGCTTGCCGCAGCCCTAAGCCTCCAGAAAAGATCCTATTCAGCCGATAAAAACTCTCCCTCGGTGGAAGACCGGTGGGGCAAGAGGGCTGCAGACGCCCGCTAAAGAAACCAATATCCGACATCATGCCACAATGGCCCGCGGCATCACTCAGCTTCTTTGCTCTTGACCGGCGCTGGTTCGCCCTCAAGCGCAGTACTGGTGTCGGTCGAGAGCGCTTCGACCACCCGCCGTCGATCTGCTTGGGTTTCCACCCGGACATGGATAGTCGTCCCGGCAGGAATTGTTACGTAGCCAGCGGCTTTCGATACCGAAAAGATGGAGGAAGGCATCACCGACGCCGCCCTCTAATTCAACAAATCCAAACTTCTTGTCCAGCTTGAACCAAGATCTCGCCCCGATGCGATCATCTGAAATTTCGATCAGCGAAGGTTGGAACGGCAAGAGGAGGGCTCAGTTGAGCTGGCATTACTACCGTCTGCTACGGATAAAGCAGCTAAAATTTCGTTTGTCGACGACCTTGCCGCCATATTACCCTCGCGAGGCAACTCTTCTGGTGAGGTAGCCCGAAACATGAATTTGGAAGATTTGTACCGGCTGTTGCGTAGCGAGCATGTCCAGGCGCAGGGGATCGTCGATACCCTGGAGGAGCCTCTCCTCGTGCTGGACCAGGCGGGTAGTGTCCTCTCCGCCAACCGCGGGTTTTATCAGACCTTCCGGGTGAGGCGCGATGACACGATTGGGCGCAGTCTGTTCGCCCTGGGCGATGGTCAATGGGACATACCCGAACTTCGGCGCCTCCTGGGCGAGATCATTCCCCGGTCCGCCGCCGTCGTCGGATACGAGGTAGAAGCCGAATTCCCGACCATCGGCCGGCGTTCGATGCTCGTGAGCGCGCGGCGTCTGGTTCACCCCGACAATAACAGCACGAGCATTCTGATCCTGTTTGAGGACGTGACCGAGAGGCGCATCAGCGACGCCCAGAAAGACGTTCTCCTCGCCGAAACGCGCCATCGAATGAAGAACCTCCTCGGGATTGTGCGATCTCTTGCCAATCAGACGGATGTCGAGGGCCGGTCAGCCAAGGAATACCGGGACGCCTTTTTGGGACGGTTCCAGGCGGTGGCCGAAGCCGAGACCCTGGCGCTGGCAGGCAACGCTCCGGCCGATCTGGGCACCCTCGTCGAGCAAGCACTGAAATCAGCGAGCCCCGAGCAATACCGCGTCGTTCCCGGGCCGGCGATCCGTCTCAGGCAGCCGCAGATCGTGCCGATCAGCCTTATCCTGCATGAACTCGTCACCAATGCCTGGAAGTATGGGGCGTTCTCCAGGCCTGGCGGCATCGTGCATCTCACCTGGGGCATTGCGGAGGGCGACGGCAAGACCGTGCTTCACATCGATTGGCGAGAAGAAAACGGACCGCCCGTAACGCCGCCAACTCGCTCCGGCTTCGGCTCCAGACTGATTGAGCTCAGCGCCGTGCAGGGCTTACGCGGCAAATTGGAACGAAAGTATGAGCCGACGGGTTTGAGAGTTCATATCACCGCGCACATGGAGTAGCGAAATCGGGGAGACATCGTGCACGACGCTCCCCGAATACTAGTCGTCGAAGACGAGTACCTCATTGCGCTGGACCTCGACGCCGCGCTCAGGACTGGCGGCTATCGTGTGATCGGCCCTGCCTCAAACGTAAGTGCAGCCTTGGAGCTATTGAAGGCAGAGCGGCCCGACGCCGCCATCCTCGACGTCAACCTTGCCGGACAATGGGTCACTCCGGTTGCGGAAGTGCTTCAGGCGATGTCCGTGCCCTTCATTCTCGCCAGCGGTTACGTTGCCGCCGACCTCCAAGCCGAGGCAGCCTTGCGGGATGCAGTCAATATCGGGAAAACCTGGAGGCCCGAACTCCTCCTCGAGGCCCTGCGCGGCTTGCTGAAAGCTGCCTGATCTTGTCCCTTCTGGCGAGGGTTTCGCGGTCACTGTTCGATCGCGCGTGGATTCCTCAGCGACTTCAGTATCGGGTCAAAAAGCTTCGGCGGCAGTAACATTTACCTGCTTCCGCGCCGCCTTGGTGTGCTGACACGCCGACGGCCGGCCCCGACACGATGAGGCGTCAGCTGCCGAAAGCGGAAAATTCCTCAGCACGCTTCATGGTCGGCGGACGGCCTGCCTGCGGGCAAAATGCGCTCGATCAGGAGTTCGAGATCGTGCTGGTAGTAGGGCTTCTGAAGCGTTGGGACGGCAAGGTATCGAGCTGCCAGGCCGCGTCCACCGTAGCCCGTTGCAAAGACAAAAGGGATACAACGTGCCGCGAGCACATCGGCAACGGCGTCGCTGCGGTCACCGTCTCCGAGATTTACGTCCAGAATCGCAAAGTCGAATACTCCCTCACGAGCTTGCCTCACCGCCTCGCACAGGCGCATGGCCACCTCGACCTTTGCTCCGAGATCGAGCAGCATGTCTTCCACGAGCATGGCAACGAGGCTCTCGTCTTCAACAACGAGAGCTCGCCGTCCACGCAGAGGAGCGTTTGCCACTATCGGGGCTCCGGCTTTAAAGCTTCTTCCCGGGCGCCGGCGGCCCGACCAGAGAGCGGGATCGCCATAAAGTAGCGGACGCCGGAAGGCTCGAACGCCAACCGCGTCCACCCCCCGAATTCGCGCGGCAACTGCCGCTCGATGAGCCTCGACCCAAACCCACGTCGAACCGGCGGGACGACCTGAGGCCCTTCGAATTCTCGCCATTCGAGTCGTAGCATTTGCACAGGCCCTTCATCCTGCACGCTCCAGGCAATCTCGACACGTCCATGCGGAACCGAAAGCGCGCCGTACTTTACCGCGTTTGTACAGAGCTCGTGGAGCGCCATGGAAATGGTAACCGCCATCTTGGCGGTGAGGCGAACAGGACGACCGGCGACCTGGAAGGGATTACGGGTCGCCTCGCAATAGGGCAGAATCGCCTCATCCACGATCGCGTGCAGCGCCGCGCCGTCCCAGTTTTCGCGAGTCAGGACGTTATGGGCTCTTGAGAGCGCAACCAGGCGGGCATCAAATGCCGCAAGAGCGCGCATAGACTGCTCTGCCGAATTCACCGACTTGAACGTCTGGACAGCAAGTGACTGCACCGTAGCAAGAGTGTTCTTCACCCTGTGGTTCAGTTCGTCGATGAGCATCCGTTGTCGTGCTTCCGCTCGCACGCGATCTGTCACGTCGGCTCCCTCGACGAAGATACCCGTGACATTGCCGCTGTCGTCCATGATCGGCTGGTAAACGACGTCGACAAATCGCTCGCCGAGTTCGCTATCGTCAGCCTGGCGCAGCCTGACGGACATGGAATGGCCGACGAACGGCTCGCCCGTCTGGAAGACCCTATCGAGCAAGGTCAATCCCTGACTTTCCATCTCCGGGAAAGCATCTCGCACGCTCCTGCCGATCAGATCGCGGTCATGACCCACCAGTCGGAGATATGCATCATTCACCAGTTCGAAGACGTGATTGGGACCCTGCAAGACGTGCATGAACCCTGGTGCTTGTCTGAACAGAGCCCGTAGCCGCTCGCCCTCTTGGGCAATGCGGCGTTCAGCAAGGACCCGCTCTGTGGTCTCCACGACGATGGCAAGTACGCCCGCAGGACGGCCCGACTCATCGAGGACGGGTGAATAGTCGAGGTTCATCCAGACCTGTTCCGGGACGCCCTTGCGAAAGAGGGTAAGTTCCTGGTCCTTGTAGGAAAGGGTGCCGCCCGAAAGTCCCACCCTCATGACATTGTCGTTGAAATCTGCGACCTCCGGCCAGCCCTCGCGCACTCGCGACCCCAACAGCTGCGGATGGCGTCCTCCTGCGAAAATGGAATAGGCGTCATTGTAGATCATCACGCCTTGCTCGCCCCAGAGCAGGACAATTGGAACAGGCGATCGCAGCAAGATGCCGACCGTCGTTCTGAGACTCTGAGGCCACCCTTCGATCGACCCCAGCGGCGTTGCAGACCAATCATGGGCACGCATCAGCGCGCCCATTTCGCCTCCTCCATCAAGGAAGCCGCGAGGAGAACCTTCTGTTCCGCCCATCGATTGCTCGGAATACTCCAGGAGTTCGCATCGGGAGACAGTACGGAACACTCATCATCAAAAGAAAGTTCCCGCCCCTCAGGTTT
>NZ_DAIDJE010000136.1 GCF_027451485.1 Bradyrhizobium sp.
CGCCCGGGCAAGGAGAATTATTTCGGCACCGTCAGCCCAGGTGGCGCCGTCAGGATTGGCGCACGTGGCATGTTTTTCGATCGAAACAGAGCCACGTGGCACACCGAGCTTTCCGGATTGATCAAAGCTGGCAGAGTGACCACTGCGAAGGGCGTTCTTGAGGCTGATTTGGGTGGACATCGCAATTGCACCCTGACCTTCATGTTTCCTTCCGACAGGTTTGCGGAATTGGTCAGGCCCATGGAAGCGGCTGCGCCACGCGCCGACCAAGCCAAATCTCTGACCGAGACCGATAAAGCGGCGAAGGTGGTGCCCGCCGTGAATCCGTCACCGAATGTTGCAGAGGAGTCCCACATTGCGCCGGCGCCCGCTGTACATGCAGCGCCCTTTGGCAGGCGCATAGCGCTGGTCATCGGCAATTCCAATTATCAGAACGTTCCCGTTTTGCAGAACCCGCAACGGGATGCCGCCACTGTCGCGAAGGCGCTGGAGGCGGTCGGTTTCCAGCATGTGACGCTGCAGCTCAATCTTGGACGCGAGCGGTTGATCGACGCGCTACGGGCCTTTGCGAAGCAGGCGGAGGACGCAGATTGGGCTGTTGTCTATTACGCGGGCCATGGCATGGAAGTCGCCGGGGTCAATTATCTCATCCCGATCGATGCACGGATCGCCTCGGACCTCGATGTCGGCCTTGAAGCAATTCCGATCGATCAGGTCCTGAATGCCGCGGAGCGCGCCCGCGCGCTGAGGCTGGTAATCCTGGACGCCTGTCGGGATAATCCCTTTGCCAATCAAATGAAACGGACGGTTGCCTCGCGGTCGATCGGGCGTGGTTTGGCAAAGATGGAACCGGACCCAGGCACGTTGGTGGTCTTCGCCGCCAAGCATGGCGAGACAGCTTTGGACGGCGATGGTGGGAATTCGCCGTTTGTCACTGCTTTTGTAAAGGACATTCAGGTGCCTGGCGTAGAGGTCAGGCGCCTGTTCGATAACGTGCGTGATGATGTCATGGATATGACCGACCGCCGGCAGCAGCCCTATAGCTACGGCTCGGTGCCGGGGCGGCAAGATTTCTATTTCACGGTGAAGTAGCTTTATTTTCGTGCGGCATCGTCCATTTGCCGCGGACCGCCGCCCGCCGGATCTACGACAACATGGCGTTTCCAGTCTTCGCATAGGGTGGTCGCCGCCAACGCGCGTCTTGAGTCCTTGCGCGTTCGATCTTCCCGTGGCCGGAATGCTTGTGTCTGGACTGCCGAATCCATCGGGTCATCGCAGCCTTGGTTTTTCCGGCGCTTTCAACTTCCGGACGGCAAGCATAAGCTCGTTCGGCGCGCTCCGCCTGCCGCAGCGCAGCGAAAAGCAGCAATCCAAGCGAAGCAACAACATCAAAGGGAGAGAACAGATGCAGCCATCAGGCACGACGAGCCTGCTCGTCGGCGCGGTCACGATTTTCCTCGGAACCGCTGCTCATGCGCAATCGGCAGACCCGATCAAGATCGGCGTCATCGCCGAGGTGCAATCGATCGCGGGCGCGGCAACGCCGGGCGGCGCGCAGATCGCTGCCGACGAGATCAATGCGAAGGGCGGCGTGCTCGGGCGCAAGATCGAGATCGTAACCTACGACAACAAGAGCTCCTCGGCAGATTCTGTGCGCGCCTTTCAGCGCGCGGTCAGCGAAGACAAGGTCTCGGCGGTGATCGCCAGCTACATCAGCGAAGTCGTGCTGGCGCTCGAGCCGTGGGCGGCTCGCTTAAAGATGCCGCTGATCACGCCGGGTGCTGCCTCGAACGAAATCACGAAAGCGATCCATAACGACTACGACAAGAACAAGTACACCTTCCATGGCTATCTGACGTCGGCCGCCCAGGCGCAACTGGTCTGTGATGCAGCCAAGGATCTCCTGGTCAAAGATCTCAAATTCAAGAGCGCCGCGATCATGAGCGAGGACGCCGCCTGGACCAAGCCGCTCGACGTCGGCTACGAGGCATGCCTGCCGAAATCCGGCCTGAAGGTCACGGATCACATCCGCTTCTCGCCAGACACCACGGACTTCACCCCGATCTTCAACAACATCGAGGGCAAGAAGCCCGACGTGATCGTGACCGGCATTTCCCATGTCGGTGTGCAGCCGACCGTGCAGTGGAAGAACCAGCAGGTGCCGATCGCGATGTTCGGCATCTCGGCGCAGGCGCTCAGCCCGACCTTCTGGAATGACACCAATGGCGCCGCCGACGGCGTGCCGTCGCTGGCGGTCGCCACGCCGAATGTCGCGGTGACCTCGAAAACCAAACCCTTCGCCCAGGCCTTCAAGGCCAAATACGGCACGCCGCCGGCCTATACCGGCTATACCGCCTATGACGACGTCTACATCATCGCGGAGGCGATCAAGCGCGCCGGCTCGACCGATCCCGACAAGATGGTCGCGGAAATGGAGAAGACGAAGTTCGAGGGTACGATCGGCAACATCGAGTTCTACGGCAGGAACGACGAGTTCACCCACGGCATCAAGTCCGGTCCCGGCTACGTCACGGGCCTCGTGTTCCAGTGGCAGAGCGCCAAGCAGGTTACCGTCTGGCCGGCCAAGATCGCCGAGGGAAAGCTCGAATATCCGAAGTTCGTCAAACTCTCGCAGTAACCGTCGGGCATCTCAGATCAGCGGCTGCATAAGAAGAAGGCGGCCGCCGCCGACAGGATGTCCGTTCGGTTTCGAGCGGGCATGACGAGCGGCCGGTGCCATTGCGGCTTGGATTGCGGGCGGCGGGGTGTTATGGCCTGCGCAACGTTTTCCCGGCAACGCTTTACATCTTTTTCCATGAAACAACTGCTGTCCAACCGTCACCTGAGATCTGTGAAGGTGATCTCCATACGCTGGCGGCGACGCGCCATCTTTCTGATGGGGGGCATCGTGGTGGGGGCAGCAGCCGTCGCACTTGCCATGTTGTCCGACCAGGCCCAGTTCGCCCTGGCCGGGCTGCTCTCGAAGTCCCGCTATGCGACGCTGCTGGTCACCCCGCTCGGTTTCGCCCTTTCAGTATTCCTGACCAATCGCTTCTTTCGCAACTCTCAAGGTAGTGGCATCCCGCAGGCGATCGCCGCGCGCCAGCTCACGGATCAGGCGGCCCGCGGCAGGCTGGTCTCGATTCGAATTGCCATCGGCAAGATTTTGATGACCCTGCTGGGCTTGCTTTGCGGAGCGTCGGTGGGCCGCGAAGGCCCCACCGTGCAGGTTGGCGCCTCCATCATGTTTGCCATTGGCCGCATGTCGCCGCGCCGCCAACCCGGGCTGATCCTGGCCGGCGCCGCCGCCGGCGTCGCCGCGGCTTTCAATACGCCGCTCGCCGGCATTGTGTTCGGCATCGAAGAGATGAGCCGCGAATTCGAAACCCGCACCTCCAGCTTGATCATCGCCGCGGTGATCGCAGCCGGCCTGACTTCGCTCGCGCTGGTCGGCAATTACGATTACTTCGGCAGCAGTGCGACGACGCTGCGAAACGGCACCGACTGGCTGGCGGTCCCCATGTGCGGCGTCGTCGGCGGGCTGGCCGGTGGACTGTTCAGCCGCTTACTCATTGAAACGGCGCGCGGCTTCTCCAGCACATTGGGAAAATCGGTCAAACAGCACCCGATTGCATTTGCTCTCGTCTGCGGCCTCTGCGTCGCCTTGTGCGGAATTGCCTCGGGCGACATGATCTACGGCACAGGTTATGCGCAGGTGAAGTCCGCGCTGGAGGCCGGCACGCCGCTGCCATCGAGCTTCGGTCCCTTGAAGTTCGCGGCGACAGCGCTTTCTGCCATCAGCGGCATTCCCGGCGGCATCTTCTCGCCGTCGCTGGCGGTCGGTGCCGGCATCGGCTCGGATATTGCGCAGCTTTTCTCGAACGCGCCGGTGGGGGCGATCATGCTGCTCGGGATGGTGTCCTACTTCGCGGGCGTGGTGCAGGCGCCGATTACGGCGTTTGCGATTGTAACGGAGATGACGGACAATCACGCGATGGTGGTGCCGCTGATGGCCGCCTCGCTGATCGCCCACGCGACCTCAGGTCTTGTCTGCCCTGAAGGAGTTTATCACGCGCTTGCCAAGGGCTTCTTGAAGGCGAACGAGGGGCAGGCCGAAATTCCAGATCGTAAAGCGCGTTGAACCATGATCGCGCTTTGTAGCGCGGCCCTCCAGGCCCGGATCGTGCTCCGGCCAACGATTTGCAGCGCGGCTCGCAAAACAAAAAGGCCCCCGGTTAAGGGGGCCTTTCAATTCAGGTCCGAAGTTTTCCTTAGACTGCGTCCTTGGCGGCCTTCACCGGCCGTGCGCGCACGATCTTGCGGGCAGGCTTGGCCTTGAACATCATTTCTTCGCCCGTGAACGGGTTCGTGCCCTTGCGCGCCTTGGTGGCGGGCTTCTTGACCACGACGAACTTCGCCCAGCCCGGCAGCAGGAATACCCCGGACTTCTTCAGTTCCTTGTGGCCGACGTCAGTCAGCGTATCCATGACGTTCTTGACGTCACGCTTAGAGAGTTCGGTAGCCGTCGCGATTTTTTCGACCAGCTGTGACTTCGACATTTGGGTGGCCATTGTGTCTCCTTTGATTCGGACCGTCCCGATAATAGCGATCTCTGCGCGAGGAAAAGGGCCTCTGCACAGTTTTTCTCGGGGTTTTTTGCTGTTTTTTGTATCTCACCCCGTTTTTTTAAGGGTTTTCGGCGTGTCGAGCCCCGGGCGGGCGAAGAATCGCCGGGTGCCTGCCGGCGCCTCCCGGTTTCAACGGTCGTTATCTTCGGGATTCGCCGTGAACCGCATGCCTGCAAATCAATTCCTTCATTGCTGCGGCACCAAGGGTTTCCAGATCCGCGAATGGCACACCACAACCCGGTCTTGCGCCAGTACCGCCGATCGGAAGTCCCTGCACCACAACCGGCGAATTCGATCGGGGAGTTCAGATTGATAAAGCTGTAGTGGCATCAATAGGTTTGTGATTCGCCATGACTTTGCGAAGCTCTTGAAAGCTGCGTGCTGCAATGGAGCACGAACTTCGGAAGTTGGGCACCACCCGCGTCCTGGAATGACGGCTGCGCGCTGCGTCGCGTCCGCGGCAAGATCAAGTTGCCCTTGACAGAGCTTCGGCTGTGCCAAGGTGATTTGCGCGACGTGCCATTCTGCCGCAGCCCATCTCGCTTGTGGCGACGGGCAAATCACCTTTAGAAGCCCGCCCGTCCCGCGCTCCTCGGGAGGGGCGCTTCGCGATCGTCACGGACGTTGGGTGCGGGATGCGATGGACGCTTGATGTGCAACCGACGAATGCACGGCCAAGCGTACGACGAAGCCACGTGGTTCTGACGTCTCGACGCTGACGTCAAGCTGGTGAGGATGCTTGCGCATCGCACCGGTGACGGCGACAAAAAGGCCCGATCGCCGGGGAGAGCGTGGAGTAAGTCGTCAAACCAATCGCGCAGGGAATGCCGATCGTTAAGGCGAACCTGTGGTGACTACACTCGTGTGCTTTCTTTGCTGCACACGAGGCTACGGGTGCGCCCACGCGCCCGGCA
>NZ_DAIDJE010000137.1 GCF_027451485.1 Bradyrhizobium sp.
GATTGGGCATGCCTAATATAGGGATTGCTGCACCGCCCTTGCCACTCGCTTCGCCACTGCTAGAGTTGGTCCGAAACGGACATTCCTCGGCGGGCGCTGGCCCCGAGTGGGCGCTGGCCCCGAGAAAGACATTTGGATGAAGGACGATACGCGCTCTCGCGACGACGCGGCGTCGCGCGGAAGCTCGGCCATACCGATCGCGGATGCCGCGGCGGCGAGGCTGGTGCCGGGAAGCGAGGTCTACGCCGCGCTCGATCTCGGCACCAATAACTGCCGCCTGTTGATCGCATGCCCCACCGAAGACGGCTTTCGCGTGGTCGATTCGTTTTCGCGGATCGTGCGCTTGGGCGAAGGCATTTCGGCCACCGGCTGCATCAGCGAAGCGGCAATCGAACGCGCGATCGCCGCGCTCGCCGTTTGCCGCGACAAGATCAGGTCGCGGAAGGCAAGGCGGCTGCGGCTGATCGCAACCGAAGCTTGCCGTGCTGCCGCCAACGCCGACGGATTTCGCGACCGCGTCGCGGCCGAAACCGGCATTCGTCTCGAGGTCATCGACCGCGAAACCGAGGCCGCGCTGGCCGTGATCGGCTGCTCGCCGCTGCTCGATCCCACGGGACGCGGCGCGATCCTGTTCGACATCGGCGGCGGATCGACCGAACTGGTGCGGATCGAGCGCGATCCCTCGTTGCGGGACGCAACGCCGCGCATCAAGGCCTGGATGTCGATCCCCCTCGGCGTAGTGACGCTGGCCGAGCATTTCGGCGGCCGCGACGTCACGGCGCAATCCTACGCGGCGATGACCGCTGAAGTGGCGCGGCATGTCGAGGCCTTCGCCGCCGAGCACAGCCGTGACCTGACCGACATGCACCTGCTCGGTACCTCAGGCACCGTGACGACGCTCGCCGGCGTTCATCTCAACCTGCATCGCTATGACCGGCGTCGGGTCGACGGGGTCTGGATGAACGATGCGGAGATTACCGCGACCATCGCGCGGCTGCTGCGCATGAGCTACCAGGAGCGCGCCGCCAATCACTGCATCAGCGTCGAGCGCGCCGATCTGGTGCTCGCCGGTTGCGCCATCCTTGATGCGATCCGTCACGCTTTCCCGCTGCCGCGGCTGCGGGTGGCCGACCGGGGGCTTCGCGAAGGCATGCTGGTGGAGATGATGCGCGAAGACGGCGCGCTGGCTGGCCGGTAAGATATCGTTCCGGGATGGTGCGCAAGCATCCGACCCGGACCCTCGAGATTCCGGCTTCGCTCGTTGCACTCGCGCCCGGAATGACAAGCGAGATCATATGGCGAAAGACACGACCGGGCGGCTGCACGTCACCGTCAAGAGCGCGGGCAAGCGCAAGCTGTCCTCAAAGCTCTGGCTGGAGCGGCAGCTCAACGATCCCTATGTGACGCGCGCCAGGCGCGAGGGCTTTCGCTCGCGCGCGGCCTACAAGCTC
Organism: Bradyrhizobium sp.; assembly: GCF_027451485.1. Lineage (GTDB taxonomy): Bacteria > Pseudomonadota > Alphaproteobacteria > Rhizobiales > Xanthobacteraceae > Bradyrhizobium. Next base: position 1,452 of record NZ_DAIDJE010000137.1, read on the forward strand.
ACCGAGATCGACGACAAGTATCATTTGTTCAAGGTGGGCATGACGGTGGTCGATCTCGGCGCTGCGCCGGGCGGCTGGAGCCAGGTCGCCGCCAAACGAGTCGGCGTCGCAAGCGGCAAGGGCAGGGTGGTCGCGATCGATCTGCTGGAGATGCCTGAAATTGCAGGTGTCACCTTCGCACAGATCGATTTCCTCGACCAAAGCGCGCCGGAACGCCTGATGGTTATGATGGAAGGCCGCGCCGATGTCGTGATGTCCGACATGGCGGCCAACACCACGGGTCATCGCAAGACCGACCAGCTGCGCATGGTCGGGCTGGTTGAAACGGCCGCGGCCTTTGCCGCCGAGGTGCTGAAACCCGGCGGCACGTTCCTCGCCAAGACGTTTCAAAGCGGCGCGGACGCCCAACTGATGGGGCAGTTGAAGCGCGATTATGCGAGCGTGCGCCACGTCAAGCCCGCTGCGAGCCGGCAGGACTCGTCCGAGCGTTATGTGCTGGCGACGGGGTTCAGGGGCGGGAACGCTTAGCCGCGTTCCCGGATGCAGCGCTGCGGGAGCCGCATTCAGGCATTTCGGCGGGCTCGGCGCAGTCCGATGCGGGTTCAGGCGGTCTATTGGTCCATGCTCTCGTGGCAGCGGCAACGCTACGCCGCGACTGCGACACGAGCGAGTCTCACCCCAGCTTCTGATCCCGCGCATCCTGGGTGCCCTGGCTGGCAGCCTTGACCGCCTCCTTCGCCGCGCCCTTGCGGCTGGAAATCTCGACCGCCTTGCGGCCGGAAATTTCGTGGCCGGCATCGTCGGGCATGCGCCAGAAGAGGAGGGCCGACATCGCCGAGATCACGCCAACCACGAGAAACGCCGGCGCAAAGGCTTCCGCAGTGAGCTCCTGCATGTGGCGAATCCAGAGCGTCGATTCCACACAGAAGGCGCCGACAGCGACGCCGGCCGAAATCGCCAATTGCTGGTTGACGCTGACGAGGGTGGTGGCGCGGCTCATCTGCGGCGGTTCGACCTCCGCATAGGCGACGGTGTTGATCGCGGTGAATTCCAGGGAGCGGAAGAACCCGCCGACCACCAGGATGATCACGATCAGCAGCAGCGGAGTCGTGACCGTGAACAGCGCGCAGGCGGCGAGGAAAACCGAGCTGATAACAGCGTTGACGGTCATCAGGTTGCGGAAACCGAAGGTGCGGATCAGCCGCGCGGCCAGCGTCTTCATGCCCATCGCGCCGACAGCGGTCCCGAAGGTGACCAGCCCCGACTTGAACGGGCTGAGACCAAAGCCGATCTGCATCAACAGCGGCAGCAGAAAGGGCAGCGCGCCGATGCCGAGCCTGAACATGAAGCCGCCGACGATGCTGGCGCGCATGGTCGGTAGATGCAGCAGGGTGAAATCGAGCACGGGAGAGGCGGTTCGCCGGGCGTGGATGACATAGAGTGCCATCGAGATCGAGCCGATCGCCACCAGCGTGGCGACGACACTCCACGGCAGGAGATTGAGTCCGGCGACTGAAAGGCCAAAGGCGATGCCGGCCAGTCCGATGCCCGCCAGCACCATGCCGTAGAGGTCGAACCGTTCCGGATTTTCACTCTTGATCGGATCGATGACGCGCAGCGCCATGAATATGCCGAGCAGGCCGATCGGGATGTTGATCAGGAAGATCCAGTGCCAGGAGAAATAGGTGGTGATGAAACCGCCGAGCGGCGGCCCGATCACGGGACCGACCAGCGCCGGCACGGTGACCCAGGCCATTGCGTTCACCAGCGCGCTCTTGTCGATCGAGCGTAACAGCACGAGACGCCCGACCGGCGTCATCATCGCGCCGCCGACACCTTGCAGCGTTCGGGCGATCACGAAATCCGTCACCGAGCCCGATAGTGCGCAGCCGATCGATCCGGCCATGAAGACCGCGATCGCTGTCGAGAACACAAGCCGTGCGCCGAAGCGGTCGGCGGTCCAGCCGCTCGCCGGAATGAACACGGCAAGCGACAGCAGATAAGAGGTGATAGCGAGCTTGAGCGTCAGCGGGCTCGTTCCGATGTCGCCGGCAATCGCGGGCAGCGACGTCGAGATGACGGTCGAATCCATGTTTTCCATGAACAGTGCCGTGGCCACGATCAGCGGGATCAAGCGTTGTTTGTTCATGAAAATGGGAGGGCGGGGAGGGAGGAGAAGGAACCCGAAGAGCCGCCTCTATCATTTTGCTCTTCGAGCGGCCATCGCGAAGATTGTTTGGAACTTTCTGTCGACGAGTGTGTTAAGTGCGCAACTTCAAAAAGGTTTTAGGTATGGGGGTGTCGCAAGTGCCTTGCTTTTGTCCCGATTCCCGCAGAAACCTTAATGCGCAACCATGTGCATAGCTTCTCTGCGCGTTATGCCTGTTACGGGGTTGTGCCATTGGGAGCCTTGTGACACTCAGCCTCATCTGAGCCGCCGAGCTCACATTCCCGTCAAATCTTGAAGAAGGAAAAACCCAAGCATGGGGTTTCGTCTGCTGTTCGTTGCCGCCGCCCTCCTTGTGCTGGCTCCCGTTGAAGCCTCGGCCGAGGGCCTGTTGCATCGCGCCTCCTGTTCGGTCGTGCGATATTACGTTGCCAAGTACAGCGCCGAAATGGCTGAGGCCTGGGCGCGAAGCAAGGGCGCAACCGAAGCCGAGATCGCGGCCGCCCGGCGTTGTCTTGATAGCGGATCATCGCGCGTTCGCACAGCGCAGGAATTTCACTATTAAATGAGAAGCGATTCCGCGGGTTGCGCTTGCATCCGCGGTCGTTTTTACCACCGCAAGGACGGTGGTTGTGGGCCATCCGCAGGAATGCGGAATGGCCCCTTTGATTCGTGATGGTGGCATGCTAACGACCACCGCCAACCCTATCGATGGGCCCGATTCGACGGTGAAGCCAGCTTTCGCCGTCGCCTTGGCTTATCCAGAATTCAGACGGAGTTGGTAATGGCGCAGGTGCAGGGACTTCCGGCGATCAGTGAAGCTTTCACGTTCGATGACGTGCTGCTGAAACCTGGCCTTTCCGACATCCTTCCATCCGAAGCCGATATCCGCTCGCGGGTCACCCGCGCCATTCCGCTCAACATCCCGATCATGGCCTCGGCCATGGACACCGTCACCGAAGCCCGCATGGCGATCGCGATGGCGCAGGCCGGCGGCGTCGGCGTCATTCACCGCAATTTCGATCCCGAAGGCCAGGCGGCGCAGGTGCGTCAGGTCAAGAAGTTTGAATCCGGAATGGTGGTCAATCCGCTCACCATCGGTCCGGATGCGATGCTGTCGGATGCGCTGGCGCTGATGAGCACCCATGGTTTTTCCGGCATTCCGGTGGTTACCGGCGCCGGCGAAGGACGGCCGGGAAAACTGGTCGGCATTCTCACCAACCGCGACGTGCGCTTTGCCACCGATCCCCGGCAAAAAGTCTCCGAACTGATGACGCACGAAAACCTCGTGACCGTGCGCGAGGGGGTCAGCCAGGACGAAGCCAAGCGAATGCTGCACAAGCATCGCATCGAAAAGCTTCTGGTCGTCGACGATCAATATCGCTGCGTCGGCCTGATCACCGTGAAGGATATGGAGAAGGCGGTTGCGCATCCGCTCGCCTGCAAGGACGCGCAGGGCCGGCTTCGCGTGGCGGCGGCGACCACGGTCGGCGAGGGCGGCTTCGAGCGCACCGAGCAACTGATCGATGCCGGCGTCGATCTGGTCGTGGTCGACACCGCCCACGGCCATTCCGCGCGGGTGCTGGAAGCGGTCAACCGCATCAAGCGGCTGTCCAATGCCGTGCAGGTGATCGCCGGCAACGTCGCCACCAGGGAAGGCGCACAGGCGCTGATCGATGCGGGCGCCGACTCGATCAAGGTCGGCATCGGCCCGGGCTCGATCTGCACCACACGAATTGTCGCCGGTGTCGGCGTGCCGCAGCTCACTGCGATCATGGATGTGGTCGAGGCGGCAAAAAAGGCCGACGTGCCTGTCATCGCCGATGGCGGCATCAAGTTCTCCGGCGATCTGGCCAAGGCGCTCGCCGCAGGCGCCGACATCGCGATGGTCGGCTCGCTGCTTGCCGGTACTGACGAGACGCCGGGCGAAGTGTTCTTGTGGCAGGGCCGCTCCTACAAGGCCTATCGCGGCATGGGCTCGGTCGGCGCGATGGCGCGCGGCTCCGCCGATCGTTACTTCCAGCAGGACATCAAGGACACGCTCAAGCTGGTGCCGGAAGGCATCGAGGGGCAGGTCCCGTACAAGGGACCGGTCGCCAATGTCATGCACCAACTCGCCGGCGGCCTGCGCGCCGCAATGGGCTATGTCGGTGCGCGTAACATCGCCGAGTTCCACGACAAGGCGCAGTTCGTACGCATCACCGGCGCGGGCTTGCGCGAGAGCCACGTGCATGACGTGACGATCACGCGCGAGTCGCCGAATTATCCCGGCGGGGTGTAAGCTCCCTCCTTTCATTTCGGGCTCGATGCTGTCGCATCGCTTAGGAATGAGCGAACTATCCAGAATCGCTCCCTCGCCATGGCGGAGCAGCGCATACGCATCATGCAACATGGTCTATGGGGCTGACCGGACTTCCATAGTACATCCGGCGTGCGGCGCAGCGCCGCAAGAGAGAACGTGCGGATGTTGCAGCAGGTGAAGGCCGAGAAGCCGGCATCGCCGCCTGATGGCCTGCCGATCGAACGCCGGCTCTGGGCGGTGGTCGCGATCTCCGCCGCGGTGGCGATGGCTTCGCTGGACACCGCGATCGCCAACATCGCTTTGCCATCGATTGCCACCGACCTTAGCGTGAGCCCGGCGGACGTGGTCTGGGTCGTCAATGTCTATCAGATCGCGCTGGTGGCGACGCTGCTGCCGCTCGGCGCCTTGGGCGAGATCGTCGGACATCAGCGCATCTATCTCGGCGGCCTCCTGCTGTTCACCATCGCCTCGCTCGGATGCGCGATGGCATGGTCGCTGCCGAGCCTGTTGGTTGCGCGTGTGTTGCAAGGCCTCGGCGCCTCCGGCCTGATGAGCGTGAATTCGGCGCTGATCCGTTTTGTCTATCCGAGCCGGATGATCGGCCGCGGATACGGCTATAACGCGCTGGTGGTGGGCACCGCCTTCACCTTCGGACCGACGATCGCGTCCGGTATCCTCGCCTTCGGCGCCTGGCCGTGGCTGTTTGCGGTCAACATTCCCTTTGGTCTGGTGGCGATGGCGATCGGCATGCGGACGCTGCCGCGGACGCCGCGTGCCGATCATGGTTTCGATTTTCTCGGCGCGGCGCTCGCGGCGATGTGTCTCGGCCTCGTCATTCTCGGCGTCGGCAGCGCGGCGCACCGGGCCTCGCCTGGTCCGGTCGTCGCCGAACTCGTGACCGGAATCGCGCTTGGCCTGCTCCTGATCCGCCGCCAGGCCGACCATCCGGCGCCCATGCTACCGGTCGACCTCTTTCGCCGGCCGATGTTTGCGCTTTCGGCCGCCACGGCGGTCTGCTCGTTTGCGGTGCAGGGCATCGGCTTCGTATCGCTGCCATTCTATTTCGAAGATGTCCTGCACCGGAGCCAGGTAGAGACCGGTTTCTTCATGACGCCGTGGCCGCTGGTGGTCGCGATCATGGCGCCGATCGGCGGGCGGTTGAGCGATCGTCATCCGGCAGGCCTGCTCGGCGGGATCGGCCTCGTCATGCTCGGTATCGGCATGGCGCTCCTGGCGACGCTGCCGCCTTCGCCCGGCATTCTCAACATCGTCTGGCGGATGGCAGTTTGCGGGCTCGGCTTCGGCTTCTTCCAGACGCCGAACCTGCGCGCGATCATGTCGAGCGCGCCGTCCGGGCGCAGCGGCGGCGCGAGCGGCATCGTCGCAACCGCGCGCCTGACCGGACAGACTACGGGCGCAGCACTTGCCGCGCTGTGCTTTGCGCTGGCCGGCCACGACGGCGCGACGGTCGCGCTGGCGCTTGGT
>NZ_DAIDJE010000138.1 GCF_027451485.1 Bradyrhizobium sp.
TTCTTGATCAAACTCGCGCGGACGATGCGGCGAGATGGCGAAGGCGTGTCTGGACGTCATTCCGGGATACGCCGTCGCGACAAATAGCGAAGCTATTTTGCGCGGAAGGCGCAGACCCGGAATCCATGGTGCCAGCTAGAATGCCGGGAGGAATGAATTCCGGGCTCGCGCTAACGCGCGCCCCGGAATGACGGCGGGAGTTGAGGAGTGGCCGTGACGAACCTTCAATCCACCGAGGCGCCGGCGAACTCCACCACCTTGCGCCATTTCGCGGTCTCGTCGGCAACGAGCTTACCGAATTCGGCGGGCGTCATCGGCCGCGGGATGCCGCCGGTGTTGGCGAGCTGCTCGATCACCTTGGGGTCCTTCAGGGCTTCGTTGACCGCCTTGTTGAGGGTGTCGACGATCTCCGGCGGCGTGCCCTTCGGCGCGGAGATGCCGTAGAAGCCGACCGACTCGAATCCGGGGACGGTTTCGGCGATCGCGGGAACGTCGGGCAGGCCGGGCCAGCGCTGCGGCGAGGTGACGCCGAGCGCGCGCACCGTGCCGGCGCGCGACTGCGCCAGCGCGCCCGGCAGATTGTCGAAGATCAGCTGCACCTTGTCGGACATGATGTCGGGATAGGCGATGGCCGAGCCGCGATAGGGCACGTGCAGCATGTTGCAGCCGGTCATCGACTTGAACAATTCGCCGGACATGTGCACCGAGGTGCCGTAGCCCGACGAGGCATAGGACACCTTGCCGGGATTGGCCTTGCAGTAGGCGATGAACTCGGAAACCGTCTTCACCGGCATGGCGTTGGAGACGACCAGCATGTTCGGCAGTTGCATGATGCTGGCTACCGGAACGGTGTCGCGGAGGAAGTCGAAGGAGAGATGCTTGTAGAGCGAGGTCGAGATCGCGTTGTTCGGCGCGACGAACAGCAGCGTGTAGCCGTCGCCCGGCGCGTTGACGGCCGCCGCCGCCGCGATGTTGCCGCCGGAGCCGGCGCGGTTTTCCACCACGAACTGCTGGCCGAAATGGTCCGACAGCCAGTTCGCCATGATGCGCGCCACCACATCGACCGGGCCGCCGGCGGAAAAGCCGATCAGCCAGCGCACCGGCCGGTTCGGATAATCGGCGGAAAGCGCGGGCTGCGCCCCGCCCACGATGCCGACAAGACCGATCAGACCGATGATCGCCGCACGCAATGTTGTCATGGCAACTGCTCCTTCCGGCCTGCGCGTCTTCGCGACACCGTGGCCGGGCTTTGGTTCAGGAGCGAGTGTAGGCAAATCCGGTGATGTATGAAAGCATGGTTGGATGCGAGGATCACGAGAAAAGAAGATGACGAAAATAACGTCCATGGTTTTGGCCTCGATGCTGCTGCTCGCAGGCGGCGCGGCGGCGCAAGAGGGAGGCAAGGCCATTTCGCAGACCACGATCAGCCTGGGCACGGCGACGCCGGGCGGCGGCTTTCCGCTGTTCGGTGACAATTTTGCGGCCGTGATGAACAGCGCCGATCCGGCGCTCGTCATCGCGCCGCGCAACACCAAAGGGTCTTACGAGAACATTCCGCTGCTCGAGGAAGGCAAGCTCGATCTCGGGCTCGTCGCCGGCGAGCCCGCCTACGAGGCGTTCAAAGGCATCAAGCGGCCGGTGACGCCGTTGAAGATCCTGGTGGCGATGTATTCGAGCCCGGGCATGTTCGTGGTGCGCGCGGACAGCCCTTACAAGAAGATCCAGGACCTGGTCGGCCAGCCCGTTGCCTTCGGCGCGAAGGGCTCGGGGTTGCCGGTGATGTCGCGCTTCATCCTCGACGCCCTGGGCTTGAAGCAGGATGAGGACTTCAAGGCGATCTATCTCGATCACGCCGGCGACGGCCCGGCGATGGTGCTCGACGGACGCGCCGCCGCGCTCTGGGGGGCGGGCTCCGGCTGGCCCGGCTTCACCACGATGGCGAAAAGCCAGCCCGGCGCGCGCTTCATCGCGCCCACGGCGGAGGAGATCGCGCGCATCCGCGCCAGGCATCCGTTCCTGAAGCCGATGACGATTCCGGCCGGCAGCTATCCCGGCCAGACCGCGCCGATCGATTCGCTGGGGTCGTGGGGTTTCGTGCTGACGCGCGCCGACCTGCCGGACGACATAGCCTATCGGCTGATCCGCACGCTGCACGAGAACGAGGCGGCGCTATGCAGGAAGCTGTCGCAGGCCTGCGAGACCACCGCGGCGAACACGCTTTCCGCCGCGCCCGATCCGTCGCTGATCCATCCCGGCGTGATGAAATACCTGCGCGAGATTGGCGTGGCGAAACCGTGAGGGGGCGACCGTAGGCGCACTCCCAGCCATTGCTGTCATTCCGGGATGTCGTGACGGCGCATCCCGGAATGACAGCCGTTGGCCGTCATTTCTTCACCAGCGGACAGGCCGGCTCCGCCGGGCCGAACGCATCCGCCCCGGAGATGGTGGTCAGCACCTTGTAATAGTCCCAGGGATATTTCGACTCGGCCGGCGTCTTCACCTGCACCAGGAACAGGTCGTGCACCATCAGATTGTCCTCGCGCAGGCGGCCGTGCCGGGCAAAGAAATCGTCGATCGGCTTTTCGCGCATCTTGGCCGCGACCTTCAGCGGATCGTCGGTGCCGGAGTCCTTCACTGCGTTGAGGTAGTTCATCACGGAAGAATAGACGCCGGCCTGCCACATCGTCGGCATCTTGTTCATCTTGGCGAAAAAGCGCTTCGACCATTCCCGCGTCTTGTCGTCCATGTCCCAGTAGAACGACGTGGTCAGCAACAGGCCCTGCGCGGCGGGCAGGCCGAGCGAATGAACGTCCGTGATCAAGGCGAGCAGGCCGGCCATCTGCTGACCGCCCTTGAACAGACCGAATTCGCCGGCGGTCTTGATCTCGTTCATGTTGTTGGGCGGACCCGCGGCGATGCCGATGATCTTGGCCTTCGAGGCCTGCGCCTGCAGGATGAACGAGGAGACGTCCGGCGAGGCAAAGGGCAGGCGCACCGAACCGACGACCTTGCCGCCATTCCTGGTGACGACGGCGGATGCATCCTTTTCGAGCGCGTGGCCGAACGCATAGTCGTCGGTCAGGAAGAACCAGCTGTCGCCGCCGCGTTTCACCACGGCCTGCGCGGTGCCGACGGCGAGCGCGCGGGTGTCGAACACCCACTGGATCGCGTAGGGCGAGCAGTACTTGCCGTGGAAGTCGGCGGTGCCGGTCGAATGCACGATGAGGAGGCGCTTTTTTTCGTTGGCGACGTTCTGCACGGCAAGTCCGACCGCCGACACCGGCACGTCCACGATCAGGTCGACCTGCTCGGTGTCGTACCAGCGCCGGGCGATGCTGGCGCCGACGTCCGGTTTGATCTGATGATCGCCGACGACCACGCTGATCGGCTTGCCCAGCACCTTCCCGCCGAAATCATCGACAGCCATCTGCGCCGCCGTGACCGATCCCGGGCCGTCGGCCGAGGAGGAGGGCCCGTTCATGTCGGTAAGGACGCCGATCTTGACGACATCATCGGAGATTTGCGCCGCTGCAGGCAAAGGGGCCGCCATCGCTGCGGTCAGCGTCAGCGCCGCCCATGTGCCCACCGGGCTGGATGCCATCTTCCAGGCGAACATCGTTGTCTCCCTTGGCCTGTTGCTTGGCCTTTTTGTTTGGCTCGTTCTGACGGATCGGCCGAACGCTCGGGCCGGCCCGCGATTGGCCTATTCATTCGTCATTTGGCCGGCTTCGTCAACGCGAGGGCGGCCGATCGGGGTGCGCCGCGAAGTTCATCCGTCGTCCAGGACGGCGAGCCTTTCGGCCTCCGCCAGGTCCTTTGTCGTATTCGCATTGAAGAACGGATCGAGCGGCTCGACCGGCCACGTCACGGTCGCGATTCGATAGCGGGCCGCCCAGCGTTCGACTTTCCGGATGCCTTCGGCGGTGAGCGCATGGCGAAGCTCCTCGCGCAGGGCAACACTCCACAATCCGATCACGTGGTGCATCTGTCCGGCGGAAGCAGCGACCGCGATCTGCGCGGTCTGGCGGGCACGAGCCTCATGCAGGCGCGCCACCAGATCGCGCGGCAGAAACGGGCAATCCGCGGCGGCGCTCAGCATCCAGCCGGCATCGGGCCGGTTTGCGGCAACCCAGTCGAGTCCGGCGAGAATGCCGGCCAGCGGACCCGGAAAATCAGCGAGCGAATCCGCAACCACCGGCAGTCCGCAGCCGGCGAAGCGCGCCGGATCGCCGTTGGCGTTGAGGACGAGACAGGCGCATTGCGGACGAAGCCGCGCAATAACACGCTCGAGAATGGTGCGCCCGGCTATGCTGCGCATCGGCTTGTCGCCGCCGCCCAACCGCTGCGCAAGGCCGCCGGCGAGCAAAATGCCAGGCGTCGGCGGCAGGCCATCCGCTGCGGTCGTGCTGTTCATCATGAGGGCCAAGCTAGCATGACAAAGGCCGTCGGCCGATATAAGGCTTGCAGCCGATCGGCGAAGCGGGTGCAACGATGAAGGTGATCGGGATTGCGGGATGGAGCGGGGCAGGGAAAACCACCCTGATATCGCGCGTCATTCCCTTTCTGCGTCAGGAGGGGCTGCGCGTCTCCGTCATCAAGCACGCCCATCACGGATTTGACGTCGACGTGCCGGGCAAGGATTCCTGGGTGCATCGGCAGTCGGGCGCGGAGGAGGTGCTGGTGTCGTCGGGCAAGCGCTGGGCCTTGATGCACGAATTGCGCGGCGCGGCGGAGCCGGAACTGCCGGAGCTGTTGAAGAAAATGTCGCCGGTCGATCTCGTGGTGATCGAGGGCTTCAAATCGGAGCCGCATCCGAAGATCGAGGTCTATCGTGAGGCGAACGGCAAACCGCCACTGTTCCCGCACGATCCTGCCATCGCCGGAATCGCCGCCGATATTGCCGTCAAGACCACGCTTCCCGTGGTCCATGTCGATGACATCGCCGCGGTTGCTGCGATGATCCACGAATATGCGGTTCGAGTTGAAGATGTGCTGGCGGCACATGTCGGCCAGGCCTAGAGAAGCGGCATGACGGCGATCAGGATTGATCTCACCGGACTTAAATGTCCGCTGCCCGCGCTGCGGACGGCCAAGGCCCTCAAGCGCCTGTCACCGGGCGAGGTGCTGGAGGTCCATTGCACCGATCCGCTGGCGGTGATCGACATTCCGAGCCTGGTTCGTCAGACTGGAGACAGGGTGGAAATCGCCGAGCGCAGCGAAGCGCGGATCGTCTTTGTAATCGAGAAGGCGCATGGCTCGCCTGGGAGTCTCAGTGGCCCGCTCGGCGCACTGCAAAAGGAATAAAGTCGCTGCATCGCGTTGCTCCGGAACCATAATCCCGGTGGAAAACGATACCATTTGCCTATCGACATAAGGCCGAGGTTCTGCCCCACTGCGCGCGGGATGGGAGAGGGGTGCCGTAGCGTTAACGGCTGAGTCGTGCGCAGTTTCGATGAACGCAGGAAATTGTGCGGAGCAGCACTGGGATCAGGTACCTTCAGCGGAAATTTGGCTTAGGCTAAAAGCCGGCCGTGGACGGCAGGAATGTCCGGCAAAGGGCAGCTGCCAGGGGAGGAAAACGGATCATGAGTCTCTTATCTTTCTTGGATCGGGAACATACGGTCGCAAGGCCCGGATTCAGCCGGTGGATGGTGCCACCGGCTGCGCTGTGCGTGCATCTTTGCATCGGGCAGGCCTATGCCTTCAGCGTCTTCAATCTGCCGATGACCAGGTTGCTCGGCCTCACGCAATCCGCGCCTGGGGATTGGAAGCTGACCGACCTGGGCTGGATCTTCTCGATAGCGATTTTCGTGCTCGGCTTCTCAGCCGCGATTTTCGGCCGGTGGGTCGAGGAAGGCGGGCCGCGCAAAGCCATGTTCACGGCCGCCTGCTGCTGGGCGGGCGGGTTCTTCGTTTCCGCCTTCGGCGTTTCCATACACCAGCTTTGGCTGGTCTATCTCGGCTACGGTCTGCTCGGCGGCATTGGGCTCGGCATCGGCTACATCTCGCCGGTCTCGACCCTGATCAAGTGGTTCCCCGACCGCCCCGGGATGGCCACCGGCATGGCGATCATGGGCTTTGGCGGCGGTGCGTTCATCGCCTCTCCGCTCTCGGTCTGGCTGATGAGCGTATTCCGGACCTCTCACCATATCGGCGTCGCGCCGACCTTCGCTGTGTTGGGGGCCGTCTATTTCGTCTTCATGATCGTCGGCTCGATCATCGTGCGTGTTCCGGCGCCGGGCTGGAAGCCTGAGGGCTATGTCGAGCCGGAGCAGACGAAGAAGCTGATCACCAGGAACGACGTGTTCGTTTACGACGCGATCAAGACGCCGCAGTTCTGGCTGATCTGGTGGGTGCTCTGCCTCAACGTCACCGCCGGCATCGGCGTGCTGGGACAGGCCTCGGCGATGAGCCAGGAAATGTTCCCCGGGCGTGTGACCCCGGTGGCGGCAGCGGGATTTGTCGGGCTCATGAGTCTGTTCAACATGGGAGGCCGGTTCGGCTGGGCCTCGATCTCGGATTATATCGGCCGCCGAAACACCTACTTCGTCTTCATGTTGCTTGGCATCGCCTTGTACTGCACCGTGCCCTACATGGGCCGGATCGGCAGTGTGAGCGGTTTCGTGATCTGCTTCCTGATCATCATCAGCATGTACGGCGGCGGCTTCTCCACCGTCCCGGCCTATCTCAAGGATATGTTCGGCACCCGCTATGTGGGGGCCATCCATGGCTGGCTGATCACGGCATGGTCGATGGCCGGCATTTTCGGCCCGGTGCTCATCAACTATATCCGCGAGTACAATGTCACCCACGGCGTGCCGAAGGCCCATGCCTATAACGTCACCATGTACATCATGGCCGGGCTGCTGGTGATCGGCTTCATCTGCAATTTCTTCGTCAAGGCCGTCGATGCGCGTTATCACATGAAGGCCGATGATCCGCGCGGCAGCAATCCTCAAACTGCGAACGCGACGGCGCCGGCTGCGGCTCGGGCATAAGGAACATCTTCATGAGCACCCAAGATCATCCCACGACCACCCTGCAGTTGATCCTCGCCTGGGGCTTTGTCGGCATCCCCCTGATTTTTGGAGTGATGCAGACCCTCATCAATTCGATGAGGCTCTTTCAATAGGCTTTTTCAACAGGCTTGCTTCGTTTCGAAAAAAGCCCGGTCGCCTTCAAGGCGGCCGGGTTTATCTTTGACGCGCCTTCAGGGCAGTCGGCAGAGGCTCATGCCGCCCGCTCCATCCGGCTCAAGCCTTGGCGGCAGGCGGACAGTACAAGTCCTTGCTGACAGCGAACGCCGGCTTCGATCTGAAAGCCCAACTGCTGGAGCTTCGCTCGAATGTCGAGGCCGGAGCTGCTTTCGTCGGCTTCGATCAGAACGGCAATGGTCGCGCTGGCGCTGAGGAAAGGGGATATGTCGGTGAGGGCTTTGTCTAGGGCGATCGAGCCGCGGTCCGCGATCAGACCGACGGCGTGTTGCCTCCGAGGAGACCGGCTCGTCGAGATGGTCGTCACGCGCATGAAGCCGCGTCGCCTGAGCCTGTGATAGAGCTCCGTCCCGCCATGGCCGGCGATGATCGCACGCTGCAGATACGACAGGCGCGTCAGTCCGATCATCGTCTCGAGAACCTGCGTTCGATCGGAAACGGAATGAAGCTGAACCATGACGTTTCTCCATCGGGGATGGTGGTGGCCTCATAAGAGACTTACGTCAGGCCAAGCCTCGCCTCCGGGCCAAGCCGTGCGCTCTTGACGTTAAGTTCGGAGGCGGGCCGCTTGTTCCGATCAGAACGGCGAGCGGGTTCGGGTGAGACGCAGGTCGTTGAGATTGGCCGGATCGCACCACACGTTGAATACCTGGCCGCGACGCGGCGGCGGCCCCTGCCACGGCATCCGCTCTTGCAGGGTAGTGTAATAAGGAGCGCCGTGCTGCGGCGTGATCTGGAACGTCACGTTGACGAGCCAATTGCCGATCGGTGCAAACGGCAACTCTTCCGCGTAAGCGACGCGCGCCGTGCAGCGGCGCAAGCCATCCCCGTCTGCCTGTGCTTCGGCGGATGTCGTCGCTGCGATGGCGCTGGCCAGCACGAACGCGGCAGCAGAAGCACGCTTCATGGTTGTTTCCTTCTGGCTATTTCCGCCGAAGTCCGGTGGGCGCCGTGATCTCCGGCGCGAGACTGCGTGCCGGGCACGATAAAATCAAGCGGCCGCCACGTCCCGGGATTCTACCCGAGTCGCGCGGAGGCCGGTCTTCGCTGACCTTTCCCGGCGAGCGGTGCGGCTGAAGATAGCCGCGGCCCGGCCTGTAGGGCCGATTTGCTAGCCGGAGGCGGAAGGATGCATTTGCATCCAATGGCGCTTTAACTTGGGATAGCGCCCGACAAGAACTTCGCGATATTCGGCCGGGCCAATATGATCAGACAGTTGAATCGCGGAACCGATTTTCCCGTCCGGGCGCCATACGCGGGCCAATGCAGCGCCAAAAACGACAATGGTGCGACAAGCAGATGGGAAACCGCCGGATTTTCGACTCTTGGTCTCAGGCAATGGTTTTAGGGCGGCTCCAGCAAGCGAAGAATCTCTGGGCAATCTGCAGTTATCCCATTGTTCCGGCTGTTTTTATTATAAGAAGCTGTCTTTGTCTGATTCCGACAAACGCGTAAGGCCGGTGTAAGCGCGATACTGTAACGCAGCATGACGGAACGTGGGGCGATGTTGAGGACTTACGTGTGAGCGTTTTCGGAAAGCTGGCAAAATCAGGTGCGATCTGGCCCGCCGCCATTGTGATCGGCGGGGTTGCGCTGTTTTGGGGCAGGGGCTTTATCGGATTCGCCGACGGGCAATCCGTCAGGAAGGAAAAGGTCGCTTCCATCGAGTCGGTGCAACCGGCCGGCGCTGATCAGAGCGTGGATCTCACGGAGAAGCAGGCTGCCGCGCTCAAGATCGGGCCGGTGGCGTCGCGTGATTTCGTCATTCGGAAGACGGCCGTCGGTACGATTGATTTCAACGAAAACCTGCTGGTCCAGGTCTTTTCGCAGTACCAGGGCAAAATCCTCAAGGCGTTCTACAACATCGGCGACGAAGTGAAGGCTGGCGACGTTTTGTTCACGATCGACAGTCCTGACCTGTTGCAGGCGGAATCGACGCTGCTCGCGAGCGCCGGCGTGCTCGACCTGCAAAAGAAAGTACTGGCGCGCGCCATCAATCTCCTGAAGTCGGGCGGCAGTGCCCAGAGAGACGTCGATCAGTCGACCTCCGATGAGCAGACTGCCGAGGGCAACTTCAAGGCGGCCAAGGACGCGGTTCGCATCTTCGGCAAGAGCGATGCGGAAATCGACCAGATCGTCAACGACCGCAAACTCGATTCCACGCTCGTCGTGCCGAGCCCGATCTCGGGCCGGATCGTTGCCCGCAACGCGGCGCCGGGATTGCTGACGCAGCCCGGCAGTGCGCCGGCTCCCTTCACCGTCGCAGATCTCTCGACCATGTGGATGCTGGCAAACGTCATTGAGACCGATGCGCCTGCCTACAAGCTCGGGCAGCATGTCGAAGTCACGGTGCCGGCCTATCCGAACAAGGTGTTCACCGGCCGCGTGACCGCGCTCGGCGCGATGATCGATCCCAATACGCATCGCCAGCTCGTGCGGTCGGAAATCGACGATCCCGAACATCTGCTGCGGTCGGGAATGTTTGCAAGCTTCGTCATTCGTGTCGGTGATGCCGGTCATTCGCTCGCCGTGCCTGCGGAAGGCGTGGTGAGGGAAGGCGACGGCACGATGACGGTGTGGTCCACAAAGGATGGCCGCCATTTCGTCAAACGAACTGTGACGACGGGCCTGGCGCAGGACGGCTGGACGCAAATCCTCTCAGGACTCTCTCCGGATGAGACCGTCGTCCAGCACGGCGCGATTTTCCTGAGCAACAAGCTGGTATTGGGCGACGCCGGATAGCGAGTGCTATTCGTCAGGATCTGGACGGCGGTATCAGTTGATCAAGTCCTTGCTCGGGTTCGGTCTGACGCGCAGTGCGATCATCGTGCTGGGTCTTGCTGTTTTTTGTGGAGCCGGGCTCGTTGCCTTCTCGAAGCTGAACGTCGAAGCCTATCCCAATCCGGCTCCGGTCATTCTGGAGATCACGGCGCAGGCGGCGGGCCTCTCGGCCGAAGAGATGGAGAAATATTATACTATCCCGATGGAGGTCGGGCTCTACCCGACGCCTGGCGTCGTCAACATCCGTTCGACCTCGTTTTACGGCCTGTCGTTCGTTCGCGTCACCTTCAAATACGGGGTCGACTTCTATTTCGCGCTGAGCCAGGCGTCGATCAGTCTGCAGCAAAACGTCAACCTGCCGGGCAACCAGGTCCCTCAGATCCAGCAATCCAGCCTGGTCGGCGAAATCTATCGCTACCAGCTGGTCGGTCCTCGACATTTCGGCTTGACCAACCTGCGCACGCTGCAGGATTACGTGGTCGCCCGCCGGTTGTTGACGATACCGGGTGTCGTGCAGATCAACGCCTGGGGCGGCACGACCAAGCAGTTCAATGTGGATGCCGACCTGCAAAAGCTCGAAGCCTACAACATAACCATTCCGCAGCTCGTCGCTGCGCTCGGCAATGCCAATATCAATGTCGGCGGACGGGAAATCACCATTGGGCAGCAATCGGTCAATATTCGCGGCGTTGGGCTTGTCGACTCCGGCGGCGCCGATGACGTCACCAAGGGCTACAAGGTCAAGGATATCGAGAACGTCGTTCTGACGCAGTCGAACGGCCTTCCGATCCAGGTCAAGGATGTCGCCAACGTTTCGGTCGGCTACGTACCGCGGCTCGGTATCGCCGGCCGCGACCACGACGACGATGTCGCCACCGCCATCGTGGTGATGGGGCGGACCCAGCACACCAACGACATCATTCCGAAAGTGCAGGCTGAGGTCGCCAAACTCAACAGCGACGGCAGCCTGCCGTCCGGCGTCAAGGTCGTCCCCTATTACGACCGCAGCTCGCTGGTCGGCGTCACCACGCGCACGGTTCTGCACAATCTGATCTTCGGATGCGTGCTGGTGTTCCTCATCCAGTGGATATTCCTCGGCGACCTGCGCAGCGCCATCATCGTCAGCGCCAATATTCCGTTCGCGCTGTTCTTCGCCATCATCATCCTCGTCTTGCAGGGCGAGGATGCCAACCTTCTGTCGCTCGGCGCGGTCGATTTCGGCATCATCGTCGATTCCGCCGTGATCATGATGGAAAATATCTACCGGAATTTCCAATCCTCAGCCGGGAGCCGGCAGACATTGCTTCAGCATCTGTCTGAGGGTTACTGGGGGCCGGATCCCACTTCTGCGCACAATCAAACCTCCGGCAGCCCGACGTGGAACGAGCGGCTGCGCATGATCTTCGTCAGCGCGCTCCAGGTCGACAAGGCCGTCTTCTTTACCGCCGCAATAACCGTCACCGCCTTCGTGCCGCTGTTCACGATGCAGGGCGTCGAGGGTCAGATTTTCGGGCCGATGGCGCGAACCTACGGTTATGCGCTTGCCGGCGCACTGCTCGCCACTTTTACGGTAACGCCGGTGTTGGCCTCGCTGCTGCTGCCCAAGCACATCGAGGAGACCGAGACCTTCATCGTGCAGCGATTGCGCAAGGCATATACGCCGGTGCTGCGCTGGGCGCTGTCGAACCTGAAGATCGCGGTAGCGCTAGGCGTGATATTTCTGGGCATGAGCGCGATCGCGGCCTCGCGCCTCGGCAGCGAGTTCTTGCCTGCGCTTGAAGAAGGCAATTTCTGGATCCGCGCCTCGATGCCCTCGACGATGTCGCTCGAGGCAGGCACCGCAGCTGCCCGAAAGATGCGGGAAATTCTCTTCAGACATCCGGAGGTGATCACCGTGGTGTCGCAACACGGGCGGCCCGACAACGGCAGCGACGCGTCGCCGTTCTCCAACGTGGAGTTGTTTGCCCCGCTCAAGCCCTTCGACGAGTGGCCGCCCAACCTGACCAAGGAAAAGCTGACGGAAGAGCTCCAGCACGAGTTCGCGGAGGAATTGCCCGGCATCGGCTTCAACTTCTCGCAGTATATCCAGGACAATGTCGAGGAGGCGCTCTCGGGCGTGAAGGGCGCCAATTCGGTGAAGGTCATCGGGCCCAATCTGGAGGTGCTCGAAAAGCTCGCGACCCAGGTGAGGGACGAGATGGCGAAGGTTCGCGGCGTAGCGGATCTCGGAATCTTCCACCTGCTTGGCCAGCCCAATCTCAATATCAGGATCGACCGCGACAAGGCCGCCCGTTATGGACTCAACACCGGCGACGTCAACACCGTCGTTCAGGCTGCGCTCGGCGGCACGACCGCGACCACCATTCTGGAGGGTGACCGGCAGTTCAATCTGGCCGTCAGGCTCGACCCCAAATACCGCAGCAGTATCGACGCGGTTCGGAACCTGAAGGTCGCCTATTCGACGCCGTCGGGCGTCAACGGCTACGTACCCCTGAGCGAACTCGCCAGCATCACGCTCGATACCGGCGCTTCGTTCATCTATCGCGAGCGCAGCCAGCGCTATATTCCGATCAAGTTCAGCGTGCGCGGCCGCGACCTCGGCGGCACGGTGGCCGAAGCGCAGGAGCGGGTCGGCAAGGCCGTCAGGCTTCCGAACGGTTATCAGCTCGTCTGGGCTGGTGAATTCGACAGCCTTCAGGCTGCCAAGCGGCGCCTGATGATCGTGGTGCCGATCACGCTGCTCCTGATCATGGTGCTGCTCTACGGCCTGTTCAATTCGCTGCGGGACAGCCTGTTGTCCGTCGCCGGCATTCCCTTTGCCATCGGTGGCGGCCTGATCGCGCTCTATTTTGCCGGGCTCGATTTCTCCGTCTCGGCCGCGATCGGCTTTATCTCGCTGTTCGGCGTGGCGGTCATGGATGGTATCCTGAACATCACCTATTTTCGCGAGCTGCGGGCGCAGGGCATGGAGGTCGCCGAGGCGGTATTCCACGGTGCCGAGCAGCGGATGCGGCCGATGCTGATGACCGCGTTGTCCGCCGGGGTCGGCCTGTTCCCGGCGGCAATTTCCCACGGCATCGGTAGCCAGGTGCAACGTCCTCTGGCCACCGTCGTCGTAGGTGGTATGTTCGTCGGGCCGCTGCTTCTCCTGGTAGTGGCACCGGCACTTCGAAAGATTTTCCTCTCCAGAGACGCCGCACACGTCGCAATCGCCGGCGAGCCGGCCGTAGTCACTGAAGGCGCACCCGATGGCTAGCGGCCAACGTACAAAATTCCGCGCTGGCGCCAGCCTGGCCGTTTTGGCGATGTCCTTGGCCGTCGCCGGCTGCGCGGTGGGGCCGAATTTCAGTCCGGCACCGGCGCCTGACGTCACCGGCTACGTCAAAGGAAGGCTGGCGTCGGCCGATCCCGGCAAGGGGGCGCCCAATATTCCCGGTCAGCGATTCCTGAGCGGGGAGGATGTTTCGACGCGCTGGTGGGCGGCGTTCAAATCCCGCCCGTTGAATGAACTGGTCAAGGAATCGGTCAACCACAATCCCAACCTGCAGGCCGCGGAAGCCGCGATCAAGGTCGCCCGCTACAACGCGCTGGCCCAGCGCGGCCTGTTCCTCCCTCAAGTAACAGGCAACTCGACGACCCAGCAATTGCTGATCGCCAATCCGCAGCAGATTCCCGCAGTTCCGCTTCTCGGACCGCAATACGAGTTCTCGCTGGTGACCAACCAACTCACCGTGTCGTTCGTACCGGATATCTGGGGCGGCAACCTTCGCGCGGTCGAGAGCCTGGATGCCACCACCGAACAGCAACTGTTCCAGCTCGAGGCCGCCTATCTGACGCTGACCAGCAATGTGGTGACGGCGGCGATCCAGGAAGCTTCCTTGCGCGGGCAGATCGCAGCGACCGAGCGGATCATCGCGATCGAGAAACACCTGCTCGACATCCTCAAGCGGCAGCAGAACTTCGGTCAGGCCTCGCAGGCGGACGTGCTGGCGCAGGATGCCGCATTGGCGCAAGCCGAGGAATTGCTGCCGCCGCTTGAAAAGCAGTTGGCCCAGCAGCGCGATCTCCTGACCTCGCTAGCCGGGCAATATGCGGCTGACGAGATCCGGCAGAAGTTCGATCTGGCACATCTGAAGTTGCCGACCAATCTGCCGATCAGCGTGCCGGGCAAGCTGGTCGATCACCGACCTGACGTCCGGGCCGCGGAAGCCAACATGCATTCCGCGGCGGCGCAAGTTGGCGTTGCGATCGCGGCCCGCCTGCCGAACATCACGCTGTCGGCCAATGGCGGCTCGGCCGCATTCAACTGGCCGCAGGCGTTCGCGCCGGGCACCGGCTTCTTCACCCTGGGCGCTGCTGCGACGGCGCCGATCTTCGACGGCCTGACGCTCTATCACAAGCAGAAGGCGGCCGAGGCTGCGCTGGAGCAGGCGGAGGCGCAATATCGCGCCACCGTCATCACCGCCTTTCAGAACGTCGCCGATGCCTTGCGGGCCTTGCAGGCGGACGCCAAGGCGATCCGTGCCGCGCGCCGCGCCGAAGATGCCGCCAAGGCGAGTCTCGACATCGTCCAGAAGCAGCTTGAGGAGGGCCAGGTCAATCAGCTCTCCGTGCTCAACGGGCAGCAGACCTATCTCAATGCGGCGGTCATCCGGGTACAGGCCGAGGCCAACCGTCTGTCCGATACCGCGGCGCTTTTCATGGCCCTTGGCGGCAACTGGCCTTCGAACTGCACGGTTCCGGATTGGCGTCAATGCACGGTGGGCGATGTGCCGGCGCCGAACGTGGTTGCAGATGCGGAAGGCAAATAGTCGATTGTCGATCCGCAAAAAGCGGCTTTGAAGCATGATCCGGAAGAGTGCAGCGGTTTTCCCGAAAAGATCATGCTCAATCAAAGAGCTCTCAATTAAAGAGCTCTCGATCAAAGAGCTGAGGTGCGATGACGATTTAGCTGCATCTCATCGCGCTGGCTGAGCGTGACGTCTCCGCCCCGTGATCGCAGGCCGCCAGGCCGGCGAGGGAATCGCAGTCGTGACCGGTTCACCAGACCACGTAGGCGCAAAGTGCCGCAAGCGGCAGCAGCGCAAGGCCCAGGTACAGCCACGTCCGATAGGCACCAGAGTCCTTGGGGAGCCTGAAGACATTGACGATGAACCACGCGCAAACCGCAATGCCCATCAGCACGCGGATGAGATCGCCGGGTGTTTCGTAGACCGAAGACAGGCGCTCCATCTGCGGGCTTGCCACCCGCGCCGTCAGAATGACGAGAATGATCAGGAAAATGCTGCGAACGGCCACGCCGCCGGCCCAGACACGTGGTGGTAGTCTCGAAGTCGTCTCTTCCTTGCGCGCTGGATTGATCCGCAAGTGTGTCTCGGTGCCCATGGCACGTCCCTGAATCTTTCAGCGTAGAACGATATCTCCGGTCGCGTTGCAGCAACAAGCCGCTGAGGCCGCTTATCTAACGGAAACAAAGGGCAACAATGCTTACGCATTTCGACCCGGCGCCGTGAAGCTCTCGACCGGCTCCGCGCCGGCCGGGCGATATTCGTATCCCTTCATCCGAAAAAATTATCATCCGAAGAATTGGATACCAGAGGGATTGTGGACAAGGGGAGGAGAGTGCAAGGCAGCCCAGTTGAAACCGGGGCTTGTACAGCACCGGTTGGCCGTCGCCGGAAGACGCCGGATCAGGTTGCGGCAATGGCAAGCCCGGCCGACCCCATCATCTGTTACGCGAGCAGTTTGAAGGGCGTTCTTGCCGCCTGTGGCCCATCGCGACGAAGTCTGCTCGGTGCCTAAATGTCGGCAGTCAGGGGTAAACCCGATATCGACCGCACAGATCGAGATCGACGCGAATGACCCGAAGCGGACCTTTTAAGTGCTTCGCTAAAATTTGAGCCGTTCATTATGCGGAAGGTTGACGTTCGACCAATATACAACCTTAGAAAAATGCTTGGCTTTCGACTACTACCTCAACACAAAAATGCTTTAGATGAGCACCGACAAAACGGCTGGATCGTCATTAGCTAAATATCGTGGCGGACCCTTTCTTTTTAGAGATCGGGATGGCCGCACTCTATTCTACGACAACGGGACAACGTCTTTCGGTTACATCGTAACCGACGTTGCTCGTGAACATGCACTTCAAGAGGCGATAAACAGGTTCAGGGTCTTCGACTCAATGTTTGCGTTTCTGATGCTAATCCCAACGACTCGAAGTCTTTTTGCTCTCTATAGTGATCGCGCCTTTGCAGAGCTGTCACTTTGCATTGCAATCGTCGTGATTGGTAGGCATCTCGCACGGAGCTGGTTTTTTAGTGAACTCGTAGTGGGCCTAGATCGCTCGGAGCCATTCGATGCGAATCAACGAAAAAAGGGAAATCTTTTCCTTTTGTTTGGTGGGTTCGCCTACCTTTCTTTTGTTGCTTGGCGCATCCTGATTGCTTTGGGCGTTGCATGAGCGACGCAGCCCGCGCTTCTGCTTCTGGCCCGTTTCGACCGCCCGCGACGCTCTCATCAGGGTCGGCTGTCAGGGGTAAACCTGACTTCGTGCGCGCGGAGCCAAAGCGACGCTGATGGCCCGCTAGCTGACCTGCCCAGCCGCTACTTCTGACATCGACCGGAAACCTGAGGGGCGGGAACTTTCTTTTGATGATGAGTGTTCCGTACTGTCTCCCGATGCGAACTCCTGGAGTATTCCGAGCAATCGATGGGCGGAACAGAAGGTTCTCCTCGCGGCTTCCTTGATGGAGGAGGCGAAATGG
>NZ_DAIDJE010000139.1 GCF_027451485.1 Bradyrhizobium sp.
GGATGCGAAGCCCCCAAGCGAGCCGCAGACACCGCGTCAGGGATGGAGCCCGAAGGGTGAAGACCCGGCGCAAGCCGGGGCTTCAGCGGAGCCGACAGCCCGGTCCCACAGGGAGACGGCAAACCACTGGGCTGCCGATCAGCAAAGTCTGTCGATGAACCTATTGCGCTTTTCCGAAGCCCATACGATTCTGCGTGCCGACGAGCATCCGCATGTGGACTTCAGCAACGAGTGTCGTCGCATCGGTTGCCCCCTCCAAGCCGATGCGAGACTCACGTTAGCTCGACGTCTTCGCGCGTCTGTGTCTGCGCGTCATAGATTCTGATTCTGAGCATGGGAAAACGCTTCTTCAGTTCTTCCGCGCCCGTCTTGGCTCCGTCCCTGGTCGCAAATTCGGCCTTGAGCCGACCATCGACTTCCAGCGCATAACCTGAAGCCGGCAAATCACGGGCAGCAGCAACCATCTCATTCCCTTTGCGCAGCGAGGAGGCAATGGCAACTGCTTAGCGCGAGTCGCGCAAATCGCGCCAGTTCACTCCGATGTTGATTTAGCGCACTTAACTGTTGAAGCTCCGATTCGCTGCATGAAGGCGCGTTCAAGGATGTGCGTTCGCATCATCCGAACAGTTGGTCGGGGTGCCACCCGCCCTGATGCACTTGCGGAACAACCATGGCTCCACGTAGCTGCCTGCCCACATGCCGCGGCCCGAACGATCGGCATCGCGCTCGGCAGCGGCATACCTCCCTTTCGAATATTGCGGCCAATCCAGCGCGAGACCATTGCGAACAAGCCATTCCCCGAGATCGGTGCCGCCGGCCGAACAGGTCGCTACACTCCGTCCGTATTGATCCTCGGATACGGGTGTACAATTGATCGGCCGCCGCGCGATGAAGGTGGCGAGATCATTGGCTGCGGCCGCGCCACAACGATACAGATTGCTATCCGCACCTCGGCATAGCTGGCTGCTCTCAGGGGCATCGACGCCCCAGAGCCGGATGCGCGTCCCATGAATTTCCAACGTGTCACCGTCGATAACGCTGGCTTGGCCAACGAAATCATTCGCGAAGGCCGTGCTCGACAGCAACAGAAGCATCAACATGACGGGGGCTCGATGCATGCTCATGAACCTTGGCATCAGTGGTTATCGCAAATTGCGCGGATTGAATTTCGGCCAGTTCTCGAGCGGCTTTAGCGACGGCAGGTTCTCGGGCCGCTCGGGGTAGTGAAACTCGGTGCCCCGCAGCCAGCGACCCTCGAACCGCTCCCAGAACAGGATTGCATCCATCTGCCAGGTGAACTCGTAGACCCTCCAAACGCCGTCGTTCTGTATCACTTCACCGGTCGCATTGAACGGCAGGTTGTTCAACCGACAGAGTGCGTCAATTTCATCCCAGTGCTCGCGGATATAGCGGTCTTCGAGCGCGACATGGTACGGCCGGTCGGCGCGCCAGCGCGGCCCGCCACCACGCGGATAGAAGCCTTGGCGCGGCATCATGAATTCGGGAATGCGTGCGATCGCCTGGCCGATCCGGCGCGCCTCATCCGAGGATAGCTTGCTCACGCCGAAGCTGTAGCGCTGCGTATCATCACGGCAATAGAGCCATGCCAAGGTCACGCCGTTGGCGTCCTTGACCACGTAGCACTCGGAATTCTCCCGGACCAACGTCCAGGGCGGCTTGAAACGGCGGCTTGACTCCATGAGAACAAAATAAGAACATAAGCTACCGACGGTCAACCTGGAACAACGCGATGTCTTCGGTCCCCGAGCCGAAAGAACCTGACGACGGGCTGGAGGCCGCGGTCGACTAGGCAATCGCCGCTTGCGAAGGCGGCACGCGAGCGGCCGTTCGTGCATTGAATGCCGCTCCTCACCCGCTCCCGGCCCGACGTCAATGATGAAGTCACTGCCGCAGCTCCCACGATGGCCGCCTAATACAGGGTGTTGGCGTCGCCGATCCTAGATTATCTCGAAGGGCTCTCCCATGTTCTTTCGTATCTCGAC
This sequence comes from Bradyrhizobium sp., assembly GCF_027451485.1. GTDB lineage: Bacteria > Pseudomonadota > Alphaproteobacteria > Rhizobiales > Xanthobacteraceae > Bradyrhizobium. The sequence goes on from NZ_DAIDJE010000139.1 coordinate 2,004, forward strand.
GCATTCGTCGCAAAGCCTGAGCGTGTCGGGTCCGCCTGCGGGCCGCAAAGCCTTCTCCAGCCGATAGTCCGCTGCCGGTTCGTCCCCACAGACCGAACAAACATCGTCACGGCCAGCATCGTTGACAATAAATCGGGTCATTGCTGCTTTCACCGGGTCCCATTGGTCCATCGCCGAGAACCATTCTGGCGAATGGGGCCGAAAGACGATGTCAATTGCAGGCTCGACCAAACCATTCGCTTCAAGCCATCGCCTAGCTACCATCACCCGATGGCGATGCTCACCTGCGAGCAAATCGTACAGGTCGAAGAGCAAGCTAAAGGAATCCAAGTTGTACTGATGGGACAGACCGCGAAAGGCGCTCCGATTGATCACATAGCGATGAGGGCCCGCTTCCTCATCTTTCAAAGTGCCCCTGCAATAATTCTCGCACTCCTCCTTAGGCAGTTCCGCCAACAGCGCATCTTCGTATTGCCAACGATTCCTCTCCGTATTGAGCTGCCAAACCGTGAGATACCCTGACCGTGTCAGCAAATCGACGAAATAGGCATCATCTGCGGGATGCTGGATAAGATAAGGAACGATATCCTCAAAGGTTTGAATGCCTTTGTCTTTCTTTCGTGCGCCTTCCAAGACGGCGTTGATTGCGCTCCTCATCGCCTCCGTCAAATCCATATGGGCAGCCCAGCGATCAGCTTCCTCATCACTCACAGATTCAACAGCACCTGAAACAGCGGCAAGGAGATTGCTTTCGGCTAGATCGGCAGGAGCGCAATAATTGGGATTAGCAACGAGTTTTATCCCCGCCGAGGCGTAAGCTTGCGCGACGAGCCGCGAGCAGAATTGCTTGCGAGTCCATTGGTTAGAGCCGCCGACGGCAGCCCTCACGGCTTCCCGTGTCGAATACTCACACCCAATGCGCTGCCGGACAAATTGGCAAATTTGTTCGGCTTGGTCCGGCCTAAGACCTGCTTTGAGCCGGAACACATGCAATGCGCACTCGTCTTCAAAAAACAAGCGTTGCACATTCCTCGCGTGCACCCCCTCCGACGTCGCATCAATGACCGATCCGTGCTGGACGCAAACCAACGCATGCGAAATGTCGCTCTTCGTTCCCCATCGAATAGCCTTGCTTACGGCTGCGGTGGTCGTTGTAAGGACGATATCGCCCCGCACCAGGCTCGACATCTTTACACGTTTCATGACGCTTACTGCTGCTGGCTAATCGACGATCGTCCCTTATCTGCTTATCAATGAGAAGCTCAGCCTTCAGCCGCCTTTTTGGAGCGACGTGCGTTCGCGGTTGCGGAGGCCGTGTCACCCTGTGGCATAAACGGCATGCGAGGTGGCGCCGTCCGCCACATAAGTTCGACCTCCTCGTGCGTGAGACCATAGGCCTGATTCACAAGGTCCGATAGCCGGCGTTCGGCCGCGAACACCTCCGCGCGGAGCCTTTTTGCAGGATCAACCGTTGCGCCAAACTCCCGCTTGAGTTCGGCAACTTCCGCCGCAGAGAGCTTTCGCTTCTTTGGCAAGGCATCACGAACCGCTGCAAGGAACTGATCGCCAGCAAGCAAGGAAGCGGACGCAAGGCTTGGCTTGAGAGCCTTGAACTCAAACGCGACTTTGAGCCATTCGGCTATGTTTTGGTCGGCAACCTGTATCTGCTCGGCCAGTGAAGAAGCTTGCTCGACCAGTTCGCCGACTTCGGTACGCGCGACTTCCCCGAGCGGCGCTACCGGATAGGTCTCCATGAATGAGGTGAAGAACCGCAGCGCTTCGTCCTTCCCATGCTGCGCCCTTCTCCATGCGAACCACCATCCAATGGGGGCATTCAAGGAGGCCGCGACATCCGGCGCGGCGGACGGAAGGAAGTAGCAGGTATTGTTCGTAAATCGCTGGCGGCGATCAACCAGGAACGACGGCGTCCAAGCAATATCGACGTAAAGCGTTTTCGGAGCATCGAAGGCGGCGTAGTAGCCGCACGGCCGGAGCTCCCACCAATAGCGGCCTTGATCTTCCCTGTGGCGAAGTCCCTTCGGACGCCCACCGCGGGGATCTGGAATGACTTCAAAGGATTTCAAGTGACGATAGATTGCCGGATAGGTTTGCTCGAATAGTCGTTCGGCGGCCTCCTCGTCGGGCGCACCGGCCCAAGGCCACGGATGATCGGAACTCGACTTCATCACGATCATGAAGAGGCCGGTATCAGGACACGACCAGCGGGAAATATCCTGTCCGCGCAGGTAGGGCCGGAATAACGCAGCCGACGCCGGGTCTTCGGCGATCAAGCGTTCACGCGTCGCAGCATCAACGATGTAGGCCTCATTGAGACCAGTCTTGATGCCGTAGAGGGGATCGGCACCAAGCACCGCACGTAGTGGCGCGCCACGCTCCCGGATCTTGTTGAGAAGATTAATTCCCTCGGGCCGATCTAGAACCCAACCGTCTCGCGCAAAATGACGGCGTGGCAAGACGAAATTATAGGCCGGGTTGGCAACCGCCTGATCGAGATTTTTGTCGGGGACGTCATCCCGCGGCATCGCGCAAACGACCGTGTTTTCTGGCGGCGCACCGGGACCGGGCCTTTGCAAGACCAGCACGGAGGGAAATACGTCGGCATCGGGGAAGAACCGCTTCGCGTGACCAAAATCAGCGACGAATTCAACCCAGGCCTTCGTCTCGAACAGCCCGCGCAGGCGCTCGGCATAGTCGGCGCGCATCCATTTGTTTGTGACGACGTATGACAATCGCCCGCCCGGGCGGAGCAGTTTCAATCCCTGCTCATAAAAATAAACGTAGAGATCGGCTTGGCCGGCGAACGTTTCATAGTGTTCTTCCAGCGCGGTCTTATAGGAACGGATCAACTCTTGACGGACATAGGGCGGGTTACCAATCACCGCATGAAAGCCGCCGTGGAGTTGCTCGCTCTCCCATTGCGTCCATACACCGGGAAAAGCGACCTGCCAGTTGTGGAAGCCTTCGTTGGCAATGAGTTCCCGGGCTCTCCGGAGAATGCCCGCAAACCGGAGCGCGTTCGCCCTGCCCGGGCTTGGAATCTGGTCAAGGACGTCCCGCGACTGCGCCGTCCCGCCGTTTTCGAGCGCCGGACCAAGCGTGAGCCGTCCTCGCGCAAGATCGAAAGGATCGCCAAATTGGCCATCGAGCCAGCTCTTTGTCGCCGTCTCGTCAGCCTTATCAAGCTTGAGCCAGTCGAGCGCGTATAGCAGCTTCAAGAAGCTGTTGAAGGGTCGCGTCTCATTTTCAATGCCATCGAAGAGCGTCTTCGACTGATGAACCTCGGCGATATCGATATCGTTGACCCGCTCCAGCTTCTGCATCGCCGCAGCTTGCGCCATCGCTTTCTGGATAGGCTCGTTGATCAAGAGCTGACCACCGCGGTCCGTCAGCCGATCCATCGCCTCCCTTATCCAAAAACCAAACAGCGAATTGCCACAGCGGAGGTGATGATCAAGGAAGGAGAGTGGCGCTCCAACGGTGAAGGTATGCAGCCACAGCGCCACCTTTGCCAACTCAACGGCCATCGGGTTTTTATCGACACCGTAGATGCAGCGCTTGAGGACTGTCCTGCGAACGATGTGGCGGTCGTCCAGGTGCTCGACGACAAACGGCCACTGGTGCAGCGTTGCTTGTCTTATGATGTCAACACGCGTTTGCTCTATGCTGGCGACAACGGGCGACCGGTACGGCTTGTCGCTCCAGTCCACAACCTGTTCCGCCTCGGCGATGGCGGCCAAGGCCTTATCGGCAAGCCAGTCGACGAGATTGACGAGGAAATGCCCAGAGCCCATGGCCGGATCGCAAACGCGCAGCTCAAGGATATGAAGTGCGGGGTCAAATCCTTGAAGAAGCGCGAGCCTGCTTTCCACCGGGCGCTTATCCTTCGCGAGCTTGGCTGCCTCCGCCTTGAACGTTGCTAGCCTCTCCTCGACGAATGGACCTACTGACTTTTCGATGATGAGCGAAACAAGGCTGTCTGGAGTGTAGTAGCTCCCCGATTCATGACGCGCGGTATCGTCGGCATCGACCACGATTGCGCCGGCTTTCGCGTCGTATCGAAGCCCGTATTCCAAGGTCCGCTCGTAAATCGTGCCAAGCTGTTGCACGCCAAGGTCACGGTAGTTGATGTAGCGAAAGGTACCAGGCGTCTCTTCCCGATGTGACAGCTTGAAAATTAGGTGAGCAATGACGGCGTCAGGAAGTTGAACGCGGCCAAGCAAGGGTGCACCATCCTGCGCGAACAGCCCTCCATTATAAGGCGGGATGCCGAGCGCATCGTCGCCCTCCGAGATCGCCTTGAACACCGCCGTCAACTTCGGCCAAAACGTTGCGATGGTTGAAGAGAAAACCTGCCCTTTGCTGAAACGATCGGCAATCTCTCCGCGCATGGTCGTAAGCGAATACGATTTGTAGGGCTCCTGGCTATCCGGAAGAAGCTCGCGGTCCTCGGCATAGACAACGAAAAGCAGGCGATACAGCAGAATGAGCGCGCTCTGGCGCACACTTTCGAGGTAGCCCGCATCGATGGAAGCTGGACGCGCGGTATCATGCTTGTGGATCGCAGCGACCACGCCCGGATAGAGATCGTGAAAGACGAGGTGGGACAGGTCGCGTGTAACGCGGGCTTCCCAATTTTTTCCTTCATCGCGAGCCAGATCATGGAACGTGCGCGGCCCGTCGACCGGCAGAAATGCCTGCCTGCCAAACATCAGTGCGAACAGCTTCAGAGAATGCAGCGGCGTCAGAAGTGGGTTCGCCCGTTCGACGAGATCAAGCTCGTGGCCAGGGAGCTCAAGCGCTTTCCCTAAATCGATCTCAAAAAAGTCCTCAGAGACCGACAACGCGCCCTGAAAATAAAGCCGCCATTTGACGCCATTCGTCAGGATGCCAAGGCGGACTTTGCCGGATGTCTGGACATCCACCCGGCTGAGGTATTGGAGCATCTGGTTTGAGGGAACGCCTTCTTCTGCCTCGCTCCGATCGGAACGATCAAGCGTTCGACCCCAGCGCTTGGCTTCGAGAATCGCAAGACCATGCTGGTAGCGCTTCCAGTGGTCCTTTTCGGCCACGGCACGGTTCCGCGCGGCGGTGTCTTTAAATAGAACCGCGTCCGGTATTTGTTTGCGGCCCTTCGATGAAAGGGTCTGTTGAACTTCGACTTCGCTCCACCCGAGGATTTCCAGCACCGGGTAGATGAGTGTCTTCTCAGTTTGCGCTTCATTCGGCTTGTTGACAGCGAGCAAGCTTTGGACGCGCTCTGCCAGCTTGTGCTTGAGCTCTAGAACACTTGTCTCGGACAAATCTTGCCACGCGGAGCTACGCGTTATGCCCTCGAGTAAATAGTCGCGGGTGAAAAGATTGCCAGAAATCAAGTGAAAGCCCTTCGGTGTGTCAGGAGGCCGAGTTACGCGACGTTTGCGGTACCGTCGGACAGCAGCTGCAAGCAGAAGCGATTGTGCCGACAGGCCATTGATATCTCAAGCTGTTTTGTTACTGAAGAGCGGCTTGTCCCAAGCAAAGTAACGGCAGATCAGCTTCGAAGCTCGTTGTGGAACTGGACCTGTCTCGGATTCGGTGCCTGGTCCGTTCCCACCGGCCGGTCTTGATCTAACCTCGGTGCTGAAGCTGCTGCGCATGATGGGACGGGCTAGCACGTCGCACGCTGATATCCACTTATTTCAGGTAGGTCCATTGACACCTGCCATCGCGGCAAACGGCAGCAAGACGTGCCGAACTTCAATCTGTGCGGAGACATCGCGTTCGTGATCGGTGCGAAAGCGTTCGATCGAGGGCGTGGCCTCGCCGTTTGTGATTCCACCGCGGGACTTCAAAGGAGTGGCCTGTGCTATGATAGCCGCCTGAACCTGCTGCAACGCAAAGGCCAAGTCTCCATCCATGACGTAGCCTAACATACAGCCAACCGGCAGGCCCTCGGCGTATTGCTCCGTTACAAAACGCATGAGGCCATCGTTTACATAAGGCGTCGCGAGCGAAGAGCGCCTGCCCTGGTGGATGGTATTTAAGCGCTTGCACTCATAGGGAAGATAGGTCTCCCGGTCAAAATCCAGCAAAACCGCCAAGTCAACAATGCCTTTGCTGTACTTGGCGCCCTGATCATTTGTCCCAAAAGGCTCGAACTGATATTCAATCCAATGGCAAAGGGTGCGAACCACGGGATCTTTCAAAAGCAAGTCGATGAGATTGGTCGTGATGTCGTCTTCTTCAGGCTGCCCAGGCAAGCGGGCCACACAGCTGTTCCAGACGTGCAATACGCGCTGGAGAATACGTTCATCGAGGCTTATGAACTGACGCTTCCAGCTTTGCGGATCGCCGAGCATCATACAGCACGGCTCCGGCCCGGCCCGATATAGGCCACCGTTTCGAGATCGCTGGCGACCGCGTCCGCATCCGCAAGAGCCGTTGACTCCAGCCAAAAGCGCTTTTGCATCGGCTTGATCAAATAGAGATTGTTTTCGACGAACACGCGCAAGTCCGGCAACAGTTGGAAGTTGCCGTCGAGCGGGCGATGAATGTGTGCCGCAAGGCGCGCGATCGAACTCTGCAAGGACTCGGCTTTTTCTTCGACATAATTCCTTTTGGAAGAATCCAGGCTCAGGCGGAGCACGGCGAGATCGGCATTCGCCGCCTCAAGAGTGGCGTTCACCTCAACGCCTTCCTTCAGCCAGCCATCGAAGCGACCGATCAGCGTGCGCGCATAGCTTTCCCGATCATGCTGTGTCGGGGCTTTCCACAGCTGCGGATAGCTACCCTGATGCGGCTGCGTGGCCGGGATAATCTGCGTGACCGTATCCTCGATCAGCGTGATCTCGCCGTCCGAAAGACAGAAGTAGTCATAGGTGAGACGATCGATCGCGGCCAGTGTAGTGTCAGAGCCACCGGTCAGTTCAAAGGGCCTGCGCGCGCGCTCGACTTCGCGGTCAATCAATTTCACGAGCTCGGCGCTTGCCAGCTTCGCCTTCTCAGGTTCGGGCAAATCGTCAACATCAGGGAACGGCAGATTCAGAAGTTCTGCTTGCTGAACTTCGGGGCGCTCGGCACCAAAAGATGCCGTGCCGTGGAATGCGAACCAAAGCGCAACCCGGCTATTGAGGATCGCCGTCAGTACCTTGGCGCGATCTTCCTGCCCTGCGGGAACGGAAATGGCCTGAATGATATGCTGAAACGTCATGGCCTCTTCGGTGTAGGCCGCACGCAGGCGCCACTGCGTCGTTTCCACGCCGCGCGGGATAAGCACCCGCGTTCCCGAGAAACCGCGTTCGAAGCCCATGCGTCGAACCCGCCGTGAGCGCGCCGGCTTTAACTCCGTTACAGGCTGCGCCAATCGGCAGAATGCTTCGATGGGAAGGTCCGGCAACTGCCCGACGAACTTGCTCATATGGAACGATGAGGAAGCGCCCGACTCCGATCCGTGAAAGGGTTGATAGCCTTGGCCAATCACCCATTGGCCGTCCAAATCCATACCACGCCGTTTTAGGCCACCGAAATCCTTGATCAATGCCGCAAGGTTCGGAAGACGAGACATGTAACTGAAGAGCTTCGCATCCGGCTCCCGCATCCACAGCCGATGTTTGAAAGCTAAACCGTCACGCTCCACCGTCGCCGAATTCAGCGTTAGCTTGTCGGTGCTGCTCAGCGTAATCATGCGCTTCAATTGCAGGTTCAAATCTGCCTTCGGAGCCCAATAGTCGAACTTATAAGGCACCTGCGGGCGGTCGTTGGCCCCAAAAATGATCAGGGCTGCGGGCCGGATAGCCCCATCGAACAACTGAAATCGCAGGTCCGCGAAGTTTATCACGCGAACAATTTTGCTTCCCGTGACAAGCCGTCGGCGCGCCTCCAAAGAGTTGGCGGCATGGTTGTGCAAGAATCCCATCGCCGGGAGAAGAAACGCTACGAGCCCTCCAGGACGGAGATGCTTGAGCGACTTCCAGACGAAGGCCCACGCGTCCTCGCGGCTTGGCATCGGGGCATCGTTTTTCTCGGACCAACGAAGTGAAGCGCGTTCCGGCCCGCGCCGGCTTGTCCACGGAGGGTTGCCGATTAAAACCTCGAAGGTCGCAAGCTCCTTGTCAGGATCGACGAAGAAGTCACGGCGGACGAGCGTTTTGCCCCAGAGTTCAGGCAACAGCTTTCCGCGCTTGATCATCGCGCGAATATCCGGCGGTGATACTTCCTCCAAGAGAGCCACGTAGAGCGAGAAGACCGCCACACGCACGGCACTGCCGTTCAGGTCCCAGCCATGCATGCGTTTGAGGATCGAAAGCAAGCTATCCCAGCGAATGGTGCGTGATTGCCGCCCCGTTCGCCAGTGCTCGCACAGGCGCTGGAATGATCGAACGAGAAAAACGCCGGAGCCGCACGCAGGATCGAGGAAGTGCCCTTTCTCCCGGGTCACCGCAGGCAGAACGTCCCACAGTTGCGAGACAACGGTGTCAGCGAGAAACATGGGCGTGTAGTAGGCGCCTTGCGCTTTCCGCTCATCTTCCCGCTCACCCAAGAAGCGATCATAGACAGCGCTCACGAGTTCAATCGGAATGTAGCGGAAATCGTATCCCCAGAAACGGAACTGGCCTCCCTTGGCCATTTCTTCGCGTCCGCTGCGGAAACGCGCAAGCACGTCAAGATGCGCCTCTGTGACGGTCGGGGCCTTCGCCGCTGACTCGAACGAGCACGGCGCGACGAAAAGATCGCCATTGAAGTCATCGCGCAGCGTGGAAAACAACGTCTTGAGCAGCTTGACGTCGCGGGCTTCGAGCAAAGCAGAAAAGCTGCTGGCCTTCTTTCGCGTTGCACCTTCGAAGTATTCCGACGTGATGATCTCGCGATCTTCGAGATACGCGATAAACATCGCCTGAATCAGAAGCGCCTGCGCCGCGTCGGTGTTGAGGTTTGCCTTGCAAAGCTCCTGATGCGAGGCATTGAGATTGCCCAGCAGCACCTCATCGATGCGTTCTTTGGAATCAAAGAACTCTGCATGCTCTCGCCACAGGCGGCCGGACTCGGCCCCGTAGATGAGGTTGCTTATCTCCAACGCGTCCGTGGTGGCATCAAGCGCCACCACGAGGCAGCGCCGGTCAAAATCCTGTCCCCACTCGCGTTGCGGCAAACGTGCCAATGAGAAGGCCCGCAGCGTATCCTGCGTTATCACAAGCAGCAGGCTGGCGAGCCCCTGATTCCAGAGCGCGCCATGAATATCGACCACGCGCGTTGCGTCGTATTCCTCGACTTGAAGCATGGCGATCGTCGGAACGCCCTGAACGCAGAGCACCCCCGAGAGGCCAAGGTCATCGAGCGCCGATCGGATCGCCACTGCGTGCGGTGTATCGAGGACGGCACCCGACGTCTCGTAGAACTCCGGCGATTGCCGCGTGGCTAAGCCAAGCCGCGCCTTCCACGGGTCGGAAATGACTTGAGCGCGCGTCACGACGAACGCCTCGCGGCACGGGGCGCTTCCCGGAATTCAATCGGCGGAAACTGAAACTGACGCTGATCGGAAACAGGAAGAAGCCGGTGCAGTTCGCTTCCGAGCTCGATCATCAGCGGCGACATCGGGCAGATGATGATCGGCTTGGCACGTGCGCTTTCCCCGCCGTGCCGCGCCAGGTGGCATGTCTGGCCCACTGGATCGATCACGACATCGCGATCGGCAAGCTTGGCCCACGGAACGCCATTGCAGAGACGGACGAGATCCACCGACAAGCTGCTTAAATGCCCGGTCCGAATGCCGAAGGTCTCGGTAAGGCACCGAAGCACGCGTGCGGCAACGAGATCCCCGACACTGAACGCCGGGACATAGCCTTGGCGATCCGAGAACGGCGGCAGCACGCGCTTCCAGTGGCGATACGTCTCCACCGAAATCCCAACGGTCTCCCGTAACTGACCAGCCGTGAACTGCACCGTTTGCTACCCCAAGGAATCATGGGGTAAACCCCCAAATAAAACCTTACGGGCATGGACGCCCGAGGTCAACAATTTCGTTCTATTTTTGTTCTTTCAAAACTCAAACAATATCAATATGTTGATCGAATCCGTCCCCAAACTGTCGAAAGAGCCGCGGTACTGTGGCCCCTGTGCCAGCCTTCCTGCCTTAGAGTTCACCCCCAGGAGCGTTCCACCACGACAAGAAATTCGTGTTCGACGGCGTATTCGACAGCAAGGATCTGTTGGCCGTTTTCAGCAACGACTTTTACGTGCTGGAGCGGAATGCGCGGCCTGAAAGCGACCGCAAAAACCGAACTATTCGCCGCGATCGAGGAATGGGACGGCAATCGCACCCTGGAATAGGACCATGACAAGGTCAATTGAGCACGCTGATGTCTAACGACCTAGTAATCCGGTGGAGACAGCATCTTTGACCGGATCACAGGGACGGTCGGTTTCGGACCCATCTGCTCGACGACCGCGCGGACCGCTTCAACGTAGTAGGATGCGGCTGACGGCGCGACGTAGATCGCAACGACCAGCTTCTCGATGTCACACTCGATCAACTCGCCTTTGCCGAAGTTTTTGAGCAGGACGTTCGCTCGAAGCTCGCGCTCGTGCTGAAACTCCATGCGCTTGATGAACGACGCGTAGTGTCGGTGGCCCTTTTCTATGGGATCGTTGTCGAAATCCATATAGCGCACGTCGTCAAGGTTGATGTCTTCCCGGCCAAACGCGCTCTTTAGTCGTTCCTCGGTGGACTCGATCGCGGCGCAATTCCCATAGAGTTGCCACATCGCTGCGGACTCGTGCTCGTTCTTATGCCAACAATTCACCCCGAAACGGATAGCGACATCCTTGAGCATTGCCGGTGCATTCAGTTTTTGCTCAGCCTCCACCACCGCAGCGTCAAGCATGCTCGGGTCACGGCCAGGAAAACGCGCCACTATCTGATCTCGGGCATTTTTTAACTGATCCACATAGTTGGCGGCGATTTCCTCATGGGCCTTCACGTGGCTGCGAGGCATGTAGCCCTCGAAGGGGTCATTCAATTCGCTCGGTGGAGCGAAATAAAGCCTTGGTTGACAACATGCTCACCAACTTTGCGAGGTCGAGATACCTCCATATCCGCATCTTGGCATCCCGCTAGACGTAGTGAACCTTCGGCTCTTCGATCCCACAGCCGGCCAACACAAGCATGAGATACACCCGCGCGCCTACCGCGTCATTATGCTTCTCACTGCCGAATTCGAGGAGTTGCGTGAGCAAAATGCTCGCTGCCGGCGTGTGGAAATTTCGCGGTGCCGTTCTGGAAATAACGAGTTGCGGCGCGTAGGGACTTCGATCGGCTTTTTATACAACTCGCAATCGATCTCGGCGCGCAGCAGCGCAATGTCGAGCATGGCGACGTTTTTGGCTTGTCTTGATCACGTCTTCGTCCTTGGACCTTCTGACGCACCTCGACAAGGCGGTCGGACGCGCGGCTCACGTTGAGGCGTTCATCGAGGCCACTGTGATCGGCCCCAGCGAGCGCTTGTCGGCGAACCTTGCTCGCGAACGTGGCGAGAGAGACCGCGATTGAAGCGCTTCTCAAGCACCTTCTGCAGGCCGGAATGCTGATGAGCGGTTCTGCGGCGCGGACGTCTCGTATCGCCCCCACCTCATTTACTCCTCATCCGGCGGCAGGATCCGCATTGGCGCATTGTAATACATTGATTTAACGAAGAAAAATTGCCATTGCCAGAACCGCTCAATTCGTTCATATTAGCTCAATTAGTGCAAAACTGCACAACAAGCGCGAAAAGGAGCGATCGTGGCCCCACCCATCAAGCGTTTCCAGCCAGGCGACCGGACGTATGTCCGGGCGCAGCGCGTCTGGCTCACCCTCGCCTGCCGCATCGAACACGGCGGCGGTACTCTCACCTACGGTGACCTGGCTGCGGAAATGGGCATGGACCGGCGTGCTGGCATTGGCCTACACCGCGAACTCGGCATCGTCGGGACGTATTGTATCCAGAACGACCTACCGGCGATCGGCTGCATCGTGGTCTCGCAGGAAACGGATACTCCCGGCCCCGGCGTCATCAGCCGTCCTGGCCGCACGTGGCGCGACGACCAGCGCGATGCGCTGCGCACCAGGTGGTTCGAGTTTCGCGTGCCAACGACCGGTACGTTCCGGCAAGTCTGGGAAGAAATGCAAGAGGAGGCGGTGTAGCTACCTCCACATCGCCTCTTTGCGCTGCTTCGCGACCGTGTAGGTCTTGAAGGCGAGACGCGCCTTGAACACCTCAACGCCATTGGCGAGGTTGCCCAACGCTTCCTGCACGTCGGCGCGCGTGACCGCGGACAAATGCCCGACAATGACTTGCTTCAGCACCAGCCTGTCGGCGAAGTCGGCAAAGTAGAGACCGTTATCAGGGTCTCTATCGTTAAGCCCGAGAAAGAGCCGCATTTCACTTTCGTATCGCCAGTGCAGATACTTGGTCGTGAGGACCCGGTACATTTCCTTTTGATTTTCTGGCGCCTTGCCCTCAATTACATGCACGCGTGGCGTCAGTCGCTTCTTGGTGTAGCTGACCTTCGCCAGCAAATTGGCCGGTATGTCGAAGCCGAGGCAAAGACCTGTGTGTTTTGCCGCATAGTGACTCCACTGGACCGGGTTCGTCCATTTACGGCTGAAGCATAGCATGCCGAAGCGAAGATCGAACTGCTGCCGCCAGATGTTGAACCGGGCGCGTACCGTCTGGTCGGTCGATGACGGGAGAAGCTCGAAGGGGTCGTTGAGGTCGGCAATGGTGGCGATTTTCAGTCGCCGCCGCCTGATGTCATCGAGTCCGAAGTCTGGTCCGACGAAGTGGTAGACCCGAACGTTTCCTCGCTTGGTTTTAGTCCGGGTGCGACTTCTTTCCATTCCCACGTCTCCGCATGTTTGGCGAACGCAAGGGTCTGCTCGACGTCAGCGTAGAACTGCGCCGTCGCGCTTTGGGCTTCACCGACATAGCCGCCCTCGAAGTCGAGGGCACCCAGAACGTCGGTGTGATAGTGTAGCTCTCCTCCGGGAGGCCAAATGGTTATTTCAAAGATTGAAGCTGCTCAGCGTCAACTCGACACGGCAATAGAGCTGTACTTGCACGAGTGATCCAGGACGTTTCTGAACTGCGCATCATTCATCAAGACGTCTGAGACGCGGTGAAAGCTCGCCAGCAGAAGCTCGCCTACGAGCCTTCGGTACCTGGCGAGAACAAGCTCAACGAACGTCGACGGCCCAAGCATCTCTTCGCCGGTCTGGTGAAGTGCGGATGCTGCGGGGGCGGGTACATTATGATTTCGAAGGATTGGTGGCTTGCTATCGCATCGGTGGTTGCGGGGTCAGGGTTTGAACCTATGATCTTCAGGTTCGTAGTCAGTCGGCGGCTCGCGCAGGCGGAGTTGAGCTCAACGATATTCAGAACAACCCACCTATCTGCACGACTTAGCCGCCGATTCAACGACCTCAGCATTAACTTGTTTACCTCGGGTCAGCCCTCTGCGACCGTGATGGGTCGCCCGAGCTCATTCCTAGATTAGCCGTGAGAGAGATTTTCGCCTCCAACAGGAACGGCGTTGGTTGTGGTCGATGGACCCACATCGACGGGTTCAGCGAGAACATCATCATCCGCTACATCCGGGAGATCGAAGCCCGCGACTGATGATAGCTGGAGCTACTGATGATAGCTGGAGCGCCGATAACGAGGAGACGGGATATGACGGGAATGCACAAGGCGCAACGAGAGGTGCCAGCGCCAACGCAGCGGCTGTTCCTGACACGCCGGGAGGCTGCCATCGAATTGCGGATGTCGCTGGCAAAACTGGACCGCGTGATCGCGCGCGGCGAACTGAAGGCCAAGAAGCACGGACACTCGGTGGTGGTGATGGCAAGCGAGATCACGCGCTATATCGAACAATGGCCCGACGTACAACCGCGCGCCGTTCGTGGTGCGCGGTGAAGACTAATTTTCAGCTACGAGCCTTACGTTGCGTCTCTAACGCCGCATATTCAGGCGACCGCCTTGAGCTGCGGCCTCGGCCGCGCAAGGTGGCGCTCCCATGCATTCATGATGCCTATGCGGGGCTTCCAGAGCCGATTGCGCCGGTAGGCGCGTTTGACCTTGTCGCCCGGATTGTGTGCCATGCAGTAGCCGATGGCATCGGGATTGAACTTCATGGTTTCGCCGTCGTCCTGCAGCTCATTTTCCGCCCACGTCTGGAAGGTGGCGCGCATGCCGTGCGGCGTCGCGTTCTTCTTCAGCGTATCCACGAGCAGATCGCGCATGGTGTTTTCCGAGATCGGCTGCTCGAACGGATTTTTGAGCTGACTGGCATCGCCGGGCCACAACAGCCCGACCGGCTGGCCGGGGAAGGTTTCTTGCAGGTACGCAATCTGCTGCTTGAGCACGGCGACGAGACGCGGCACCATCGGCAGGATGAACGGATGGCCGTCGTCATCGACCTTCATCAGGTCGTTCGGCACCGTCCATTTCGGTCCCGGCCGCAACGGATCGTCAGCACCGCCTTCCAGATCGAGATGGTCGATGTGCAGATAGCGCACCGCATTGGTGCGCAGGTTAGAGAGGATCAGCGCTTCAAGCGCGCGTGCCGACTGGCTCTTGATGGCGCGCAGCTCGACCATGAACTCAGGCATCTTCTCTGCGTTGAGCGCTTTCATGGGTCCGCGAATCCGCCCGCGCTTTTTGACGGGCTTGCCGAGCACCGCGACGATAGCCTCAACGCTTGCCGGATCGCCCATGGGACGCAGTTCTTCCCTCGCCGCCGCCTTCAGGACGCGGGCAACCAGCGCACGCACTTCCTCGGCCATCGCCGGCTTGGCGTCCCAGATCGGACGCATGACGTCGAGCACCTCGGGCGTGCCGATTTTCTCAATCGGCAGGTTGTTGATCGCCGTGCAATAGATCGGAATGATCCGCTTCATGCCTGCGGCATCCTTGGCGTTCTTGCGCTTATCAGCCCATCCTGCGACGACTTTCGTGCCATAGGTTTCGAAGGTCGGGCCGGTCTTGCGGCGCCCCACGCCTTTGGTGGCCTCAGGATAGATGCCCTGCTTGATGTCGTCGTGCAGTTTGAGATGCGCGGCGAGCGCGGCGCTGTAAGAGAAATCCTCGACGCTGCCGAGTGGCGTGAGCTTGGGCTGGCGCTTCTGGCTCTCCTTCAGCATGTGCTTGGGCTTCTCCCACTGCGAATAGAACAGACGCGAGTTGCCGGTCACGAGCAGTTTGAAGCTCCGATGGTGTTCATCAGTATAGAGCTTCTGCTTGCGCTTGCCTTTCTCGTCCGGCCCGCCGTCCGGCAGGGAGTGAAGATTCTTGGCGTTGAAAAACTTGGTCATAATTTCGGAACTTCTTAAGTTCGATTGGGCGTAATGCCCAGTCACCCTTCGAGGGATTATCTAGTTTGATTCCGTTTTTAATTCAAGGCGGCCCGAGGCGGGTGATGAGAGATGCGGACGCAAGACATGGATTGAGGAGAAAAGCCCTGAATTAACAAAATCTTGCCGTCATGCGCGCGATGCGCGGGAAGGAGATGGGAGGAGGATTGAGGAGGCTTGATAATACCGCTGGCTGGGGCGGGAGGATTCGAACCTCCGCATGGTGGAATCAAAATCCACTGCCTTACCACTTGGCGACGCCCCAACAGCCGAAGACGGGACGGCAGGCGCCTCCCCGGACCTCAAATCGGCCACGTCGGTCTATAGAGGCCATCGAGCTATTTCAACCGGGTCGACGCCGAAAATCCCGTTGAAACTTGCAGCCAGCAAGCGATCGGCCGACCGGCCGATTCCGGCGATATCCCCTTGACCCGCACTCTTTACGCCCCTGCCGCTTGGCGGAGAGTTGAGGGATGCCCCGTTTCGTGGGAAGACGAGCCCTGATCTGTTCCTGCACGAGGCCTGAACGCCATGACCTACCGCGCGCCGATCAACGACATGCTGCTCGCCCTCAACCATGGCGCCGGCCTGCAGGCCGCCGTGAACGCCGGACATTACGGCGATTTCGACGCCGACATTGCCGCAGCCGTTCTGGAAGAAGCGGGTCGGTTTGCCTCCGACGTACTGGCGCCACTCAACCGCGTCGGCGACGAGCATGGCATCAGGCTCGAGGGATCGAGCGTCATCACCGCGCCCGGCTGGCCCGACGCCTACAAGCGCTGGACCGCCGCGGGCTGGAACGCAGTCTCGGGGCCGGAAGCGTTCGGCGGCCAGGGATTGCCGCTTGCCGTCAACGCAGTCTGCACCGAAATCTGGAGTGCCTCCAATATCGCCTTCGGCCTTTGCCCGCTGCTCACGCTGAGCGCGATCGAAGCGCTCGATGCCCACGGCAGCGAAGAGTTGAAGAAGGTCTATCTCGAAAAGCTGATCTCGGGCGACTGGCCCGGCACCATGCAACTCACCGAACCGCAGGCCGGCTCCGACGTCGGCGCGCTGCGCACCCGTGCGGAACGCGCCGGCGACGGCACCTACCGCATCAAGGGCACCAAGATATTCATCACCTATGGCGACCATGACATGAGCGACAACATCGTTCATTTCGTGCTTGCCCGCCTGCCTGATGCGCCTCCCGGCACCAAGGGCATTTCGCTGTTCCTGATTCCAAAATTCCTGGTCAATGCCGACGGCACGCTCGGCGCCCGCAACGACATTCATGTCAGCGGCATCGAACACAAGCTCGGCATGCATGCCGCCCCCACATGCACCATGACGATGGGCGACAAGGGCGGCGCGATCGGCTACCTGATCGGCGAGGAAAATCGCGGCATGCAATGCATGTTCACGATGATGAACCAGGCGCGGCTCGGCGTCGGGCTGGAAGGCGTCGGCATTGCCGATCGCGCCTATCAGCAGGCGCTGGCCTTCGCGCAGGAACGGCGCCAGGGCCGCGCCGTCGGCAAGCCGGGCAGCGATCCCGATCCGATCATCGTCCATCCCGACGTCAAGCGGATGCTGATGCAGATGCGCAGCCTGACGGCCGCCGCCCGCACCATCTGCTATGCGACCGCAGTCGCGCTCGATATTTCGGTACGTGCGAGGGACGCCAAGGTGCGCGCGGCAGCCGCAGCCCGCGGCGCACTGCTGACGCCGATCGCCAAAGCCTTCGCCACCGATATCGGCAACGAGGTCACGTCGCTCGGCGTGCAGATCCATGGCGGCATGGGCTTCATCGAGGAAACCGGCGCGGCCCAGCATTATCGCGATGCGCGCATCACCCCGATTTACGAAGGCACCAACGGCATCCAGTCGATCGACCTGGTCACGCGCAAGCTCGCCGCCAAGGGCGGGGAGTCGGTCTGGGCCCTGCTCGACGAACTCAAAGGCATCGTCAGCAGCGTCGAAGCTTCAAACGATCCGGGCTTCGGAACCGCGCCCGCAAAGCTCCGCGACGCGTTGGGTTCGCTCGAGCGCACCAGCCGGTGGCTGCTCGAGCACGTCACCTCCGCCCCCAACGAAGCGCTCGCCGGTGCCACGCCCTACTTGCGGCTGTTCGGCGCGACGCTCGGCGGATGCATGCTGGCGAACGAAGCGTTGGCCGCACGCGGCGCCGGCGAAACCGACCCGCAGCGCTATGTCACGCTGGCGCGGTTCTTCGCCGAAAACGTCTCGGTGCAGGCAGGCGCGTTGGAACGGACGGTGATGGACAGCGCGGCGGCCGTCAACGGCGCGGACGCGGTGCTGCTGGGCTAGCGAGCCCTCATCTCAGCATCACTGCTGCACGCCCGGACGAACGCGTTCGATCTTGGTGATGGTTTTGGCGCCCTCGTTTCCCGACGCCGAATAGCTGACGCGGTCGCCTGCATGCCAGGCGTCCATCGACACCCCGCTTCCGGCCTTGAACTGGTCCGACGGGCCATTTGCATTCGCCCCGACCGTACCATCTTGCGTCGGACGGATCGCGATGGTGTTGTTCAGTCGGTTAATCTCCGTGATGGTGCCCGTGTGCGCCTGCTCCGCGAAAGCAGCCGGACTGACGGTCAGAAACACAACCGCGCCAACCGAAACGATTCTCACGAATTCCATGGCATTCTCCCCTGTTTTCGGAAGACACGCGCGATAAATCACCTGCGGCAAATTGGTTCCGGCCCCGCCGGTTCCCAAGACGCTCCTCGCCGGCTGGATAGCCGCGACTCGATCCAAGCCGCTATTGCACCGGCATCGGCGGCCGCGGCACCGATGCCGATCCAGGCTCGGGCTGCAACGGAATTGGCGGCGGATTATAGGGCTGGGCGGCTGCAGGCGGAGCCGCTGCGGCTTGTGCCGAATAGGACGACGGCGCTGGACGGTACGCTGACGGCGCGGCCGCAGGCGACGGCGAATAGGAAGATGCCGGCGCATAAGAGGATGGCTGTCTATGCGCCGGGCGCGGCGTCGTGGCGGCGACCTTCGCCCTGGCAGACTGCTCGGCAAGCTTCTCGGTCGCCTTGGCGAGGTCGCGCGCCATCTGCTGCTGGCTGGATTTCAGTTCGGCGATTGAAGCCTTCAGCGCTTCGATCTCCTGATTGGCGCTGGCCAAGTCGTGCGCCATCGATTGCAATTGCTGCGCCGTGGTGTCGGGCGAAGAATCGGCCGCGGCGGCTGGAGCAGCCGTGGCGCTCTCAGGCGCGGGGTTGTCGGCCGCGTTTTGCACCGGCGCGGCAGCCTGCGCCGGTGCCGCGTCGGCCTGGGCATCGGCCGGCTTGTCCGCCGGCTTGGATTCAGAGCCAAGCCCCAGCTTGTCCTCCAGCCTATCCAGGGACAGCGACGAGGTCACCGCCAGCTGAGGCAGCCACTTTCCGAATGCTTTCTTGGTCGCGTAGCCGAAGAACTGCCAGCCGAGCGCAGCACCCGTGATACCCGCCGCCACCAGAACCGCGGCGAGACCACGCATCAATTTGCGGCCGAAGCTCGATCCGCGTACCGGCAAATCGTCGCTGACGGCCGTGGCGCGAAAGGTCGTATCAACGCTCGGTGTCGGCGCCGTTGCATCCGCGTCGGGAGCGGCGCGGGCACCGGCCTCGGCATGCTGCCGCGCGGCCGCGCGCAAGAGGTCTGTGATCTCCGCGTCGGATGGCGCGACCCGCACCTGATCGGACGGGATCACAAGATCGGACGGAACCACAACGAAGTCTCGACGGTCGTCGTTGGCTGTTGGCTTCACAACGGTCTGCATTGGCCCTCCACCTTCGGTCCAACGTCACCGGCTCATCGCTGCCGGCAAATGGCTTATGAAATCCCCCTCCCCTGCGATCTTCCCAGCCTTCACCCCGGTATGACCAAAGCAAGGCAATCCCGTGATGAAGCTGGGGCCAGTTGTGGATCGCGCCGGCCCGAATGTAGGATAAGTCGCCCCTCCTGATTGCCATAGTCTGAAAGCCCGAAATCATGACCCGACATGTGACCGTTACCGACGAGGATGCCATTCGCGTGATCCGGCTCAGCCGCCCGGAAAAGAAGAACGCGATCACGCAGGACATGTACCGCGACATGACCTCGGCGATCGATAGCGCGCAGCACAACGCGGCGATCCGCTGCCTGGTCATTTCCGGCGCGCCGGGCGTCTTCACCGCCGGCAACGACCTGGAAGATTTTCTGAAAGACGGCACATCGACCAGCGGCACGCCGCGCGCCTCCAATGCGGTTCTCTTCCTGCATTCGCTCGCCCATAATGCCAAGCCGATCGTCGCGGCCGTTGACGGCATCGCGATCGGCATCGGCACCACCATGCTGTTTCACTGCGATCAGGTGATCGCCTCAACTCGGGCGAGTTTCGCGACGCCCTTCATCCATCTCGGCCTCGTGCCGGAAGGCGCCTCCAGCCTGCTGGCGCCCTGGATGATGGGGCATCAGCGTGCCTTTTCGATGCTGGTGATGGGCCGTGCGCTGAGTGCCGACGAGGCCCGCGCCGCGGGCTTCGTCAATACGGTGGTTGCGCCTGAAGCCCTCGATGCCGAGGCACAGAAAGTGGCGCGCGAAATCGCCGCCCTGCCCGTGGAAGCCGTTGCGGCGTCGCGGAAATTGCTCAAGCCCGCGCCGGAAGACCTGATCCGCCGCATCGACCACGAGAGCCGTCTGTTCGGCGAGCGGATGCGCTCGACTGAGGCCGTCGCCGCGTTCAAGGCGTTCTTTGCGCGAAAGAAGGCCTGAAAAACGGTCCCACTTTTCCGAATCATGCTGCGTCGTGAAAGCCTCGTTACCCACGCCCATGCTCAATCCATGAGATATTCGCTTGCACTCGCCCTTGCCGCGCTGACGCTGGCGGTATCGCCTTCCGCGGCGGCGCAACCGGCAACGGTTGATTTGCGCATCCTCGCCATCAACGATTTCCACGGCTACCTTCGCGCTCCGTCCGGCGGGATCAGGATCGACGATCCCGAGGACAAGATCAAAAAGATCACCGTGCCCGCGGGCGGCGCCGAACACATGGCGACCCTCGTCAAGCAACTCAGCGAAGGCCACAAGAACACGATCTTCGTGGCTGCCGGGGACCTGATCGGCGCAAGCCCGCTTTTATCGGCCATGTTCCACGACGAGCCGACGATCGAATCGCTTTCGACGATGGGGCTGGCGCTCGCCGCCGTCGGCAATCACGAATTTGACGAGGGCGAGGAGGAATTGAAGCGGATGCAGAATGGCGGCTGCCATCCGCTCGACAAATGCCAGGGACCGCACCCGTTCACCGGCGCCAAGTTCCACTACCTCGCCGCCTCGACGGTCGAGACCGCGACCGGCAAGACGATCTTTCCGCCTTACGAAATCCGTACATTCGACGGCATTCCGGTCGCCTTCATCGGCCTGACCTTGAAAGGCACCGCCGGCATCATTTCGCCGGCAAGTGCCGCCGGCCTCGAATTTCGTGATGAGGCGGAGACCGTGAATGCGCTGGTACAGGAGTTGAAAGCGCGCGGCGTCGAGGCCATCGTGGTGCTGATTCATGAAGGCGGCTACCCGACCGGCGACTACAACGAATGCCCGGCGATCTCGGGGGCCATCGTCGACATCGTCAAGAAGTTGGACAACGCCGTCGACCTCGTGATCAGCGGCCACACCCATCAGGCCTATGTCTGCAACATCGACGGACGGCTCGTCACCTCGGCCGACAAATACGGCACCCTTGTCACCGCGATCGACGTCAGGCTCGACACCAGCACGCGCGACGTCGTCAGTGCAAGGGCCGACAATGTCATTGTCCGCACCACACTGGCCGAAGCCCCAGAGCAGACGGCGCTGATCGCCTCTTACGACAAGCTCGCCGCCCCGATCGCGAACCGCCGCGCCGGCTCGGTCACCGCCACGCTGTCGCGCGCGCCCAACGAGGCGGGCGAGAGCACGCTTGGCGACATCGTCGCCGATGCGCAATTGGCGGCAACGGCGAGCGCCGCGAGCGGCGGCGCGGCAGCCGCATTCACCAATCCCGGCGGCTTGCGTGCCGACCTCGCAGGAAGGCAGGACGGCGCGGTGACCTATGCCGATCTGTTTGCAAGCCAGCCGTTCCGCAACCAGCTCGTCACGCTCACGATCACGGGCCGCCAGATCAAGTCGATGCTGGAGCAGCAATGGCTGGACCCGAAACGGCCGCGGATCCTGCAGGTCTCCAGAGGCTTCAGCTACAGCTGGGACGATGCCAAGCCGTTCGGCGAGCGCGTGATCGCGGATTCGATGTCGCTGAATGGCGAGCGCGTTGACCCGGCCAAGAGCTATCGCATCACCGTGAACAACTATCTCGCTACGGGCGGTGACGGCTTCACGGCGCTGGCACAAGGGACCGCGCAGCAATTCGGCGTCTATGACGCGGACGCGCTCTACGCTTATTTCCAGGCCAACAGCCCGATCAGCCCCGCCGCAGCCGACCGCATCAAACGTCTCGCTCAAACGAAATGATCGGCCTTTCCCCGGCCTCGATCAGCCCTTACATTGATAATTCCTCAAAGCGCGCGTAACCCGCGCACAAAGGCCGTTGCATGACGACGCTTCTCGTTTCCCACCCGTCGACTTTGAATCACCAGACCCCGCCCGGACATCCCGAGCGGCCGGACCGGATTCGCGCGGTCGACGAAATCCTAAGCGAAAGTCGGTTCGATCCGCTGGTGCGCGAGCTCGCGCCGGAGGGTTCGCTCGACCTCGTCACGCTGTGCCATGACGAGCACTATGTCAGCGAATTGCGCCGCGTGGCGCCGACCAGCGGCGTCGTCTATCTCGACGGCGACACCTCGATGTCGCCCGGCACCTGGGAAGCGGTGATGCGCGGCGTCGGCGGCGCGGTCGCGGCCACGGATGCGATCATGGCGGGAAAGCACAGCAACGCCTTCGTGGCGATGCGCCCTCCCGGCCATCACGCCGAGACCAACCGCCCGATGGGGTTCTGCCTGTTCGATCACGCCGCGATCGCGGCGCGTCATGCCCAGAAGCAATACGGCATCGCCCGCGCAGCCGTCGTCGATTTCGACGTGCATCACGGCAACGGCACCCAGGACATCTTCTGGGCGGACAAAAGCGTGATGTACTGCTCGACGCACCAGATGCCGCTTTTCCCGGGCACCGGCGCACGCGGCGAGCGCGGAGAGCACGACAACATCGTCAACGCGCCGCTGGCGCCGGAGGACGGCAGTGCCAAGTTCCGAGCGGCGTTCGAGAACACGATCCTGCCCGCTTTAGGCAAGTTCAGCCCCGAACTGATCATCATCTCGGCTGGATTTGATGCCCATCATCGCGATCCGCTGGCTTCGATCAATCTCAAGGCCGACGACTTCGGATGGGTGACCCGCAAGCTGATGGACCTCGCCGATCGCACAGCTGGCGGCCGAATTGTTTCGGTGCTCGAGGGCGGCTATGATCTTCAGGGCCTGAAAGAATCAGTCGCGGCCCATGTCGACGCCTTGATGGGCTCGGCTGCCTAGAGCCCCGCCGAGTTCCTAATTCAACCGCTGACGCAACAGCATCCAGGAATAATCTCAAATGGCTGAGAACGCCCAGGCGGACGTCAAGAAACTGAGTTTTGAGCGTGCGATGGAGGAACTCGAAACCATCGTCAAGCGACTCGAGGACGGCAAGGTGCCGCTGGAAGAGTCGGTCGCCATCTATGAGCGCGGCGAAGCCTTGAAGCGCCGCTGTGAGGAATTGTTGCGCCAGGCGGAAGCGCGGGTCGACAAGATCACGACCGACGCAGATGGCCAGCCGACCGGGACGGAGCCGCTCGACGTCCAGTAGCGTTCCCGACCCTCCCGGAGCCCCCGCTCCCGAATTGCATTGGCGCTTTGCCGAAATGGTTAAGTTCGCCGCGCCTGATTCCGCAATTGGGCCAAAATAGGGCGTTTTTGGACGCTGAAAGGCGCTTCAAAGGCCGAAATCGCAGGTTCCAGAATCGATCTCAGGTTCCCGCCTGTTCCCAAGCGGTTGGCTTTGGGGAGCACTTTAGTGTAAAGCTTCCGGTTCTATGGGCCGAGGAGAGCACTCGCCGGACACGTTCCTGCAACGTCAAGTGCTTAGAATAGCTCAACAAAGTGATCGATGGGTCGGGGCGTCTGGGTGATGTAAATCACATTGAACGATCCGAAGCATACCTAAGACTATGGATCGGGCCGTCGGCTCGTCGCGTTGCATCCGGGTCTGGGTCGCTTGCGCATAGTTCTTGGGCAACCCATTTCTCGTCGGGCCGTTGATCCCGACTTTGCAAAATTGGAATATCGCTGTGACCGCATTTAGTAAGACGCCGCTTCTCGACACGATCCGCACCCCGGACGACTTGCGCCGGCTGAAGGTCGAACAACTCCGGCAAGTCGCTGACGAGCTGCGCGAGGAAACCATCGACGCGGTTTCCGTGACCGGCGGTCATTTCGGCGCAGGACTCGGCGTGGTCGAACTGACCACCGCGATCCACTATATCTTCGACACGCCGCGCGACCGTCTGATCTGGGACGTCGGCCATCAGGCCTACCCCCACAAGATCCTCACCGGCCGCCGCGACCGCATCCGCACCTTGCGAACCGGCGGCGGGCTGTCAGGCTTCACTAAACGCACGGAGAGCGATTACGATCCGTTCGGCGCCGCGCATTCCTCAACCTCGATCTCCGCTGGCCTCGGCATGGCGGTGGCGCGTGACCTGTCGGGCGGCAAGAACAATGTCATCGCCGTGATCGGCGACGGCGCAATGTCGGCGGGCATGGCCTATGAGGCCATGAACAACGCGGGCGCCATGAATTCCCGCCTGATCGTCATCCTCAACGACAACGATATGTCCATTGCGCCGCCGGTGGGGGCGATGTCGGCCTATCTTTCGCGTCTGTACTCCGGCAAGACCTACCGCACGCTGCGCGAGGCCGCCAAGCAGATCAACAAACGGCTGCCGAAAATCATCGCCAACCGCGCGAACCGCGTCGAGGAATATTCACGCGGATTCATGATGGACGGCGGCACGCTGTTCGAGGAACTCGGCTTCTACTACGTCGGCCCGATCGATGGCCATAACCTCGATCACCTGCTGCCGGTGCTGCGCAACGTCCGCGACATGGAGGACGGACCGATTCTCGTTCACGTGGTGACGCAGAAGGGCAAGGGTTATGCGCCGGCGGAAGCCTCCGCCGACAAGTATCACGCGGTCGTCAAGTTTGACGTCGCGACGGGCGCGCAAGCCAAGGCCAAGCCGAATGCACCGGCCTATCAGAACGTGTTCGGCCAGAGCCTCGTCAAGGAAGCGCAGAAGGACGAGAAGATCGTCGGCATCACCGCCGCGATGCCGTCCGGCACCGGCATCGACATCTTCGCCAAGTCATTTCCCAAACGCACCTTCGACGTCGGCATCGCCGAGCAGCACGCCGTGACCTTCGCCGCCGGCCTTGCTTCGGAAGGCTATAAGCCCTTCTGCGCGATCTATTCGACGTTCCTTCAACGCGGCTACGATCAGGTCGTGCACGACGTCGCGATCCAGAGCCTGCCGGTGCGATTTGCGATCGACCGGGCCGGGCTGGTCGGCGCCGATGGCGCCACCCATGCAGGGTCATTCGATAATGCCTATCTCGGCTGTCTGCCGAATTTCGTGATCATGGCTGCCGCCGACGAAGCCGAACTCGTCCACATGGTGGCCACGCAGGTGGCAATCAACGACCGACCGAGCGCGGTGCGTTACCCGCGCGGCGAAGGCCGCGGCGTGGAGATGCCCGATGTCGGCATTCCCCTGGAAATCGGCAAAGGCCGTATCATCCGCCAAGGCAGCAAGATCGCGCTGTTGTCATTCGGCACGCGCCTTGGTGAATGCGAGAAGGCGGCCGAAGAACTCGCCGCCCACGGGCTGTCGACTACCATTGCCGATGCGCGCTTCATGAAGCCGCTCGACGAGGAGTTGATCCTGAAACTGGCGCGCGACCACGAGATCCTCATCACGATCGAGGAAGGCTCGGTCGGCGGCTTCGGCTCGCACGTGATGCAGTTCCTGTCGGACGCCGGCGCGCTGGACGGCGGCGTGAGGATTCGCTCGATGGTGCTACCGGACGAATTCCTCGACCACGATACGCCGAGCGCAATGTATGCCCGCGCCGGGCTCGACGCCAAGGGCATCGTCGCCAAGGTGTTCGAGGCGCTGGGCAAGGACGTCAAGACCGAGACGGTCAAGCTCGCCTGAGAGCGACCTGTTTTGGTTTTGACGCGTTTACTCGCGCGAACCAGATTCCACGTCGCTCGGAAGCACTATGATGGAGAAAGTGTATCTGGCAGGGCCCGATGTGTTCCTGCCGGACGCACTGGAAGTCGGTCAGCACAAAATTGACATCTGCCGCCGTCACGGCCTCCACGGCCTTTATCCGCTCGACAACACCGTCGATCTGGCGGCTATCGGTGCCTCGCTCGCGATCTTTGCAGGAAACGAGGCCATGATGGATGCGGCCGATGCCATTATCGCCAATCTCACGCCGTTTCGCGGTGCGGGTGCCGACCCCGGGACCTCCTATGAACTCGGCTACATGGCCGCGCGCGGCAAACTCCTGCTCGGCTATTCCAACGATCCCTCGAATTACGCCGAACGTGTACGACGGTCCTCGGAAGTCGCCGGACCCGATGGGCTGTCGGTCGATATCGACGGATTGGCAGTTGAAGACTTCGGCCTCAGCGACAATCTGATGATGGTGCACGCGCTCGACCGCCATGGCTGCGCACTGGTCGCGCCGAGGGCCCGGCCTGACGACGTCTGGCACGACCTGACCGCGTTCGAGACATGCGTGCGGCTCGCAGCCGAACGGCTTCGCACCGGTCGAGCTTAAACTCAGGTGAGTACATGGCATCACCCCGGAAACGGATCGATCTCCTTCTGGTCGAACGCGGGCTGTTCGAAAGCCGGGCTCGTGCGCGCGCCGCGATTGATGCCGGGCTGGTTTCCGCGAATGACAAGCCGGTTCTCAAGGCGTCCGAGACCGTCGCGGCCGACGCCGTCTTGCAGGCCCAACTCGCCCATCCCTTCGTTTCGCGCGGCGGCATCAAGCTTTCAGGTGCGCTGGAGCAATATCCTATTGAAATCGAGGATCACGTCTGTCTCGACGTCGGCGCCTCGACCGGCGGGTTCACGGAAGTCCTGCTCGCCAACGGCGCCAGCGTGGTTTTTTCGATCGATGTCGGACACGATCAGTTGCACCCTTCCCTGCGCGACCATCCCAAGATCGTTTCCATGGAGGGGACGGATATCCGCCGGTTTGAGGGCAAGCGGCTGCCTGCCCGGCCCGACGTAGTCGTGATCGACGTCAGCTTCATTTCACTGAAACTGGTGCTGCCGGTCGCCCTGTCGCTGGCGGCCGCGCCGATGCATATTCTGGCATTGATCAAGCCGCAATTCGAAGCCGCGCGAAAGCATTCCAAACGGGGCATCGTCCGCGATGCCGCCGTGCACCAGGAGATCTGCGACGATATTTCCGCCTTCGCCGCGTCGCTCGGATGCACGGATATCCGGATCTTCCCTTCGCCGATATCAGGCGGCGACGGCAACATCGAATTCTTCATCGGCGCGCGCCGTGGTTGAGCGGCTTGCCATCGATCATGTCGGCCATCTTGGCGACGGGGTCGCGCTCGTCGACGGGCAAAGCATTTTTGTCCCTTATGCGCTCGGCGGCGAGACCGTTGACGTCGCCCCCGTGACGGGTCATCACCCGGACCGGCGGCAATTGGTGCGGATCGAACGCGCAAGCCCGGAACGCATCGAACCGTTCTGCCAGCATTTCGGCGTCTGCGGCGGCTGCGCCATCCAGCACTGGGACGCGGAGCGCTATCGGGACTGGAAGCGCAAGCTCGTCGTCGCCGCCCTGACGCTGGCAAAGATCGACTGCGATGTCGCATCCTTGATCGATGCCCACGGCAATGGCCGCCGACGGATGACCCTGCACGCGCGCAAGGGCACGCATGATGTGCTCAAGGTCGGCTTCGCCGCGGCGCACTCACACGATGTCATCGCGATCGATCGCTGTCCGATTCTCGATCCCGGCCTGAACGGTGCGATCGAGGCAGCCTGGGCGCTGGCCGAACCCCTGATCGGGATTGGCAAGCCGCTCGATATCCAGCTCACTGCGACCGACGGCGGGCTCGATGTTGATATCAGAGGCTCCGGCCCGATGCCGGCCGCTGCGATCGCGGCGCTGTCGCAGATCGCGGCGAAACACCGTCTCGCGCGACTGACTCGGCATGGCGAACTCGTGCTGATGCGCGAGAGCCCCGGCGTGAGAATGGGCAAGGCGCGGGTGATATTGCCGCCCGGCTGTTTCCTCCAGGCCACCGTCGCCGGCGAAGAGACGCTCGCCTCGCTGGTCATGGAACTTGGCGCGCGCGCCAAAAACGTCGCGGACCTCTTCTGCGGCGTCGGCCCGTTTGCACTCCGGCTCGCCGAAAAATCGCGGGTGTCGGCTTATGACAGCGATGCCGGTGCGGTCGCCAGCCTGCAAAAGGCGGCCGCCTCGACGCCGGGATTGAAGCCGATCAAGGCCGAGGCCCGCGATCTGTTTCGCCGCCCGCTGGTGGCGGAAGAGCTGCGCGAGTTCGATACGGTCGTCTTCGACCCGCCGCGGCAGGGGGCGCTAGCCCAGGCCGAACGCCTTGCGGCAAGCAGAGTGCCCGTCGTGATCGCCGTGTCCTGCAACCCCGCGACGTTCGCTCGCGATGCGCGCATCCTCGTCGACGGCGGTTACAGGATCGCCGGCGTTACGCCGGTCGATCAATTCCGCCACACGCCGCATGTCGAACTCGTCGCCAGGTTTGCGCGGTGAGGCGGGCGCCGCTCAGCGTCCCCATCTGTCCTGCCACATCTTCTCGCCGATCAGGCAGGGCACCCGCGGCTCTTTTTCCGCCGCCGGCACCAGAGGAAGTTGCGGCGTGCGGCCGGCGACCTCGAGCAGCAGCTTGCTTCGGATGGCTTCCTTGAACCTGTCGCGATCCTTGATCGCCACCACGAAGGAACCGGGGCCGCCGGTCACGCAGTCCTCGTAGTACCAGTCGAGATTCTCGATATCCATGGTCGAGTAGGATGGGTCCTTCACCATGATAGGCAGGCCGTTGATGACAATTCCCTTCGAGAGTGCCTCGTCGCGAGCCGGCGTAACCGGCGCGCCGTTGTTGTTTGCGCCGTCGCCGGAGATGTCGATGACGCGCCTCAAGCCTGGATACGGGTTGCTTTCGAACAGCGGCATGGCGAAATAGATTGCACCTGAAATCGATGTACGCGAGGCGCGGCGAATCGGTGCTTTGAGAATTTCGGCAGCCACGGCATCGGCGGTCTCCGGTCCGTCGATGAGGCGCCAGGGAATGATGATCTTCTGATCGTTCGAGGCCGCCCATTCGAAATAGGTCACCGAGACCCTGCCGTTGGGAAGTGCCTTCAGCGCCTGCAGGAATTCCTTCGAGACGAGCGCCTGGGCGTAGCCTTCGCGCTGCACCGCGAGTTCGTCCATATCCATTGAGTAAGAGACGTCCACGGCCAGAATGAGTTCGACATCGACCTGCGCGCCGGCCTTGTCCGCCGCCCGCGTCAACGGCCGATCGCGCAGATCCGGCGCAGCAACTCCGGCAACGTCGCTGGCGGTGAGCATGCCTGCAACCAACACCGCTCCGATCGAGATATACCTGCGCATATGCGGCCCTCCCGTCGGCAAGTGCCGCCGATCTGAAATTCCTCACGGGTCGCTGCAAGTTCGCAAAGGAATTTCAAACCGAAAGCGGCACTTGAAACCTGCACTCTGCCAGCGCCCCAATGTTTCCGACGTTCGTTTCAGAACGTGCCGCAAGGCCGCACGAACTTCCCAAAACGGGGCTCTCCAACAATGTTGACATGCAATGTGGCCGGCGCAAAGGCGGAACAACCTTCAGCATTCACAATCAGGTTAGCGGCAAAGCTACCGCTCCTGTCCGATAACGTGAGGAGATGATCTCGCGACGCGGACGTTCCGCGCGCCATCGATCAACCGTCGCCGGGGTTGCCGGTCAACAAACGCTACCCATTTTGATAGCTTGGCCTTCGATCCGGTTTACGAAGGTGATGGGAAGCGAATGGCCGATACCGACACCAAACCCAGGACCAAGGTCAAAACCAAGGTCGAGCGGCCGCGGCTGCACAAAGTCATTCTGCTCAATGATGATTACACGCCCCGCGAATTCGTAATCACGGTCCTCAAGGCGGAATTCCGCATGACCGAGGGCCAGGCGCACAAAGTCATGATCACGGCGCATCAACGCGGCGCCTGCGTCGTCGCCGTCTTCACGAAGGACGTTGCCGAAACCAAGGCAACCCGGGCCACCGACGCCGGCCGCGCCAGGGGTTATCCGCTGCTGTTCACGACCGAACCGGAAGAGTGATTGGCGAGTTAAGGCGGATACGCGCCGGCCGTCTCATCCTTCAGGCCGTAGACCCTGGCGGCGCCGGAAAATCCACCGATCGGATATTCGCCGAGATCCTGCCAACGATCGGGGCACGTCTCCGCAAAGGCTGATGACGCAAGGACCGTGCGGTGCAGTCGGCCTGCGATCTTTTCGAGTCTTGCCGCGAGATTAACCGCCGGTCCGATGCAGGTGAAATCGAGGCGGTTGCCACCGCCGATATTGCCGTAGAGCACCCTTCCGACATGCAAGGCGACGCCGAACCGAAAACGCTCGATCGTCTCGCCGACCGGAAACCGCATGGCCTCGACATTGGCGCGCGCCTCGCAGGCCGCCTCCAGCACCTGCGCGCAGGCATTGCCGACATCGCCGACATATTCGTCGATCGGAAACACCGCGAGCAGCCCGTCGCCCATGAACTTCAAAACCTCCCCGCCATGGGCCGCAATTGCAGAAACCTGACAGTCGAAATACAAGTTGAGAATGTCGATCACGGTTGCAGGCGGCAGGCGATCCGAAAGCGCGGTAAAGCCGCGCAAATCCGACAGCCAGATCGCCGCATCCATTGTCTCGGCATGGCCGCGCCGGATCTGGCCATCGAGAATTCGTCCTCCAGCACGGTTTCCGACGTAAGTGTCAAGCAGGACCGAGGCGGTAAAACGCCATCGTGTGACTTCAATGAGCCGCGCAAGCGCCGGAATCAGGTCATGAAGGGCCTTGAGCTGCGCCTCGGTAAAGCCGCCCGGTTGCTTCGTGGTCCAACTCGACGCATGCGCAGATCCATCAACGTTCAGCAGCGGCAGCGCGATGTAATCGGTGATGCCTTCGGCACGCAGATCATCGAATAGCGGAAAGCGTTTCGCATCCGGCCCATCCATCCGTGCCCGGACCTCCCGCTTTTCAGCAAAGACGATGGCCAACGGGCTGTTGCGGAACTCCTCCGATTCCAGCATCTCGTAATTGGCAGTGCCGGCAACGATTTCGGCGCCCGGCCGCCAGACGAAGTTGCGGCCGACGACATCAGGGTGCAGCGTTCGAACGAAAACGCCGACCCGCGTTAGCGGCAATCCGGCGGCCACCATCCTCTCGCAGGTCTCCGCCATCATCTGCGGCGGCCTCGGAGCAGACCTGGCGCCGTCAATGAGCCACTCGGTCAGTTTCTGCAAAGCGAGCGCGTCCATAGAGCCCCATCAATCCAGGCGAGCGCAAAGCCGGTAGAATCAGACCACTAGCTGCCAACCTGGGCCCGGTGGCGCAGGAAATGATCTGCCAGCACGCAGGCCATCATGGCCTCTCCGACCGGAACGGCGCGAATGCCGACGCATGGATCATGACGGCCCTTGGTCAGGATTTCAGTCTCTTCACCCCTGCGATCGACGGTGCGGCGTGGCGACAGGATCGACGACGTCGGTTTTACCGCAAAGCGCACCACCACCGGCTGGCCGGTCGAGATACCGCCGAGAATGCCACCGGCATGGTTGGACAGGAAGGTGACACCCTGATTGCCCCTGCGCATTTCGTCGGCGTTCCCCTCGCCGGACAATTCGGCCGCAGCAAAGCCGTCGCCGATCTCGACGCCCTTCACCGCGTTGATGCTCATCATGGCAGCCGCAAGATCCGCATCCAGCTTGGCGTAGATCGGAGCGCCCCACCCCGCCGGCACGCCTTCGGCGACCACTTCGATCACCGCGCCGACCGACGAGCCGCTCTTGCGGATCCCGTCGAGATAATTCTCAAAGAAAGCCGCCTTGTCCTTGTCGGGACAGAAGAACGGATTTTTCGCGACCTCATCCCAATCCCATTTGTCGCGATCGATCTTGTGCGGTCCCATCTGCACCAGCGCGCCACGCACGGTGACGCCGGACAGGACCTTCCGCGCGATAGCGCCGGCGGCGACCCGCATTGCGGTTTCGCGCGCCGACGAGCGCCCGCCGCCGCGGTAATCGCGCACGCCGTATTTGGCATCATAGGTGAAGTCGGCGTGGCCGGGGCGAAACTTGTCCTTGATGTCGGAATAGTCCTTCGAACGCTGATCGGTATTCTCGATCAGAAGCCCGATTGGCGTGCCTGTCGTGACCTGCGTCCCGCTCTCCGGATGCGCCATCACGCCCGAGAGGATTTTCACCGCGTCCGGCTCCTGCCGTTGGGTGGTGAAACGCGATTGGCCGGGACGGCGGCGGTCGAGATCGCGCTGGATGTCATCGGCCGTCAACGGCAGCAGCGGCGGGCAGCCGTCGACGACACAGCCGATCGCCACCCCGTGACTCTCGCCAAAGGTCGTCACACGAAACAGATGGCCGAACGTGTTGTGGGACATGATCTTTCGTAACGCGCTGACTCAGCCCGGTCAAATGCTTGAGAGTCCCGTCGGAGGAGGTCGGCAGCAGCGTGCGTCTTTAACTATACTTCTTCAGCCCATCGTCGCTGAACACGTAAACGGCGCCCTGCTCGATCGGAAGATCAGCCGCACTTTGCGGCGTTTCGAGGCCAAGCGCGACCATCAGCGCCCGCGCCGTGCCGCCATGGGCGACCGCGACCACATCAGCCGTCAGCCCCCGGTACCAATCGGCCATCCGCGCCTGCACCGCCACGTAGGTCTCGCCGCCCGGCGCGGCCACCGTCCACTTTTCGGCCTGACGCCGCGCGAACAGATCGGGGTCTTTGGCCTGCGCTTCGACCAGCGTCGATCCTTCCCACGCGCCGTAACCGATTTCACGCAGCCGATCGTCGATTGCGTAGCCGGAAAGCGGAAGGTCCAGGACGCCGCGAGCCAGATCCATGGTCTGGCGGGCGCGGCCGAGCGGACTACAAACAAAGCCGGTCGCCGACGCGCTGCGGTGATTACGCCTGAGCAAGTCAGCGAGGGTCTCGCCGGCGTGAACCGACTGCCTGCGGCCGAGGTCGTTGAGCGGAATGTCCTGCACGCCTTGCAGACGGCCCAGTGCATTCCATTCCGTCTCGCCGTGGCGGATGTAGTAGATGGTCGGCACTTAATCCTGCAAAAGTGAAGTTTCCGGCGCGTCCGGCCGCTTCATATCGACGACGTGATACCCTGAATCGAGGTACCGGGGGTACAACTTCGGCGAGCGGAATAGCTCCATCAATCTGGTGTTAGAGAAGCGAGAGCCGGGTGCCGGCTGTCGCCCCGGCGGCGATCTGCACCGGCCGCCGAGCCGGTTTGAGATCGCATGCGATGACAGTTTTTCGCGAAAGCGTCGAAGCCATGATTCCCGCGCTGCGCCGCTATGCGCGTGCACTGACGCGGGACGCGGACACTGCGGACGACCTCGTGCAGGATACGCTGGTGCGGGCGTTGCGTTCGGAGCGGCTTTTCCTTGGTGGTGACGTGCGGAGCTGGCTCTACACGATCCTGACCAATCTGAACAAGAACAGGCGGCGATCGCTGGCCCGGCGGCCACAATTCATGCCGCTCCTGGACAACAATCCGGACGCCAGCGGCACCGAAGCCGAAGGCCGCGATATCGCAAAGGCCTTGGCGACGCTGGTGGACGATCAGCGCGCGGTGCTGCTGCTCGTGATGCTCGAAGGGTTGAGCTATCGCGAAGTCGCCGACATTCAGGGCGTTCCGATCGGCACGGTGATGTCACGCCTGGCGAGGGCGCGAGCCCATGTGAGGGCGGTCCTCGAAGGCGAGCGCCCGGCGCTGCGACGGGTGAAATAATGGCGAGATTGATGGGCGGGCGCACCATGACGGAGTTTTTTGGGGAAGCCGCAGTGCGGACAGGGCCGCATGTCCGTTCGAGAGAACGGAAGGCGGCGGAGAGCATTTCTGAGAAGAAGAGACCACGATCATGAACGAACCCAAAATCCCCGTCACCGAAGACGAACTGCACGCCTATGTCGACAACGAACTCCCCGCGGAACGGCGCGGCGATGTCGAAGCGTGGCTCGCGTCCCATCCCGATTGTGCGGAACGGGTACAGGGGTGGCGGGAGATGGCGGATGCGCTGCATGCGCGCTACGATCATGTTGCCGATGAGGCGGTGCCGAAACGGCTCGAGTTGGAACGGCTGGTAGGCCGGCCACGGCAATGGCTGTATGGCGCGGCGGCCGCGGTGTTCGCGGCCTTCATTGCCGGCGGCGGCGCCGGCTGGGTGGCGCGTGGCATTTCGGCGAAGCCTACCGCGCTCGAAAGCCTGACCACGGACGCCCTCGACGCGCATCGGCTTTATGTGGTCGAAGTCCGCCATCCCGTCGAGGTACCGGGCAGCGAACGCGATCACTTGCAGACTTGGCTGACCAGGCGATGTGGCTGGGACGTTCGGGCCCCCAGGCTGGACGCGAGCGGGCTGAAGCTGGTCGGCGGACGGCTGCTGCCTGGTCCGACCGGGCCGGCCTCATTCTTCATGTACGAGAACGCCTCCGGGGAGCGCTATACGCTTTACGCCTCCCGCTCGAAGGCAGGATCGGCCCAGATGCGCTACACCGCCGCTGAGAATTCGGGCGCGATGTATTGGTCCGAAGATAACGTCGGTTACGTGCTCAGCGGCCCGATGGACAAGGAAAAGCTTCATCGCGTGGCGCGGCAGGTCTATGACCAGAGCGAGAGGGGCGGCTGAACCGGGTTAGCAGAGTGACCCGTTAGCCACATCCAAATTCCGACATCAAGAATCTGGAATTGGAACATGGACGCGTCTCAATATCGCACCATGTGCTCACGAAAAATTGTGGCGCGTTCGATCCGCCGATCGGCGCAAGCGGCCTCGACTGGGGTTTGTACCGCGCTGGTCCCCCAAGTCGAGGCTGCACCCCTAACCGCCGTGGCGACTTAGGAAAAATCGCTGCGCGGGTTGTAGGGATGGGCGTCACGCCATTTCTGCATTAACGCCTCCAGCTCGGAATTGTTCCCGTCGGGCAGCATGATTCGGGTGGTCACCAGCAGATCGCCGTTTCCGCCCCCTTTCGGCAATCCTTTGCCTTTGAGGCGAAACGTCCGACCGCTTGAGGTATTCTTCGGAATTGAAAGCTCGACCGCGCTGCCGAGCGTCGGCACGCGAACCTTGCCGCCCAGCACCGCCTCATAGAGCGTGATCGGCAGGTCGAGGCGCAGATCGCTGCCGTCGATCTTGAACAGCGGGTGCGGTGCAATGCTGACCGAGATCAGGAGATCGCCGGGCGGATGGCCCGGCGCGGTCTCGCCCTGCCCCTTCAGCCGGATCTGCTGACCGGCGACCACGCCGGGTGGAATCTTGACGTTGAGCTCCTTGCCGGTCGGCAGGCGGACGCGCTTCTCGGCGCCCTTCACCGCCTCTTCCAGCGACACGGTCATGGAGACGGACAGATCGAGGTCCATCGCCATGGTGCCGGGGTCGAACTCGAATCGCGCCCCAC
Organism: Bradyrhizobium sp.; assembly: GCF_027451485.1. Classification (GTDB taxonomy): domain Bacteria; phylum Pseudomonadota; class Alphaproteobacteria; order Rhizobiales; family Xanthobacteraceae; genus Bradyrhizobium. The sequence continues at coordinate 37,174 of NZ_DAIDJE010000139.1, forward strand.
CGCCGCCGGGTCGACCGCCGCCGCGCGCTGCCGCCGCTCCGAACATGCTGTTGAGGATATCCTCGAAACCGCCGCCGCCAAAGCCGCCCGGGCCCGCGCCGCCGGTGCGAAAGGTATGGGTCTCGAACCCGCCGGCCCGCGCCCGTGGGTCGCCGCCGGGAAAACCCTGAAAGCGGGGCTTGCCTTCGGCGTCGATCTCACCGCGGTCGAACTGCTTGCGCTTCTCCGCATCGCCAATGATCTCGTTGGCCGTATTCAGCTCGGCAAAACGCGCGGCGGCCTTCGGATCGTTCTTGTTGGCGTCGGGGTGATATTTCTTGGCGAGCTTGCGAAAAGCGCTCTTGATCGCCGCGGCGTTGGCGCTCCGCGGCACCCCCAAGACCTCATAGGGGTCGCGCATCCGTCAGTTCTCCTTCAAGGGAAGTCGTCAGTTTAACGTACCGGCGGGAAAACCGCTCGAAGTTTCATTTGGGGATTTCGTGTCATTTTTGCAACGGCTTTCCGGACCTTGAGCGGCGACCTCGGGATCATGCAAGATCGCATGGATTGTCAACCATTTGCGTAAACAAGCCAAAGCAAAAGTTGATTCTCAAGTGCGGACCTCACCCCTGATGCCAGGGCTTAAGCGTATGAATTTCCCAGCGCCCGTGGCCGGTCTGGCAAGCCGCGCCCTGCAGCCAGCTTTGCGACTCGCCTTTGACATAGCTGGCGAGGAAATCCCGGCAGGTCCGCCCTTCCGAGGAATAGGCCTGCGCCAGCGGCGTCACCGAGCCTCTCGCGCCGGTCTCCGGATTTTCCCATGGCTGGCTGGCGTCCTTGTCGCCGCGCGTCAGCACATCGGAGGCGGCGTTGCGAGCAAAGGCAAGATCGGAGTCGGTCGGTACCGCCGGGCTCGTCTTGGCCGCCGGGATCGAGGCGGTCACGTCACCATCCTTGGCGAACATGCCGTCCAGCCGGGAAATGCTGCACCCGCCGGCACCGACGCCAATGAAAATCATGGCCGCCACGGCGGCTGGCCTGATCGGCGATAGGCCAAAGCGTCCCCGTGCCCTATATAGGGCTGAAGTCGCGCGAGGCGTTAACGTGCATCTGGCCGCGGGCGGGCGCAACCTGGGACTCCGAGTCAATGACGGACACGACCTCCATCAAACACCCGCCACCCTTAACATCCGGTGATTTCACCGCCGCCGAGGAACCCTTCGCGCTGTTCGGAGAGTGGTTCTCCGAAGCCGTCAAGGCCGAGCCAAGCGATCCGAACGCGATGGCTCTGGCGACTGTCGATACCGACGGCCTGCCCGATGTACGGATGGTGCTGATGAAGGGCTACGATGGCGCGGGCTTCGTATTCTACAGCCACATCGCCAGCCAAAAAGGCCGCGAATTGGCCGCAAATCCTAAAGCGGCTTTACTATTTCACTGGAAATCGCTGCGGCGGCAGGTTCGTATCCGCGGACCGGTGTCCCCGGTCAGCGATGCCGAAGCGGATGCCTATTTCGCGACCCGCCCCAAGCAGGCCCAGATCGGCGCTTGGGCGTCCAAACAGTCGCAGCCGCTGGAAAGCCGGTTCGCCTTTGAACAAGCGATCGCCAAGGTTGCCGCGCAATACATCATTGGCGCGGTACCACGCCCGCCCGGCTGGAGCGGCTGGCGCATCACCCCCTTGCGGTTCGAGTTCTGGCACGACCGGCCGTTCCGCCTCCACGACCGCATCGAATTCCGCCGCGAAGCCTCCGACCGGACTTGGTCGAAGACGCGGCTTTACCCCTGATCAATAGCCCTGAAGGACCCCATGGCCACTCCTTTCCACAATGGACCGCGACGAACGCTGCTTCTCACCGGGGCCAGCCGCGGCATCGGCCATGCGACCGTGATCCGCTTTTCCTCGGCGGGCTGGCGGGTGATCACCTGTTCGCGGCATCCGTTTCCCGAAGACTGTCCCTGGGATGCCGGGCCCGAGGACCATATCCAGGTCGACCTTGCCGACCACGACGACACCGCGCGCGCGATCGCTGAGATCCGCCAGCGGCTGGAGGGCGGCATGCTGCACGCGCTCGTCAACAACGCGGCCATCTCGCCCAAGGCCGAAGGCGGCAAAAGGCTCGGCTCGATCGATACCGAACTGGAAACCTGGAAGCATGTCTTCCGGGTCAATTTCTTCGCCCCCATCATGATGGCGCGCGGCCTGATCGAGGAGTTGAAGGTCGCCAAGGGTTCGGTCGTCAATGTCACCTCGATCGCGGGCTCGCGCGTGCATCCGTTCGCGGGCGCGGCCTATGCAACCTCGAAGGCGGCGCTCGCTGCGCTGACGCGTGAAATGGCCTCCGATTTCGGCAGGCTTGGCGTGCGGGTTAATTCGATCGCGCCGGGCGAGATCGACACCTCGATCCTGTCGCCGGGCACCGAAAAGATCGTCGAACAGCAAATCCCGATGCGCCGGCTGGGCACGCCGGACGAAGTCGCCAAGATCATCTACGTGCTGTGCACCGAGACCAGCTCTTATGTGAATGGCGCCGAAATCCACATCAACGGCGGCCAGCACGTTTGAGAGCGGTTCGCGAGGCGCGAGGGCCGGCCGGGCGCGACGCGAGAGCCCGGCTTCAGATCAACCCGCGCAAAATCTGAGCGGCCTGCCAGCGTAGCGCTTCCTGCGTATTGACGACGCTGGAGCACTCGTCTTCGAATTCGCCGTCACCCAGCGCTGCCCCGCAATGCCTGCAGGTACGCGCCGAGATCGCCTGTGCTCTGGCCACAATGCTGCGTCCCTGCTGGTAGCTTGCGAAATCGATGACGTTCTGCATTGGCCTTATGACTTTCTCAACCATGGGAGTTCTCGCGCGTCGTTCGCGAGTGTTATGGCAGAAAGCCGTCGCGCAAACGTTCAGTCCACCGCTCAAATTTTAGCGGAGCGACAGGGCGAGGAGTCCGGCAATGGGAGCGCAGTTTTTTAACCTCGCGCGAGACGGCGGTTTACAGCCACTTCTTCCAGCGGAAATACATGTACGGGGCGACCGCCGCGAGCACCATCATGAGCACCGCCAAGGGGTAACCGTGCTGCCATTCCAGTTCCGGCATCACCTTGAAATTCATGCCGTAGATCGAGGCGATCAGGGTCGGCGGCATCAACACCACCGCCATCACCGAAAACAGCTTGATGATGTTGTTCTGCTCGAGATTGACGACGCCGAGCATCGCGTCGAGCACGAATGTGATCTTGTTGGACAGATAGGAGGCGTGGTCGGTCAGCGATGCGACGTCGCGCTGCATGGTCTTGAGTTGCTCGCGCATGTCCTTGGTCCATTTCACGCCCTCGATGACGGCGGAGAGGAACGTCACCAAGCGACCGATCGAAACAAGGCTTTCGCGAACCTTGGAGGTCAAATCGCCCTTGCGGCCGATGGCGATCAGGATCTGCGAATAGCGCTTGGCATGGCCATGGCGCTCGCTTTCCGGTTCGAAAATCTCGTGGGACACCTGATCGACGTCCGCACCGATCCGTTCAAGGATATCGGCGCAGCGATCGATCACCGCGTCGAGAAGCTCCATCAACACCATTTCGCCGGTAACGCTGGCGGAGCAACTGCGGCCGAGCTTGTTCTCGACCAGCACAAACGGTTTCGGATCGTCGTAGCGCACCGTTACCAGGCGATGGCCGGCGAGGATGAAAGTCACCGCCGTCGTCTTCGGCGCCTCGGTGTCGGACTGGCACATCAGCGTCGCCGTCATGTACCGCGCGCCGTTTTCGATATAGAGTCGGCTCGAGATCTCGATTTCCTGCATGTCTTCCCGGGTTGGTACCGCGATCCCGGCGATCCGCTCCACCGCCCTGTCCTCGGCCGCCGTCGGCTTCACGAGGTCGATCCAGACCGCGTTGTCCGGCAGCCTGTCCAGGTCGATAACGGCCACCCTTCTCAGGGAGGATTCACTGGGCACGAACGCCGAGAACATGCACAACTCCGGACTGGCAAAGTCAGGTTAACCAAAGGACTTGTAGCCAAGAGGACGCGGCTCGATTCGGCAAACTTTTCGTGAATGCCGGTGCCTCCCGATGATTTGCGGGGGGCATAAGGGCCGGAAGAGCGGCGGAATCCGCAGCCCGTCCGGCGAATTCCTAACAGTTCTGGCCCGCTGAAGCACTTGCGGCAAAAAAGACACAGGCCGGGCGCCGCAGTGCCGAAGGGCCATCTGCGCGCTGGAATTGTCGGCAATTTCGGCGATAATGTGAGAGCTGAAGATGGAATCGTGGCGGACAAGCGCTTTCGCCTCGACCGCGTGGCCTTCGATTGGAATCCAAAATGCCGTTGAAATTGACGTCGTTGAAATTGGCAATGGCTGTGACGGCCGCCGGGCTCCTGCTCTCCGGCTGCATGGAAACGGCAACCTATGAAGCGACCAACACCGCTGCTTTCAAACAGCACGACAAGGACCTGCTGGCGAAGATCCGCTACGAAAACGTGCAGCCGCCGGAACAGTTTCGCCGCGCCATCGTCAATTATCAGCGCAAGGAAGCCCCCGGATCGATCGTAGTGGATTCCGACAACCACTACCTTTACTACGTGTTGGATGGTGGCAAGGCGATCCGCTATGGCATCACTGTTGGCGAAGAGGCCATGGCGTGGTCGGGCGTCGCCAAAATCGGCGCGATGACTGAGTGGCCGGCTTGGCATCCGACCCCAGGCGAGATCGAACGCCTCGGCGTCCCCACTTTCGTGCCGCCTGGCCCGGATAATCCGATGGGTTCACGCGCGATGTATCTGTATTCCGGCGGCAAGGATACGCTGTTCCGCATTCACGGCACCAACCAGCCGGAATATATCGGCCAGTCGATCTCGTCCGGCTGCATTCGCATGACGAACGAGGACGTGATCGACCTCTACAACCGCGCCAAGGTCGGCACCATCGTGGTCGTGCTCGCGCCTCATCACGGCGACTCGCCGTTCAGCGGCTCGTCGCAGGTGGCGCAAGGCGGCAACACGATGTTTGGCTCCTGGCAATAAGCCAGCCACCTCATCTCAATAGAAAAGCGCTGGTCTACCGGCGCTTTTTCTTTGGTCGTTTCTCGGCGGCAGGCTTTTCCGCCGCCTGCTGGGAGGCAGGCTTGGCCTCGCCGCCGGCTTTCGCAGCGGCCGGCTCATCGGCCATCTCGCGCGGCGGCGCATCGAGGGGCCGCGGCATCGGCAGCATCGGCGCAATCGCCGGGAGTGGGTCCCAAACGTCCCACTCGCAAATCCGGTAATCATTGTGCCGTTCCATCAGATCAAGATGGATATGGTCCTCGTGGTAACCGTCGGAGCCCGGCCCCAGCACCGTCGAGAATCGCGCGCAAGCCGAATGCAGCACCGTCTCGCGCACGTCACGCGGCACGTTGCGATCGGTCAGGGAGATGGTCCGGCCGTCGGCAAATCTGAAGGAGCGAACGTCGAGCGCGTTGGCGCGGCCGTGCTCGGACAACTGCGCGCCGGCAACGCGATTGCGGCCCCGGCATTCGTAGGAATCGAAATTGTCGAGCTCCGCGACCTCGCTGCCGAGCCCTTTGGCAACGGGCTCGATGTCGGAGCGAACCCAGTCGGCAACCGCCGTGGCCATCTTGCAGCGCAGGATCGCAGCCGGCTTGAGCGTGACCCGATGTTCGTCGGGGAGCATTACGGCCTCCAGCCGCACCAGATCCTCACCGCCACACCCGCCCGGGCCGTGAATGTCGGGAATGCTCGGCGCAATCGCAATCGCCTCTGTCAAAGCGAGCCGGCAGGCAGAAGGCGGAGGTGGGGTTGCGGCCTCCGGTTCAGCACTTTTCTGTGCCGGCCCGGTGGACGGCTCAGCCTTTGCGGACGGGGCATCGACGGGCCGGGGCCTGGGCAAAGGTATTCTGGCAGCGACGGCGGGATGTGAATCGTTGAAAAAGGCAAGCAGCAACGCCGCAGCGGTAACCATGGCAACCCGGCCGCCACATCCCCTACCAGAAGCCCACTTGCGGCATCTCTTCCCCGCGCTAGACTTTGCGCCAACTCGCGCAAAAGAACCGCGAAAACCGACAGCACTTTCAGGAGGGACTAACGCATGCTTGGTTTGATGCAAGACTGGCCTTTGCTCTGTCATCGAATTCTCGAGCACGCAGCGACAATCCACGGCAAGCAGGAAATTGTCACGCGCTCGATCGAAGGCCCCATCCATCGCACCAACTATGCCGAAATCCACAAGCGCGCGCTGAAGATCTCGCAGCGCCTGGACCGTGACGGCATCAGGCTCGGCGACCGTGTGGCCACCATCGCCTGGAATACCTGGCGTCATCTCGAAGCCTGGTACGGCATCATGGGTATCGGCGCGATCTGCCATACCGTCAATCCGCGGCTGTTTCCCGAGCAAATCGCCTGGATCATCAACCACGCCCAGGACCGCGTGGTGATGACCGACATCACCTTCGTGCCGATCCTTGAAAAGATCGCCGGCAAGCTTTCGAGCGTCGAGCGCTACATCGTGCTCACCGACAAGGCTCATATGCCCGAGACATCGCTGAAAAACGCGGTCGCCTACGAGGACTGGATCGCTGAAGTCGACGGCGATTTCAAATGGAAGACCTTCGACGAGAATACCGCGGCCGCGATGTGCTACACGTCCGGCACCACCGGCGATCCCAAGGGCGTGTTGTATTCGCACCGTTCCAACGTGCTCCATGCGCTGATGGCCAATACCGGCGACTCGCTCGGCGCCTGCGCGAGCGATACAATGCTGCCGGTAGTTCCGCTGTTCCATGCCAATAGCTGGGGCATTGCCTTCTCGGCGCCATCGATGGGGACCAAGCTGGTGCTGCCCGGCGCCAAGCTGGACGGCGCTTCCGTGTTCGAGCTCATGGACACCGAAAAAGTCACCCATACTGCCGGTGTGCCCACGGTGTGGCTGATGCTGCTCAACCACATGGCGACGAACAAGCTGAAGCTGCCACATCTCCGCTTTGTAGTGTGCGGCGGCTCGGCGATGCCACGCTCGATGATCAAGGCCTTCAACGATATGGGGATTATGGCACGGCATGCCTGGGGCATGACTGAGATGAGCCCAATCGGCACGCTCGCAGCACTCAAGCCGCCGTACGACCAGCTGACCGGCGAGGCGGCACTCGACATCCTCCAGACCCAGGGTTATCCGCCCTTCGGCGTGGAAATGAAAATCACCGACGATGCCGGCAAGGAACTGCCGTGGGACGGCAAGACCTTCGGCCGCCTCAAGGTTGCGGGGCCCGCGGTCGCCAAAGCCTATTACCGCGTCGACAGCAATATTCTCGATGAGAACGGATTTTTCGATACCGGTGACGTCGCCACGATCGATCAGGACGCCTACATGCGGATCACCGATCGCTCCAAGGACGTGATCAAGTCGGGCGGCGAATGGATTTCCTCGATCGATCTGGAAAATCTCGCCGTCGCCCATCCGGCGGTGGCGGAAGCCGCCGTGATCGGTTTACATCACCCCAAATGGGACGAGCGGCCTCTGCTCATCGTCCAGCTCAAGCAGGGCGCAAGCGCAACACGCGAGGACATCCTGAAGTTCATGGACGGCAAGATCGCCAAATGGTGGATGCCCGATGACGTCGTGTTCGTCGATGGCATTCCCCATACGGCGACCGGCAAGATCCTGAAGACCGCGCTACGCGACCAGTTCAAGGAGTATAGTTTCCCGGGCACCTAGCGCTGGCCGGCTGGCAGCGGCGAAAGCAGAAAACGTGTCCTTGGGGACCACGGCCATTTTCACGTGCGCCTTGAATTCGAAGCCGCTTCGTGGTCTCAACGGGCTAATTTGGGGTCGGCCGGGTTCCGGCCGGCCGTCACCAACCCTGTAGAAATCAAGGCCAAGAATCCCGCCCATGGGCCGCAGGTTTTCCGCTCCCTATTTGTCGGAGCCCGTCTCGCGGCTGGCCTCGTGGTCGCGCAACCTGGCGGTATTTGCCGTGGTGGCGGTGGTGATGTCGATCATCATCTTCCGCTTCGGCTTTCTTGAAATCAAACCGGCACTCGCAACCTTTTTCGGCGCGCTGGCCTGCGCCGGCCTCTCCATCCTGGTCGGACTGATCGGGGCTGCCGCGATCTGGCAGAGCGGCGCGCGCGGCATGAGCCGAATCCTGCTGGCATTCCTGATCGACGCGCTGTTGCTCGCCTATCCGGCCTATCTCGGCCTGCAATACCGTCAGCTGCCCGCGATCCACGACATAACCACCGATCCGATCGATCCGCCGCGCTTCGAGGCGCTGGCCCGCCTTCGCAGCGGTGACGGCGCCAACCCCGCCGTCTATGCCGGCCTCTATTCGGCTGAGCAGCAGCGTATTGCCTATCCGGACATCGAGCCAGTGGAACTCGAACTTCCGGTGGAGCGGGCCTATGAGATCACCTTGCGGCTCGTCACCCGGCGCAAATGGCTGATCATCGATGAGCGCCCTCCCCAGCCGCCGCGCCGGATCGGCCGGATCGAAGCCGTCGCCCGCACGCCGATCATGGGATTTCGCGAAGACGTGTCGATCCGCGTGAGCCCCGACGATGAGGATTCCCGCGTCGATATCCGCTCCGCCTCGCGCTATTTCGAGAGCGATCTTGGCAGCAACGCCGCGCGCGTGCGCAAGCTGATCGATGACCTCAACACGGCCGCCGACGCCGAGAGCCTCAAGCCGGCCAAGAAGCCGGCGCAACCTGCCAAGAAGCCGCCGGCCAAAACAGTGAAGAAGTGACGGCAGTCATTCCACCGCGATGCGTAAGCATCGAGCTATAATGCGCGCGCAGCACACCAGAGAAACTCCCGGGTCTGGCGCGACGTCGCCATCCCGGAATGACCTTCAGGAAGCCGTCAGACGATAACTCCCGCCGATCACGGGATCGCCATCGGTTGCGACGACGCCGCGTCCGACGAGATCCTCCAGATGCGCGAGCACGGAATAACCAGCCGCATTCATCAGGCGCGGGTCGATGCCGATATAGATCGCGCGGACGATGGTCGGAATGTCCGCCTCACCCTTGCCGAGGCGATGCAGGATCGACGCTTCGCGTGCCTGGCGATGGCGGAGCAGGAAACGCACATAGCGCACGGCTTCCGGAATTTCCGGGCCATGTCCGGAAAAATATAGCTCCTCGGACCGCTTCGTCAGCTTTTCCAGCGATGCCATATAGTCGACCATCGAGCCGTCCGGCGGCGCCACGATCGAGGTCGACCACCCCATCACATGATCGCCGACGAAGAGGAACTTCCGCTCCGGCCAGGCGAAAGCAAGATGGTTGGCGGTGTGGCCGGGCGTCGCGACCGCCTCGAGCCTCCACCCGTCGCCTTCGACGACGTCTCCCTCCCTGACCTGCACATCAGGCCGGAAGTCGCGGTCGGCGCCCGATTCCGGATTGTGCTTTTCGCTTTCAAAGCGCGGCCGCGAAGCCCGATGCGGACCTTCGGCATAGACCGGCGCGCCCGTTGCCGACTTGATGCGCGGCGTATTCACGGAGTGGTCGCGATGGGTATGGGTGACCAGAATGTGCGTCACGGTTTCACCCCGCACCGCATCGAGGAGTGCTGCCGCGTGCGCCGCATCGTCCGGTCCCGGATCGATGATGGCGACTTTGCCGCGGCCGACGATGTAACTCACCGTGCCGGTGAAAGTGAAAGGGCTCGGATTGTTGCAGAGAATACGCCGCACCCCCGGCCGCACCTCCTCGACCACGCCGGGTGCAAGCGGAAAGTTGCGGTTGAACGGGACGTCGTCATTGTCGGGCATCAAGAGTGCTCACGGTTTGAGTTGCTGCTTCGTCATGGCCAGCCCCAACCGTTCGAAGAACGGCGTCGCTTGCGCTCGCCCGCGCGCCGGGCGTCGATGTCTTCCTTTTCGGCGAGCCAAGACGTGGACGGCCGGGACGAGCCCGGCCATGACAGCCTCTGAATGGCGGGCTCTGTCGGCGTGACGGGAAGCCCTACGAAAACGCCTGGATGCCGGTGATGGCGCGCCCCAGAATGAGGGCATGAACGTCGTGGGTGCCCTCGTAGGTGTTGACGGTCTCGAGGTTCGCGGTGTGCCGCATCACATGGTATTCGATCTGAATTCCGTTGCCGCCATGCATGTCACGCGCGGTGCGGGCGATATCGAGCGCCTTGCCGCAGTTGTTGCGCTTGACGATCGATATCATCTCGGGCGCCATTTTTCCCTCGTCCATCAGTCGTCCGACCCGCAACGAGGCCTGCAGGCCCAGTGCAATCTCCGACTGCATGTCGGCGAGCTTCTTCTGGACCAGTTGCGTCGCTGCCAGCGGCTTGTTGAACTGCTTGCGGTCCAGCGTGTATTGCCGCGCGCGGTGCATGCAATCTTCGGCAGCGCCCATCGCGCCCCAGGAAATGCCGTAGCGCGCTCGATTGAGACAGCCGAATGGTCCCTTCAGACCGGAAACATTGGGCAGCAGCGCGCTTTCAGGCACTTCGACGCCGTCCATCACGACTTCGCCGGTGACGGAGGCGCGCAGCGAAAGCTTGCCGCCGATCTTCGGCGCCGAAAGACCCTTCATGCCCTTTTCGAGGATGAAACCGCGGATCTGGTTGTTGTGCTCGGCGGACTTCGCCCAGATCACGAACACGTCGGCGATCGGCGCGTTGGAGATCCACATCTTGGAGCCGGTGAGCCGGTAACCATCTGGCGTTTTCTCGGCGCGGGTCTTCATGCCGCCGGGGTCGGAACCGGCATCGGGCTCGGTCAGACCGAAGCAACCGACCCATTCGCCCGTCGCGAGCTTCGGCAGATATTTCTTGCGTTGGTTTTCGTCGCCATAGGCGTAAATCGGATGCATCACCAGCGAGGACTGCACCGAATTCATCGAGCGATAGCCGGAATCGACGCGTTCGATCTCTCGCGCTACCAGACCGTAGGCGACATAGCTGGCGTTGGCGCAGCCATATTCCTCCGGCAGCGTGATGCCGATCAGGCCGAGCTCACCCATCTCGTGAAAGATATCGCGATCGACCTTCTCTTCGAGATACGCCTTGGTGACGCGCGGCAGCAGCTTGTCCTGCGCGTAGGCACGCGCGGTATCGCGGATCATCCGCTCGTCTTCGGTCAACTGATCATCGAGTAAAAACGGATCGTCCCACTGAAAACTCACGGGAGACGGTTTGTCCTTGGCCTGAGGGCGAACGCTCATGGAAAATCCTTTCACAAAGATGCCTTTATTTTAAAGCGATCGGCAGCGAAGCGCAATTGCGCCTGCTTTCTCGTTCCAAGACCGGGAATGGTGCGAGCCGCCCGATCAAACAGGCGGAGGCGTATCGCACATCGCAATCGCTTTTTCGTCTCAAGCCTCAAGCGGCTCGTTCGACACGATCTCGATGCCGAAGCCGGAAAGGCCTTTGTAGTCGTGAAGCGACGAGCTCAGGTTCCGGATCGATGTGACGCCAAGATCGCGCAGGATCTGTGCGCCGACGCCGACTTCGCGCCATTGCCTGTTGCGGTCGGCCTCCGCCGTCTGCTCTTCCGGCAAGGGCGCCACCGGAACGCCGGCCGCGCCGTCGCGCAAATAGACCAGAACGCCGCTGCCGTTTTTCCTGAACTGTTCCAGCACCGAGGTCATGAGTTTCGGTCCGGTGAAGATGTCCCGCACGATGTTCGGCTTGTGAAAGCGCGTCAGTACGTTCTTGCCGTCGCCGATACCGTTGTAGACGAAGGCGACATGGGCGATGGAATCGAACGGCGAACGGTAGGCAAAGCCCTGCATCGGCCCGATCGGGCTATCGGCGGTAAATGTCGAGACCCGTTCGATCAGCTTCTCGCGTGCCTGCCGGTAGGCGATCAGTTCGGCAATGGTGAGACGTTTGAGCTTGTGGGCCTTGGCGAACCGCGCCACCTGCTCGCCCTTCATCACCGAGCCGTCGTCGTTCATCAATTCGCTGATGACACCGACGGGCGGCAGGCCGCTCAGCCTGCAGAGGTCGACCGCGGCTTCGGTATGGCCCGAGCGGAGCAGCACACCGCCATCCCGCGCGATCAGCGGAAACACATGGCCGGGTCGGGCAAAATCGTTGGCGCCCACATTCGGATTGGCCAGCGCCCGGCAGCAGGAGGCGCGCTCTTCCGCCGAAATGCCGGTGCCGCCGTCCGGCTTATAGTCGATTGAGACCGTAAATGCGGTGGTGTGGCTGGAGTCGTTGTGCGCCACCATGGGATCGAGCCGCAGGCGGCGCGCGTCTTCCGGCGTAATCGGTGCACAGACGATGCCGGAGGTGTGGCGAATGATGAACGCCATCTTCTCCGCTGTACAGAGCGAGGCGGCGACGATCAGGTCGCCCTCGCCTTCACGGTCGTCATCGTCGGTGACAACGACAAGCTCTCCTTGAGCAAAGGCAAACAGAACTTCCTGAATTGGGTCGGCCATGTCAGGTCTCTTGAGATTCTTGCTGGAGGGATCGAGCATTTAGCCCGGCGGCAAGGCACCTGCCAGCGCCATGACGCAGGGCGGACCTGCCCCGTACCTCAAAGACGGCGATCCCCCGCCCGGTAGCCAAGGGCAGGACACCAGCGGCAGATGGGCTCGCGAATTCGCCCTCCCGATTGGCTTCGACATATAGATATCGGGTGTGTGTCACAGCGATCTCCTTTCCGGTAACAGACACGTCACCCAAGGCGATCACGGGCGTGCCAGCCCTGCTTTTCCGCAGAGGCAGGCTCGCGCGTTCTCTTTCATCCGGACTTTCACCGTCGGCCCAGGCATCTCACCTGATCTGCTCGACCCTTCCTTGCAGGAAGGCGCTCGCGGGCTCGCAGCACGGGGGCTGCATACCGCCGGTAGGGATTTTCACCCTGCCCTGAGAACGGCTGCATGCTGCATCCCGGGAGGAAATACGTCAATGCCCAACTGGATGCGGCAGCTTGAGCAAGAGCTCACATCCTCTATGATCGTTTAAAACAAAAAGAGAGAGACCGCGCCCATGACGGCAACCACCTTTGATTTTGCCCCGTTGCTTCCCTCGGGCCTGCCACCCGCTGCGGCAAGGTGGACGGGGCTGGCAAAATACAGCTTTGTCGGCGGCAACAACGATCCGGAGCAGCTCCCGCTCACCGGGCTGATCGATGCGGTCAACGCCGTGATGCGGCGCGAGGGGCGGACGCTTGCAACCTATGGCCTCCAAAGCGGCCCGCAGGGGTATCTGGCTCTGCGCAAGTTCCTCACTGCGAAACTGAAACGCGACGCCGACATCTCCTGCTCTGCCGAAGACATCCTGATCGTTTCCGGCTCGCTCCAGGCACTCGATCTGGTGAACGCCACGCTGCTGGCCCGCGGCGATACCGTCATCATCGAGCGAGACACTTACCAGGGCGCTTTGAACCGCCTGGCGCGGCTTGGGATCAACACGGTCGGCATTCCGCTCGACCGGGACGGCATGCGGATGGATGCCCTCGCCGACGCGCTTGCCGATCTCAAACGCCGAGGCATCACGCCGAAATACATCTACACCATCCCGACCGTGCAGAACCCGACCGGCACCATCATGCCGGAGACGCGGCGGCTCGAACTGCTCAGGCTTGCCGAGCAATATGGCGTGCCGGTCTTTGAGGACGATTGCTATGCTGACCTGGCCTGGGACGGCAAGCGCCCGCCAGCGATTTACGCCATGAGCAAGACTGCCAACGTCATCCATATCGGCTCATTCTCGAAATCGATCGCACCGGCACTGCGCGTCGGATTCATTGTCGCGCCGTGGGCCGCGCTGTCGCGCATCCTGCCGATGAAGACCGATGCGGGCAGCGGCGCGCTGGAGCAGATGGTGCTTGCCGAGTATTGCGTGTCACATTTCGAGACGCATGTGCCGGCGCTGCGGCGCGGCCTGCGCGCCAAGCTCGACACGCTGATGGAAGCGCTCAACGAGCACTTCGGCACGGCGGCGGAATTCGAAGAACCGAAGGGCGGCATTTTCCTCTGGGTCAAGCTACCCGACCATGTCGATACGATGAAGCTCTACCAAGCCGCGCTCGCCGCTGGCGTCTCGATCAATCCCGGCCCGGAATGGTCGACCGACAAGGCCTATGCGGGCAGCCGTTTGCGGCTGTGTTTTGCAAGCCCGACGCAGCAGCAGATACGTGAAGGCATCGCGACGCTCGCCGAGGTCTGCCGAAATGAGTTCGGTGTGCCGGCGCGCAGTTCGAACAAGGAGCTGCGCGCAGAAGCAGCTCCGCGATGAGACCTATCTCACCGCAAATGGCGCCTGATATGGCCGGCCGAACGGCACGCCGTTGATGACGGTCTGCACCGGCTTCAACTGCACCTTGCCTTCGCGCTTGTTGTTGCGGGTATCGACGAAGGTGACGGGTCCCTCCACCACATCCATGATGGTGACGTCGCCCGGTGCGCCGATCTGAAGGGTACCGATCTTGGGCGCGCGATTGATGATCCTGGCCGGAGCAATGGTCGCCATCGCCACCACCTGCTCGAGTGAGAAACCCATGGCCATGAACTTGCTCATGACGTTGGGCAGGTAAGGCAGACCCGGCGAATTGCCGGAAAAAACATGGATATCGGATGAGAGCGTATCCGGTGGGCAGCCGGCGGGAATTGCCACTTCCGCCACCGTGAAGTCGAAGCTGCCGCCGCCATGGCCGACGTCAAAGATCACGCCGCGCTGCTTGGCGGCGAGCGCGGCCGGCAACAGCTTGCCGTCCTGCACGATATTGGTGAAGGCACCGGCCATGTTCGGCGCGCCGGAATAGCAATGGGTCAGAACGTCGCCCGGCCGCAGCAGGTTGAGAATATCGGTCATCAGCTGCGCAGTCTCGACGCCACCGATATGCACCATCATCCGGGCCGGCCAGCCGCACATCTCGCAGGCCTGGATACCCCGCTTGAGCGGTTCGATGCCGTGCTTGAAGATCACGTTCTCGGACATCCGCACCTTGACGCCGATGAGGAAGTCCGGATTTTCGGCCAGCCCCATCGCGCAAGCCTCCACCTGGGCATTGTCGATATTGTACAATTCGGCCACCGGAAAAGCCGACAGACCATTATTGGCAATGTGCAGGAAGGCGTACATCCTCGCCCGCGTTTGCGCGACGATGAAGCGGCGCAGCGCGGCGAGATTGTTGACGCCGGCGTCGCCGGCCGACACCACGGTCGTGGTGCCCTGGAATTGCACGAGCTCGTCGGCGGGAATGCCGATCGCCGAGCCGTAAGGGTAGACGTGACAGTGCAGGTCGACGAGGCCGGGCGTCACGAGCTTGCCAGAAGCATCAATGGTCTTGAGCGCCCGCGCGGGTGGAATTTCCGGTTCGACCGCCTCGACCACGCCCCAGCGGATGCCGATGTCGCGTTTGCCGCGCAAGGACTGGCTGGGATCGAGCACATCGCCGCCCTTGATCACCAAGTCGAATTTGTCGGCCGGACCCATCGCGGCCATGGTCGGGCCCGACAGGGCGGCGGCGGCCGTGCCGGCGAGAAAATGACGGCGTGACAGTGCGGACATGCTGGCGTTCTCCCCAAAAGATCGATCGTTTCTTATGGTTCGATGATGCGACGGGTTGTGTTTTGGCGCAAGCCGTAGGCCGCGCCCTCATCGACACGAAGTCGCAGGCCTACCGCGCCGGCCTGGTCAGGCAATCGCCGGCTAATCCCAGACCGGCGCGAAGCCCGGCGATACGCACCGCCGATCCTTGGGCAGGTTCGCGATCGCCTGACGGTCCTCATCGTCGAGCCCGATGTTCAGAGCCTCGAGATTGGCGCGCTGGCTCTCGGCGCGCGAGGCCTTCGGGATCGCGGCCACACCGTCTTGATCGAGCAGCCATTTCAGGGCGACCTGGGTGGCGCTTGCGCCATGCTTCCTGCCGATCGCAATGAGCGTTTCGTTGGAAGCCGCCCTTCCCTGCACCAGCGGGCAGTAGGCCACCAGCGGAATCGACTTGGCGGCAAGATAGTTGAGCAAACGGGTCTGATCGAGCATCACGTGATACTCGACCTGATTGCAGGCGATCGGCGCCTTGATTTCTTCGACCACTTTCCGGAGCAGCGCGACGTTGAAATTGGCAACGCCGATCGCGCGCGTCCGGCCTTCCTGCTTGAGCTTCATCAGGGTTTCGAACATCGCCGGCAGGTTCATGTTCGGCGCCGGCCAATGCACGAGATAAAGATCGATCTGGTCCAGCCTGAGCTTCTTCAGGCTCGCATCGAAGGCGCGGCGGATCGCGTCCGGCGCCAGATTGTCATTCCAGACCTTTGTCGTGACATGCAACTCGTTGCGCGCGATCTTTGACGCGGCCAGCGCTGCGCCGATCGCCTCTTCATTACCGTACATTTCGGCCGTATCGATGTGGCGATAGCCGAGCGCGAGCGCACTTTCCACCGCAGCGCGGCAGGCGTCGCCTTGCATGCGGAAGGTACCGAGGCCCAAGCGCGGCAGGCTGATGCCCTGGGTTTGCAGTTTTTCCATTGATGAACTCCAAAGACCGGCAGCCCTGGCCGCAGCAAGGGCGCCTTAGAAACACGAGAGCGGCAGGATTTAGGACGAAATGAGCGTCCCGCCGCTCATAATGTGCGGGGCCGGCGGCATTCAAATCAAGATGGCGTCAGCGGGCGGCCGTCCGAGACTATCGCTTCCAGTTGCAGATGCCACCCGACCTGCACGGCCAGACCTGGATACGGGTATCGCGGGCCTGAGCTTCCACCGGATTTCGTCCATGAAGCGCAACCAGCGCCCGTGGCTTGCGTGGTGCCGCCGCTCGTTCAGCACGCCCATGGGCGAGATGCATGCGGGGGGCGACCCTGTGCGCGGGCTCGACGTTGGCCGCCGACTTGCTTTCGGCATGGACCGTCTCCGCAGGCACCGCTTTGGGATCGACCACCAGTTCGGCGTCCGCTTGCGTGGCCTTGTTGCCGCGGTCGACCGTCACATCCAGCGGACCGGGGGTGAAGCTGGTGGCTGGGCCGAGCGGCGCTGGCGACAGCACCGCCTTCGAGAGGTCGAGATTGAGGAATTCTTCAGGACGGTATGACTGGGCAGCCGTAAGCCCGCTCCAGAGCAGGGCCGCGCCAATGGCCGCCAACAATATGCCGCGCTTTATGACCACCAGGGACTCCTAAAAGGGTACCTTCCGCAGCAATCTATCTATGGCGCGTGGCGGCCAATTCCAGTGGATTCGGCAGGCAAGGTTACCGTATGGCCGCAGACCCGGCGGCCGGATTTCACCTGGAAAATCGACGGTCGGGCATTTTACGGCAAGCTTTCGAGATGGCATGCCGCCCACTGCCCTTCCGCGGTCTGACGAAGCTCCGGCTCCTCGGTACGGCAGCGGTCGAACACATAGGGACAGCGCGTGTGAAAGCGGCAGCCGCTCGGCGGATTGATCGGGCTCGGCACGTCGCCCTTCAGGATCATCGGCTTGCGGCGCACGGTCGGATCGGGCACCGGCACCGCCGAAAGCAGCGCCCTGGTATAGGGATGCTTCGGTTCCGCAAAAATCCGGTTGCGCGGCGCCATCTCGACGATCTTGCCAAGATACATCACCGCGACGCGATGCGTCATGTGCTCGACGATCGCCAAATCATGGCTGATGAAGAGCAGGGCCAGACCGAATTCCCGCTGCAGGTCCTGCAAAAGGTTGACGATCTGCGCCTTGACCGAAACATCGAGCGCCGAGACGGCCTCGTCACAGACGATCAGGTCCGGTTCGGCGGCAAGCGCCCGGGCGATGCAGATGCGCTGGCGCTGCCCGCCGGAAAATTCGTGAGGCCGGCGATCCAGCGCGTCGCGCGGCAGCCGCACCGTGTCCATCAATGCGGCGATTTTCTCTTCAAGTTCCGCGGAGGATTTGGCGAGGTCAAAATTGCGAATCGGCTCCGCCAGAATGTCGCGCACGCTCAATCGCGGATTGAGGCTGGAAAACGGGTCCTGGAACACCACCTGCACGCGGCGGCGGATCCGGCGCAAACGATCGGCCGAGAGATCGTCGATGCGCTGACCGTCGAGCACGACCTGGCCAGCGGTGACATCGAACAGGCGGAGAATGGCGCGTCCGACCGTCGATTTGCCGCAGCCGGATTCACCGACCAGCGACAGCGTCTCGCCGCGCGCGATTTCGAAAGACACGCCATCGACGGCATAAACACGACTGGTGCTGCGGCGGAAAAGTTTGCCGCGGATGGGAAAGTGTTTCTTCAGGTCGTTGACCTGCAATAAAGGAGCGTTCATGCCGCGGCCGCCTCCTTTTTGGCAAAATGGCAGGCGGCGTAGTGATGCGACGACTTTTCCTCCAATCCCGGCGCGACCTGGCGGCAGAGATCGGTGGCGAGCGCGCAGCGCCCGGCGAAAGCGCAGCCCATGATACGCTGTTTCAGGCTCGGCACCTGTCCGGGAATCTCGGCGAGCCGGCCGGCATCGCCGGAGAGCGACGAGCCGAGCCTGGGCACCGCGCCGAGCAAACCTTGGGTGTAAGGATGGCGTGGCGTGCGAAACAGGTCCGCGACCGACGCCTCCTCCACCTTGCGGCCGGCATACATCACCATGACGCGCTCGGCGACCTCGGCGACTACCCCGAGATCATGCGTGATCAGGATCACAGCGGCACCGACCCGGCGTTTCAAATCCAGCATCAGTTGCAGGATCTGGGCTTGGATCGTGACATCGAGCGCCGTGGTGGGCTCGTCGGCGATCAGAAGCTTCGGATTGCAGGCGAGGGAAATCGCGATCATCACGCGCTGGCGCATTCCGCCCGATAGTTGGTGCGGATATTCCCTGACCCGCCGCGCCGGTTCGGGTATGCCCACCAGGGCCAGCAACTCGACGGCGCGCTTTTCGGCCGCCTCCTTGCCGAGCCCCTCGTGCAGGCGCAGCGTCTCGCCGATCTGGCGGCCGACCGTCAGCACCGGATTGAGGCTCGTCATCGGCTCCTGAAAGATCATCGAAATCTCGTTGCCCCGGATATCGCGCATCTCGCGATCGCTCAGCTTCAGAAGATCCTTTCCACGAAAGCGGATCGAACCCGCGATCTTGCCGGGCGGCTCGGGAATGAGCCGCATCAGCGACATCGATGTCACCGACTTGCCGCAGCCGGACTCGCCGACGATCGCCAGCGTCTCGCCTTCGTTGACATGAAACGAGACGCCGTCGACGGCGCGGTTGATGCCGTCCGGGGTGCGGAAGTGAGTCTGGAGATTTTCGACTTCAAGCAACGCCATCGGATCGAACCTACAGATTTTTGGCCATGCGAGGATCGAGCGCGTCGCGCAGGCCGTCGCCGACCAAATTCACCGCAAGCACTGTGATCGAGAGAAACGCGGCCGGGAAGAACACGAGGAAGGGCTTCACCTGCCAAAGCGCCCTGCCCTCCGCCATGATGTTGCCCCAGGAGGGAATCGTCGGCGGCGTGCCGGCGCCGATGAAGGAAAGGATCGCTTCTACGATCATGGCGCTGGCGCAGACATACGTGGCCTGTACCAGGAGCGGCGCCAGCGTATTCGGCAGGATATGGCGGAGGATGATCATAGGCGTTCGCGTCCCGCAGGCGACCGCTGCATCCACATAGGGCTGCTCCCGGAGCGAGAGAACGACACCGCGAACCAGCCGCGAGACGCGCGGGATTTCTGCGATCGTGATCGCCATGATGACGTTGCCGACGCTGCCGCGCGTCAGGGCCATCAGCGCAATAGCGAGCAGGATCGGCGGGATCGACATCAGCCCGTCCATGATGCGCATGATGATGGCGTCGGCCCATCGCACGAAACCCGAGACGAGCCCGATGGCAAGACCGGCGAGCGTGGCGAGCAGTGCCACCGAAAGGCCGACGGTGAGCGAAACGCGCGCCCCGAACATCACGCGCGAATAAACGTCGCGGCCGAGCGCGTCCGTACCGAACCAGGACAGTTCCGACGGTGGCCGCATGCGCTTCGCGGGCGCCAATGCCGTAGGATCCACGGTCCAGAGAACCGGCGCAAAAATCCCGATCAAAACCAGGATCAGCAGTATTGCCCCGCCAATCGCGACGGTCGGGTTGTTCCTCAGGAAGCCAAACACGCCGCGCCTGACTTGCACCGGAACAAGCAAGTCGGGCGCTTGCGGGGCGACGACGAGCCCGGGCGGCAGCACCGCTGAACTGGTGGTCGAGACGGTCAATAGCGGATCCTCGGATCAAGCAGCGTATAAGTGACGTCGACCATCAGATTGACGAGCGTGTAGAGGAAGGAGAACATCAGGACGATACCCTGGATTACCGGGTAGTCGCGGCGCAGGATCGCATCGACCGTCAGGCGTCCCAAACCCGGAATGGCGAACACACTCTCGGTCACCACCGCACCGCCGATCAGCAGTGCGATACCGATGCCGATTACGGTGACGATCGGCACGGCAGCGTTTTTCAACGCGTGAACGAACAGAACATCACGCTGCCCGAGACCTTTGGCGCGGGCCGTACGGACATAGTCCTGTTGTAACACTTCCAGCATCGAGGCCCGCGTGATGCGCGCGATCAGCGCGATATAGACGCTGCCAAGTGCGACAGATGGAAGAATGAGACTCTGCAGCCACGGCCAGAACCCTTGGGAAAGCGGCGTATAGCCCTGGACCGGAAGCCAATCGAGCTCGAGCGCAAAGACATAGGCCAGAACGTATCCGAGCACGAACACCGGCAGCGAAAATGCGGAAACGGCAAACGCCATGATCGAGCGATCGATCCAGCTGCCGGCTTTCCAGGCAGCGATCACGCCAAGCGGCACGGCGATCACGAGGGTGAGCGCCAGCGTCAGCATCATCAGCGAGAGCGTCGGCTCGATCCGCTGCGCGATCATGGAAGTGACCGGAAGATTGGTGAAGATCGAGGTGCCGAGATCGAGGTGCAGGATCCGCCAGCACCAACCGCCGAACTGGACCAGGAACGGCTGATCGAGACCAAGGCTCTGCCGAATTCGCTCGACGTCGGCCGGGCTTGCCTGATCGCCGGCAATAACCGCCGCCGGGTCGCCCGGCGCGATGTAAAGCAGGCTGAAGACAAACAAAGCGACGATCGCCATCACGGGGATGGTGACCAGAACGCGCCGAAGGATATAGGAGGCCATGGTCGCCTTACCGCCCGCGTCAGGCGGTTTTCGATACGCCCCAGAAGAACGGTACCGGCCCCTTGACGATCCCTGACACGTTCTTGCGCCAGGCCGTGTAATTCAGGAAGAAGCCGGTCGGCGCATAGACGACGTCCTCCAGCGCGGCCTTGTTGAGACGGCGGACCGCGGCCTTTTCCTCATCGAGTGTCTTGGCATCGAACCAGGCTGTGACTTCATTTTCCACGGCCGGACTATTCGGCCAGCCGTACCATGCCTTGTCGCCGCTGGCCCGAATGGCGATGTAGACGGCGGGATTGATACAATCCGCGCCAGCGTGCCAGGTGTGGAACATTTCCCAGCCACCCTGGCTGTGAGGCGCCTTTTGAGCGCGCCGCGTACCGACCGTGCCCCAATCAGTGGCGACGAAATCGACATTCATGCCCATGCGCTTCAAGAGATCGGCCGTAACATCGCCCTGGGCCTTGGTTATCACCTGGTCCTGCGCCACGATGCAGGAAACCGGCTCGTTGGCGTAGCCGCTCTCGGCGAGAAGCTTCTTGGCCGCATCCATATTGCGCATCTTGAGGATCTCGCCGCCCTCTTCCGTGTAAAGCGGCGTATTGGGCGTGAAGTAGCCCGGCAGCGGCTTCCAGAGCGAGGTGTCGTCCCCAACCAGCGCGCGCATGTAATCTTCCTGGTTCATCGCTGTCAGCACAGCGCGCCGCGCCTTCACCTTGTCGAAGGGCGGGTGAAGATGATTCATCCGGAATGAGCCAATGTTGCCGAGCGGATCGGCGATATCGACATTGATGTTGCGGTTTTTCCGCAAGACGGGGACGAGATCGGGAAGCGGATTTTCCCACCAGTCGACCTCACCGCTCTGCAGCGCGGCTGCCGCCGTCGCCGGATCAGGGATCACGACCCATTCGATCCGATCGACCAGCATCTGCTTGCCGCCGGCAAACCATGAGTTCTTTTCCTGTCGCGGCACGTAATCGGCGAATTTTTCAAACGCCGATTTGGCGCCCGGCACCCATTCGCTCCGTACGAACTTCATCGGGCCGGAGCCGATATATTCGTTGATCTGCTTGAACGGATCGGTCTGGGCGATGCGCTCCGGCATGATGAATGCGCAAGGCGTGCTGTTCTTGCCGAGCGCCAGCAGCATTTTCGGATAAGGCTTCTTCAGCACCCATTTGAAAGTCTTGTCATCGACAGCGGTCAGCTCGTTTTGAATCGCCTTGAGCATAAGTCCCATGGAATCGCGGTTCGACCAGCGGGTCAGGCTCGCCACCACGTCCTTGGCACGCACCGGCTCGCCGTCATGGAATTTCAGTCCGGGCCGCAGCTTGAAGGTCCAGGTCAATCCATCACTGGAAACCTCCTCGGACTCCACCATCTGGCGCTGTGGCTGCAACTTTTCGTCGACGCCGTAGAGCGTCTCCCACACCAGCACGGCCGCGTTGCGCACGACATATTGCGTGGTCCAGACCGGGTCGAAATTCGCAAGATCCGCTTGCGGCACGAGGCGTAGCGTGCGCGCCGCGGCGCCCTGGGAAATCGCCGGCATCGGCATTCCGCCCGTCGCTGCAAGCGTGCCCGCTCCCGCCAAGCCCTTCAATACCGTTCTGCGATCCATTTTCCGACCTCCCAGTTCCGAATGGCCACCGCGATTAGGCTCTAAAGAAGCCCGACGCGCAATGCGGTTCGTTTGCTTGCAAACGGTATGCCAACGCCCTGCCGGTTAGCCCGGTCTGGATGGGCGGCTTTAGAGAGATCAGAGCATTTTCGGCGGGAGTTAGCCAGCTAGCCTTTTGAATTTCGGTGACTCCTGCGGATGCCACCAGCGCCCGCCGATGACGACGCCTTCGGATACGATCTTGCGGTCGCCCATCAGATGCTCGCCGATGACGTCTTCGTAGTCGAACTTGCCTTCCCTTATCGTAAGCAGGGTCGCGTCGCCGACGCTTCCGACCTTGAGACTGCCGAGTTCGGGACGCCGCAGCGCCATCGCTGCATTGACGGTCGATGCCGCGATCACGTCCGCAAAGGGCATGCCCATGCACAGGAATTTCGACATCGTCGTCACCTGGTCGTAGGCCGGACCATTGATGCAGAGCAGATGAACGTCGGAGGAAATCGTATCAGGATAGAAGCCGTTGGCGAGCATCGCGCGCGCGACCTTGAAGGCGAAGGAACCTTTGCCGTGACCGATATCGAACAGCACACCGCGCTCGCGCGCTTCCAGCACGACCTGTTTCACCGTGCCCTGCGCAGAGACCGCCGAATTGGGGAACGGCCGGAAGGCATGCGTCAGAACGTCGCCGGGGCGCAACAGGCTGACCACCTCTTCATAGCTGGGTGGTGGGTGGTCGATATGCGCCATCAGCGGCATGCCGACTTCATTGGCGACTTCCAGGGCCATCCGAAGCGGCACGATGCCGGACGTGCCGGAGGCGTGCAGTCCGACCCGGACCTTGATGCCGACGATAAGGTCGCGGTTGGCGTCCGCGACCTGAACGGCATCGATCGGATTCATCAGCCGCATCTCCTCGCTTTCGCCGACCATGACGCGGTTGGAGAAACCGAAAATGCCGGCATGAGAAATATGCAAATAGGCCAGGATGCGGACCTGGCTCGGTTCAATCACGTGCTTGCGGAAGCCCGCGAAATTGCCGGGACCAGCGCTGCCGGTGTCGATCGCGGTGGTGACGCCTGACGTCCGGCAGAACTCCTCGGCGTCGATACCGAGCGAAGTGCCTCCCCAATAGACATGGGTATGCAGGTCAATCAGGCCGGGCGTGACGATCGTACCCGACACGTCGCGCACCTCCGTGCCGGGATCGGTCTTGAGCGCGCTTCCAACCGCGGCAACCTTGCCTCCGGCAAAGGCGACGTCGATGACGGCATCGAGCTTTTGGGAGGGATCAACCACGCGGCCGCCGCGCAAGACCAGGTCGAAAGGCATCATGATCTCCAGGTGAAGGTCAAAGAACGCGACGGAGGATGTTTGTCGCGCGGAATAATTGAGCAAATACGGGATCGAGTGTCACGCCTGACGAAGCGTCACACCGCCGCATTTTTCCACACCACGACCACAGGGATGGCGATTGTCAGGTCTGCTCGAAGCTGTGAACCCATGCCTCAGGATACAGCGCGTAAGCGTCGCCGCGCCGCGCCAACCGACCGAAGCCCGGGAAATGCGTATGCATCCCCGCAACAAGAATGCGGTCGGCACTGACCCGATCGAACATGCGCTTTCGCGACGCAGCAGCCATGGCAAGATCGGTATCGAAGCCCATGCCGGCTTCCGGAAACGCGGTCTGCACCTCCGGCACGTGAACCGTGTCGCCCCAGATCATCAGTTGATGATCGCCCGATGAAATGAGATAGGCCGTGTGACCCGGCGTATGCCCTTGGCTCGGAACCGCGGTCACGCCTGGAAACACTTCGCCCTGCCTGAACAGGCGTGTGCGGTTCTTGTAGGGCGCGACCTGCTCGCGGCCGGCAAGGAAAAACAGTTTTTTCGATCGCTCGTCGGCCTTCGCCATGGCGCCATCGTCGAACCAATGCGGCAGTTCGTTTTCGTGCATGACGAGTTCCGCATTCGGAAACAGCAATGCGCCGTTCGACATGTCGGTCAGGCCGGCGGAATGGTCCGGGTGCATATGGGTCAGCAGCACGGTGTCGATCGATTTCGGATCGATGCCGCCCGCCGCGAGATGGGTTTGCACGAAGCCCGCGGTCGGCATCAGATAGTTGCCAGATCCGGTGTCGACGATCGCCGTGCGGCCTTTCGAATGGATCAGAAACGTGTTGACGCTCGTGCGCCGCGCGGGGCGGAATGCATCACGCAGGATCGCATGCGCCTTGTCGAGGTCGACATTGCGCATCACCTCGAGATTGCCGTCAAGATAACCGTCGCTGACGGCGGTGACGATGATATCCCCGATCTTGCGGTGATAGATGCCGGGGATCTGCTGGGCGGGCTGTGAAGTCATGGGGCGACCTTGCGACAGTGAGGAAGCGAAGGCCCGTCAGGCATCGACGGACCGCAGGAATTCATTGATGCAGCTGGCGATCAGATCAGGGGTCTGCACCGCCATATAGTGCCCGGTGCGAACTTCGACATAACGCGCGCCCGGTATCGTCTCGCTCACATCCTGCGCAATGGCCGGCTGACGGACGCGATCGAGGCTCCCGCCGATCACGAGCGCCGGGCACCTGATCTTGCTCAACGTCTCCGGCATGTCGGCGTTCACCAGCATTCGCCAGATCGTCGCGTAGCTGAAGGGATCGTTGCCGAGCCAGCGCGCGCGGAATTGCGCAAAGCGTTTGCCGTCCCCGCGCAGCTCCGGTGGGTAGCCGTTCAACATCGAATCCTCGACGGCCGACGCCATGCCGAGGGCCTCGATCCTGGCAACGCGTTCAAGGGCGGCCGGACGGCGCGCCGCCTCGATGCCGGTAGCGGGGCTGCCGGCGATGACCGCGCTTGCGCGGCCCGGATATTGAGCCGCGAATTGAAGCGCGATCGCGCCGCCGACGGCTATGCCTGCAAGTGCCACCTTGCCGGTTATCTGGAGTGTGTCGAGCAGCGCGGCGATATCGGCGGCCATGGTGTCAAAGGTGAGTTCGCCGCGCACCTTCTGCGACATTCCGGCCCCGCGAGTATCGTAGCGCAGAACACGGCGCGATGTCGCAAGATGCGGCGCGACCTCGTCCCAGCTTTCGAGCGAGCCGCCCATTTCGTGCACGAGCACCAGTATGCGATCGCCCGCGCCGCTCAGCTCGTAGCGAAGCGCAACACCGTCCAGTTCGATAAAGGGCATTTGGCGCTCCGGGAGCTGCAAATCTCAGGCATGTTCGAATTGAGCAAATCGTCGGGCTGCTGTCATCGGCCGGTAAGGCGACGCCACCTCTGCGTTTTTTGCAGCAACCGGAAGCGGAGCTCTCGCAAACGCGAAGGCGCCTGGTGCCGACTTTCCGAAGTTCGCGCTCCGACTCAGCCAAGGACCGCTTTTCTATTTGACGTTGCTGGATCGAATTGCTGCGTCTGGGGCAGGAACGTCAAACAGGCGGCACCGGCCTATCCCAGCATTTGCGTGTCACCGCAGATCGAGATCGCCTGTCCCGAAATGGTTCTCCCGCGCGGGCTGCACATGAAGAGGATCTGATCGGCAAGCTGGTCGGGCGTCACATATTCCTTGATCGAGGTATAGGAGAATGCGGTGCGCTCCATCTCGGCATAGGAGATGCCGCGCTGCTGCGCTTTTGCTTCCAGCACGCGGCGCTGCCGGTCGCCGGCGACGAGCCCGGGAAGGATCGCATTGACGCGGATATTGTCCGGTCCAAGCTCGATCGACAGCGACTTGGTGAAGCCGATCACGCCCCATTTCGCCGCTGCATATGGCGTTCGCATCGCAAAGCCGAGGCGTCCGGCCGCCGACGAAATATTCACGATCGAGGCATTCTTGCTTTTGCGCAGTTCCGGCACGGCCAGCCGCGTGCAGTTGAATTGCCCGGTGAGGCAGATGTCGACGCAGCGGTCCCAGTCTTCCGGGTTCATCTCCTCGACCTTCGAGGTCGGGCCGGCAACGCCGGCATTGTTCACCAAAACGTCGAGCCCCCGCAGGTTGCCGATCGCCTCGTCGAACAAATGCTTCACGGCCTTGCGGTCGGAGACGTCGCACTTGGTCTGGGTGATCGCGGGATCGGACCTCCCAAGGGCCGCGAGCGCCGCGTCATCGACGTCGCAGGTGTGCACTTTCGCCCCCTCACGCACGAATGCGCGCGCGATCGCCAGCCCAATGCCGTTGGCGCCTGCCGTCACCAGCACACGCAAGCCGTTGATGTCGAGATTCATGGTCACTCCAGAAACGTTGTCGAGAAAGTCAGTCAGCGAGTCCGCCGCGCGACAAAATGACCTTCGCCGCGCCGCTGATGTCGGCGTCAACGCAGGCGCGCGCCCGGGTCGGTTCTTGAGCGGCGATTGCGCGGCGCAACTCGGCATGGAAGCGGATCGCATCGCCCTTGGCGAGCCGCTCCGGGTTGGCCCTCAGATCGAGGTTGATCACGGGGCCGGCCTTGAGCCACAACGCACGAATGATTTCGACGAGAACCGGAGAATGCGACGCTTCGTAGACCGCGAAGTGAAAGGCCTTGTTGAGTTCGACGGCCCGCGGCAGATCGGGCTTCGCTTTCCTGCTCTCCGCCCGCATCGCCGCTTCGGCCGACGCGATCGCGGCTAGATCCACATCGTTGCGGTGCAATGCGGCTTCAGCCGCCGCGTGCCCCTCGATTGCAATCCGTACCTTGGTCAAGTCGCGAAACTGCGGCGCCGTCATCAGCGGCACGCGCACCGCGCGGTTCGGCGCCACTTCCAGCGCGCGGTCGGCGACGAGCCGCGACACCGCTTCACGCACCGGCATGATGGAGACACCGAGCACATCGGCAGCCGCCCGCAGCGACAATTTTTCACCGGGCGCCAGCCGGCCGGACATCAGCAGGTCGGCCAACCGCGCGTAGGCGCGCTCGCCCAGGGTCTGACGATCGAGCGGCTCAACCAGGTTGAGTGCGGCCGGAAAATTCAACGCGTCATCTCCCACCGCCCCGGCTTCCGCCGACGGCGTGTTTGCGAGGGGCTCGACAAGTCTGCCGTCTTCTGCAACTCTAACTGTGATCACAGATCACGGCAAGCGCGCACATAAGGCATAAAGAAGGGCAGGCATGGCCAACGCTGAACGCAACGTCGCCATCGTCGGCGCTGGATTGATTGGACGGGCCTGGGCCGCGATCTTCGCGCGCGCCGGATGGAACGTGCGGCTGACCGATCCGCATGTGGCGACGCTCAAGGCGGCTCCGCGCCTCATTCGCGACGAGTTGCATATGCTGGCGCGCCATGGGCTCGCGGATGATCCCGATGGCGCCGTCGCGCGCGTCTCGGTGGCGGGCAGTTTCGAGGAAGCAGTGCGCAACGTCGAGTTCGTCCAGGAGAACGGACCAGAAAAGCTCGATGACAAGCGGGTCATTTTCGCCCAGCTCGATCGGCTGACGCAAAAGGATGCGCTGCTCGTCTCCTCGACCTCGGCGATCACAGCCTCGCGCTTCACCGAGGATCTGCCGGGCCGCACGCGCTGTCTGGTCGGCCATCCCGTCAACCCGCCGCATCTGGTGCCGCTGGTCGAATTGTGCGGCGCGCCGTGGACCTCGCCCGAGGCGATCGACCGGGCGCGTGCGATCTATCGCGAAATCGGCCAGGTGCCGGTCACGATCAATAAAGAGATCAACGGCTTCGTGCTCAACCGCCTGCAAGGGGCGCTCCTTGCCGAAGCGTTCCGCCTGGTGGGCGAAGGCTATATTTCGGCCGAAGACCTCGACCACACCGTGAAGGACGGGCTCGGCCTGCGCTGGTCGTTCCTCGGCCCGTTCGAGACCATCGAACTCAATGCGCCCGGCGGCATTCCAGATTATTGCGCCCGCTACACTGGTTTCTACAAGGAACTCGCCGCCACCGCGGCCGGTCCAGCGGTCTATGAGAGTCCGAATGTCGATCGGGTGATCGCAGGCTGGTCCTACCCGCCGGACGCCGAGCGCATCGGGACGCTGACCGCGCGGCGCAACGAACGCCTGGCTGCGCTCGCCGCTCACAAGATCAAGCAAGCCGGCAAGTCCTGACCCTATCTCTCTCAACAAAAAGGCAAAAACCAATGGCCCCTCGCAAAGTCATCATCACCTGCGCCGTGACCGGCGCGATCCACACGCCCTCGATGTCGAAGGCGCTTCCGGTGACGCCGCAGGAAATCGCCGATGCCGCGGTCGAGGCGGCGGAAGCGGGCGCAGCGATCGTGCATCTGCATGCCCGCAATCCCAGGACCGGCCAACCCGACCAGAGTCCGGAAGCCTTCGCGCCGTTTCTGAAGGTCATCAAGCAGCGCTCCAACTGCGTGATCAACCTCACCACCGGCGGCGCACCGACCATGACGGTGGACGAGCGGGTGCGCCCGGCCGCGACCTACAAGCCGGAAGTCGCTTCCTTGAACATGGGGTCGATGAACTTCGGCTTCTTCGGCATGCTCAACCGCTTCAAGAAGTTCGAGCTCGAATGGGAGCGCAAGCACGTCGAGAACAAGGACATCGTGTTCCGCAACACGTTTCAGGATATCGAATATGTCCTTACGACGCTTGCGGAAAGCGGCTCGCGCTTCGAGTTCGAGTGTTATGACACCGCCCACCTCTACAACCTCAAATATTTCCTCGATCAGGGTCTGGTGAAGCCGCCCTTGTTCATCCAGACCGTATTCGGCCTGCAAGGCGGCATCGGCGCGCATCCCGACGACGTGCTGCACATGAAGCGCACCGCCGACCGGCTGTTCGGCGACAAGATGATCTGGTCGGTGCTGGGCGCCGGACGCAACCAATTGCCGATCGCGGCGATGGCAGCCGCCATGGGCGGCAACGTCCGCGTCGGGTTGGAGGACTCGCTGTGGGCTGCGCCCGGGCGGATGGCGGCCTCGAACGCCGAGCAGGTGCGGCTCGCACGCAAGATCATCGAGGGCCTTGGCCTGGAGATCGCGAGTTCCGACGAAGCGCGCGAGATCCTCCATCTGAAGGGCGGCGACAAGCTCGAGGTTTGAAGCGCAAGCTGGGGGCGATCGTGACGAGATACTGGGCGGCGATCTTTCTGATCGTGAGTGGACTGGGCGGCGCGCAGGCGTTGGCCGAGGATTATCCCACCAGAACGATCACCATGATCGTCCCCTTTGCGGTCGGAGGCCCCGCCGACATCACGGGGCGGATCGTTGCCGATATTTTCTCCCGCCGTCTCGGCCGCAGCGTCGTGGTGGAAAACGTCAACGGCGCCGGCGGCACCATCGGGGCACAGCGCGTCGCGCGCGCTACGCCTGACGGCTACACGATCCTGTTCGGCCACATGTCGACCAATGCGCTGGCGCCCGCGTTCTATCCGAAACTGGGGTACGACCCGCAAAAGGATTTTGAGCCGGTTGGACTGGCGGCCGAATATCCCGAACTGCTCGTTGTCCGCAAAGATTTTCCTGCCAAGAATTTGCGCGAATTTGTCGCCTACGCCAAGGCCAATGCCGACAAGCTCAACGTCGGTCATGCCGGGGTCGGCTCGATCTCCTATATCGGATGCCTGCTCCTCAATTCGGCGATCGGGATCAAGCCGACCCTCGTCCCGTTCACCGGAACGGCGCCGGTATTGAACGCCATGCTCGCGGGCGAAATCGACTATGAATGCGATCCGGTGCTCGGGACGCTGTCGCAGGTCCAGACCGGCGCAGTCAGGGCCCTGGCGATTGCCGCCAGGCACCGCAGCCCGATGCTGCCGGAGGTGCCGACCTCCCACGAACAGGGGCTCGGGGAATTCGACATTGCCGTGAAGTACGCGGTATTCGCGCCGGCCGGCACGCCAAAACCTGTTATCGACAAGCTTGCCGCCGCCCTCGACGCAGGCCTCGAGGAAGACGCGATCAGGAAGCGGCTCGCCGAGCTCGGCGCCAACAGCATCGAGCCCGCCCGCCGCGGCCCCAGGCCGCTTGCCGAGCTCGTGAAAAGCGAGGCCGCGCGGCTGATTCCGATCCTTCAAGCCGCCGCGAACAAATAGAGAGGCGAAAACCAGCTTTGGCGGGCCACGGATTAATCATGGCAGCCAGGGCTGCGATTTTGAAATTCCTGTCAGTTTCGCGGCAAGTTCGTCATAGGAACTTCAAGTCCAAGCCGCACTGGAAACCATATTTTGCTGAAGCTGCCTTGAGTCCGAAGCTCGCATCGGAGATCGCCCCAATAGCTTGCGAACTTCGGAATCGGAGCTCCAGTCGTTGCGCTGGAAAACAGCAATATCTAAAAGGAGTTGGAAGAATGGTCGGAGCGGCAGGATTCGAACCTGCGACCCCTGCGTCCCGAACGCAGTGCTCTACCGGGCTGAGCCACGCTCCGACAAGATGGCGGCTTATAGCGTCCGCTTTCGCGCACTGCAAGGAGCCGGATTTGAGGATTTTGACGCCCAGTAACCGCCGATCTGAGGTCCCTGCCCCGCAAGCGGCGAATTCGACCCGGGACTTCAGATCGACAAAGCGGTACTAGAATTAATAAATCTGCAAGTGCCCATGGCTTTCCGAAGTTCGTGAAGGCGGGTGCTGCAATGGAGCACGAACTTCGGAAAGTGGGCACTAGTGAAGCTGGGCCTGAAAACACAGATCTTGCCGGCCGATGCCGCTGCCGTGGCGGAGGCCGCTCGCTGCCTTGCGTCAGGCGGCTTGGTCGCCTTCCCCACCGAGACGGTCTATGGGCTGGGCGCCGATGCCGCCCAGGGCCCTGCCGTGGCCAGGGTCTATGAAGCCAAGGGCCGGCCCTCCTTCAATCCCCTGATCGCCCACGTCGCCGACCTCGCCTCGGCCCAGGCGATCGCCCGCTTCGATGCGACCGCCTTGAAGCTTACGGCGGCGTTCTGGCCGGGCCCGCTGACGTTGGTCCTGCCCAAAACCGCCCATTGCCCGGTCGCGGAACTCGCCACTGCCGGTCTCGATACGGTCGCGCTCCGCATTCCCGCCCATCCGGTCGCGACAGCGCTGCTGCGCGCCTTCGGCGGGGCGGTGGTCGCGCCGTCCGCCAACCTTTCGGGCCATGTCTCGCCAACCACGGCAGCGCACGTGGCAAGCGACCTTTCCGGACGCGTGGATCTGATTCTCGATGGCGGCGCGGTCCAGGTCGGCGTCGAATCCACCATTGTTGCGTGCCTTGAAGAGCCGATGCTGCTGAGACCGGGCGGGCTGCCGCGCGAAGACATCGAGCGCGTGCTTGGCCGTCCCCTCAAGCGGCTGCCGGAAGACGCGGCGAACGATGACGACAAGCCGCTCGCACCGGGCATGCTGGCCTCGCATTACGCGCCGCATACGCCGGTTCGGCTCAACGCCGTCGACGTCGCGCCCGATGAGGCGCTTCTCGCATTTGGTCCTGCCGCGGTGAATGGCGGCCATGCAGCAAAAGCGGTCATGAACCTGTCGGCAACGGGCGATCTTGCCGAGGCCGCCGCCAACCTGTTTGGCTATCTTCGGACGCTCGATGCGAGAGGTGCGCGCGCCATCGCCGTGATGCGGGTGCCGCAACATGGCCTGGGTGAAGCGATCAACGACCGGCTGCGCCGCGCTGCGATCGGCAGATAACGACAGACAACAAAAGCAGACAAGAAAAGGCCCGCCCATGAACATCGCCCAGACGCCGATGCCGCCGCTTTCGCCCGAACTGATCGCGCGGTTTCGCGCCATCGTCGGCGACAAATATGCGATGACGGAGCCGGCCGATGTCGCGCCCTACGTGACGGAAGAACGCGGGCTCTATCACGGACGGTCTCCACTGGTGTTGCGTCCGGGCTCGACCGCCGAGATCTCCGACATCTGCAAACTCGCGACCAGCGAGAGAATCGCGCTTGTGCCGCAGGGCGGCAATACGGGTCTGGTCGGCGGCCAGACGCCTCAGGGCGAGGTGGTCGTGTCGACGCGGCGGCTCGACAAGATTCGCGATATCGATCCGTCCTCCAACACCATGACCTGCGAGTCCGGCGTGGTGCTGCAGGTCGCACAGCAAAAAGCGGCCGACGTCGACCGCTATTTCCCGCTGTCGCTGGGTGCCGAAGGAAGCTGCACCATCGGCGGCAATCTCTCCACCAATGCCGGCGGCACCGGCGCGCTTGCCTTCGGCGTGGCGCGCGAGATGGCGCTCGGGCTCGAGGTCGTGCTGGCGGACGGGCGCATTCTCAACGCGCTGTCGAAATTGAAGAAGGACAATACAGGTTACGACCTGAAGAACCTTTTTATCGGCGCGGAAGGCACGCTCGGCATCATCACCGCGGCGACATTGAAGCTGTTTCCGAAACCGCGCAGCATCGAGACCGCCTTTGTCGGCCTGAAATCGCC
Organism: Bradyrhizobium sp.; assembly: GCF_027451485.1. Classification (GTDB taxonomy): domain Bacteria; phylum Pseudomonadota; class Alphaproteobacteria; order Rhizobiales; family Xanthobacteraceae; genus Bradyrhizobium. The sequence goes on from NZ_DAIDJE010000139.1 coordinate 70,115, forward strand.
GGCGGATGCGCTCAAGCTGCTGTCGATCTCGCAAGCCGAAGCGGCCGGCAGTCTCACCAGTTTCGAGCTGCTCGCCGACATCGCGGTCGATTTCAGCGTCCGCCACGGCATCGACATCCGCGCGCCGCTCGCGAGCACGCATCCCTGGTTCGTGCTGATGGAGCTCTCCTCACCGCGCGAGGATGCCCGCGCCACGCTGGAATCGATCCTGGCGCAAGGTATGGAACAAGGCATCGTCGACGACGCGGTGATCGCGGCGAATTTGAGCCAGCGCGCGGCGTTCTGGAAATTGCGCGACGAAATGTCGGCGGCGCAGAAGCCCGAAGGCGGCTCGATCAAGCACGACATCTCGGTACCGGTCGCGGCCGTCCCCGCCTTCATTGCAGAGGCGAACGCGGCTGTCGTGAAGCTCATTCCGGGATCGCGGCCGGTACCGTTCGGCCATCTTGGCGACGGCAATATCCATTACAACGTCAGCCAGCCGGTCGGCGCCGACCCAGCCGACTTCCTCGCGCGCTGGCACGACGTCAATGCGGTGGTATTCGAGATCGTGCTGCGAATGGGCGGATCGATCTCGGCCGAACACGGCATCGGCGTCCTCAAACGGGACGAACTGCCCGAGGTAAAGGACAAGGTCGCGATCGAATTGATGCGCTCGATCAAGACCCTGCTCGACCCGCTCGGGATCATGAACCCCGGCAAGGTTCTGTGACCGACGAGCTGCCGACACTTGCGATTGCGCCGATCGATGACGCTGACGTCGCCGATGTCGTGGCGCTGTGGCAGGCCTGCGGCCTGACGCGGCCGTGGAACGATCCCGCCGCCGACATCGCGCTCGCCCGCAAGGAATCCAACGCTACGGTGCTGATCGGGCGCGATGAGGACGCGATCGCCGCCACCGTTCTGGTCGGGCATGACGGTCACCGCGGCTGGGTCTATTACCTCGCGGTCGATCCGGTTCGCCGCCACAGAGGATATGGTGGCGTCATGATGGCTGCGGCTGAAGATTGGCTGCGCCGGCGCGGCATCGAGAAATTGCAGCTTCTGGTCCGCGCCGACAACAGCCAGGTAAGAGGCTTCTATCAAGCCCTGGGCTATTCCGAGCCCGAGCGCGTCATCTTCGCCAAATGGCTCGACGGCCGCGCGCCCACGCCTTGATCGATCGAACTGCAGAAGGAATGACATGACCGTCGCCGACCGTATCCGCATCAAGGGCGAACGCGTGCTATCCGACCATTACGGCACGCTGAAAAGCACGACCTTCGAGTGGCGTCGCAACGACGGCGCTTGGCAGCGCATGACGCGCGACGTGTTCGATCGCGGCAATGCCGCGGCCATCCTTCCCTACAACCGCGCGCGGCGGACAGTGGTGCTGGCTCGCCAATTTCGTCTGCCGACCTATGTCAACGGTTATGACGATCTGCTGATCGAGGCCGCCGCGGGCCTGCTCGACGATGCGTCGCCTGAGGATCGGATCCGCGCCGAGGCGGAAGAAGAGATCGGTTATCGCCTCCGGCACGTCCAGAAGGTATTCGAAGCCTTCATGAGTCCGGGAGTGGTGACTGAGAAGATCCATTTCTTCGTCGCCGAATACGACCCCGGGATGTGCATCGGTCCCGGCGGCGGTCTCGCTGACGAGGGCGAGGAAATCGAGGTGCTGGAATTGCCGTTCGACCAAGCGCTCGCCATGATCGATGACGGGGGCATCGTCGACGCCAAGACGATCATGCTGCTGCAATATGCGGCGCTGAACATCTTCACATGAACACAGCCGATATTGACACCCCACGGCTCCGCCGAAAGAATCGAAAGATGCGCATCGCCCTCATTCACGCCTTGAAGCACTCGCTTGCTCCCATCGAAGCCTCATTCGCGCGGCTTTGGCCGGAGGCCACGCTGATGAACCTGCTCGACGACAGCCTTTCGGCGGATGTGGCGCGCGATGGCCGGCTGACGCCTGAGATGACCGACCGCTTCCTCGCGCTCGGACAATATGCTGCCTCGACCGGCGCCCACGCGATCCTCTTTACCTGCTCGGCATTCGGTCCCTGTATCGACGCTGTGGCGCGCGACCTTTCGCCGATGCCCGTGCTGAAGCCAAACCAGGCGATGATCGAGCAGGCGGTCGAACGCGGCCACCGCATTGGCCTGCTCTCGACCTTTCCGCCGACCCTGCGGTCGATGCCGCCGGAATTCCCCGGCACCATCCAGCTGGTGCCGAAGCTGGCGGAAGGCGCGCTGGCCGCGCTTGATCGCGGCGACCGCGCCGAGCATGACCGCCTGGTCGTGCAGGCCTCGCGTGACCTGCGCGACTGCGACCTGATCGCACTCGCGCAGTACAGCATGGCGCCCGCCGCCGACATGGTGGCCGAGGCGACCAAGCTGCCCGTGCTGACGACGCCCGACAGCGCCGTGACCAAGCTGAAGCAACTGCTCAAGGCTGAGGTTCGTGACGAAAGACCGTAAACTCGTGCCGACAATAGCGTTCGAAGAACGGCTACGTCCGGGCGTGACGGCGGCGGATTATATCTCGACCGTATTCAAAACAGACTTCCCTGCCCCTCGTCGAAATCGGCGGATGCGGTTTTGCGGGCGCTAGCCTTCTTCGGTTTGGGCCGTTCGGCCTCACGCTGCTCATCGGTGATCGGCAGGATCAGTTGCGCATCATCATTGGCGACGTGATTGACGCGCGACGAAATCTCGTGCCAGACGAATTCGCCGACTTCCGGCCCACGCATCAAGGGCGTCACGCTGTCCGCCTCGTCGGAGCGGCAATCCAGCCAGAATTCGAAATCACGCGGGCTGATCGCAACCGGCACGCGCGGATGCAGAGCGGCGAGGTCGGCGCTCGCCGGCGCCGTGACGATGGCAACCGTATCCACTTCCTCGCCATTGGGGCCGATCCAGGTCTCGGCCACGCCGGCAAATCCGAGCGGCGCGCCGTCGCGCCGTTGGATAAAATACGGCCGCTTGCCGCTCTCGGTCGATTGCCACTCGTAATAGCCGTCCGCCGGGATGAGGCAGCGCCGCCGCCGGATTGCATTCTTGAACGCCGGCTTCTCCTTCACGGTCTCCGCGCGCGCGTTGATCAGGAGCGTAAATTTACGGGGGTCCTTCACCCAGGCCGGCCAAAACCCCCAGCGCATCAGGCGAAAATGCCGTCCTTCGTGGCTGATAACGACAGGTATTGGTTGCGTCGGAGCAACATTAAACCGCGGCGGGAAGTTCGGCTGTTCAAAATAACCGAAAAATTGCCGAAGTGCCTCCGGTGGCGAGGTGATAACGAAGCGTCCGCACATTTGTGGTACCCGGATAGATGAAATTCAGCACCTTTTAACTCCAAACCCCAACACTGCGGCAGATGACCTCACCCGCTGCCAATCCGGTGCGACCAGTTGCTTCCGAGACCGTCGCCGACCTTGCGGCGCTGGCGGAAGAATTGCGCGCGGCCAACATCAATCCCCGCACTGGTCTTGCCACCGACTATCTGAATCACTTCAACGAAGCCGTGATGCTGCTCGAGATGGTTCCGGACATGCCGGAATGCGCCGATGATTTTCTTTCCTGGCGGCCGCTTTCCTACGCAGAGCATTTTACAGCCTCCAATTTCAAGGCCAGGGACCTTGCGATCGAGGCCTACAATGCCGCCGACAAGCGCATCCGTGCCGAATTCGACAACATCACGAATGCTATCACCGCGATCCTCATCGCCGTGAGCGATGCCATGCGAAACGCTCAGCAGGACACAACCCGCGCCAAACTCGCCGAGCAGGCCACCGGCTGGGTCAAGCCGCTGGTGATGCAGGCTGGCGGGGTCATCAACGGCGATGGCGCTGCCGACGTCGAATATATCATGACCCATTGATTGCGATGAGGCGCGATGCTGTTCTAGGCTTCGCGCGAACTTTCTCGTCCCGGAACCTGCCTTGACATCCTCTCCTCCCTCCCGTCCCCAGCTCGCGGTGAGCGCAGCGATCTTCCGCGACAACAAGGTCCTGTTGGTACGGCGCGCACGCTCGCCCGGAAAAGGCTTCTATTCGCTGCCTGGTGGCCGAGTGGAATTCGGCGAAACGCTCCATGCTGCGCTGAATCGCGAAGTGATGGAGGAAACCACGCTGAAAATCGAGATCGTGGGCCTGGCCGGCTGGCGCGAGGTGGTGCCGACCGCCGAAGGCGGCGGGCATTACGTCATCCTCTCCTTTGCGGCGCGCTGGAGCGGCGGGGAGCCTCGTCTGAACGAGGAACTCGACGACTACCGGTGGCTTGCGAGCGATGCGCTTGATGACCTCAAGGTCACCGATGGTCTGCCGGGCGTGATCCAGTCGGCGAAGGCCATACTGGGCCTGTAAGCCACGGCGGCAACAGGAGAATCGGCAGCTTGCGTCGCGCCCTCCGAGAGCGCATATCAATGAGGTTTCCCCGGATCCGTTGATGCCGAAACTGCTTTCCATCGCCCTCCTCGCTTTGTGCTGCCTCCTGGGCGCCGCGCGCGCCGAAGAGGCAGCCGCGCCATTCGACAATGATTTGCAGCGGTTCGCGGAGATTCTCGGAACCCTGCACTATCTGCGGGGCATCTGCGGCAGCAACGAAGGCGGCAAATGGCGCAACGAGATGCAAGCGCTGCTCGATGCCGAAACCCCGACCGGAGAGCGGCGCGCGCGCATGATCGCCGGCTTCAACCGAGGCTATAACGGTTTCCAGCAGACCTACCGCACCTGCACGCCCGCAGCGACGCTCGCCATCCGCCGCTACATTGACGAAGGCTTGAAAATCTCCCGCGACCTGACCGCGCGCTACGCGAATTAAGTCATATCCATTTGGGTCAGGCGATAGATCGACATGGCATTGCTGACGCCCTTGAGCTGCACCTCGCTCTTTGTCAGCGGATATGGCGCGACGATTTCCGCCACGTCAGGCGCGCCGTAAACTTCTTCGGTGATGCAGATCTCGTCGCCGTCGGCGAGGTTTTGCACCCGCGCCACGATATTCAAGCCCCTCAACTGAAGATGCCTCGCCGCAGCCAGTCGGCCCGAGCAGCGCGGGCGCGTCGTTCCACATGCGGAGAAGTTTCTTGACCTCCGTTAACCTTTCCTAAAGAACTGCACTAGCCCGTTCCGCATGGCGTGCTACACCAAGCTCCCGCCTCGCCTCCAAGCTGCTTTCAAGTTCATGAGCCATCCTGCGCCTTTCATCGCCCGCGACCTCTTGCCCGATCAGGAACAGAAGCAGGCCGCGCTCAGCTATCTCAGTGAAGCCTGGGCTGAAGCGAGGCATGACGGCGTCGATGGCGATTGCCTCGCCCAGGCGAGCCTGTTTGCGGCCTTTGCCGAACTCGTCCGCACCTATGGCGAAGACGCGGTAGCCAAATTCGTCGAGGGCCTTGTCGTCCGCGTGCGGAATGGCGAGTTTTCCACGGCCACGGCGAGGCAATAAGCGCCCTTGTTGTTTGCAGCTCTGCGGCTTACTTTTCTCACATGAGATATCACGTGAGACTCGCAAGGAAATGAAAGCTGCGTTTCTGCCCGACCGCGGCGTGGTCAAGGTCTCGGGCGACAGCGCCCGCGACTTCCTCAACGGCCTCATCACGACGGACACCGCGCGGCTTGAGCCCGGACAGGGCCGTTTCGGCGCGCTGCTGACACCGCAGGGCAAAATTACGGTGGATTTCCTGATCACCGAGGCACCCTCAGGGCATGGCGGCGGGTTCCTGATCGATTGTCCGAAGGCGCTCGCGCAGGCGCTGACCGACAAGCTCACCTTCTACCGGCTGCGCGCCAAGGTCGCGGTGGAAAATCTCTCCGACAGCCTTGGCGTGCTCGCCGCCTGGGACGGCGACGCGGCGTTGAAGCCAGATCTCGCCTTTGCGGATCCGCGCAACCCTGAGCTGGGCTTGCGGATTCTGGTTCCGGCCGAGCTCGCGCCAAAAGCGGCCGGTTTGATCGGGGCGGAGCTCGTCGATGCTTCCGCCTATGAGGCGCACAGGCTTGCGGTCGGCGCACCCCGCGGGGGCCTCGACTTCACGTATGGCGACGCCTTCCCGCATGAAACCAACATGGACCGCCTTCATGGCGTCGACTTCGACAAGGGCTGCTATGTCGGCCAGGAGGTGGTGTCGCGGATGCAGCATCGCGGCACCGCGCGCACACGCACGGTGCGGCTGTTGCTGGACGGGCCAGCGCCCGAGCCGGGCTCGACAATCCTGGCCGGCGACAAAGCGGTCGGTACCATGGGATCGGCGGCTGACGGCCGCGGGCTTGCTCTGATCCGGGTTGATCGGGCCGGTGAGGCGCTGCAAGCCGGCACGCCACTGACGGCGGGAGGCCTGGCAATCCGGATCGCGGAGCCTGACGAGCTGCGCCTGCCGCCCAAGCAGACCGTCGCATGACAAAAGCGCGCCTGCATGCCGATGGCCTGACGCGCTGCCCGTGGCCGGGCGAAGATCCGCTTTACGTCGCTTATCATGACACCGAATGGGGTGTGCCGGAATTCGACGACCGCGCGCTCTATGAAAAGCTGATCCTCGACGGCTTCCAGGCCGGGCTGTCCTGGATCACCATCCTGCGCAAGCGCGATCGTTTCCGCAAAGCCTTCGACGATTTTCAACCGGACAAGATCGCCCGCTACACCCCCAAGAAGATTCACGCGCTGATGAACGATGCCGGCATCGTCCGCAACCGCGCCAAGATCGAAGGAGCGATCTCGAGCGCCAAGTCGTACCTGAAGATCATGGAGGAAGGCCCGGGCTTTTCGAAGTTCTTGTGGGATTTCCTCGACGGCAAGCCCAAGGTCAACCAGTTCAAGACCACCGCGAGTGTTCCCGCATCGACGCCGCTGTCGATCAAGATGTCGAAAGAGCTTTCGTCGCGCGGCTTCAAATTCGTCGGCCCCACCATCGTCTATGCCTTCATGCAGGCGACCGGCATGGTCAACGACCATCTCGTCACCTGCTTCTGCCACGAAGGGTGCGCCGGCAAACGCCGCAGCCCCCGCCTACCCGCCAGATGACGCCGCCGAAAGAGGGCCTCAGGGTCTGGCAGCGGATGCTTTCGGGCCGGCGACTCAACCTGATCGACCCCTCGCCGCTCGACATCGAAATCGCCGACATTGCCCACGGGCTCGCGCGCGTCGCGCGCTGGAACGGACAGACCAGCGGGCCGCATATTTTTTCGGTGGCGCAGCACACCTTGCTGGTTGAAGCTGTCATGCGCGAGCAGCTGCCGCGTATCGATGGCAGCTGGCGCCTCGCTGCGCTGCTGCACGATGCCCCCGAATATGTCATCGGCGACATGATCTCGCCGTTCAAGGCCGTGCTCGGCGAAGGCTATAAGTCGGTCGAAAAGCGGCTGTTGTCCGCGATCCACATCCGCTTCGGCCTGCCGGCGATCCTGGCCGACAAGATTACCGAGGCGATCAAGACGGCCGACAAGGGAGCGGCCTATCTCGAAGCCACCGAACTGGCGGGTTTTGCGGCGGACGAAGCCAGGCGGCTGTTCGGCCGCGATCCCGGATTGTCACCGGCTGTGCGCGGGGATTATCTGACACCCTGGAGCGCGGCGAAGGCCGAGAAGCGCTTTCTCGCGCGTTTCAAGGCGCTGGTGCCGTCATGATCGGCCGCGCCGCCGGGGCTTCCGAGCAAGGCGCATCCGCAGATCGCAGGGGATTTGCCGTCTGGTGCGGCTCGGATTGCTATGTATGCGACGGCCAGTGCCGGTCGCGGAACCAGGCGCGATAGTTCGACATCCTGGCGCGCTGGGCCTGCGGCGCATGGCGCCTGCATGTCGACGCTTCTTCGCTGTTCTCGGGCGCGCCCCAGCGAAGCTCGACGCAATCGTTTGGATTATACGCCATCTCGAGGTCGGTTGCGCGGTCGACCACGTCCTTGACCGTCAGCGTCCAGGGCGAGCCGTCGCTGCGCGTATACGTCACCTTGCGCGAGGCGAGTTCCGAGGCCAGTGCCGCCTGCAATTCGTTCTTCACATCGGTGACGCTCTTGCCTGGCGGTATTGCGTAACGATCCGCGCGCCGCGCAAAGCGAGCCGGGAAATTCCGCACAACGTCGATCGCGATCAACAGGCGAAGATCGCGCGCCGGCGTCGAGAAGTCCTCCCAGGCGCCGCTCGCCTGGAAGATCGAGGCGCCATCCGGCATCGACGTCTCGCCAGGTTGCTTGATCTGGTATTTCCGTCCGTTTTCCACTGCCGTGACGCGCGTCCTGATCTGCTCGCTGAGGCTTGCGATGGCATCCTCCATCGCACGCATCGGGTCGAGCGGTTCGGGCGACATCACATCGTCCATCCGGTCATAGAAATCTTCCGCCGACATCTGCGATTGTTCGATCGAAAAATCGGCAAACTGCGGATTCCTGTTGATTTCGGCGTTGGTCAACCGATGCAGCGATCCATTCTTTTCGCGCACGATCGGGCGGAAATGCTTGAATCCGGGCGTGCCGAGCGCAGGCTCGTGCACGAAAAGGAAATTGCCGCGCCAGAAGCGCTTGCGCGTGATCGAGCCGTCGGGTTCGGCGTCGACGGCGAGGAACACACCGGGCGTGCCGTTCACTTCCGGCACGCGGCGCACCAGCATCAGCACATGGCCATAGGGATCGGCATAGACCGTGCCGGGACGCAGCGCCTCCCTCGTCAGCGGTATGATATAGAAGTCGGCCCGGTCGTCGCCCGCGCGCACCGCCCCGGTGTGAACGACGTCGCCGACGTCCCGCAGGTATTCGGCGAAGCTGGTCGGGCGCTGCGGCTTTGGCGGGGCCGGCTTCGCGGGCGAAGTTGCGAGAGGCTGCTCCGCCGGCGCATCCGATTGGCCGAACAGCCGCAGGAAGCTCGGCGTTTGCGGCGGTGGCGGCGGTGGTGCTGCATCTGCCACCGTCGCAGCTTCCTGGCCCGGCGGCGGAGGCGGACGCGTCACTTCGGGATGCTCGACATCGAACCACTGGCCGCACCTGGGAGGCCTTCCGCCGGCACCGCGCGAGCAACTCGAATAGCCGAATGGCAGCCCCATCTTGAACGCGAAATAAGCGCGCAGGAAATAGACGAAGTCGGCACAGTCCGGGCGAAGCCCGGTTTGCGTGACGTCCTCGTTGCGGCCGAGATAGTTGTAGAGAAAATTGCGCGAGGGATCGCGCAGCACTTCGTACCAGACCTTCCAGTTCAGATCCTGATCGGCCGGCGCGTCGAACAGTTTTTCGATCCAGGCCGAGAACAGCGCTTCCGTCGTGCTATTCCAGTTGTTACGCGCTGGCCAGATCATGCCAGCCGGAATATGGAACGGCTCAGGCTTGCGCGCCGCCACCGTGATATCGCGCGTCACGGGTGCGCAATCGGCCGACGCAGATTGCAGCGTGGCGCGCCAGGTCCCTGCAGCGGGGTGTGCGACTTCGGCGAACCAGGAATAAGGCGGCCCCTCATGCCGGTCAGCCGACTTCGCCGCGACACTGCCATCGGGCGCGATCAGCGACACGGTGCCCGTAAGCGGCTTCTCGGCGATCACCATGACCCGCAGCGGTGCGCCGCTCCAGGGCGAAAACGGCGCCGGCAGCACCGTCACTTCCGCGCAGGCGCCGGCTGCGGCCGCCGGCGAAATCTGGAAAAGTCCGACTGTGACCAGCGAGAACAACGCGGCAGCGGCAAAGCGGCGCCCTGGGAGCATTCGAAGAGAAACCCTGCTAGAGAAGTGATTTGGAACCTGCATGCGACCCTGCTAGTGCCACTTTCCGAACTTCGTGCTCCATCGCAGCACCCAGCTTCACGAACTTCGGAAAGTCATGGGCTACTCGCAATCTTGTTGTTTCTAGTACCGCTTTATCGATCTGAAGTCCCTGTGGTGCAGGCACTTCAGATCCGCGGCACTCGTCGCAGGATTACAAGATAGGACAAGTCATTGCGCGCTTCGAGGCTTAAGTTAAAGATCCGATCAGACCGATTTGACCTCGCCTTTGGCAGGTTGACGGCGGGTTGCCTGCTGCTGACGTGCCTTTGGCTGATGGCGCTGGTTCCCGCCATCAATGCCGCCTCGATGCGCCCGGTGGCGGCCGAAAGGGGCATGGTGGTCACGGCGCAGCACCTTGCAACCGAGGTCGGGGTCAACGTTCTCAAGCGCGGCGGCAACGCGGTCGATGCTGCGGTCGCGGTCGGATATGCGCTCGCGGTCGTCTATCCCGCCGCCGGAAATCTGGGCGGCGGCGGCTTCATGACCCTCCGCTTTGCCGACGGACGAAAGACGTTCCTCGATTTTCGCGAAAAGGCGCCGCGCGCCGCGACGCGCGACATGTATCTCGACAGCGACGGAAAGACAGTCAAAGGCCTGAGCACGACCGGCTGGCTCGCCGTCGGCATTCCCGGCACCGTGTCGGGCCTGGAATTCGCGCGCAGGAAATACGGAACGATGTCGCGGGCGGCGTTGATCGGACCTGCGATCGAACTGGCCGACGACGGCTTCACGCTCGACCAGGGTGACGTCGACATGCTGGCGACGGCGACTGACGATTTCAGGAAATTTCCGTCGACTGCCAGGATCTTCCTCAGCAAGGATCGGCCTTTTGTGGCCGGCCAAAGACTGGTGCAGCCCGAACTCGCCAACACGCTTCGCCTGATCAGAGCGCACGGCCCTGACGGCTTTTATCGCGGCAAGACTGCTGCGGCCATCGTGAGGGCGAGCCGCGCGGGCGGCGGGATCATCAGCGAAGAGGATCTCGCAACCTACCGGACGCGCGAGCTTGCTCCGATCGAGTGCGACTATCGCGGCTATCATGTGATCTCGGCGCCGCCGCCGAGCTCCGGCGGCACGGCACTATGCGAGATGCTGAACATCCTGGAGGGATACCCGCTGCGCCAGCTCGGCTGGGGTTCGGCGCAGGCGATCCATGACGAGATCGAGGCGATGCGTCACGCCTACGCCGACCGCAACACGCTGCTCGGCGACCCCGCCTTTGTCAAGAATCCGGTCGGGCGGCTGATCGACAAGAACTATGCGGCGAAGATCCGCGATTCCATTGCGGCCGACAAGGCCGGGATCTCCAGCGAACTGGGCAAGGACCTCGGCTCTCACGAAGGCTCCAACACCACGCACTTCTCGATCATCGATCGAGCCGGAAATGCTGTCTCGCTGACCTACACGCTGAACGACTGGTTTGGCGCAAAGGTGGTCGCCGCCGGCACCGGCGTGCTGATGAACGACGAAATGGACGATTTCACGCCGGATCCCGGCCGCCTCAACGCATACGGGGTCGTGCCGGGCGAGGCGAATGCCATCGCGCCGGGCAAGATTCCCTTGAGTTCGATGAGCCCGACGATCATCACCAAAGATGGCAAGCCCGTGCTCGTTCTCGGCACACCTGGCGGAAGGCGCATCATCACGGCGGTGCTGCAAACCATCCTCAATGTCGTCGATTTCGGCATGAACATTCAGGAAGCCGTCGACGCGCCCCGCATCCATCACCAATGGCTGCCCGACGTGACCAGCGTCGAACCCTACGCGCTGTCGCCCGACACCCGCCACATCCTGGAGGACATGGGATATCGCTTCAGCGACTCGCTGCCGGCCAATCACCTCGCCGCCATCATCATCGGCGCGCCAAGCCTTGAAGGAAAGCCGGTCGCACGAAACAGGTATTATGGCGCAAACGATCCGCGGCGCGGCACCGGGCTGGCGTCAGGCTATTAGCGGCGCGTGCTCATAAATCCGCCAGGCGTTCAGTGTAACGATGCCCGCTCCTCCCGCTGGAAGCGGCAAAATCGCTTTGAGAGCGAGGACAGCAAAGGGCCATTGAGCAACATTCCGCTCAAATCGATCGCAGCTCTTTGACCAGCCTTGGCAGCATCCTTCCGGCTATTGAGCCGGACGGAGCGAAGCCGCAATCCTCCGCACCCATTCGCCTATAGAAGGACGCAGCATCCGGGTCAGCCTCGATCATAAAGCGATCGGCTCCTCTTCTAGCCGCTCGGTCGGCCGCCCAAACAAACAAGGTTTTTCCAATCCCACGGCGCAGTGTCGTCGGTTCGACAAACAGCTTGAGCAAGTCCGCTTCGTTGCCGACCACCTTGATCTGCACCACGCCAACAACTCCGCCGTTGTTTTCTGCAACCGCAATCGAGGTTGATTGCAACTCAGATGGCTCAATGGTGAGTTCTCGGCGACACGCTTCCATGAAGTCGTCGTCATAGCCCCACACCGCTTTCGAACGGAAGCACAATGCAGAGAGCGCTGGAGGCTCCCCGACTTTTGGCGGCCTGAGAATACAAGACATGAGGCTGCCTCCGGTTGTCTTCGGCCGTCATATAGACTTAGAGAAACCGGGTGTCTCTTCCGGGTCACGAGTGAGCATCCCGGTCATGACCAATCTTGGTCCGCCATGGACCGAGCGAACCGTGATGGATTTATGATTGCACGCCCAGCTGCGGTGCACCTCATACGCCTTGCGCCGGCGATTGAAAGTGGTGTGCGGCGTGGACCGTATTGAGCCGGCGTCCGATATTAACGCTTCGATAACCTATATTACTAACGGCCGCTCCACGCTCGAACTGTATCCTTTTCCGACGGGGAGCGAAGAAAAATGCGGATTGGACGCAAACCTTCCGATGAAGCGGACGCAGTCGGCGCCGGCGCTTTTGCCGACGGCGAGTCGTCCGGCCGCCGCGATCCAATCCTGTGGCTCGTCGCCTGCGGGATCCTGCTGATTGCAGCCATTGCCGTCGGGACCGCGATGACGGTCTTCAATTTTCGCGATCATGCGCTTGAGAGCAGCAAACGCGAACTGGAAAACACCGTCATTCTGCTCGCCCGTCATTTCGACCAGCAGTTGAGCGACGCCGAGATTCCCCTCGTCGACCTCATTGAACAGATTCATCAGGCCGGCATCAATTCCCCGGACGATTTCAGGCGCCGGATGTCCACGCCGGAAATGCAGCGGGAGCTGGCGGAAAAGGTCAGCCGCGTCTCCAAGGTCGCGGGCCTCAATATCTATGATGCGGACGGCCTGCTGATCAATTCGTCGGAAACCACGACTGTTCCGGGCGTCAGGATCGACGATCGCGACTATTTCAAGGCCCTCAAGTCCAGCGCGGACGCCGAGCATCCGCAGATCGAACTTGTGCTCAGCCGCTTTACGGGCGTGTGGAAGATTCTCGTTACCCGCAAGGTGGCTGCGCCAGACGGCACCTTCCTGGGTGTGGTTTCACGGGCCATTGCGCCCGCAAAATTCGAGGATTTCTTTTCAACCGTCGCGCTCGGAAAGCAAGCCACGATATCGATGCATCATCATGACGGGACCTTGCTGGCGCGCTACCCGCACGTCGACGCCATTATGGGCAAGGATTTCAAGGCTGGTTCGACGCCGCAGGCAGCCGCCCTGCTCGGCCTGAATCACGGGGCGACGCGGTTATTCAGCCCGGTTGATGGCGCCGAGCGGCTGGTCGCCATTCAGAGCCTGTCGCGATTTCCGCTTTCGATCGTGGCTACAACCACAGTTGCATCATCTCTTGCCGACTGGCGGGCACAGACCAGGTTCCTCGTGGTCGCGGCGATGCTCTCGGCGATCATTGTTGCGATCACGATCATGCTGATCGTGCGCCGACTGACATGGCAGCATCAATCCGCACAGCGGCTGGTGAGACTAGAGAAGCAGCGCCTCGACACTGCGGTCGAGAACATGTCGCAGGGCTTGACATTGTTCGATCAGGACAAGCGGCTCGTCGTCTGCAACCGGCGATATATCGAGATGTACGGGCTGTCGGCCGACGTTGTGAAACCGGGCTGCGAGCTTCGGGACCTGATTACCCATCGCAACGACATCGGATCGATACAGGTCGAGGTCGATGACTACTGCGCCCGAATCATCGAACACGTCGCGCGCGGAGAGCAGGTCACGCTGCAATCCGTCGAAGGACGTTCAATTCAGATCACCCACCGCCCGTTGCCCGACGGCGGCTGGGTCGCCACCCACGAAGACATCACCGAACGCATGCGCCAGGAGAGGGCAATTCTGGAGCAGTCGAGCGAACTGTCGCGGATCAACAAGCAGTTCGATGCGGCGTTGAGCAACATGGCGCACGGGCTCTGCATGTTCGACGGCGAGAAGCGCCTCGTGGTCTGGAACGAACGCTATGCGAAGCTCTATCAGCTGCCGCCGGAGCTCCTGAAGGTCGGAACGCACCATGACGCGATCATTGCCGATCGAATCTCTCGCGGGGTTCTCAAGGCAGGGATGAGCGCCAGGCAGAAGATCGCCTCGCTCGATCAGTTGCCGAAGGATGCAGTATCGAGCCGCGTCGATGAACTTTCCGATGGACGCTTCATCCTTATCAGCCGGCAGCCGATGGATGACGGCGGGTGGCTGGCGACGCACGAAGACATTACCGAGCGGCGGCGTGCCGAGGCCGAGATCGTCCACCTGGCTCGCCACGACGTGCTGACCGGGCTCGCGAACCGCGCTGAGTTCAATGCGAGGCTCGAACACGCGTGCAAGCGGCTGAAGCGCAGCGGAAGCACCGTCACGGTGATGATGGTCGATCTCGACAGGTTCAAGGTCGTCAACGACACGTTCGGGCATCCGGCCGGCGACCAGCTGCTGATCGAGGTGGGAAGACGGCTGAAATCCACCGTCCGCGAAACCGACGTGGTGGCGCGATTGGGCGGCGACGAATTTGCCGTAATCCAGGAAGGCGGCTCCGACCAGCATGAGGGCGCGATTGCGCTTGCGCTTCGAATCATCAGCGCCATTTCCAGACCGTTCGATCTGAACGGCAACCGGACGAGCCTCGGCACCAGCATCGGCATCGTGCTGGCTCCGGAACACGAGAGCGATCCAGAAGAGCTCCTCAAGCGTGCCGATCTTGCGCTGTACGACGCCAAATCCAACGGCCGGAACGACTACCGGTTCTTCCGCAGCGAGCTTCTCGAGGTCGCCCGCACACAGCGCAGCGCCGAGAGCGAACTGCGAGAGGCGATCGAGCGGCAGGATTTCCAACTGTTCTATCAGCCGGTGGTGGATGCGAAGACGCGCGCGTTGTGCGGCGTCGAGGCGCTGGTGCGGTGGCGGCATCCGACGAAGGGTCTGATTTCACCCGACAAGTTCGTTCCGCTCGCGGAAGCGACCGGTCTCATCGGCCCTCTCGGCGAATGGATCCTGCAGCGCGCCTGCGCGGATGCCGCGTCATGGCCGGCGCATGTCAGGCTCGCCGTGAATATCTCCGCCATTCAGTTCAAGAAGGGCAATCTCTTCGAGGTCATCCTGCGGACGCTGATGGAGACCGGCCTTCCGCCCGAGCGGCTGGAGCTTGAGATCACCGAGACGTCGCTTCTCGAGAACCAGGAAGCCCATCTGACCACTATCCGTCAGGTCAAGAATCTCGGAATCTCGATGGCACTCGACGACTTCGGTACCGGATATTCTTCGGTGAACTATCTGGCAAATTTTCCGTTCGACAAGATCAAGATCGACAAGTCTTTCACGCAAGGCGTGCTCAATCGCCGTGACTGCAAGGCGGTCGTCGCCTCGACGCTCGCGCTCGCGCAAGGCCTTGGAACGGTGACGACCGCCGAGGGGGTCGAGACCGAGGAACAGCTGGAGTACCTGCGCGTAGCCGGCGTTGACCTGGTGCAAGGCTATCTGTTCGGCCGGCCGGTGCCGCTTTCGCAGCTCGACCTGACCGCAGCCCCGTCCCCCGCGGACATGGTGGCGTAACCCGCTTGGCCTTTCGGGACGCGGTCGCCCACCATCCTTGAAAGTCATGTGCCCTGGCAAACTTGGGACCGCTTATCGATCTGAACCCTGAACGATTTCAGATCGGAAATACCCGCCCTCGCCTTGCCCGGCCTCGCTTCCTGTTCTGTTGCCTCGCGTTTTTGGCGCGTTATCGGTTTATTTACCCTAACGCCGTCTATTGCGCTGGGCGGCAATTTTCATTGCCCGCGGGGCAAAGACATGCGTGACAAGATCGGAAGACGGCGCTTCCTTGCGGGCGCTGCCGCGGCCGCCATCACCTCGAGCCTTTCGAGCCGGCGCGCCTATTCGGCGATCCAGCCGCAGGTATTGCGGATGGGTTTCATCAATCCGAGGGACTCTCAATTCGGCGCCGGTGCGCTGGAGTTCGCCACTTACGTTGAGCACAATTGCGGCGGCCGGCTGAGGGTCGAACTCTATCCTGCCGGCGAAACCGGCGGTGAGCTGGAGATGTGCCAGGACGTCGCTGCCGGCACGCTCGACATGACCTTTACTTCCTCTGCAGTCTTTACGGCGATCGCGCCCGAACTCAGCATCTTCGATATCCCGTTCCTGTTTCGCGACCTCGGTCACGCCCGCGCCGTGATGGACGGCGAGATCGGCAAGGCGGCCCTGGCGCGTCTGGAACCGAAGGGCATCGTCGGCCTCGCCTGGGGCGAAAACGGCCTGCGCCATCTCACCACCTTTGACCGCGCCGTTCGCCGGCCGGAAGACCTCAAAAATCTCAAGCTGCGCGTACCGCAATCCGAGGTGATGGTGGCGAGCTTCAAGGCGATCGGCGCCGACGTACACTCCCTGCCATTCCCCGACCTTTACGCGGCGCTGTCTTCGGGATCATTCCAGGCGGAGGAAAACCCGATCGCGACCATCGTAGCGACGAACTTCGACCGCGTTCAGCACTATCTGTGTCTGACCGGGCATGTCTACT
This sequence comes from Bradyrhizobium sp., assembly GCF_027451485.1. Classification (GTDB taxonomy): domain Bacteria; phylum Pseudomonadota; class Alphaproteobacteria; order Rhizobiales; family Xanthobacteraceae; genus Bradyrhizobium. The sequence goes on from NZ_DAIDJE010000139.1 coordinate 86,773, forward strand.
CGCCGGCAGCTTTCCTGATCTCCAAGCAGGTTTTCGAACGCATTTCGCCTGAGGATCGATCAGCGCTGCGTGCCGCCGGTGTCGCCGGAAGCAAGGCCAGTCGTGCCTATCTCGACCGGGCCGAAAAAAGCGGCCTCGAGGAGCTGCGCCGCCGCGGCATGAAAGTGGTCGAAGATATCGACCGCCCGGCTTTCGTGGCCTCACTCGCCGGCCTTGAAAGCCAATTCCAGAAGCAGTTTGGCAAAGACAAGATCGACGCCATCCGTGCTTACGGCAAATGAGGCAACATCGATGTCATTGCTGTCTGTCGCCAACCGGATCAGTCTCAACGGTCGCCTGATCGGCGGTTTCGGGCTCCTGATGGTGTTGAGTGCCGGCACCTCGATCTTCTACAACGCTCGGATCCGCGATGTGCGGGACAATGTTGCTCACATCGAGCAAGCATCGGTGGCGACCGACACGGTCAGCAACTTTGCCCGTCAGCTTCTGCTGCTGCGGCGCGTCAGCGTCGACTATTTCCGGTCCGGCTCGGCCACGGACCGCAGCAAAACGCTCGCCGCCTTCGAGCCGCTCGACAAATCGATTGATGCCCTGCGCGAAGCCGTCGGTCCGCGCGGCGATGGGCTGCGCAGCGGCCTTTCCGAATACCATGCCGTATTCAACAAGCTGGACGAGGAAATCAGGAAACGTCAGGCTGCGCTGCAGGCCATGAACGCCAGCAGCATACGGCTGACGAATACGTTGACGACCGTGACGCTCGAACTCGGGGCGGCGGGCGAAGCGGCGCTTCCAGCAGCCCAGCGACTCGAGCAGGCGGTCCAGGCGCTTCGCGCCATCGCCTACCGTTATGTCGGCACCTCGTCTGCCGGCGATCTGGACATCATGACCGCCGAACGGGAACGGGTCGGCAGGGAGCTGGCTCCGGTAAAGGCTTTGCCGCCGGCCGATCCCGCCTTGGCCAAGGTCGTCGCTCTATTGCCGGCGCAGGTCGAGAAGATGCTGACCTCCTCCGCTCAGCTGGTCGCCTCGGTGGCGTCGACCGAGCAGACCCATGCGGCACAGGTCAAGACCGGCATCAAACTCGGCCAGGACGCCGAAGCGCTCCGCAACGAATATCAAACCAATCGCAGCGAGGCCGTTTCGACCGCCGCCAGAATCGCCGAGGATGCCTCGACCGCCGGCTCAATTGCCGCGATAACCGGCGGCATGCTTGCCATTATCCTGGCCGGCCTCATTACGATCTCGATCTCGACGCTGATCAAGCGGATGACGCGGACGATGTCGCAGCTCGCCGGCGGCGATCTGACGGTCGAAATCGAGGGCGCCGGGCGAGGTGACCAGATCGGCAACATGGCGCGCGCCGTCAGCATCTTCAAAGACAACGCCGTTCGAATTGCCGAGGTCGAGTCGGAGAAGAGCCGCCTCGCGGCGCAGACCGAGCAGGACCGCAAAGCGGGCTTGAGAGAACTTGCCGCGCGGCTCGAGCATGCCGTCAAGGACATTGCCGACGCGGTGAAGGAATCGGCGCAGCGGATGCACGATGGCGCCATGACCATGAGCGGAGCTGCCGAACGCACCAAATCCCAGTCGGGCGCCGTCGCCACTGCGTCCGGGCAGGCCTCGGCCAATGTTCAGACGGTTGCCTCTGCGGCCGAGGAGCTGTCGGCCTCGATCCGCGAGATCGGCCAGCAGGCGCAAAGCTCGGCCAACGTCGCGCGCCGCGCCGCCGAGCAGGCGAGCCGGACCATGGTGACGATGGAGGGGTTGTCCCAGGCTGCCGACCGGATCGGCGAGGTGATCAACCTGATCAACAGCATCGCCTCGCAAACCAATCTGCTGGCGCTCAACGCCACGATCGAGGCGGCACGCGCGGGCGAGGCCGGCAGAGGCTTTGCCGTCGTCGCCTCCGAGGTCAAAAACCTCGCAGCCCAGACCGCGCGGGCGACGGAAGACATCGCGGCGCAGATTTCGTCCATCCAGGGCGAGACCAAGGAAGCCGCGAGCGCCATCAAGGGCATCGAAACCGTCATCATGGAGATCAACCAGATCGCGACGACGACGGCAAGCGCGGTCGAAGAACAGGGTGCAGCGACCGCCGAGATCGCCCGCAACGTCCAGCAGGCAGCGGCGGGTACCGATGAGGTTTCCAGCAATATCGCCGGCGTGCTCGAGGCCGCGGCGGAAACCGATCAGCATGCCCGCATTGCGCTGGACAACTCCAACGAATTGACCGGCCAGGCCGACCGGCTCTGGCAGGCGGTCATCGGCTTCGTCGAAGACGTGAAGGCTGCCTGATGGCGGCGCCGCGGCCACACGGCCGCGGCATCAGGGCGGGACGGACGTTTCAGTCGTCCTCTGTATCTTCCATACGCCCCAGACAGTCCACCACCCTGCCGTTCTGCACGACCGGGACATAGACGCACGAGCGGCCCTCGGCGTCGATCAGCCTGATGGCTTGCGGCATCTGGTCGGGATATTCGCCGCCATGATCCAAGGTTTCAAAGCACAGACCGCTGCCGTCCATTTCTGGATCCTGCGGCCGCCGTTCTGGTGCAAGCGGAGCGAACCTTTTTATCAGTCTCATTACTGGCGACGATAATGAAATTGGGGAGAGTGAAGAGAATGCGGCTTGGCGGAGAAAACAAGATCTTCACGGCTCGGATTCCGCAGTGAGGATGCCCGGGCCGCAGGAATGATGGATGTCCTTGCAGAGCGGCTTTCCATATACAATTGCCCTGCGATCAGCATTCCTGCCGCAAAGATCAGCGTCAGCATCGCGCTGGCCAATTGGGACGTCTCGTTCATGACACCCAGCCTCTTGCCTCTGTTCGGCCACTAACTCACGAACGATCCGCGAAGTTCCTGGAATACGCCGATCGTCTAGTCGGAAGGCGCGAGCGGTCGCGCTGCGGCGTATCCAATCATCGGGCTCGCGGAACAGATCGCGGTAGCCCCCGTTTTCGTTGTCACGATGAGGCAAGCAGAAGGGTTCGCGAAGGTGGTGGCTGGGAGCGCGAAGCACTTCTACCTGGCGCTGGTCGTCGCCGTCACGACTGGCGCAGCGTTCGGCGCAACCATGGATCCGGCCGCCATCAACAATGCCGGGCCTCCGGCAAAGAGGCTTTCGAGCGACAAGCCGACGCCGTTCGGCGTCCGGCTGGAAGTTCTGCTCGATCGCGCGCGCTTCTCGCCCGGCGAGATCGACGGAAGGTTCGGAACAAACGCCAGAAAGGCGCTTCGCGCCTACGCGGAGGCTCAGCACCTGCCGGCTTCAGACGAGGTCACCGAGGACATCTGGAAGAAGCTTCGGAGCGATAACCAGCCGGTGCTCGCGAACTACACCGTGACGCAAAAGGACGTCGCGGGCCCGTTTCTGCGCAAGCTCCCGGCGAAGATGGAGGCGATGAAGCGCCTTCCCAGCCTCAGCTATACCAGCGCGAGAGAAGAACTCGCCGAGAAATTCCACATGAGTGAGCAACTGCTCGCGATGCTCAACCCCGGGAAGGATTTCGATCGCGCCGGCGAAAGCATCGTCGTCCTGAACACGATTGACGATCAGGCCGCCCCTCCCGAAGCGGACCACATCGAGGTCGACAAGAGCCGGCAGACGGTGAAGCTGTTCGACAAGTCGAACGCACTGATCGGATTTTTCCCGGCAACGGTTGGAAGCGAGGAAAAGCCCTCACCTTCGGGAACGTTGAGGGTCACCGAAGTCGACCAGAACCCGACCTATCATTACAATCCGCGTTATCACTTCAAGGGCGTGCATTCCCGAAAGCCCTTCACCATCAAGCCCGGACCCAACAATCCGGTCGGCACAGTCTGGATCAATCTTTCGGGCGACGGCTATGGCATACACGGCACGCCCTCGCCCGCCAAGATCTCGAGAGCGCAATCGCACGGCTGCGTCCGACTGACGAATTGGGACGCCGAACGCGTGGCAGCCAGCGTCGAGAAAGGCACGCCCGTGAACTTCGTCGATAACAGCCGTTGACCGCACGCGAGCTCAGCGGCCACATCCCCGTCCGTCGATTTCGTTCCCTGCCGGCACGACAAAATGCGGCGTTCGCCGCCGGAACGCCAGGCGGCGGCACGCGGTTGACTGCGAATGAACAAGCTTTATCCGTTGCTGCTCGAGCATCGACTGCCTGTTCCTCTGCGGTACTGCATCGCCGCCGCAATCATGATGGTCTGTGCGATCCTGCAGATGGCGCTGCAGACGCTGACCGGATTTCCGAACTATTTCCTGCTGCTGCCGGGCATTTTTCTGTCAGGCCTGATTTTCAACCGGGGCACCGGTCTCGCCGCGGCGGCGTTCGGCGCCGGCGTCAGCATCTATATCAGTTATCGAAGCGAAATAGGCTCGCCTCTTGCCGAAAACAGTCTCTTTATCATGACAGCCGTCGGCACCGCGCTGGTCGCCGAATTCCTGCGCGCCGAGATGAAGCGAGTGATGCAGGCAGACAAGACCAAGTCCGTGCTGCTTCAGGAAATGGCGCATCGCACCAAGAACAACCTGGCAGTCCTCAGCGCGATGATCCGCCTGCAGGCCAGAAGCTCGGAGCCCGCTGTCGCCTCTGCTCTCGAGGCAACAGCGCGCCGGCTTCATGTCACTGCGCAGGTCTACGACCACCTCTCGCACAAGCAGGATTCGCGGCTCGTCGGCATGCGTTACTTCCTGAGTGGCGTGGTGGAGAAAATCTTCCAGTCTCTGGCGCCTGAGGGACCGATCGCGTTCGAGGTGGTTAGCGACGATGTCGATCTGCCTCATAATCAGGCTTTGGCGATCGGCATCATCACCAACGAACTCGTTACAAACGCGCTGAAGTACGCTTTTCCGGACAGCAGGCCCGGCCAGGTTACGGTCGAGCTGTCTCTGAAAAAGGATATCGAGCTGACAGTCGCGGACAATGGCGTCGGCCACAACGGCGACGAAGGCCCGTCGGGCCTCGGGTCGCGTATCGTGATGCTGCTCACCCAGCAGCTGGGCGGCCGGTTGTCCTACGCCAAATTGCAGCCCGGTCTTTCGGCACAGCTTCGGGCACCGCTGCGATCGTCCCACGACAGGTGATTGAAGTCGCCTTCATCGCTGGGTACGGCCAGCCGTCCCGTCAGAACTGGGCTGGAGCCCGCTTGCGGAAGTTCCTGCTCCTCCGCAGCACCCGCCTTCACGAGCTTCGGAAAGTCGTGGGCTGCTCACATGCTCCTGCGTGCCGTCTTGGTGATCGCCATTGGCTCTCCTAAGATGTCCTGATCCGATCGGCGATCAACAGCAACAAGACGGACGGGAGAGGAAAATGAAGGCATCGATATTTTGTCTGCCGAGCGTCGGCTCGCGCGCCGAGATCGAAGCGGGAATGGCTGCGACGAAACCCGAGCTCTACCAGCGTATGCTGAAAGAGCTGACCGAGCTCGTCAAACTCGCCGACGACCTCGGCTACGATTCGGTGAGCTTCACCGAGCATCACTTTCACATCGAGGGTTTCGAGGTTTCCAACAACCCCGTGCTGCTCGACCTCTACTTCGCGATGCAGACCAAGCGCATCCGCGTCGGCCAGCTTGGCATCGTGCTGCCCGCCGCCAACCCGATCCGTGTCGCCGAGGACATCGCGATGCTCGATCACATGACCGGCGGGCGCGCCTGCGCCGGCTTTGCCCGCGGCTACCAGCGTCGCTGGGTCGACATCATGGCGCAGCAGACGCATGGCGTCTCCGGCACCTTGCCGCATCAGCATGATGCGATCGATCAGGCCAACCGCGAGGCGTTCGAGGAGAACTGGCAGATCATCAAGAAATGCTGGACCGAAGAGATGCTGACCTTCCAGGGCAAGTACTGGAAGGTGCCGGCCGGCGCGACGCCGTGGGATCTCGAGACCACCGTGAGATACGGCAAGGGCGTCGACAACGGCATGCTGACCTCGGTCGGGGTGGTGCCGAAGCCGCTCCAAAAGCCCTATCCGCCCGTGTTTCTGCCATTCGCCTCCTCACCGGGTTCGATTCGCTGGGCAGCGCGCGAGGGCGTCACCGCGATCCTGCCGCCGATGCATGACGCCTACGCAGGGCCGCTCTATGACCTCTATGCCGAGGTGTCGGGAAAACCGCGCGGACAAGGCACCGGCCTGCTCCGCGATGTCATCATTGCGGATACCGACGAGGAAGCGATGGCGTTATGGGAGGACTCCGGCCGTTTCTCCGGCAAGGCGTGGTTCGAGCCGTTCGGCTTCCGCCGTGGCCTGATGGATCCGCAGACCAAGCAGTTTGCGACCGCGAAAGAATCGATCGACCTCGGCTACGCGCTGGTCGGCACCGTCGATACCGTGACGCGCGCGCTGGAGGCCAACATGAAACGACAGCCGGTCGATTGGCTGTTCTGTTACACCTACAACGCGCTGGTGCCGCACGCCAAGCTGATGAGGTCGACCGAGGCGTTGTGGACCAAGGTGCTGCCGAAGTTCCTGTGATTCTGCGGTGCTATTGGGCCTACCGCCGGCCTTGTCGATCGGGCGGCGCGTGGAACGGGTTGAATTCGCGCTCGCAGGGGCTTACCTGTCAGCGCCATGAACACGCTTGCCGTCGCCGAGAAACCCCTGATGTCCTGGTCTGACCACCGGAGACACGCGGATAAGCCGGCGCCGTTCCTGCCGATGAGCCGCGCCGAAATGACCGCGCTCGGCTGGGACGCCTGCGACATCGTGCTGGTGACGGGTGATGCCTATGTCGACCATCCGAGTTTCGGCATGGCGATCATCGGCAGGCTTCTCGAATCGCAAGGGTTCAGGGTCGGCATCATCTCGCAGCCCGACTGGCAGTCCGCCGAGCCGTTCAAGGCGTTGGGAAAACCACGGCTGTTCTTCGGCATCACCGGCGGCAACATGGATTCGATGGTCAACCGCTACACGGCCGATCGTCGTCTGCGCCACGATGACGCCTACACGCCGGGTGGCGAAGGCGGCCGGCGGCCGGACCGTTGCACCATCGTCTACGCACAACGCTGCCGTGAAGCCTTCAGGGAAGTGCCGATCGTGCTCGGCGGCATTGAAGCGTCGCTGCGCCGCATCGCGCATTATGACTATTGGTCCGACAAGGTGCGCCGCTCCATATTGGCTGACGCCAAGGCGGACCTGCTGATCTATGGCAACGCAGAGCGCGCCGTCGTCGAGGTCGCGCACCGGCTCGCCGCCGGCGAGGCTCCGCGCAATCTCGACTCCATCCGCGGCATCGCGCTGTTCCGCCGCGTGCCTGAGAATTACGCCGAGCTGCCGGCCTTCGACCTCGACTCGGCGGATGAAGGCGCGAGCCGCCGGCGCGGCGACACCGTGATCCGCCTGCCGTCCTGCGAGCAGGTCGAACAGGACCGCGAGGCCTATGCGCGGGCGTCGCGCGTGCTGCACCGGGAGAGCAATCCCGGCAATGCGCGGCCGCTCGTCCAGCGCCATGGCGATCGCGATCTCTGGCTGAATCCACCGCCGATCCCGCTCACGACCGCCGAGATGGATGCGGTCTACGATTTGCCCTATGCCCGCGCGCCGCATCCCTCCTATGGTGACGCAAAAATTCCCGCCTGGGAAATGATCAAGTTCTCGGTGACCATCATGCGCGGCTGCTTCGGCGGCTGCACGTTCTGTTCGATCACCGAGCACGAGGGCCGCATCATCCAGAACCGCTCGGAAGCCTCGGTCCTGCGCGAGATCGAGCGGATTCGGGACCGCACGCCCGGCTTCACCGGCGTCATCTCCGACATTGGCGGCCCGACCGCCAACATGTACCGCATGGCGTGCAAGGATCCGAAGGTCGAGGCGCTGTGCCGGCGGCCGTCCTGCGTCTTTCCGGACATTTGCGAGAACCTCAACACCTCGCACGACGATCTGATCCGCCTCTATCGCAAGGTGCGCGAGGTGAAGGGCGTCAAGAGGGTGATGGTCGCGTCCGGCGTCCGCTATGATCTTGCGGTGAAGAGCCCCGAATACGTCAAGGAGCTCGTTAGCCATCACGTCGGCGGTTACCTGAAGATTGCGCCCGAGCACACCGAGCGCGGGCCGCTCGACAAGATGATGAAGCCGGGAATCGGCGCCTATCATCGTTTCAAGCAGATGTTCGATGCCGCGGCGAAACAGGCCGGCAAGAAATATTATCTGATCCCCTATTTCATCGCCGCGCATCCCGGCACGACCGACGAGGACATGATGAACCTCGCGCTCTGGCTCAAGAAGAACCGCTACCGCGCCGACCAGGTGCAGACGTTCCTGCCCTCGCCGATGGCGACGGCGACGGCGATGTACCACACCGGCGTCAATCCGTTGCGCGGCGTGCGGCGCGGCGGCAGCGACAGGGTCGAGGCGATCAAGGGACTGAAGCAGCGACGGCTGCACAAGGCGTTCCTGCGCTATCACGACCCTGACAACTGGCCGGTGCTGCGCGAGGCGCTGCGGCAGATGGGGCGCAGCGACCTGATCGGCTCGCGCCCCGACCAGCTCGTGCCGTCCTATCAGCCGCCCGGCACCGGCAAGGCCGCGGGCACCCGGCGGCCGGTGCGCGGCGGCGCGCGGATGCAACGCTTCACCACCAAGGGCGTGCCTTTGCGCAAGTAGCGATTAGGCCGCGCCAAGATTAAACCCCAGCGCGATCGTACCGACCAGGATGAGGCTGATCGCCCAGACCGCATCCAGATTGAACCAGCCCCGCGAGACGAATCTCAGGCCCAAGTAGCGGTAGACGAGCCAGGCCAGGCATCCGCCGGCGCCGATCATTGCGATGACATGGACAATGGCGACGAGAACCGCGACGGCGAGATTGCCTTCGACAAGCGGGGCGGCGGCGGCGTGGCCGGACGCATCGGAGCGGCAAAGTCCGAGATAGATCGGCACGAGCATGAGTCCCGCTCCGTGCGCGATCGCGATCGCAAATGACCAGAGTCCGAGTTGCGTTGGCGGTATCCTTGCCAGCGACCTCGGATGGCGGCGATCAAGCAGGCGGAAGATGCCAAACCCGATAACGACAAGGGCCGCAGCAATCTGGATGTCGTGCCGCCATTCGGCAAGCGCGAGCAGCAGCCCGAACGGCAACAGTATCACGAGGACTGCCAGCAAATGCCCGACTGACAAAGGCAAAAGCGTCAGAAACAGCGCGCGCGGACTTTTTTCCATCAGTCCCGCAGAGACTGCGAGCGGCCACCCCATTCCCGGGTTGGCGCCGTGAAAGAGGCCGCTCGCAATGACGGCCAGCCAAAGCCAGGCGCCTGTCCAATCGCCTTGGCTCAATTTAAGCCGACGGATAACAGAAAGAGTCGGTCGAGCAGTCCCCGCCCTCGAGCCGGATCTGATGAGGCCGATATCCGTCGGGACAATTCACCCAATAGTCGCTGGCGAGTTCGAGCCCACCGCTGGGGCCCGCGTTGGCCATCACGGCCGCCCCAGGCATTCCGTCGGGATAGAACTGCTTGTCCCATGTCGAGTAGAGCGAGTTCGTCCAGTAGACGCGTTTGCCGTCACGGCTGATTTCGACCATTTGCGGACCGCCCGCGTAAGCCTTGCCGCTCGGGTGCGGCGTGCGGCGTGCGATGCCGCCGATGTGCACGGAGCCAGCAAGCTTCGGCTTTCTGGGATCGCGGACGTCGTATTGCCGCATCTCGCCGGTGCCCCAGCAGGAAACGTACAGAAAGCGGTCGTCCATCGACAGGTCGATGTCGGTCACGAGCGGAGGCACCGCGCCAAAACCCTGCAGCAGCGGCGGCAGCTTCTCCTTCGCGGCCGGCTCGGGCGGGATGGTCGCGGTCTTTTCTGCGTGGAATTTTCCGTCCTCGCGCCACCAGGTGAAGATCGAGGCCTCGAGGTTCGTGGTGTCGACGACGACGCCGACAAAGCCGTATTCACGAACCGGATCGTGGGCGGGCCGCACCTCCAGCGCCATCTGATGGTTGGCGCCGAGATCGATGGTTTGCGTGTGACGCCGCTCCCGCAAGTCCCAGAAGTGGAGCCGGTGACCATATTTGTTGGCAAGCAGATCTTCGGCAACGATGCCGTTCTCGAACTGCGGCGGCAGCGCCCATTCGCTTGTCACCATGTAGTCGCGTGGCAGGTTCCACCAGAAGTCATAATGCAGCTTTTGCGGGCCTCGATCGATCTCCCAACGCCCGAGCACCTCGAATGTCTCGCAATCCATGATGAACACACCGGGAGGTCCCTCGGTGCCATCCTTTCCGCCGCCGCCGAGCGTGCTGACATAGATGCCTTCAGGCCCGCAATGGATCGTATGCGGCCGCGAGTAGCCGGTCTTCTTGAACACCTCTTCGGGCTCGATGATCTTGTGAATCCGTGCCTTGGTGGGATCGGGCTTGGTGTCCACGATATAGATCCGCGAGGAGCGGATTCCGGGAATGACGAGATAGCGTCGCTCGACGAAGGCGTGGCCTGCGAGCGGCGACAGCGCCGACGAGCAGGCGTTCCAGCCGAAGTGATGAAACTCGTCGCCCTTGTTCGGCATCACGACCGTGTGGACGATCTGACTATAGGTCTGCGACGACGGGTTGACGTCAACGACCGCGAGCGCGTCCGGCTTCGAAAAATCCGGACAGAGCAGCAGCATATAGGCGAAGTTTTCCGCGGGAGCTTCCATCGCCAGCCTCGGCGATGCATGAAACGTGGGATCCGGCCTCATTGTCATCAGATGCCTCCCTGTTTGCGCCGTGATGCCCTGTGAGGAAAACACCGGTTTGCGGCTGTTGGGTGGCAATATGCGCGATTCTGGTGGGCTGGCGCGCTGGATCGGCGCCCGATCCCGTCGGCGCCGGTTGTCGGGGTCGGGTGCCATCACCTTCGCAGATAAGTTCGCCAGCGAAAGCTGCGGGCGGCAGAACTTCCTTCCGATGGCCCGCAATGAACCCGAACCTATTGCACCGCACCGGACTGCGTTTCTGCGCTTTCGGGGTCGAGCAGAGATCAATCGGCTGCCAGCTTCGGCCGGACCGGTTGAAGATGACCCTTCTGAGACATGCTCTTCCGACGGCGTTTCCGCTTTGCGTCCAAGAGACGAGCAGAGAAACCCGCAACAGGAAGACTATTCACAAGATGATGCTGGGATTGCGGATACATTGATCACACTGAAGCAGATTCACCTGCTTGGCAGAAATCTTCCATTTCCCGTCGTACCTTCGGAAGCGGTGCCCGGCCCAACCGGCGAGTACCCGGGTTTCGTCGTCCCAGAACTCATTGATCATGAAGTTCGATCGCACGAGCTTCTGGTCCGCATTCAAGCAATCGAATACCTCGACATTCGACACCACCCGAACAGTCCTCGATGAGGGTGCCTGCGACCAGGCAAAGCCCGTCGACAGGCGATAGACGCGGTCTCCAAGCCTGCGGCGGTCATCGAACATCACGGCGATTTCGCTGCGCGGATCGCCTCCATTTGGAGTGCTCGGCACCCAATAGAAGCATTCATCCGCATAGCTCGCCATCCAGCCGGTGAAATCAAGCCTGTCGAGAAGGCGTGCCTCGCGTTCAACCAGTCGCCGGAAAAAATCACGCTCGGCAGGATCCTCGACCGTAGGCTCTTCGGTTCTGATGCGGTGAAAGTCCGCAATCAATTCCCGATAGGCCGCATCATCGACATAGTAGGAATAGCGTGCCGGATCACGGCTGAGGGAAGTCGTGCTCATCTAGGGCTCCCGACGAATGGTCAGCTTCGGCTGCGTTTTCATTAGACGTTTCCATTCTTTGATGTATTCGCGCATGAAGACTTCGTCCGTCGCCGGCCCCTTCAGCGTGCCATCTTCGAGCGTCTTGATGCGGCCGGGGATGTCGAGGCCCCGGTTCATGTAGATCCATTCGTCTTCCCGGCAGCGCAGACCACGCTGAATCTGTTCGAAGTTGGTGACGTCGTCGACTTCGCCGAAGTTCGGAAAACCTTCCTGCGTCCGCATCCGAAGGGTGTTGATATCGTTCAGCACGTCAGGGCCCATCGTGCCGTCAACATCCTCGATCTTGGTGCCGTACCAGATGGTGTCGGTCTCGTCGTACGAGATCGGCTGAAACACCTGGATGTGGTTGCCGAGCAGCGACAGGTTGGGAAAGATGTTTATGTTGACCGGCTCCGATCCCGCCAAGTCCAGAAACGACTCGGCCTTTGCGCCAAACCGGCTTCGCAGCTTCTCGGCGACGTGCTCCATGCCGGGGTGCAGCGATTCGATCGCCCAAAGGCCGCCCGTCCGCGGCTGCAAGTTCGGCCGCTTGTCCTTGAAGTGATGTCCGTTGCCCATGTACTGGATATACATCGGCTGCTCGTCGGGCGAGTTCTTGTAGTAGGACATGCCCTTCTCGGTCGCCTCGTCCTGAAAGCGGTTTTCCGTTTCGAGCAGCGAGCGGTGCGAATACAGCACATGGTAACCGTCGCCGGAATTGTCGTAGGCGAGCTTCCAATTCCCCTTGTACTTGATGCGATTGGCTTCGCAGACGATGATCTTTCCACCCGGGTTGCGATCGATCCACTCGTCCAGCGGACGCTTGATTGGCCCGAGATGGTCGCTCAGCGACGGCATCGCTTCGTTTAGCGTGGCGAAGATGAACCCGCGATAAGATTCCACCCGCGGCACCTGCGCCAGGTTGAATTTGGCATCATGTGCAGGATTTTCCGCGTAACCGTCGGGCCACGGCACGCCGCGCAGCTTGCCGTCGTTCTGGAAATTCCAGCCGTGATAGGGACACTGGAACGCGCGCTTGTTGCCTTTCTCGAAACGGCAGAGCGTCGTCCCCCGGTGGGTGCATCGATTGAACAGGGCGCGGATCACGCCCTCGTTGTCACGCGTGACGATGAGCGGACGCAGACCGAGCCTCGCCGTGATGTAATCATTGCGTTCCGGAATCTGGCTCTCGTGAGCGAGATAGACCCAGGTGCCGCCGAACACGGACCGCATCTCGGCTTCGAAGATGGCGGGATCCGTATAAAGCGACTCATGGACGCGGTCCTCCTGGACCAGGTCATCCCAATCATAGGCTTGCGTGCGGCGTTCGATGTGGGTCATGGGTCAGCACCCCGCAGAAGTGGGCTAGAAAAAATCAAAATACTCGTTCTGCTCCCAGTCCGTGATCTCATCGCTCGACGGATCCAGGCTGTTGGCGGCGACGAACTCAGCGAAGCGGTCCGCCTCCTTGCGCTTCAGCGCGAGATAGTAGTTTACGAACAGGTCGCCCATCTCCCGGCGAAACAGCGCAGATTGCGAGAGGCTGTCGAGCGCCAATGGCAAACTCTTCGGCAACCTGGTGCGATCCGTGCTGTAGGGATCGGTGTCCGGCGCACCCGGATCAAGTGAGTTGTCGATACCATCGAGGCCAGTGATGATCTGCGAGGCAACGTAGAGATAAGGATTGGCCGATGGCTCTCCCAAACGGTTCTCGATCCGGGAGGCAGGATCGCCAGGCTCTCCCAATATCCTCAGCATCACGCCGCGATGGTCATTGCCCCAGGCCAGCCGGTCCGGCGCGAGCGAATTGGCGCGGAAACGACGGTAGGCATTGACGGTGGGATTGGCGAATACCGTGGCGGGAATGCCGTGAGCTAGCAAGCCGCCTAAATAAGACATGCCCAGGCTGGAAAGCGGAATGCCGCTTTCGCTCGGCGTGAACGCGTTGGCCCCGGCCGAATCGACGAGAGATTGGTGCAGGTGCCATCCGCTCGAATAGAGGCCCTTCACTTTCGGGCGGCACATGAAGCTTGCGAGATAGCCCATCCGTCGCATGATCTGCCGCGTGGCGGTACGGAAGAGCAGCAAGTTGTCGGCTGCGCGGAGGGCATCTGCCGGCCCGAAGGTGCACTCCACCTGGCCGGGTCCCCATTCGTTCTCGAAGGATCGGACAGGTAGATCCAGAGCTTCGTAAGCGCTTGCCAATCTCGCGATCGGCTCGTGCATGAGATCGAAGCTGGTTTCCGAATGGAACGAGTAGCCGGGCTCGACAGGATAGGCGCGTAACGCACGCCCCTTGATTCCCGGTGCGCCGAGATTTTGCTCGGTCAGTCGATCGTCGGCAAGGCGAAGCAAGTACCACTCCACCTCCAGACCGACGACGCTGCGAAGACCACGGCCGTTGAGACGCTCGACCTGCTTCCTCAACACGTGTCGCGGTGAGAAATGGAATGGCCGTCCCGATGTGAAGTAATCGTCGCACAGCACCCAGCCGACGGTCGGTTCCCACGGCAATACCCGAAAGGTGAAGGGGTCCGGGACGATGATCAGGTTGGGCGACCCGGTCATCTCCTCTAGTCCCAGGCCGCCGCCGCGGGTGAATGATGAGAAGACCCGGGCCCCGGACGCGTCGAGCGTCGCCGTCGCAACATTGATGTTGTAGCCGTTCGTCATGGCGCCGCGAAAGACCTCGGAGGTAACGGTTTTCGCGCGCGAGACCCCGTGCGGATCGCTCCAGGCCACGCGCACCAGCTTGACGCCGTCCTTGGCGATCCGGTCGGTCACCTCCTTCGATCGTGCGCGCTGGTCCTCGGTCCAAAGGCCGTGCTTGTCGATGAAACCGGAACTGCTGGACATGAGACCTCTGATCGATCGGGTGGGCAGCCTCGGACTCGCTGGCATGATCACCAGGATGGTATATTAAACAAATGCCGTGTTCGTCACATCTTATGATTTAACTGGTATGTTTTGAGATGCCGTTCTCGACGGTGCAGCGGGAGCCGCTGATCAACCGCCTCCGCCTATCGCAGCTAGCGTTGCTGGCGGCAATGGATCGAACCGGCACGCTCAGCGCGGCCGCTCGCGAGGTCAATCTGACCCAGCCCGCCGCGTCGCGCTTGCTGCGGGAGCTCGCATCCGATCTCCGCGTCGTGCTCTTCGAACGCGTCGGACGCACCTTGCGGCCGACCGCGGCGGGACGCGCCCTGATCCGCCGGGCGGTCGGCTTCCTGGCGGAGCTCGACCGTACGCAGGATGAAATCGAGGCGATTCATGACGGCCTGGTCGGAACGGTTCGCCTCGGGGCCGGCGTCAGCTCCTGCTATGTCGTCGTCCCGACCGCGCTCAAGCTTCTGATGGAGCAGTCTTCGGAAATCGCTGTCAACATCCGGGAAGGCGCCATGGACGAGTTGCTGGGGCGCTTACGCACTGGTCAGATCGATCTTCTGGTCGGCCGGTTTGGCCACGAGCAGGACTTATCCGACGTCAAGACCGAGGATCTCTATCGGCCGAGTGTCGTGGCCGTTTGCGGGGTCAAACATCCTTTGGCCTCGCGTCGATCGCTCGATTGGGATCAGCTCTACGAGCAGCCATGGATTTTTCCCGAGGCCGGCACCGCGATGCGCTCGGCCATCGAGTCTCACTTTCGTAAGACCAAGCGGCGTCCGGCCAAGGCGTCGGTTGAATCATCCTCGATCCAGGCCAATGTCGCGCTTCTCAATTCGTCGCGCTTGATATGGGTCCTGTCGTCCGACGTGGCGGCGTATTTCGCTAAGCTGGGGGCGCTGCACGTCCTGATGGTGGAGCAGTTGCCCGCGCCTGGAGCTTTCGTGCTGGCTTGGCTCGTCGGTCGCCGATTGTCCCCTGCGGCCGAGAAGCTTGCCGACTGTCTACGGGCAGTAGGAACGCTCTAGCTGAAGATGCTTGGCGATCATTGCTGCGCAATCTGAGACTGCACGGCGAGCGATTCCACCTTCTGCGTCCTGGTTTGCGCCCAACAGATGCACCTCCGTTTCGCCTCTTGTGCCCTTCGCGTCGTTTGTCTTCTCTGTACAAAGCCATCACGAGCGAAGCGTACACCTGCGGCACCGAGACCTCCGGCACTTATGATTACGCCCTCCTCAAGGGAAAGAATCCCCTTGTGCCTTCGGGCAAATCACTGGCACCTCTTTGCCCGTCTCGCGCCCTTTCACGAGGGGCGTATCACGGACGTTGGGCGCGGGATGCGGTTGTCTAGTCGCTGCTGGGGCGTCAAGCATATAGTTTCAATGAACGCGCAATGAACCTCCGGACCGGTGACGGAAGCCTCGGCTCCTCCTGCGGGGGTTGTTCGGCGAGCAGACCCGCGCCTGCAACTCCCGCGAGACTAGCGAGCCGACCAGCCGCTCATTCGCAGCGGATTCCAGGCACCCTCGGCAGATGAAGCGTTTTCCCCTGCGGAACTTCCGCGGCCCCTGCACGTTCGCTCATTCAATTTCGAACATTGGAGGAGACGACATGCGTAGACATTTGATGCTATCCACCGCTGCCGTTGGGCTGATGCTGGCCTCGGGCCTGGCG
>NZ_DAIDJE010000140.1 GCF_027451485.1 Bradyrhizobium sp.
TCCTGATTGTTATAGAAACCGGGAGAAAACTTGATCGTGATTTGGCCATTGTCGCCGAACGTCGTGTCTAGTGACCCGTCGGAGTTGAACCGGGTCACGACGAACAGACAGTTGTAGTCCGTGAGTAGGTTGGTGCCACTACAGTTCCAGCCGGCGGCCACGATCTTGTAAGGATCGCCCGTGTTCCCCCCGGTGAGGGACTGGAGCGCAATCGCGTTCCCAGCCCCACCCGTCCCGATGATCAGGCCGCCGTCACCAAAGCTCGTATCCAGGCTGTTGCCGCCCGGTTTGGCCGCGAAGGCAGGTTGTAAGGAACTGGCGAGCAGCACTGGCAAGACGAGGAACGAGACCTTTCGCGGCGCCGCTGGATTAACCATTCTGAAAGGCAGGAAATGGAAAAGGTTGCTGTACACGGAAAATCCTCCTTCGGAGAATGCTATAGGTTGTGTTAGTGGAGATGGGAGTAATCTCGGGGTAACTTACCGTAACATCCCGTGGTATACTCCTATGAGCGGTCTTAGGTATGGGCGAAGCGAATTCCAGCCTTCGCGGCATCCCAACCGCGGACGCTGTCCGCGGGCAGTTACAGAGGATCGTCACTTCTCCCGTTTTCGCGCGGTCTGCCCGTCTGAAGCACTTCCTTACGGAAGTGGTGGAAATAGTTCTTGCGGGCCAATCCGCGCAGATCAAGGAGTATTGGGTCGGCGCGATGGTGTTCGGCCGCGGCGACACGTTCGATCCGAAGGCCGATAACATCGTCCGGATGGAGGGCACGAGGCTCCGCCACAAGCTGCGAGAGTACTATGAGATCCATGGCGGTACTGATCCAGTACGAATAGATCTTCCGCCGGGCAGTTACGTGCCGGTGTTCGGCTGGCGCGCGGTGCCGGAAAATGCGCAGGAGTTACGCAGCGCTGAGGGAGCACGCCGGCCTCGGAGCTATCGTCCATGGATGGTCGCTGCCGGCGCCGTGCTTGCGGCGGGACTGCTGTGGACGTTGGCATCTCGCCACTCCCATGTGAATGCAAAGCAGAAGGAACCTGCCGGCGATGCGTCGATAAGTCCCGAGGCCCGCGACCTCTATCTGGAAGGACGGTTCCTGTGGCAGACGCGCCGGCCCAACCAGATGCGTTCGGCGATCGAGATGTTCCGCAAGGCCGCGGCCTTATCGCCCAACTATGCCAAGGCGTACGTCGGCATCGCGGACGCGTACGGCATGTTCGCGGCCAACGGCGGGATGAACAAGGACGACGCGGTGCGGTTTGGGCGCGAGGCGGCGAGCCGGGCGCTGGCGTTGAACCCATCCAGCCCGGAGGCGCACTCCGCGATGGGCGTGCTTGAATACTCGAGTTGGCGGTGGACGGCCGCTGAAAGCCAGTACCGGGACGCGCTCCATCTGAATCCGAATCTTCCGCGCGCCTGGTACCGGCTGGGGGCGACCGAAGAGATGCTGGGCAATTTTCCCGAAGCCGAAAAGGACGTGCGCCGGGCGATGACGCTGGACTCAGCGTACATCGGCTTCGTGGCCGGCCTGCTGGAGTTGTATTACGACTGGCGGCGCTTCGACGACGGCATCGCTGTTGCCCGGCAGATGCTCGCCGCCGGGCGGCCGGCGGCGGAACTGCACTGCCGCCTGGCCCGGCTTTACGACGGCGAAGGCGACACAGTCCACGCGATGGCGGAATGGCGGCTCGCGGCCGATGCCGACGAAGCCAATCTCGGGCACCGGGCGAACCTCGCCATTGACGAGGGCCATGCCGCCGAGGCGCTAAGACTGGGGCGGCAGATCGAAGCCGAAGCAGAGAAGGGCTCCGTCGACATGACCATTCCGGCAATCCTGTATGCGCGGCTGGGGAGGAACGACGACGCGATCCGCGACATGGAGCGCGCCTGGCAAGCGCGCGAGCCGGACGTGCTCACGATTCGTTGGCAAGCCTGTTTCGACGGGCTTCGCCCGGATCCGAGATTCCAGGCGCTTCTTGCGCAGGTCGGGCGCGTAGCCGGGGCTCGGTGAAGCCGCGAGCGCGAGCCGCCAAATTAGGGACTCAACGTAGAGCGCAATTATTGTTCGCGATGGCCACAAGCGCTGCCAGCGGCGAGCACGCGGGCAGGCGGCGAAGCGTCTTCAGGACCTCGATGATCGCGGTGTGCGATCGCCGTCCCGGTGGACGTCGAAAGCCTGCCGCACGGCAAACGCCTCGCGGTTGAGATCGCGCGGACTTTAGGGGTTCATCCCGGCATCCGGCGTTTCGCCGCGCTGCGGATTGCCCGGCCTGGGCGAGCGTTTGGATCAGTGGCACGTTGCATTCGGCAGCGTCCCGCAGGTGCTGCTGAATAGCGACTTAGCGACTTCGCGGCCGATCGCGGGCGCCGCCGCGGCAGCCAGAAAGATCATCAGGGTTCGAACTTGGAATTGCTTCATGCGGGTACTTCAGGGTCTCGCGTGGCGCAGAATCGGCCGCGTGGCTCAGGTGCGCATCCGCGTGAAGAAGTACAGGCCGGCGAGGGAGAACATCAGGTCGGGGGACCAGGCGGCGAAGGCGGCGGGGAGGAGATTGACGTTGCCCACCTGCTCGAAGAAGATGTTCAGGGCGAAGTAGGCGATGGCAATGCCGAGGCTGATCCCGACGCCGGCCATCGCGCCGCGGTTGCCGGCCAGGAACGCGAAGGGAATCGAGATCAGCGACATGATCAGCGCGAACAGAGGCACGGAGAACTTGCGGTAGAACTGCACCTGAAGCGGAACGGTATCGAAGCCGCTCCGCTGCAAATCG
>NZ_DAIDJE010000141.1 GCF_027451485.1 Bradyrhizobium sp.
CTCCCGCGGTCGAGTGAGGACTGCGCGAATAATGGCCTCAATCCTGGCGCGGAAATCCTCCGACCCCGAGATCACCCGCGCTCGGGTCAGGGCCATGTGCTCCCAAGTCCAGGCCTCCTTGTCCTGATATTCAGCGAAAGCATCGACGTGCGAGGCGACAGGACCCGCACGGCCCGACGGCCGCAACCGCATGTCGATGTCGTACAGGACGCCGTAATTCGTGCGGGTGGTGAACGCGCTGATCAGCCGCTGGGTGAAGCGGGCAAAATATTGCCCACCGTGCAGCGGTCTGGGGCCGTCGGAATCCGGATGATATGCATCGAAGTCATAGAGCAGAATGAGATCGAGATCGGAAGCCGCCGTCATCTCGCGGCTTCCTAGCCTGCCCATCGCCAGGATCGCCGTCTCCTGTCCCTTGATCCGGCCGTATTGGGCGGTGAACTGCTCGCTTACCAAGCCATGCACAGTGTGAACGATGCCTTCGGCGACGTCGGCGAATGCAATGCCCGCCTGCTGCGCCGAGACAGTGCCGGATAAGATGCGCGTTCCAATCAGGAACAGGCTTTCCCGGCCAAACAGCCGGAGCCGGTCCAAGAATTCCTCGTAGGAACCGGCGTCCTGGAGCGTTGTGGCCAGACGCGCCGACAATTCGTTCCGGTCCGGCATGGCACCGAAGAAGCGCGGATCGATCAGCCCGTCCATGATTTGCGGCTGACGCGGGAGCATGTCGCCGAGCCGTGGCGCCGCCCCCAGAATCAATGCGACGAGCGCGACAAGGTCGCGGTTCTGACTAAGCAAAACGAACAGGCGGCCGCCGCGCTGCAGGGCCTGCAGAAAGCCGTCGAAGACGACGATGGCGTTGTCGGGATATTCGGCGTTGGCAAGCCCCTCGATCAGAGAGGGGAGAAATTCGACGAAGGAGCGGCGGGTTGCCTCCACTCGGAATACGCGATAGTCGCCCTGCAGCCAATGCTGAACGGTCCCGGCCACCGCGACCGGCTTCTTGAAGCCAAGGGCGGTAAGGCGGTCGATCAGGCGTGGATCGTCGGGCCCGGCCGAGTAATCTACATCCGGCAATTTGGCGGTCCCTGCGGGATCGCCTTCAAACAGCTTCGCGTAATGCCCCTGCACGACCTTGAGATGCTCGAGCAGATCGCTCGCAAACGCGGCCCGACTCTCATAGCCGAGAAACCGTGCAAATTTCTCAACCGCCTCGGGATCATCGGGCAACGCATGCGTCTGCTCGTCGGCCACCATTTGCAGACGGTGTTCGACGCGGCGCAGGAATTCGTAAGCCGAGGTCAACTGGTCGCGCGCTTCGGCAGTGATCCAGCTACCTGACGCCAGCCGGCCGAGCGCTTCGAGCGTCGGCCGCACCCGCAATTCGGGGTGCCGGCCGCCGGCAATCAGCTGCTGGGTTTGGGCGAAAAATTCAATTTCGCGGATGCCGCCGCGGCCAATCTTGACATTATGGCCTTCGACCGTGATCTCGCTTTGCCCACGATAGGTCTGCATCTGCCGCTTCATGTCATGCACGTCGGCGAGTGCGGCGAAATCCAGATGCTTGCGCCACACAAACGGCGCAAGCTCCGCCATCAGCGCCTCGCCGGCTTTGAGATCGCCAGCGCAGGGTTTCGCCTTGATCATGGCGGCGCGCTCCCACGTGCGACCTTCCCGCTCGTAATAGTGCAACGCCGAGGCGGTTGATATTGCCAGCGGCGTCGAGGCTGGATCGGGGCGCAGCCGCAAATCGACCCGAAAGACGTAACCCTCCCCGCTTCGTTGCTGCAGCATCCGCGACAGGCCCTGTGCGATGCGAACGAAGAACGGCTGCGGTTCGATGTCGGGCGCCAGCGAAGATGCCTCGGCATCGTAAAAAACGATCAGGTCGATATCGCTGGAGAAATTCAATTCACCGGCGCCCATCTTGCCCATCGCGAGCACGATCAGGCCGCATCCCTCTTCCGGCCGCTCCGGATTCGGCGGCAGCATCCTTCCGCGCGCCCCCTCCTGCCGTAACA
>NZ_DAIDJE010000142.1 GCF_027451485.1 Bradyrhizobium sp.
CGACGCATACGACTTCCGATGAAGTGCGGAGGCCGCGGTTCTGATGGATCATCGGCCAGGGACGAAGAGAATCGTCCTTTACTTGGGGAAACAGAGTTGGCGCGCCTCCTGTCGATCATCGCCCTCCTCGCCGTCTGGGCCGTTGCGGCCGCGCTCGCCCATTCGCGGATGCTGCCGGGTCCGCTGGCGGTTGCGTCCGAGATCGTTACCGAGACGGCCAATGGAGAGCTGCCGTACCAGATGGGCGTCACGCTGGCGCGGGTCATCGTGTCGTTCGCGATCGCGCTGGTGCTGGGCTCGCTCGCCGGCTTTGCCATGGGCCGCTGGAAGACGGCGGATCGATACGGCGATCCGTGGCTGGTCGTGCTGCTCAACCTGCCGGCGCTGGTGACCATCATCTTCGCCTATATCTGGATCGGGCTGACCGAAACCGCGGCGATTCTCGCGGTCGCGCTGAACAAGCTGCCGAACGTGGTCGTCGTGGTGCGCGAGGGCGCCCGCTCGCTCGATCCGGAACTGGACGAAATGGCGCAGGCATTCCGTCTGACCGGCAGCGTCCGCCTGCGCCACGTGCTCATTCCGCAGCTCGTGCCTTATTTCGCCGCGGCATCGCGCTCCGGCCTTTCGATCGCCTGGAAGATCGTGCTGGTGGCGGAACTGATCGGGCGCCCGAATGGCGTCGGATTCGTGCTCGGCTCGGCCTTTTCCCTGTTCGATTTGACCAGGATACTCGCCTATGCGTTAACGTTCATCGCAGTGATGCTGACGATTGAAAACCTTCTGGTGCAGCCAATTGAAAGACGAGCCCAACGCTGGCGAAGACGCGCTTGAGCTTCGTATCGACAGCAAGACGTTCCCCTCTGCCGACGGAAATCCAATCGAGGTGATCCGCGGTCTGACGCTGAGGCTGACGGCCGGTACGTTTGGCGCCCTGATGGGGCCGTCCGGCTGCGGCAAGACCACGCTGTTGCGCATCGCCGCCGGGCTCGATTGCGATTTCAGAGGGACGCGCCGCATCCCGCCATCACAACGGCTCGGCATCGTATTTCAGGAGCCGCGTTTATTGCCGTGGCGCACCGTCGAGGAAAATATCCGCCTGGTGCTCCCGGCCGGGAAAGCAGACGCCGATCTCGGACCGCTGGTCGAGACGCTCGGCCTCGGCGCTCACATGGCGCACTATCCCGGCGAGCTTTCGCTCGGGCTCGCGCGGCGCGTGGCGATCGCGCGCGCCTTCGCGGTGCGGCCCACGCTGCTGTTGCTGGACGAGCCCTTCGTCTCGCTTGATGAGGCGACTTCGTCGCGGTTACGCGAGGAACTCGGCGCACTGACGCGGCGGGAGAGGATCACCACGCTCTGCGTCACGCATGGCCTGGCGGAAGCTGTCGAGCTTGCCGACCATCTGTTCTTCCTCAGCCATCGCCCGGCAACCATTGCCTTCGAGAAGCGATTGCCCGCGCGTGACCTGCCGCGGAGCAAGGCCGATATTGCGTCGATCCAGGAAGAGCTGCGCGATGCGCTGGCGGGACCTGATCGTCCGACCGTCTTGCGCCCGGAAGGATGGGGTGCCCCGTGAAGATCGTGGCCCAGACATCCCATTGATCGGTCTACATCAGCCTCCCAAGCTCGAGCCGACATGTCACAGGAAGCCGAAGGGCTGATCGTCGGAGCCCGGCATCAATTGCGGCTGCGGGTCGATGAGCGTCTTACCGTGCCGGCGCTATCGGGCACCTTCACCGGGTTCACCTCGATGCCGCCGGTCTTTGCCACGGCATTCATGGTCGGGTTCATCGAGTGGGCCTGCATCGAGTTGCTGCGCTCCGCGCTGCCGGTGGAATTCAAGACGGTCGGCACGCATATCGACGTCAGCCACGTAGCTGCGACGCCGGTCGGAATGACCGTGACCGCGGATGTCGAACTCAGGACAATCGAGGGCCGAAAGCTCAGCTTTCTGGTTCGATGTTCCGATGAGGCGGGACTGATCGGCGAGGGAACTCATGAACGCGCCATCGTCGACGCGGCCAAGTTTCTCAAGCGCGTGCGGGCGAAGCAGGAGCAGAGGCATGTTTGAAGGCTTTTCCAGCCGAACCGTCGGCATCGGCGGCGTCGAGATTTCGTGCGTGGTCGGCGGATCGGGGCCGCCCGTTCTGCTGCTCCACGGTTTTCCGCAGAACAAGGCGATGTGGGCGCGGGTGGCCCCGAGGCTGGCTACGGCCTACACGGTCGTCTGCGCCGACCTGCGGGGTTATGGCGACTCCGCCAAGCCGCGCTGCCTTCCCGACAAGTCGAACTATTCCTTCCGCGCGATGGCTGCCGACCAGCTCGCGCTGATGCGCGCGCTCGGCTTCGAGCGCTTTCACCTGGTCGGGCATGATCGCGGCGGCCGCACGGCCCATCGGCTGGCGCTCGATCATCCCGATGCTGTCCTAAGCCTCACCGTGATGGACATTGTGCCGACCTGGGCCATGTTCATGGAGACCAACCGCAAGGTCGCGGGCTCCTACTGGCACTGGTATTTCCTCTCGCAGCCCGAGCCCTTCCCGGAACGGCTGATCGGCAACGATCCGGATTTCTTCTACGAGACCTGTCTTGTCGGGTGGGGTGCGACCAGGATCTCGGATTTCGATCCCGAGATGCTCGCGGATTACCGCCGCTCCTGGCGCGACCCCGCGATGATCCACGGGTCGTGCTCGGATTATCGCGCGGCGGCGTCGATCGATCTCGAACACGATGCGTCCGACATCGGCCGCCGCGTCGAATGTCCGAGTCTGGTTTTCTATGGCTCGACCGGACAGATGGCGCAGCTGTTCGATATTCCGGCGGAGTGGCGCAAGCGGATCAGAGATCCAAAACAGGCGTCACTTCCGGGCGGGCATTTCTTTGTCGATCAGTTTCCCGGCGAGGTCGCCCGCACGCTGAGCGGATTCCTCGCCTCGGGGAAGTAATGCTGGCGGCCGAAGCTTACCCCGCCGCCGTCACCGCGCGTTCGGCCATCACCTTGATCAGGTTGGCGCGGTAGTCAGCCGAGCCATGAAGATCGCTCATCAGGCCGCTGGCGGGTATCGTAACGTTTGCCAGCGCACCGGGGCTCCAGTTCGCCTTCAGCGCGGTCTCGATCGCGGCCACGCGCATCACGCCGCTCTGCGAGGCCCCGGTGGCGGCGACGCGGACGTCGCCGGATTTTGTTTTGGCGACAAAGACGCCGGTCAGCGCGAAGCGCGAGGCCGGGTGCGGGAATTTGGCGTAGCCTGCTTTGGCCGGAACCGGGAAGACGACAGCCGTGATGATCTCGCCATCTTCCAGCGCGGTCGCAAACAATCCCTTGAAGAAGTCGTCGGCCGCGATCGAGCGCTTGTTGGTCTTGATGGTGGCTCCCAGAGCGAGCACCGCGCTGGGGTAGTCGGCGGCAGGATCGTTGTTGGCCAGCGAGCCGCCGATGGTGCCGCGATGGCGCACGGCCGGATCGCCGATCTGGGAGGCGAGATGCGCCAGCGCGGGAAGCGCCTTCTGCAACGCGGCGTTCGATGCGACGTCGTAATGCGGCGTCGCGGCCTTGATCGTAACCGTGTCGCCGCCGACATCAACGCCGACCAGCTCCTTGATCCTGGCGAGATCGATCACATCGGACGGCGAGGCGAGCCGCTGCTTCATCACCGGAATCAGCGTCTGTCCGCCCGCGAGATACTTGGCCTCCTTGCCCTTGCCGAACAGGGCAACCGCTTCGTCAACCGAGGAAGGGCGATGATAGGTGGTTGAATACATCTGTCGTCTCCTTACGCGGCCTTGCCGTGGATCACATGCCAGACGCGGTCGGGCGTCGCCGGCATTTCCAGTTTGTTGTTGCCGATCGCATCGGTGATCGCGTTGATCACGGCGGCCGAGGCGCCGATCGCCCCCGCTTCGCCGCAGCCCTTGACGCCGAGCGGGTTACCCGGACACAGCGTCGTGGTGTGCGACAGCTTGAACGACGGCAGGTCGTCGGCGCGCGGCATGGTGTAATCCATGAACGATGCCGTCACGAGTTGCCCGTTCTCGTCATACACCGCACCTTCCAGCAGTGCCTGGCCGATGCCCTGCGCGAGGCCGCCATGGACCTGGCCTTCGACGACCATCGGGTTGATCAGCCGGCCGAAATCGTCGGCCGCCACGAAGTTGACGAAGGTCGTCTTGCCGGTTCCGGGATCGACCTCGAGTTCGCAGATGTAGGCGCCGGCGGGGAAGGTGAAGTTGGTCGGATCATAGAACGCGGTCTCTTTCAGTCCGGGCTCCATGCCCTCCGGCAGGTTGTGCGCGGTGTAAGCAGCGAGCGCCACCATCGGCAGAGCGAGCGATTTGTCGGTGCCGGTTACCTTGAACTCGCCGTTCTCGATGACGATGTCGCCTTCGGAGGCCTCAAGCAGGTGCGCGGCGATCTTCTTGGCTTTCGACTCGACCTTCTCCATCGCCTTGACGATCGCGCTGCCGCCGACCGCAAGCGACCGCGAGCCATAGGTGCCCATGCCGAACTGCACCTTGTCGGTGTCGCCGTGCACGATCGACACCTGGCTGATCGGAACGCCGAGGCGTTCCGAGATCAATTGTGCGAACGTCGTCTCGTGACTCTGGCCGTGGCTGTGCGCGCCGGTGAGGACTTCGATGGTGCCGACGGGGTTGACGCGGATCTCGGCGGATTCCCACAGGCCGACGCCGGCGCCGAGGCTGCCGACCGCTTTCGAGGGCGCGATGCCGCAGGCCTCGATGTAGCAGGAGACGCCGATGCCGCGCAGCTTGCCTTCGGTTTTCGCCTTGGCCTTGCGCGCCGGGAAGCCTTCATAGTCGATGGCTTTCTTCGCCGCATCGAGCGAGGCGTGGAAGTCGCCGGCGTCGTAGGCCATGATGACCGGCGTCTGGTAGGGGAACTGGGTGATGAAGTTCTTCTTCCGCAGTTCGGTCGGGTCGACCTTGAGTTGCCGCGCCGCGGTTTCCATCATGCGTTCGAGCAGATAACTCGCTTCGGGCCGCCCGGCCCCGCGATAGGCATCGACCGGTACGGTGTTGGTGTAGACGCCCATCACCTCGGCATAGATCGCCGGAATGACATACTGTCCCGACAGCAAGGTGGCGTACAGATAAGTCGGCACGGCCGAGGAGAACAGCGACATATAGGCGCCGAAATTGGCATGGGTCTTCACCCGCAGGCCCAGGATCTTGTTGTCCTTGTCGAACGCCATTTCGGCTTTCGAAACGTGGTCGCGGCCATGCGCGTCGGTCAAAAACGATTCCGAGCGGTCGCCGGTCCATTTGATGGGGCGGCCTGTCTTCTTCGACGCCCACAGGCAGACCATCTCTTCGGGATAGATGTAGATTTTCGAGCCGAAGCCGCCGCCGACATCGGGCGCGATCACCCGCAGTTTGTGTTCCGGCGCGATGTTGTAGAACGCCGACAGCACGAGACGCGCGACATGCGGGTTCTGCGAGGTGGTGTACAGGGTGAAGTGCTCTTCGGCGGCATCGTAATCGGCGATCGCCGAGCGCGGCTCCATCGCATTCGGAACCAGGCGGTTGTTGGCGAGCTCGAGGCTCACCACGTTGGCGGCCTTGGCAAAGGCGGCATTGACCGCGGCCTCGTCGCCGAGCGCCCAGTCGTAGACGACATTGCCGGGGGCTTCGGGATGCAGCTGCGGCGCGCCGGGCTTGATCGCGGCGCGGACATCGGGAACGGCCGGCAGTTCTTCGTAAGTGACGACGACGGCTTCCGCCGCGTCGCGCGCCTGGTTCTTGGTTTCGGCGATCACGACCGCAACCGCCTGTCCGACGAAGCGCACCGTCTCCGGCGCCATCGCCGGCCATGCACCCATCTTCATTGGCGAGCCGTCCTTGGAGGTGATGGCCCAGCCGCAGATCAAGTTACCGACCTTGTCATCCACGAGCTGTTGCCCGGTCAGAACGGCGATCACTCCCGGCATCTTCATCGCCTCGGAGCTATCGATGCCCTTGACCTTGGCATGAGCGTGCGGGCTGCGGACAAATTGGGCGAACGTCATCCCCACCAGCTTGATATCGTCGACGTAACGCCCCTTGCCGGTAATGAAGCGCTTGTCTTCCTTGCGCACGACGCTGGCGCCAATACCTTCAACACCCATGGTCCTGTTCTCCCTATCGGAGTTTTGGTCCCGCCAATTCCGTCGAACGCGGCGGTCTGCTTTCTGGTGACGAACGGATCTTATTCGGCCGCCTGGGCGACCTTCATGCGGGAGGCGGCATCCAGCACCGCCTTGACGATGTTGTGGTAGCCGGTGCAGCGGCAGATATTGCCTTCGA
Source organism: Bradyrhizobium sp. (assembly GCF_027451485.1). Lineage (GTDB taxonomy): Bacteria > Pseudomonadota > Alphaproteobacteria > Rhizobiales > Xanthobacteraceae > Bradyrhizobium. Next base: position 6,298 of record NZ_DAIDJE010000142.1, read on the forward strand.
GTTCGTGGCGGACGGTTGCTTCGTCGAGCTTGCCGCCATAGCGATGCACGATGTCGATCGCCGACATGATCATGCCGGGCGTGCAGAACCCGCATTGCAGGCCGTGATTGTCGCGAAAGGCGGCCTGCATCGGGTGCAGCTCGTCGCCCTTGGCAATGCCTTCGATCGTGGTGACGCTGGAGCCTGCCGCCTGGGCGGCCAGCATGGTGCAGGATTTTACCGCGCGGCCATCGACGTGAACCGTACAGGCGCCGCACTGGCTGGTATCGCAGCCGACGTGGGTGCCCGTCAGGTTCAGGTGATCGCGCAGGAGATGGACCAGAAGCGTGCGGTCCTCGACGTCGGCCGAGACCGCCCTGCCGTTTACCGTCAGTTTGACTGTCGACATGTGTCCTCCCCGGACTTTGGCTTTGAATCTGGCCGATTAGACCACGCGCCGTTTTTGGCGCAATTGCGATCATGGTATTAGTTCCCGATCAGAAGGGAAGTGGTAGATTGGTGAAGTTGTGGCGCGGCGCTCGGCGTGAGCCCTCGCCACTGGTATTCCAATGTGCCGCAAGGCGCCGAGCAAGCCCGGTTCAGGCGCTGAACCGCGTAGCCTTGCACCGTTCAAGGTCGGACACCCACATTCGAATCCGACCGCCAGCCTGAAGATGATCCGGGCCGATGCCGGTATTTCGCTCGCGTCGTCCGGAATGCGTCGCCGCCTGATGCCGGGAGCTTTCATCGGCCAAGTCAAGGCGCGGGAAAAGTTCCATGCCTTGTCTGCATGCGCTGGTTCCGGCTCCGCCTGCCGACGGTGAAACGATCAGCATCACCGAGCTTTGTCATTCACAAGATGAGGTGAACCGCCGGACATATGAATGCGAACTCAGGAGCTTCCGTCTCTGACCCCGCTGCGCGGAATAGCAGCCGTCTGGGTCATCTGCTTCCACTACGGCGTCGTCTATTTCGCCTTTCATCCGGAGCAGTTCAGCGACATCTTCAACAAGGGCTATCTCGCCGTCGACATGTTTTTCATGCTCAGCGGCTTTGTACTGAGCCACGTATACTGGAAAACCTTTGCTTCGGAGGAGGCGCTTCAAGCGACGGATTATTGGAATTTCATCAGCGCGAGGATCGCGCGGCTATATCCGTTGCACCTGTTTAACCTGTTGCTGTTTCTGTTCGCGGCGCTTGCCTTCATCGCTTACGGCTACATCACCGCAGGCAAACTCGAGCCGATACCGCTGCAAGGTCCGCGGTCGCTGACGGCACTCGTGGCCAATGTTTTCATGCTGCAAGGCCTCGATGCCGGCGATCTGGCGTGGAATTATCCCTCGTGGTCGATCAGTGTGGAGTTTCTGGCGTATTTTCTGTTTCCGCTCCTGCTTCCGTTGATTGCGCTGGCGGACAAACCCGGGAGGCTGTTGTTCGCCGGCATGGCCCTTTCCTGCCTGTGCCTGCTCGCCTATCTCGGACACGGCGACTTCAACCAATGGGACGGCCCGATTACGCTGCTGCGCTGCCTGCCGGAGTTCATTGTGGGCGCGCTGCTCTAATCGTCGTGGCCGGATTGGCTGAGGCGGGACGTTGCGTTTGCCGCCGTCACTTGCGGTATTGTGCTTCTCCTGCATTTCGGTACGCCGGACTTGCTCGTCGTCATCGCATTCCCGGCCGTGATCCTGGCCGCGGTGATGAACGCCGGACGCGCTGCATCTATCCTGAATGCGGCCCCGCTGGTCTGGCTCGGCAATATTTCCTATTCGCTTTATCTGACTCACGGCTTCGTGCAATTTGTCACGACCAGGATTCTTGCGAGCGGAGGCATCCAAAATCCTGCCGATCTTCCCTACGTGACCTCTGTCAGCCTGTTCGTCGGCATGGTGGGTACGACGCTATTGATGGCTGCGTTCACCTACCGGACCATCGAACTCGGCGGCCGTTCTCACTTGCGTCAGCTCTTGCGATTGCGGGCCGGGCGTCATGATGTCGGACTACGGGGCTATTCCGGTCTGCGGGCCGGGCCGCGCTGATGGCGCCATGATGAGACCCGCGAGTCCTGCGCTGCACTGCGAACATGTCATTGGCTTGAGCAGCGAAAGCAGCTACGGACACCCGATCGGCTGTCGGCATTCCGTTCGGCATGATGCAATCAACGTTGTCATGCGCGGCTGCCGACCAAGAGGGATACCGTCAACCATGAACCGTGTGCCGCCCGCGAGCCGTCTGCTCAAGATTATATTGGGCTATGTCGCCGCTGCGGTGGTAGCGGGAATCATGCCGCTGTGCGGATACGTCCTCGTGCTGCGCATCGCGTACGGTCCAATGCTGGCGCCAGTGATCGGCTCGGCGGCTTGGACTTTCTTGAAAATGGCCGGTATCTCGCTGCTGCCGGCCGTGACCGTCGTCGCACTCGCCGAACATTTTTCAGTCCGGGCCGTATTTGCTTATGTGCTGCTCGGGGTCGCCGTTCTGATCGGGTGCACAGTCTATCTGGTCAGGTACGACGGCCTGGCTTTCAACTTCGCGGTTCTGAGTGCGATGACGAGCGCAGGCATGGTTGCGGGGCTCGTTTACTGGCGGATCGCAGGACGCGACGCCGGCGCCTGGCGCGACCCGCGACCCGATGACGAGCCGCGCGCGCAATCTCACCAGCCGCTTCCGCCAGTTCCGCCATAATCGTTGAGGGCCGGCGCCACCGGCTTGGCGTTGGGACTGGTATCGACCCGGTCATCCCGCGGGTTGTAGCAGTATCTCGGAACGATAAAGTAGTCGGGCACCCAGGACGGACCGCAATTCCTGCGTGGCGGAGGGATGCGGCTGCTGGCAACGATGCCCGCTTGAGCGCTTGCGGGGCGCTCCGCGGTGCAAAGCGCCAGCGACATTGCGAGCGCCAGCGCAACGGTCATTGTTCTCATCGGCCTGATCTCCCCGGCAATCGCATCTAATCGCGTCGCGCTGGATAAAACTCCGCCCATCGTGGCGACAACCAGCCGGGATAGCTGATGTTCCTGATGCGGCGGCACAAGGGGCAGCCTTGGGAGGGCTATTCGGCGCGGCGCGCTTAACCATAGGCCCAACGCCAAGCTTGACGCGCGATGCGAGGTCCATAGAAGGGGTCAACCGGCAACGGCGGAAAAGCCATGAAACCCGAGGACTTGAAGGAAATGGCCGAGCGGTGCCGGCTCATCGCCGGCAGGGCCGACGCATTTACCAAGCGGCGTCTGCTCGATCTCGCATTGAAGTACGAGGCGAGGCTCGAGGGCCGCTCGCTCGCGTCCAGGAAACTCACCGCGATGGCGGCGACCGAGCCCGCCGATCCCACTCGCCAGACGACGTCCTGAATCGGCCGGAACCAGCCAGCCGTGGGCGGCATTGGTTCATATTGTTCGCCGGCGTCCATGAGGCGCTCCGATGCAACTCACCGCGATCGAACTGGAGTTTCTCAGGCGGCTGTCGGCCGAACCGTGGGACAGCCCTCCGCTGTTCGACCACAATCTGGTCTGCCGTCTCGTCGAACTCGGTCTTGTCGAGACCGAAGATTTGCCGACCGGCAGCATCCACTATGATATCACAGCGGCCGGGCAGCGCGCGCTGATCGAGGCGGAAGAAGAGCAGCCTTGATTACGTGGCGGCACGCCGCATCAAGGCTTGCCGACGGCAACATTCGGAATGTAGTGACAGGGATCGGATGGATCGACGTAGCCCTGATCGACTTCAATCACATCGCCCTCGTTCACCCTGAATCCGCCAGGAAGCGCTACCACGAACTTGACGGCGCCGTCGGGCGTTTCTGCCCAGACTTGCGGGCTTGTCAGATAGTGCGGATTGACATGCCTATCCAGTATCAATTGGCTGGATCGGATGATGGCCAGCCCCTGAGCCTCAGTGGCGAATCCTATCACCCTCGCCTCGTGCCGGATCGCCGCCGATAGTGACGGTCGCTTCGCCTTGCGGCCGCATTCGAGCTTCTCTTCCTTCAGCGCCGTCAACTCGTCCTCGCCCGGTTGGCTTGCCGTCGTCTGCGGTGGCGCGGGGCCCATGGGCGCAACGCGCTGCGCCTGGGACGATGGGGATGCGGCGCCGGAGGCGAGGTCGCCATCGGGCGGCTGCTGAGGAACCCCGGCAGGATCCGACCTGGGGTCGCCGCCGTCGCGTCCCTGTTGCTTTGGCAGGTCGGCGCCATTGACGTCCTGTGCTTCAAGCGGCGCCTTGGCCTTCTTGTCCGCATCGGACACGGGCGGAAGGCCTGGCGCAGGATTCTGCTCGTTCGGTTCCGAAGCCGGGGACGAGGGAGCCTGCGCGGCCGGCGTGTCCATCACGATTCCAACCGGGACAGTGACGACGGCCGAAGCCGGCTCGATCCGCTCGAAGGCTCCGAATATAAAAAGCAAGGCAACCATGACGTGGCCCGCAATCGCCAGTGTATAGCCCATGCGGACGCCGCTGGATTCCCGTGAGAGGAATTGCTGCAACCGCTCCACCACCGCCACCCGCATCAATTCCGATCCGCCTCCACCGGCACGGTTCTAGCGTAGGCATGCGGCAGGCTTCAACAAACAGCCGAGCAGTCGGAAAGCCGGCGGCTGAACATTCTGAGCTGTAATTTATGGAACATCAACCTATACGAGCTTTAACTGGCGGCAGCCTGGCGGGCTGAACCATTCAAATTCCCGGTCTTGATCTCGTATTTGAGGGGAGACGTTATGCTGAATGCCGACCTCGTATTTTGGCCCTGCGTCGTGTTGATGGCCGCATGTAATCTCCATTTCCGTTCCCGGATCAGGACCGATCGAATTGCGATGCAATGGGGCCTCGATGGCAGGCCGACATGGTACGCCTCGAGCGCCATGGGCCTCTGGGGAATGGTGGGCTTCGCGCTGGTGGTCCGTTTGTTTATTTGGGTCGCGTCAATTTACGTTCCAGCAAAGGTCCACGGCGCGGAAGCCGGGCTGCTCATTGCCTCCGGCGTCATCACGGCATCTTACGTGTTCATTCTGAGAGAGGCTGTTCAGGGAAGCTAGGCTATCGCGGAATCTATCGCGTGGCCGACGCCACGGGCCCGGTGAGCGCCCGGTGGTCCTTGATGGTGGCGATGACGACGCCGAGCCGCTTCACTGTGCCGACGACCTTGCCGTCCAGCGCGCGGTCGCAATTCATGTGGGTCGGTGCGATGAAGAACTGATAGCGGTCCCATCGCGGCGCAAAGTGCAGCTCCGGCAGCCTCACCGCCTTTTCGAATGCGAGCCGTTCGCCGCACACCGCCACCGCATAGACCGGCGGCTTGCCGTCCAGGCCGGCGTGACCCGTATGCCGAACATAGGCCTCGAGCTGATGAATCGCTTCGGGCATGCTGGCAAACCAGTAGTCCGTCACGTAGCGCCGCGAGGCGCCCTGCAGCCCTCCCACGAGCGGGTTGTAGAAGAGATATTCATATGGGTGAAGCTCGACCAGGGTCGCCGCGTTCCACGCGAAGCCGGCGCTGATGGCGGCGAGGCATGCGAGAGCCAACACGCGACTGCGCGTCGCGAGCGCCGTCACCGCTGCATCGAGGCCAATGCCCGCAATCACCGCCAGTGCGGGAATCACGAACAGGAAATGGCGAAGTCCGGTGAAGGCCGGCCCGTCCCAGATCACCTGGCACGCCAGCGGAAAGATCACCGCCATCCCGATCAGGACGATATCTCTGTGCCGTGCTTGCGCGGAAACGGCCGCCAGGCTTGATCTCAGCGCAAGGACCAGGCCTAGCATCGCACCAAACAGCATCAACACCGGTACGCGGATCAGAATGTAAGTCGGTACGTAGAGCCGCGGCACATGCGCCATCTCGTAGATCTTGCCGTCGAGGACGGTTCGGATGTCGTAGTGAAATTGCGAGAACGCGAACAGGCCCCGGATCGGATTGAGCGGCGCCAAGGCCGCCCACGGCCAAGCCAGGATCATGACGGCATAGGCGAGGAGAAGTCCCGGCGCTATTCGCAGCGATGATTCAACGACAAAGCGCCGGCCCGCGCGATCGAGCCATGACCGCGGCAAGTAAAATGGCCGCGGCAAGTAAAGGGCAATCGCAAGGCCGACATAGATCAAGAGCAAAAGACCCAGGCTTCGCATCCCAAGCGCCGCTCCGGCCAACAGGCCGAAGGCCGCGACATCGCCGGCGCGGGGCCTTGGCAGAGCATGGGCGATTCGGATCAGGACCAGCATCGCGCCCGTCATGGCTGCTGCAAAGGGGATGTCCTTTGTGTGATTGAACATCGTGCCGTACCAGGCGCCGCAGACGCTCAAGGCGATTGCGGCGATCAAGCCGGCGCGCGGGCCCGCGATCAGGCGCGCGGTGAGCGCGGCAGCACCGATCCCGCTGACGCCGATCAGCGCGCACAGAATGTGGCGCAAGGCATAGGGATCGAGCGGGAGGACGTGGCTCAAGCCGACGGCGATGATATCGAACAGCCCGCCATAGAGGTAAAGGTTCTCGAAGTTGAATACGCTGCGATCATGAAAGCCGCTGGCATAGTAGCGGAGGATCAGTTCGCCGTAGTGATGTTGCACCGGCTCGTCGTTGGAGATCGCATAATCCCTGAAAGTCAGGAACGCGAGAACCACAAGTGCGGCGAGGAGGATGACGGTGGCGACATCATGGCCGTCAAGGCTAGTGAACCATCGCATCGCCCTTCGCAGGGACAAAGCCCTCCCTGCGCTGCCGGGAATTCGCTCCTCGGTCGTGTCGATGCTGGTGTTGGTCATTTCATGAAGACGGCTATCAACTCGGAACGTTCGTTGGCGGGCGTTGCCCGGTGTGATCGCTGCGGGCATCAAAACCGTAAGCACGGCGCGACGATGACGGCAATTCCCAAAGAGACGAAGGAACCCCCTCGTCGCCCGGGACGAAACGTGCCGCTGATTGCCGGGTCTGGCCGGATATCGCCCCGATCATCGGATGTGCGCAGCGCAGCAAATCGGAGACGTGTTATTCCCCCTCCGCAGGCGAAGCGCATCCGTGGCGCGCGGTTTCGAGAGCCGGCAAATGACCCGGCACCGGTGAGCCGTGACTGATCCGGCGTCCGCTTTCACTGGTGAGCCGAGATCGACTTGAAGATCCCTGACAGGGCGATTGAGCCTAAAGGCGAACATCTCGCATCTCTAGAGATGCCCAACCGATGCCCGTCCATGTCGCTGCACCTGTGACAGGGTTCTTGTGCAACGATTGCCTGTCGTTCTCGTTTGCCCTCCCGGGCGAGCCCAGCTCAGGCGGCGCAACTCGGTATCGTTAATGCTGACGGGCCTATGTCACCGGGCCTGCGCGTTTATAGTAAATCAATCATCACAATTAGCGAAAGTTTTAGGTAACGCACATTCACGCGTTGTCCATCCGTCTGGCCTAGGATCAATGCCAGACACGGAGATAGCGTCATGAAGGCCATGGCTGGTGAAAACGCGGAATCGATGGGGCGGCTCCTCGTCGTCGAAGGGGATCTGGTTCAGCGAACCGTGATCGGCAAAATCGGCGAGAAGCTTGGCTATCAGACGCTGATCGCCTCCTCCTTCGAGGAGGCCGCCGCGCTCTTGCAGCACCAGCCTTTCAATATCATGACGCTTGATCTGTCGCTCGGCGAGCACGACGGGGTGGAGTTGCTGCGGCTGGTGGCCAATCTCGGTCTGCGGTCCATGCGCATCGTCATCATCAGTTCCTGCGACGAGCGCATCCTGAACTCGGCGAGGCGGGTGGCGGAAGGACTCAAGCTTTCGCTCAATGGATGCATCACAAAGCCGCTCAATCTCGATCGTCTGAAAGAGGCGCTTTATCTGCCGCGCAGAGCGGAGAGTGCCACGAACAACGATGCCCCTTCGATTGAACTCACGCGGGATCGGATCACGGCTGGTTTGGCGAGGGAAGAATTTTTTGTCGAGTTTCAGCCGAAGGTTCATCTCGGCACCGGCAAGGTTGTCGGAGCCGAGGCGCTGGCACGCTGGCAGACGGCCGAGCTTGGCCTGGTTTCGCCTGACGTCTTCATTCCCGTGGCCGAGCGTTTCGGCGTGATGCCCGAGCTGACTTATCATATTCTCGCGCTGGCGATGAAGGCTGGCCGAAGGCTGGTCGAAAGCCATCCAGGCTTTACGATTGCGGTCAACATTGCAGCCTCCTTGATGTCCGATCTGACCTTGCCCGAGCGGATCGAGGAGATCTTGCGCCGGGAGGCCATGCCCGCCGATTCCCTGATCGCCGAAATTACCGAAGGGACTGCGATGTCGGACGTCGACCGGGCAATGGACATCCTGGTCAGACTGCGGATCAAGAACATCGGAGCCGCCATTGACGACTTTGGCACCGGCTACTCGTCGCTCTCAGCGCTGGCGCGGCTTCCCTTCAATGAACTCAAGATTGATCAGTCCTTCGTCAAAGGCTTCGAAGCCGATCCCGACATGATGAAGATCATCGACGCCTCGGTCGCACTCGCCCGGGCGTTCAACATGAAGGTCGTGGCCGAAGGCGTCGATCACCCGCAGGTGTTGGCAAGAGTTCGGCGCGCCGGCTGCGACATCGGACAGGGTTATCTCTTCGCGCGATCCCTAGAGCCGGGCCATGCTGAAGACTGGATTGCGCGGTACAATTCATCGATGGCATGCCAGCCCGTGCTGCCAAACGAAGCAATTTATGCCTGAACCGGGTACCGTTTGCCCGCGTACTGCCGCTTGGATCGCACCGGCGGTCCCGTGTGAATACGGAGTACAGATTTTTCGATGTAAAATTGTTCCGTGTTTTGACGAATTTAACCGTTGGCGGTTTCCAATCATCAGCAGTTTTCGATCGTCGCCTTGGCGCGGAGCCGAGATCATTTCAAGAAATTTACCTGGACCGACAGAATGTCTGTAATTGAGACCGAGCCCGAGGCAACTCTCATCACCGAACTTGAAGCCGCCGTTCGCAGCGGCTCTTCGGAAATTCGCGTCAACAAGCTTCGCCAGGTCACGTCTCTTTTCCTCGCCGGGTCAGGCTCGTTGACGGACGAGCAGGTCAAGGTTTTCGACGATGTCTTGTGCCGGCTGATGGTCAGGATCGAAACGCAGGCGCTGGCCGAGCTTGGCCGTTGCCTTGCTCCCGTCGATAATGCCCCAGCCGAGACGATCAAGCGGCTCGCCTGGAATGAGGCCATTGCCGTGGCAGGACCGGTGCTTACCGGCTCGAAGCGCCTGTCGACGGTTGACCTGACGGAGATCGCGCAGGTGCGCGGCCAGGCGCATCTGGCTGCCATCTCGAGGCGGGAAAGCCTGGAGACCGCTGTCACCGACGTCCTGGTGGAGCGCGGCGATCAACAGGTGCTTCATACCCTTGCCAAGAATACTGGAGCGCGGTTTTCGGACACCGGCTATGCCGCTCTGGTCGAGAAGGCCGACGGAGACGACATGCTGTCGGAAGCAGTCGGATCGCGTCGCGATATTCCGGTCCGCCTGCTGCGGGACCTTCTGGCGCGGGCCACAGAGGCGGTGAAAGCAAGATTGCTTGCACTGATACCGCCCGCGCAGCGCGAGCAGCTGACGCAAATCCTGTTGAATATATCTACGACAATCGGCGGAGCCAGCAAGGATACCAGGTACGCCAATGCCGAAAGGGCGATCCAAAGCCTGCAGAGCGCCGGCCGTCTCAATGATACGACGATCCATGACTTTGCCGTCGCCGGTCAAATGCCCCAGGTCATCGTCGGCATCGCCGTTCTGACTTCGTCTAAGATAGATGTCATTGCGGAAATCCTGACAGGTGTTCGAAATGATGCCGTGCTCGTGCCCTGCAAGGCAGCGGGTCTGGGCTGGGCAACGGTCGAAGCAATCCTCTGCAACCGCCTGCAAGGGCAGCCGGTTGCTCCGGAAGTGATCAATCTGGCGAAGAACGACTATGATCGGCTGTCGGTTGCAACGGCGCAAAAAACCCTGCGCTTCCTGCAGGTCCGCGCCACCGTCAACTAGGGGATCGGCGGGCGATCGGCCGCCTTGTCGGTGCGGCCACCAAAGCCGACTGGGCTGTGACTGGTCCGCTGGCCGGCTTTTGCTGGGAGCGCCGGCGTCGCACCGAAGAGCCTTGATTTCGTCAATTGATCCGTTGCCAGCCAAACTGTCGATACGGACATACGCTCGCCAACGGCAAATCCTGCGGGCGCTTCTCGTGTCAATTTAGCCAATGATGTTGTGCCAGATACACTGCGGCGCCCGCGAAGTATCCAAGCAGCGCCAGCCAACTGATGCGCCGCAGATACCAGCCAAACTTGATGTCCTCGATGCCCATCGCGGCAACGCCGGCCGCCGAACCGATGATCAGGATCGACCCGCCGGTGCCGGCGCAATAGGCGATGAACTCCCAAACAAAGCTGTCGGTCGGAAATTGGGACAAGCTGTACATGCTCATCGACGCGGCGACCAGCGGGACATTGTCGACGATGGCACTCAGTAAACCAAGCGACATGACAATGACATCCTGCCTGCCCGCAGTCCGATCGAGCCAGTCTGCGAGACCGGCAAGGATTTGGGCGTGCTCCAGGGTGGCAACGGCAAATAAAATGCCGAGGAAAAAAACGATGGAGCTGTGGTCAATGCGGCTGAGCGCATGCGCTACTGTCGTTGTCCGCTCGCTGCCGCGCTTCCTGTGAAGCAACTCTCCGGCCAGCCACAGGATGCCGAGTCCGAACAGAATTCCCATGAAGGGCGGCAGATGGGTCCATTGCTTGAAAGCGGGAACGAGTACGAGTACGCCGATTCCGAGGAAGAACATCAGATTGCGCTCGAAGGGCGGGGTCGTGGAGACGCTGCTTTCCGGTCCTTGAGAAAACGAGCGGCCCGCAAACTGAGGACTGGCCACGGCCAGCGGAACGAGCAGGTTGGCCGCCGAGGCCGGAAACAAGGCCCACACAATTCCGAGCGCGCTGACCTGCCCGCCGATCCAGAGCATCGTCGTCGTAACGTCTCCCATCGGGGACCAGGCTCCGCCGGCATTGGCTGCAATCACCACAACCGAAGCAAACATGACGCGATCTGACCGACGATCCAGAAGCTTCCTGATGAGTGAGACCATCACGATCGTCGTCGTAAGGTTATCGAGGATGGCACTCAGAACGAACGTCACCAAAGCAATGAGCCAGAGGAGCCCCACCAGGCTCCGCGGCCGGATTCGCGAGGTCACGACCGCGAATCCATCGTGGGTATCGATCACCTCGACGATGGTCATCGCGCCGAAGAGGAAAAAGACGATCCGTGCCGTTACGGCAACGGTTTCGGTCAATTCATGCGCTACGTTGTCCTGGTCGCCGGTCGAAAGCGCATAGATTGTCCAGAGCAGCCCGGCTCCTATCAGCGCGGACGCCGCTTTGGTCACGCCGATGGGGTGCTCCAGAGCGATGGCGATGTAAACGAGAGCAAAAGCGGCGACGAGAGCGACGATCAAGAGATGCCTCCGGATGGCTTTGCCCTATGGACGACATTGGCACGCCGCGCCATGCGACGAAGTGCCGTGCCATCGTCCTAAACGTCGGTTGGGTAAACCGAAACAGCCTTCCTTCCTCCTTTCTCGGCCGGCATCGACCGGAAGGAAGAGTAAGGGAGGGGCGACCCGCCAGTCGCGCGGCTATCCTACGGCTCGCGGCCGCCAGCCTGCGCTGACCGCGAACAGTCAGCAAACACCGGGTCAGCTTAAAATCGAGAGGACGACGAACCGGCCATTCCCGGCTTGTGGCTGGCGGCGGATAACGGAACGTAAGCCGTTGCAGAATCTCCGGTCGACAATGAGAAGGGCTGCCCCTTGTGCAACGATCCGGCTATTCACGGGCCGCGAGTGTCGAGCTCTGCGATAGTTCAAGAATGTGAAATGCCTCCAACCAGATCGAGCGACGCATCACTTCTCTGCAAGCAAGTCCTGCCGAATCGATAAGATGATCGAACAAGCGTCGGTTCGTATCCGATGAGATCAACAGATACATTTTGCCGCTACGATTGAGCCGTCGAGCTGCCTGGTCGAACAACGGAAGAATGTCGCGATAGCCCGGTCCTGCATGCCAGGCCCTGTCTGCATCGTCACGCGGCTCACCGGAAAAAGAAGGTGGGCTGCAAATGATCACGTCGAATTTGCGGGTCGGCGGCAGAGCCGAAAACAAGTTCGAGTGCAGCGACAGCACCTGCTGCAGATTGTTCCTCACGGCGTTCACCTTCGCCGCTTCAACCGCCGCACGATTTATGTCCAGAGCAAGAACCGATTTGGCGCCGGCCTTGGCCGCCGAAAGCGACAGTATTCCGGACCCGCAGCCCACCTCAACGACCGACTTGCCGCTCAGGTCGAGGGATTGCAGAAATCGCGCAAAGAATGCGCTGGTCAGGAAAAACCGCGGATGGAATACGGTTGGAGGCACATCGAGCTCGAGTCCGGCGACCCGGGTCGTCGTGGCCCGCCTTCGCGTGAGAATGAAATGATAAGAGGCCAAATGGACGGCCTTGCGAAAGACGGCGCGAGCGGGGCTGTAGACGTCGTCGGCCTCAATCACATCTTCTAATGGCATATGAGTCCTGCGTGGGAAGCGATCCGAAGTGGCGGGAAAGCAGAGATGAGCCGCAGCCCAACCGCGCTGTCCCGCTATCGTTCCAAAGATTTATCGACAGCTGCTCTCTCCCGGCAAAAATCCCCTTGCCGCGTCGGGCAAATCAATGGTTCCTTTTCGCCCGTCCCTATGCCCGATCCGGAGGGGCGTTTCGCGATCGTCACGAACGTTGGGTAAGGGATGCGATGGACGCGGCAGCAACGCCGGACGAGCAATGCTGATCCGTCTTCACCAAGGCTTCGGCGGGACTGGTACCAAGACCGTCGAGCGGCTTTCGTGGAGATGCACTGCGGACGGCGAAGTCGTGTGGTACTGATGCCTCGACGCTGGCATCACGTCGGCGGACATCCGCCGGTTACGGTGACAAAAACGCCCGATCACCGGCTATTGAATGCACACATCTTTGTTGCCGAGGCCGGCAAAGACTGATTCCCTGCTTGGGTCGGTTTTTGGAGGGGCCATGCGGGAGGAGATTGGGCTGGGGCGATTTGGCGATCGCCGCCTGGAAAAAGGGGGGTCTCG
>NZ_DAIDJE010000143.1 GCF_027451485.1 Bradyrhizobium sp.
GGTCGAGCGGGAGGGCAAGGCCTCGCGGCTCGACCAGATCATCGACTGGCTGGGGCGGGATTTCGACGGGGGGATCGTGTTCGACGAGGCGCACGCCATGGCCAACGCCGCCGGCGACACCTCTGAGCGCGGCGAGCGCGGGCCGTCGCTACAGGGCCGCGCCGGGCTGCGCCTGCAACACGCGCTGCCCGATGCGCGGGTGCTCTACGTCTCCGCGACCGGCGCGACCTCGGTGCAGAACCTCGCCTATGCGCAACGGCTCGGCCTCTGGGGCGGCACGGATTTCCCGTTTGCGACGCGGAGCGAATTCGTCGCCGCGATGGAGGCCGGCGGCATCGCCGCGATGGAGGTTCTGGCGCGGGATCTGAAGGCGCTCGGCCTCTACGCCGCGCGGTCGTTGTCGTACGAGGGGATCGAGGTCGAGATCGTCGAGCACGCGCTCAGCCCCGAGCAGGTGCGCATCTACGACACCTATGCCGAGGCCTTCCAGGTGATCCACGCCAACCTGGCCGAAGCGCTGGAGGCGGCCAACGTCACCGGCCCGTCCGGCACGCTGAACCGGCAGGCGAAGGCGGCGGCGCGATCGGCCTTCGAATCGAACAAGCAGCGCTTCTTCAACCACCTGATCACCGCCATGAAGGTGCCGACGCTGATCGGCGCCATCGAGCGCGATCTTGCCGAGGGCGCCGCCTGCGTCGTGCAGCTGGTTTCCACCGGCGAGGCATTGCTCGACCGGAGGCTGGCGGAGCTTCCCACCGGGGAATGGGCCGACGTGCAGGTGGACATCACCCCGCGCGAATATGTCTTATCCCGATCTCGGGATAAGACGTAATATGCCGCGTCGGCATTATGCAGAGCACGGCGCTTCAACTCTTTGATTGCCTGTTCCATTTCGCGATCTCCACTTGGCATAACCATGATGCCTCTGCTCTCAACAGCAGAAGGACACCCCTCATGACTCCTCCCTCCAACTCTCGCCGCAGCGACTATCCCGGCGCCGTTTCCGAAGATCACGCGCTCATCCAGAACTATCTGGCGCAGCATCCCCGGCTCTCGGCCGGCGCCCTGAGCGCGGCGCGGCATTTCCTGAAGTGGGCGGCCTCTCACGGGATTGCGTGCGCGGATCTCGATGCGGCAGCAGTCGATCGTTTCGCTCGGCATCGCTGTCGCTGCGGACGCTACAGCCCCAGGCCGCTTCGCGATCCGGCCTACATTACCGATGTCCGCCGGTTTCTGCGTTATCTGGAGAGTTCAGGGGCCGTGACCGTTCCGGTTGGCGTCGAACGGTTGGACAAATATCTGGCAGGGTTCGTCGGCCGGCTCGAAGCGGTCGGCTACTGCAAGTCGGCTTATGCCGGGCGATTAAGCCAGGCGCGGCATTTTGCCGAATGGATCTTGCAGTCGCGCATTCCCGCCCAGGAGATCACGGACGCCACCATTGAACAGTTCGCCATGCACAATTGTCGGTGTGCGATACGAACCAAGCAGGGCAGACGGGTGGCTGGGACGGGGACCGGAGATCGTCGCCGCGGCGCGCGCCGTTTTGTCGATTTCCTCCGCGAACGCGGCGTGATCAATCCGTCGACGCCACCCGATACTCCGGAGGTCGATCCGCGGCTGGACAGCTTCGCCCAATGGCTGCAACGCGAACGAGGGACGACAGCCGAGACGATCCGGCGCTATCGGCAGGAGGCGGGACGGTGGATCGGCGCCCTCGGCGTGGATCCTAAGCATTACAATGCGGCAGTCATCCGCTCGATCGTTCTGGATCAAGGCCCGGAACGATCGCGTTCTTCGATCCGTATGACAGTTACCGTGCTGCGCGCGATTCTGCGCTTCACCGTCAGCCAGGGGCTTTGCGCACCATTCCTTCTGCATGCCGTGCCGCCGGCAATTCGACGCAAGCTTTCAACAGTTCCGCGCACGATTCCCACGGCGACCATCGAAGACATCATCGCATCCTGTGGCGCGACGACGCCCGTCGAGATCCGGGATCGCGCCATCCTCCTCCTGCTCGCGCGGATGGCGCTGCGGGCGGGAGATGTGTGGCGCTTGCGCCTTTCCGACATCGACTGGCGGGCCGGGCGGCTGCGATTGCACGGCAAGAGTCGCCGCGGAACGATGCTGCCTTTGCCACAAGACGCGGGCGATGCGCTTCTCGCTTACATCGAGAATGCGCGGCCTGTCGTCTCGACGAACCGGGTATTTCTGCGGACGCAGGCGCCGTTCACCCCGTTGCGGTCTTCCGCCGAGATCGCCGGTATTGTCGCCCGCATTCTGAAGCGCGGTGGATTTTCCGGTCTGCCGACAGGGGCGCATGTGTTCCGTCATTCGCTGGCGTCCGGCTGGCTGCGCGATGGCGCCGATCTTGATCAGATCGGCATCGCGCTCCGACACGCCTCTCGCGAAACGACTGCGATCTACACGAAGGTGGACGTCGAGATGTTGGCGGGCGTCGCCCAGCCCTGGCCGGGAGCAGCGTCATGATCCACCGCCACGTCGATCGCTACGTCCAGCTGCATCGCGCCCTTGGCAAGAAGTTCGATGCGCAGGAGAAGGCCCTGCGCCAGTTCGCAACATTCCTGGCCGGAAGGGCCGCAGCTTTCATAACCGCCGAGTTGATGCTGGAATGGGTGGGTGAGGCCTCTACGTCGAACGCCGCCCGTATCCGTTTTGACCTCGCGCGCGCCTTTGCCGAGTTTCTGCGCGGTGAAGACCCGCGGCATGAAGCGCCAACCGCGGGGTTGTTGGGACGCGGCCGACAGCGGCGGCCAGCGCCACACATTCTGATGCCGGACCAAATCGCGCGCATCGTGGCTGAGGCCCAGAACGTCCCAGGTCAAGCTCCGATCAGCCCGCTCACATATCATCATCTGTTCGGGTTGCTGGCCTCGACGGGACTTCGCATCTCGGAGGCATTGTCCCTCCGACTCGATGATCTGGCCGATAACGGCCTGATGGTTCGCTGCGGCAAGTTCGGCAAAAGCCGCCTCGTGCCGTTGCACGCTTCGACGCGGGCCGCGCTTGAGCGATACCTCGAAGTCCGGCGCAAACTCCATGACGCAAGCGACGATTTTTTCGTGTTGGGTCACGGCCGCGCTCCGACTGCGACCAGAGCCCACGTGATCTTTGTCCGGATCGTTCGGCGCCTCGGCTATCGCAATCCCACCGGGCCGGGTCCCCGGCTGCATGACTTGCGCCACACCTTCGCAGTGCGTTCGCTCGAAGCCTGCGGGAATGATCAGCAGGCGGTTTTGCGACACATGCGGACGCTGAGCACCTATCTCGGCCATGTCGATGTCGCCAACACCTATTGGTATCTGGAGGCGACGCCCGTCCTGTTGCGGACGATCGCGTCGGCTGCGGAAAGCGCTTTCGTCGGAGGAGCAGCATGACCCCGCTCGCTCCGGACCTATCCGCGTTTTTGCAAAAACACCTTCCGAACGAACGTGGCGCCAGCCCGCATACCGTCGCCAGCTATGCGCATGCGTTCACGCTCTTGCTGCGTTTCGCCGCCGCTCGTCTCAAGCGGCAGCCATCCGACCTCATGATTGAGGATCTCAACGTCGAACTGGTGAGGGCATTTCTCGATCATGTGGAGGAAGGACGGGACAATGCCGCCCGTTCTCGCAATGCACGGCTCGCGGCGATCAAGGCGTTCTTTCGCTTCGTCGAGCCTCGGCGTCCGGCCTGCCTCGAACAGGCCATGATGATCCGGGCGCTGCCGGTCAAGCGAACGGACACCCGGCTCATCGACTATCTGACGCGGGAAGAAATCCAGGCCCTGCTTGCGGCGCCGGATATCCATACGCAAAGCGGCCTACGCGACCGCGCAATGCTCCACCTCGCCTACGCCGCGGGATTGCGGGCATCCGAGCTGTTGGCGATGCGGATGGAGGACTTCCCTGACAGGTCGCTTTCCAGCGTGCGAGTTCTCGGCAAGGGGCGTCGGGAACGAATCCTGCCGCTCTGGAAGGAGACGCAGGCCACGCTGCGCGTTTGGCTGGCGGTTCGTCCGAGCGATCACGGCCCGGAACTGTTCCTGAACCGGGACGGCCGACGCATGAGCCGCGATGGATTCGCCCACAGGCTCCGACTGCATGTCGCCGCTGCCGCGAGAGCCGTTCCGTCGATTGCTGGGAAGTGCGTGACGCCGCACGTGCTGCGGCACAGCTGCGCCATGCACACGCTTCAAGCGACAGGTGATGTCCGCAAGGTGGCGCTCTGGCTGGGTCATGCCAGCATCCAAACCACCGAGATGTATTTGCGCGCCGATCCGACCGAGAAGCTCGCGATTCTCGACGCGCATCATCCGCCGCTGATCAAGCCCGGGCGGTTCAAAAAGCCATCGGACAAGCTGATGGCCGTTCTCGCGGCCGCAACCAATCCCCGAAATCAGCAGGTCTGAACAGCCGACAACAAGAGAACAGCGCCGGGCGGCCTCTGCCCGGCGCCCATCATTATGCCAAGTGGAGATCGCGAAATGGAACAGGCAATCAAAGAGTTGAAGCGCCGTGCTCTGCATAATGCTGACGCGGCATATTACGTCCTCGACTACCTGGCGCACGGCTTCCCGACGCAGCTGTTCGAGGAATTCACGGACAGCGAAGGCAATTTGCTCTCCCGCCCGGTGTTCCGGGACGGCCAGCCGGTGCAGTCGCGCGAGGCGGTGGAGCGGCGGGACCGGATGATCGAGCATCTCGCCGCGCTGCCGGCGGTGCAGGGCGCGCTCGATCAGATCGTCCAACGATTCGGCACCGATCAGATCGCCGAGGTCACCGGGCGGTCGCGGCGTGTGGTGCGCAAGGTCGCCGCGGATGGTGCCGAGCGGCTCGCCGTCGAGACGCGGCCGGGGTCCGCCAACCTCGCCGAGACCCAGGCCTTCATGGACGACGAGAAGCGCATCCTGGTCTTCTCCGATGCCGGCGGCACCGGACGCAGTTATCACGCCGACCTCGCCGCCCGGAACCAACGCCGGCGGGTGCACTACCTGCTGGAGCCTGGCTGGAAGGCCGATGCCGCGATCCAGGGTCTGGGTCGCTCGAACCGCACCAATCAGCGCCAGCCGCCGCTGTTTCGCCCGGTTGCGACCGACGTGCGCGGCGAGAAGCGTTTCCTCTCCACCATCGCACGCCGGCTCGACAGCCTCGGCGCCATCACCCGCGGCCAGCGCCAGACCGGGGGTCAAGGCTTGTTCCGCGCCGACGACAATCTGGAAAGCCAGTATGCCCGGGCGGCACTTCGGCAGTTCTACGGAATGATCTTCGCCGGCAAGGTGGAGTGCTGCTCGCTCACGCGTTTCGAGGAGACGACCGGGCTTGATCTCTCCGACCGCGACGGGTCGCTACGCGAAGACCTGCCGCCGATCACCACCTTCCTCAACCGGCTGCTGGCGCTACCGATCGCGTTGCAGAACGGCCTGTTCGCGGTGTTCGAGGAGCTCCTCGCCAGCCGCATCGAGAGCGCGATCGCCGCCGGCAGCTACGATGTCGGCGTCGAGACGCTGACGGCGGATAGTCTGCGCATCGCCGAGCGGCGCACCATCCATACCCATGCGGCGAGCGGCGCCGAGACGCGGTTGTTCAAGGTGCTGCGCCGGGACCGCAACCGGCCGCTTCCCGCCGGTGATGCGCTCGCCCTGGCGCAGGACAAGCGAGCGCGGCTGTTGGTCAACGCCCAGTCCGGCCGTGCCGGGGTGCAGATGCCGGCGCCGAGCCTGACGCTCGATGATGGCGAGGTGCAGCGCCGGGTGCGTCTGGTCCGGCCGATGGCCCGGGAGACGCTCGCCCTCGACGCGCTGGATCGCACCCAGTGGGACGAGGCGGACGCCGAGCGGTTTGCTGCGACATGGAATGCCGAAGTGGCGCAGGTGCCGGAATTCACCGAGAGCGCATTTCACATCGTCACCGGCCTGCTGCTGCCGATCTGGAACCGGCTGCCCGACGAATCGCTGCGCGTCTATCGCCTGCAGACCGATGACGGCGAGCGCGTCATTGGCCGCCTGATCTCGCCCGCCGCCATGGGCGAAGTCTGCCGGGCGCTCGGGTTGGACGACGCGCCGACGCTGGCGCCGGACGAAGCGTGGTCCGCCGTGCTCGCCGATGGCGCCGTGCTGCATCTCGCCGGCGCGCTCACCGTCCGGCGCGCGACGGTGATGGGTGCCGCCCGCGTCGAACTCGCCGGCTTCACGGACGGCGCCGTCGATCAGCTCAAGGCACTGGGTCTCACGAGCGAGATCATCGCCTGGCGGCTGCGGCTGTTCGTCCCGGTCACCGAACGCGGACCCGCGATCCTGGCGGCGCTGTTCGACCGAGCGCCGCTGATCCGCGTCGTCGATCGCGTCGCGGCCTGAACGTGGAGATGCTCCATGTCCGGGTCCGCCGCCGAACTGGCGCACCGTCTCGCGCGTGAGGCCGAGGCGGTGTGCCGCTACTACCTCTCGAACGGTCGCCGCGAGGGCCGCTACTGGCTGGTCGGCGATGTCCAGAACACGCCGGGCCGCAGCCTTTTCGTGCGGCTCACCGGGCCGGACGCCGGCCGAGGTGCCGCCGGTCATTGGCTTGATGCCGCGACCGGCCAGCATGGCGATCTGCTCG
>NZ_DAIDJE010000144.1 GCF_027451485.1 Bradyrhizobium sp.
CCGGGACATCGAAGTGCCTCTCCTGGCGGCCTACCACCAGGCTGATACGTCGTTCCTGCGCGATCACCTGCTCGAGCGCAAGCCACCAGGCCTCGCCTATTCCGTCGGCGAACGCCGTCGGCACATAAACGGTGAAAGGAACGCCGTGCCCAGACAACACCGGATAAGCAGACGTGATGATGTCCCTGTAACCGCTATCAAAGGTCAGGCAGACGAACCGCTGCCGTGCAGCGAGCGTAACGGCCCTGCGGCAAGCCTCATCCATCGAAATGACTTCATAGTTCCAGCGCTTCAGCGCCCGAATGGCGCGATCTAGAAAATCGGGCGTGATTTCGTCCGATCGTCGCGGCTGAAAGCCTGTTGGACGGCGGGGCCGCACCCGCTCAAAGCGCAGGATGACGCCGACTCCTTTCCGTTTGAGCCACGCATGACCACTGAAGTATGCGAGTTCCAGCTTAAGGCTTGTCAGGGGGCCTGATGGCAAAGTGTCTTCTCAGATTGGGCCGCGGATACCAGCCATCCAACGGGACCGCCTTTCTCCGCTTTACTGTCATTACCCTTTGTTGACACTTCTTTGCAAAGGTCGGTTGAAGCGAAAAGTTAACCGTCTAAACACAAGCATTGCGGACAGGTATTTGCGATGACGATGGCTGCCGCGATCGAAAGCCAGACGGCAGCTGCCTCGCCGCGTTCGGCATCAAGCCGCATCGCCCTCATCGATATTTTCTCCGACCTTGTGCAGGCGGAGACGGTCTGGAGAAGCCTGGAAGCTCAGCACCACGTTTCTACCCCTTACCAGCGATTTGACTTCCTCTACCCATGGCAACTGATGGTCGGAACACGCGAAGGCCTTCGACCTCTTGTCGTCGTTGCTTATGACCGCGATCATGCACCGCTGTTATTGCTCCCGCTCGTCCTCAAACAGAGATGGGGCGTTCGCATCGGCCACTTCATGGGGGGCAAGCATGCGACGTTCAACATGGCGTTGTGGAATCGCGATTTCGCCGCAGCAGCTTCCCGCGCCGATCTGGACGTTCTCTTTGCCGCCATCCGCGAACGCGCGGGCGTCGACGTGCTGGCCTTGGAGCAGCAACCCTTGTCGTGGCGGGATCTGCCCAATCCGATGTCGCTGTTGCCGCACCAGCCCTCAGTCAATGACTGTCCGGTAATGCCGATGGCGCCCGGCGCGCCAGCCACGACCCGCATCAGCCATTCCGTGCGGAGCCGTCTGAAGGCCAAGGAACGCAAACTCAAGGCTTTGCCGGGCTATCGCTATCATGTCGCCACCAGCGACGGTGACATCGAGCGTATGCTGGACGCCTTCTTTCGTATCAAGCCGCTGCGGATGGCGGAGCAGAATCTTCCCAATGTCTTCGCTGAGCCCGGCGTGGAGGATTTCATTCGCAAGGCTTGCATCACGCCGCTCGCGGGCGGTGGCCGCGTAATCGAGATACATGCGATCGAGAGCGACAGCGAATTGGTCGCGCTCTTTGCCGGCGTTGCCGACGGCTACCGCTTTTCGATGATGTTCAACACCTATACCGTGTCGGCCAGTTCGCGCTTCAGCCCGGGGCTGGTCCTGATCCGCCACATCGTCGATCATTACGCTGAGCGCGGGTACCACGCACTCGACCTGGGAATCGGTTCGGACGGCTACAAGAAGCTGTTCTGCAAGGCCATCGAACCGATCTTCGATTGCTTCGTTCCGCTCGGCCCGCACGGCGCTGCTGCGGCGATGGTCATGTCAACAGCCGGCCGCGCCAAGCGTCTTGTCAAGAGCAGCCCGGCACTCCTGCAGCTAGCGAAGCGGCTGCGGCGCATTGGCCACTGGCGCTGACCAGAAGAATTAGGCCGCCACGA
>NZ_DAIDJE010000145.1 GCF_027451485.1 Bradyrhizobium sp.
GTCAGCCTTGGCAGAGTGGGAACGGCACGCGGCGGCCGAGCAGATCATGACCCATTCCGGGGTGCCGATCTTCTACCGTCCCGGCGACCGGGCCTTTTACACCGTGGCACAGGATCGGGTCACGATGCCGGAGCGCGAGCAGTTCAAGACGGCGGATCGGTTTTACAGCACGGCCCTGCATGAGCTGGGGCATAATGCCGCGATCCGGATTATGCCGCATGGCCTCCGCTGGAGGCCGGATAGCCCGGCATTGGCCATGCGGCTGTTCGGCATAATCAGAGCCCTTCCAGGAACGCGAGGAGTTGATCGTCGGGCCGGAACCGGCCCGACGGCGTGGCTGGAGCGGCGACGCGAGCGAGCGCCTTTTCCTTCATCCGCATGTCGGCATGGATGTAGATTTGGGTGGTCTCGACGTTCTCGTGACCAAGCCAGAGCGCGATCACCGCAGGATCAACGCCGTGGTGGAGCAGGTCCATCGCCGTGCTGTGGCGCAGCGTATGTGGCGTGACCTGTTTCGTGCCGATGCTCGGGCACGCGCGCGACGCCGTGAGGCAGTGCTTGCGGACCAGATGCTCAAGAGCGTCACGGCTCAGCCGTTCGCCCCGGATCGACGGGAACAGCGGCTTGCCCTCATCTTTGTCGTTGCCGATCCACGTCGCCAGCAGCTTGGCTGTCTCGCGGCGAAGCGGGGTGGCGCGCTCCTTCCGGCCCTTGCCCATGCAACGGATGTGCGCGCCGGTCCCCAGCACGACATCGCCCCGCGTGAGGCCGACCAGTTCGGAAGCCCGCAGGCCTGTCTGGACCGCAAGCAGGAGCAGAGCGTGATCGCGCCGCCCCGCCCATGTTGTACGATCCGGAGCCGCCAACAGCGCCGCCATTTCCTCGGCATCGAGGAACGTGACCGCACGCTTCACATAGCGCTTATTGGGCATGGCGAGGATGCGCTGGCAGTGCAGCAGCCAAGTCGGATCGGTCATCGCGACGAAGCGGAAGAACGATCGGATCGCGGCGAGCCGGGTATTACGGCTGCGAGCGCTATTACCCCGCGCGGTCTCGGTGTGGGCGAGGAAGTCCGCGACCAGATCGGCGTCGATGTCTTCGACCGTCAGGTTGACCGGCGGCTTTTTGCGGCGGGCGCTCGCATATCTGAGCAGCAGCCGGAACGTATCGCGATAGCCGGCGACCGTATGTCGGCTCGCCTCCAGTTGCGTGCAAAGCCGGTCGGTGAAGAAGCGCTGGATCAGCGCGGGCAAGGTGACGGCGTTCATTGTGCCATCTCCCCGCCGCTCGCGGTGGCACGGGCTATCGCCAGATCGAGCAGTTCCGGGACCGCCTCCAGATACCAGTATGTTCGGGAAGGGCTGCTATGACCCAGATAGGTCGTCAGCCGGATCATCTCGCGCGCCGGATCCTTGCCGGTCCGGTACCAGTCGATCATCGTGCGCACGGCGAAGGTGTGGCGCAGATCGTGGATGCGTGGCCCTCGGCCATGCCGATGGTACTGCTGCTCGGATCGCAAGCCGATCTGCTGGCACGCCTGCGCGAAGTTGTAGCGGGCCGTGCAGTCGGTGAGCCGGGTCGCCTTGTCGGTTACGAACAGCGGCACCGCCGGATGACCGATCAGCCGATCGCGTTCGATGCGATAGTTGAGCAGTCGCTCGACGGTGCTGGGGTCGAGCGGCAGCAACCGCTCCTTGCCGTTCTTGCCCTGTCGGACGCGCAGCACACCATTATCGGCGTCGAGGTCGTTCCCATCGAGCGCGAGCGCCTCGCTGATGCGCAAGCCCGTGACCGCGATGAGCGCGAACAGTGTCGAGCAAGTCAGCCCGCGCAACCCGCAGATCGACGGCAGCGCCTTTGCGGCCGCGATAATCGAAGCGACCTCGGCATTGCTGTAGATATGCGGACGCGAGCGCATGACAGTGTCCGGCAACAGGCCCCGTGGTGGGGGTTCATGCGCCGGATCGAAGCTGCTCAGCCACTGCGCGAAGAGGCGCACGGCGGTAAGCCGCGCCGCTCGCGTCATGCCGTTGGCCTCGCCGAGCGTAGCGTGCCAACGCAGGAACAGCGCCGTGTCGATATGCGTCACACGCTCGCTGTCGGCGAACCGCGTGAAGCGGCGAAGGATGCGCTCGCTGGTGCTCAGGTCGTAGCCGAGGCGGCGCCGCACAGCCAGATAGCGGTCGAGTTGGAAGGTGAGGCTCATTGCGCGCCTCCCGCCACGGGCCAAGGCATTGCCACTGACCGCAGCCCATCGATGTCGAGACGGGCATATATCATCGTTGATGTGCGTGAGCGGTGCCGCAGCACATCGCCCACCTCGTCGAGCGATGCACCCGAGTTCACTAACTGGGTGGCAAGGCTATGACGCAGCAGGTGCGATCCCACATAGGGCGTTACCGGCTTCTGGCCAGTCGCCTTCAGCGCATCCTTGAGAACGGCGTTGACGATCTGGCTGTCCTTGAACGGACGGTACGGCGCGCGATGGGTGACGAACATCGTGCGACAGGACGCGGGTCCGCGTTCCTCGCGCAGATAGCGGCAGAGGGCCTCGCCAACCTCCGCGCTGATCGGCACGCGATCGTGGAGCTTCCCCTTGCCACGCACCAAGAGTTCGCCCGCGCGCCAGTCGATGTCGTCCAGCTGGATCGCGATGACCTCGGCAGCGCGCAAGCCGAGCCGGGCCATGATGAGCAGCATCGCATAGTCCCGAGCGCCGTGCCGGGGGCTGTCGCGCACGCAGGCGAGCACCGCCTCGACGCCCTCGGGCGACAGATGGCGCGGCAGTCGTGCGCCCCAGCGCTTCGCCGCCCTAGGCACGCTCAGCGCCAGATTGGTCGCTGTCGCGCCGCTGCCGAACAGATATTGCAGGAAGATACGAACATGCGTTGCCACCGTTTTGTCGCGACGCGCGCCTGCCAACACATGCTCGATGAAGCTGATCACGTCGGCAGGCCGCAACCGCCCCGGATCAACTATCGCATCACCAAAGCGATGATCGAGGAACCGGTTGGCGAACCGCAGCGTGTGATAGATCGTCCGCGGACTCAGGCCGCGATGCTTGACCAGATAGGTCTCGAAGTTCGCCAGCAGGGTCGCGCGCGCCTGCTGCGCCTCGGTCAACGGCACCGGCTGCGTGACGCCGATATCGAGCAGATGCTGCGCGAACCGGCGGGCCAACCTATACGGCCATACCGAGCCCGTCTTCTTGCGCGGCACCTTGCGTCCCAGATGCTCGGCCATGTCGAGCGTCAACGCCGAAGGACTGATGCCCTCGACATCCATCGCGTGCCCCACCTTCCGCAGGATCGATTGGTAGGTCTTGACCGTGCCGGCGGTGTAATTCTCCGCCGCAAAGCTCTCGGCGAACGAGTCCAGATACGGCTCGATGCAGGTCTGCAAATATTGAGGCATGATCGTCGTGCTCCATGTTGTTGGAGCGATGAAGATTATGCCGAATGGGATTGGTGCGATCATACCGCCAACCGCGCCCTGCCGAGCAGATGCGGCATAATCCGGATCTCGGCATTATGCCCCAGCTCATGCAGGGCCGTGCTGTAAAACCGATCCGCCGTCTTGAACTGCTCGCGCTCCGGCATCGTGACCCGATCCTGTGCCACGGTGTAAAAGGCCCGGTCGCCGGGCCGGTAGATGATTGGCACCCCGGAATGGGTCATGATCTGCTCGGCCGCCGCGTGCCGTTCCCACTCCGCCAAAGCGGGCCGGGCCTCGATCTTCGGCATGCCAGCGATCTGCTCGGCATTGAACACCACGGCCGAAAACACGCGCGGGCGTTCCAGCTCGACGCTGCGATAAATCTGGTTGCCCTCGGCATCCTTCACCGGCCGGCCTTGCTCGTCCTTCACCGGCACCCGGTCAAACTTCTTGAAATACTGGATCAGGGTGCCTTTTTCGCCTTTCATTACCTGGGCATCGAGGCTCTGGGCCTGCTTGTATGTGGTCCAGCGCGGATCGCTGTAACCCTTCATCTCGGCCACCGCCATCAGCCAGATTGCATTGCCGCCCTGGTAATCTTTGCCTGTGGTCGCGTTGTAGGGAATGAACCGGAGGCCGCTAGGCTCCCACGGCTTCACCCAGGGCGCGGTGCCCTCCTCCAACTGTTTGACAATCGAGGCGGCAACCGTCTGGGCATAATCACCGGCCATTGGTGGCCTCGTTGGTGTTCTCCACGTCCGCATTGGACTCCCAGGCGTCAGCTTCATCGAGTGCGGTTTCCTCGACCAACCCCAGCTGATCGACATCGACCGGATCGACTTCGACCATGAAGCCCGGTCGCATCAAATCGGCCAGATCGCGCGAGATGATTGGTTTCTTCGGTTTCATCGCTCTCCTCCTCCTCAACGTGCTCTGTATCGCCCGGCGCGAAAGGCCGGCCCTTCGCTGGCCCCCTGCCCTTCCCCGGCGTGCCCTAGCGCTCGAATTGCCGGGTCGCGGCCTCGCTCTCGGCCGCGTGCTGCCAATAGGCCCGCGCCAGGGCTACGTGGCTTCGCAAGCCAAATCTGTTGCGAAGAACATCGATCTGATCGGGATCGTCTGACGTATTCGGATAGGTGTAGCCGTGCGGCTCTCGATCTTCCGCCATGCCCGCCAACCAAACCGGGCGCCTTAGCGCCCGGCCTCGATCGCGGCGATCATCAAGCGATCCAGCTCGGCCATGTCGATCTCGCCCCGGATAAACCGCTCGTTTGCAGCCTCAAGCACTGGATCATGAACATAGCCCTGGCGGATATTCGCCGCGCGAGCCTGCTCAATCGCATGCCGGCGCCGCGTCATTTCAGCTTCCGAAATCCTGCTGACAAGCTGATCCATCGCGCCGCGTCCTTTCTCCACCGAAGTTAAGAATTAAGGAAAAATGCAGTAAAATTCAAGAGATTTCAACTATTCATCCCGGCTTTGCGAATATCCGTCTTGGTAAAATCATCGCCTTTGAACAGCAGCGCCGCGCGGTAGGATTTGGCGGCGCCATAGGCAAAGCAATCGCCCATGTTCAAGGCGGCCGGATGCCGCCCCTTCCCGAAATCGGCATAAGCCTGGATCGCCAGATCATACTCACGCTCACCGAGAGAAATGACCTCGATGCCGAGGGCACTCATAAAGCTCTTCACCTTTTGCCGGGCGCCATCCATCGAAAGCCCGAAGCTGCGGCAGAGCCCGGCTGTGGCCTCCCACATGGCAACCGGTGAGACGAGACGGGTGCGTTCCTGGGCCAGAAGATCCGCCAACATATCCGCATCCTCCTCGCCGGCGATCATGGCGATCAGGGCAGAGGCATCGATGAAGATCATTCCCCCTCCCCAGACAGTTCATCGAAAAATGCCTTGTCTGCCTTCAAGCCTGTAGGCGGCGGCAGCGGATTGGCCTCGCGCCACTCGCGCAGGCGCTCGCGCAAGGGCTTTGCTTCGCGGGTCCGGTCAAGCTCGGCCTGCACGGCGATCCGCACGGCATCCTGTTTGGTTAGGCCGCGCTCTTTCGCCAGCTTGGCGACAAGCTCGGCGGTCGCATCATCGCGGATGTAAAGCGGCATGGGCGCCTCTTGATATCCAAATATCTATTTTTGAATATCTTGATATCTTACGAATAGCAAGGTTATTCACAAGAAAATTGCCCGCTCGACCGCCAGAACAAGAAACACCAGCGCCGCCCCTACGGCCAGAGTCCAAAGCTGGCGTGTGCGGGTTGGCTTCCGTCGCCTCATGCGTCGGCTGTGCGCGGCGGACAGGGCTGCCTGCCGCGATTGCCCCCGGAACCTC
>NZ_DAIDJE010000146.1 GCF_027451485.1 Bradyrhizobium sp.
TTCTAGTGTCGCTTCAGTTCCGACGTTCGTAAGAATATTGGACGTGACCGGATGCGACGGTCAGAACCGGAACGCTGGCCGCGAGCCTGAGGGACACAAGAGGCCTGGAGACAAAGGTGGAAGCGGGCGACGATCGTAATATCTTTCTTTCGACACTGCCCGCCACCGCCCGCGACCGCAAGATTGCCGCTGGCGTGCTCGCCGCCTCGGCCATTTTCTTTGCCGCTGCCCTCCCCTTTGCCCGGGTGCCGATGCCGGCGGTTCCCGCCTTTGTCGCAAGCTACCAGTCCGCACTGGCCATTTGCGATCTGATCACAACCATACTGCTGCTGTCACAATTTGCACTTTTGAGATCGCGCGCGCTGCTCGTGCTTGCGAGCGGGTATCTTTTCACCGCGCTGGCGGCGGTTCTTCACGCTTTGACTTTTCCCAGTCTTTTGACCGCCAACGGGCTTCTCAACTCCGGCCCGCAAACCGCGCCATGGATCTATATGGCCTGGCACGCCGGATTTCCGCTGTTCGTGTTAGGTTACGCCATTCTGAAAAGTCACGATGGCGGCCCGAAGGTCAAGGGATCGACCTACGGATCGATCCTCTGGAGCTTGGCTGCAGTTGTGGCCCTCATGGCGACAATTGTTTTCGTCGTCACACAGAAGCACCACCTCCTGCCGAGGCTCCTGAACGACCACGGTTATGCGCCCGTGCACGCTGGCATCGCAGCGGCCGTGTGGTGCATTGGCTTCGCGGCGCTTTTAGTCCTGTGGCTCCGGCGGCCACACTCGATCCTCGATCTCTGGCTCCAGATCGTGCTCTGCGCCTATCTTTTCGACATCGTGTCTTCGGCACTGCTGACAGAACGTTACGACCTGGGTTTTTTTGTCGGGCGCATTTACGGACTTTTCGCCGCCTGTCTCGTCCTCGCGGTACTGCTGCTGCAAAACATCAACTTGCAGTCTCGCCTCTCCCGCCTGCTTCACACCTTGCGCCGCGAGAGTCTTTCCGAACAGCAGCGCTACCGGGAACGCGAACGCCTCTTTAGTTCGGTGGTGGAATCCTCCAAGGACGCGATCATCACCAAGAAGCTCGACGGCACCATCACCGGCTGGAATCCGGCGGCCGAGCGCCTGTTTGGATATACCGCCGCGGAGGCGATCGGCCGCCATATCGATCTGATCGTTCCGAACGAAAAGCTCGAAGAACTAAACGAAATTCTCGATCGCGTGGGCCAAGGCAAGACCATCGTCGACCACGAAACCTCACGTGTGGCCAGGGACGGCCGGCGCGTGATCGTTTCGCTTTCAATCTCCCCGCTGCTCTCCAGTTCGGGCCAGATCGTCGGCGCTTCCAAGATCGCCCGCGACGTGACCGAAAGCAGGCGGACGCAGGCGGCGCTTACCCAGGAGATCGAGGAACGAGAGCGCATATTCCAGACGTCGCAGGACCTCATCCTGGTCACCGACACCAAGGGCACGTTCGTCCAGGTCAGCCCAAGCTCGACGGCAATCCTCGGAATAGAGCCGGAGGAAATGATCGGCCACAGCGCGGCGGAGTTCATCCATCCCGACGATCTCGAAAGCACGCGCGAGGAAATGCGATCGGCTCGGCGCGGACACCTGATGCGCAACTTCGAGACCCGCTACATGCACAAGGACGGCCATGCCGTCAGCCTGTTCTGGATGGGAACATGGTCAGAACCGGTCCGGAGGCATTTCTTTGTCGGCCGGGATCTCACGGAGAAGCAGGCGGCCGAAGCGCAGTTCCGCCAGGCCCAGAAGATGGATGCCATCGGCCAGCTGACCGGCGGGGTCGCGCATGACTTCAACAACATCCTGACCGTCATCACCGGTACTATCGGCATTCTGGCGGACGCCGTGGCCGAAGACCCGCAGCTCTCGGCGATCGCCAAGATGATCGACGATGCGGCCGAGCGCGGCGCCAGCCTGACCAAGCATCTGCTCGCCTTCGCTCGCAAGCAGCCGCTGCAACCGCGCGAGATTGACGTCAATGCGCTGGTCATCGAAACCATCAAGCTGCTGCGGCCGACGCTCGGCGAGCATATCCAGATCAATCCGCAGCTGAGTGCGAATGCATGGTCCGCGCTGGTGGACCCGAACCAGCTCACCACGGCGATCCTCAATCTGTCGCTGAATGCCCGCGACGCGATGCCCTCCGGCGGCAAGCTCGTGATCGAGACCGGCAATGTCCATCTCGACGAGGGCTACGCCGCGATGAACCGTGACGTCGTCGTCGGCAATTACGTCATGGTTGCAGTGAGCGATACCGGAACCGGAATTTCGCCCGACAATCTGGATCGGGTGTTCGATCCGTTCTTCACGACCAAAGAGGTCGGCAAGGGGACGGGCCTCGGGCTGAGCATGGTGTTCGGCTTCATCAAGCAGTCCAACGGACATATCAAGATTTACAGCGAGGTCGGCCACGGAACCACGGTGAAGATCTATTTGCCGCGCGCGACCGGCTTGTCCGACACGCCGGTGGAATCGCTCGCATCGATGAGCGTCGCCGGCGGCAACGAGACGATCCTGGTGGTCGAGGACGACAACCTCGTGCGCCGTTACGTCGTCACGCAGATCCAAAGCCTTGGCTACAGGACACTGGAGGCAAGCAGGGCATCTGAGGCCCTCAAGATTATCGACGGACCCGACCAGATCGACCTTCTCTTTACGGATGTCATCATGCCCGGATCGATGAATGGCCGGCAATTGGTCGACGCGGCGCTGGCGCGGCGCCCCGGATTGAAGACGCTGTTCACCTCGGGCTATACCGAGAACGCCATCGTGCATCATGGGCGTCTCGATACCGGCGTCCTTTTGCTCGCCAAGCCCTACCCGAAGTCGGATCTGGCGCGCATGGTCCGGCTTGCCCTCGACAGCTAACGGTCGAGAGCTCTTATTGCGAAGTTCGCAGCGCTGATGCAACGGCTTGCGAACTTCGCAATAAGAGCCGCTCGGGTAGCGTATTGATCTACGTGCTCAGGTTCAAAAATGCCCCATGAAGAACGCATGAGCTGCCACAGCAAAGGCATTCGCGATGAATAACCTCCTTACCGACATCTCAGGCGTTTGCGTCGGCCATGCCCAGGATGCCGCCCTCGCATCCGGCGTCACCGCCGTGCTGTTCGACCAGCCTGTGGTCGCAGCGATGGATGTGCGCGGCGGCGGACCCGGAACCCGCGAAGGAGCCCTGCTCGATCTCGCCAATACGGTCGAGAAAATCGATGCCATTGCGCTTTCGGGTGGTTCGGCGTTCGGGCTTGAATCCGGCGGCGGCGTGCAGGCCTGGCTCGCCGAACGGGGCCGTGGCCTCAATGTTCGCGGCGCCGTAATCCCGATTGTGCCCGGCGCCATCTGCTTCGACCTTCTCAACGGCGGCAACAAGCAATGGGGCCGCTTCGCGCCCTACCGCGATCTCGGCTATGCCGCAGCGGCGGCAGCCGCAACCAGCTTTGAGCTCGGCAGCGTCGGTGCCGGCCTTGGCGCCCTCACCGCAAACCTGAAAGGCGGCCTGGGCTCCGCCTCCGCCGAGACCAAAGATGGCGTCAAGGTTGCGGCGCTCGCCGCAGTCAATGCACTCGGCAGCGTGACAATCGGCGACGGGCCATGGTTCTGGGCCGCGCCTTTCGAGATCGGCGGCGAATTTGGCGGCCGCGGTTTGCCGGCCGCGTTTACGGCGGACATGCTGAACATGCGCATAAAGGGCGGACCGAGCGCGACGGAGATCGAAAACACGACATTGGCCGTAGTTGTCACCGACGCCGCTCTCACCAAGCCGGAGGCCAAGCGGCTGGCCATGATCGCCCAAACCGGATTTGCGCGCGCGATCTACCCAGTGCACGCACCGATGGATGGCGACGTGCTGTTCGCGGCTGCAACCGGCGAAAAGACCGTCGATCCGTTGGTCGGCCTCACCGAGCTTGGCTTGGTGGCTGCCAACACCGTGGCGCGTGCCATCGCCCGCGGCGTCCATGCGGCGACCGCCCTGCCTCTACCCGGGGCATTGCCGGCGTGGCGGGATCGCTTTGGGTAGCCAACTCGGGATCACACGCTCATCGAAATCGGGCTGAAGCCGAGCGGTACGGCGGTTGACTGAACCAGCTGGTTGACCGCGTTATAGGTCGACGAGGCCGTGCCGGATGGCGAGACGGCTTGGGATTGAGACGAAGCCGAACTGCCGAAGGCCACGGCCGAACCAACATTGCCCGAATCCGAACTCTGCGCATCAAGCAGTGCGTTGAAGCTTCCGGACGAAATATGGGCGCTGCTGAACCCCGAAGCAGTGCCGGAGACGGCCCGCGATACGTCGGAACTGCCATCCAGACTGAAGCCTCCGGGTCCGGTCGGCTGTGATGAGGGCTGTGACGGCGAAGTCAGCGACTGGATGGCGTCGAATGCGATTGAGGCGGCGCCGATAGCAGGCAGCATGGCTCTAACTCCGAAGGAACCGGTTTGATCGTTCCCACGAGGTTGATCAGCAAGCGCCGTGCCATTGCAAAAAGATCAATGAATTTATGGCCTTCGCTGCGCCCGAACACGGCATGAAATCGGCAATTGCTGCCGCTTGCGGCAGATTTTTCCATCTCTGATGCCCCGCATTGCCGGAAAAGTCTGCGCGTGTTAGGCGGAAAAGCGCGCGGCTCCCGCGCCTGTAAACAGCTTGTCGGAAGGCAGCGCAGATGTCCGCTTCCCTCGCCCCCCGTCCCCTCATCGTTGCGCCGTCGATCCTGGCTTCGGATTTTTCCAAGCTCGGAGACGAGGTGCGCGCCGTCGATGCCGCCGGCGCCGACTGGATACATCTCGACGTAATGGACGGGCATTTCGTGCCGAACATCTCCTATGGGCCCGACGTCATCAAAGCGATCCGCCCGCATACCAACAAGATCTTCGACGCGCATCTGATGATCTCGCCCTGCGATCCTTATCTCGAGGCGTTCGCGAAAGCCGGATGCGATCACATCACCGTCCATGCGGAAGCAGGCCCGCATTTGCATCGCTCGCTGCAGGCCATCCGCACGCTTGGCAAGAAAGCCGGCGTCTCCCTCAATCCGGCGACACCGATCGCGGCGATCGAGTATGTGCTCGACAATATCGACCTGGTGCTGGTGATGTCGGTCAATCCGGGCTTCGGCGGCCAGGCCTTCATTCCATCCACGCTCGCCAAGGTCCGCGACCTGCGCGCGATGACGGCAGGTCGGCCGATCGACATTGAAGTCGATGGCGGCGTTGGCGCCGACAATTCCGGCGAACTGGCTGCCGCCGGCGCCAATGCGTTCGTCGCGGGCTCGGCGGTGTTCAAGGGCGGCACGATGGAAGCCTACAAGGCCAATATCGCGGCGATCAGAAACGCCGCCGCGATCGCACGCGGCGAAGCGATCTGAATCTCGGTCCTGCCGCGGACCCGCTATTTAAGCGTTTTGATATAGTCGGCGAGGTCCGCAACTTCCGAGCGGCTGAGCGACAGGTTCGGCATGTTCGGATGGGGCGCGAGCAGCAGGAGCGCCAGCCTGGCGGCGTCAAAATCCGGCCTTGACGCAATCGATGCGAAAGACGGAGCCAGATCTGTCGGTGCATTTCTCTGCTGCGGGCCGACGACATGGCAACTCCTGCACCAGCGTTCCGCGATGGCTTTGCCGTGGCTTGCGTCGGCTGCAACGGCACCTTGTTGCATCGGGAACGAAGCCAGCGCCAGAAGGCAGATCGATAAAAATGTCCGTTTTGATTCCAGCATCTGGGCTTCTCACATTCAGGGGTTAACGTCGCATTGTTTCCTGTCTCGGCCAGTTACCAAGTTCAGGCCTTGATCTGCCGCAAATCCGGTCCTCTTCATTGGCTCGTCTACTAGATCGCCGGCATCGACCGATCGTCGCCGGGCGGCGTGTCGCGCGTACTTGACGGGTTCGCTTGTCGTGCCGGCCGCACCACGGTGACGGTGCAGGAAGCCTCGGACGCGACCTTGGCGGAGGTG
Organism: Bradyrhizobium sp.; assembly: GCF_027451485.1. Taxonomy (GTDB): domain Bacteria; phylum Pseudomonadota; class Alphaproteobacteria; order Rhizobiales; family Xanthobacteraceae; genus Bradyrhizobium. Next base: position 5,980 of record NZ_DAIDJE010000146.1, read on the forward strand.
CTGCCGAGCAGCGAGCGCACCAGCGAATTCTGCCGCGCTCCGATCACGATGTGATCGACGTGATTGGCCTCGGCAAACTCAAGAATCGCCCCTGCGGGATCGACTGCCTCCAGCACATGCACTGTCAGCCGGCTCTCGTCGAGTTTGAGCGGCGACGCCCAATGTTTCAGCGTGACCAGACGGCTCACGTGCTTGTTGTTGCCCTCCTCATCGAGCGTGCGGTCGATGGTCACGCGGCCAAGTTTCAAAACATTGAGGCAGGCGAGCCGCGCCAGCGGCGATGTCTTGAGAATACGCGCAACGGTCACGCGCAGGGCTTCGTTCATT
>NZ_DAIDJE010000147.1 GCF_027451485.1 Bradyrhizobium sp.
TACCGCAGCCACTGTCCTTGTCTCCATTACAAAGAAAGTCACGGGCAGAATGCTGTGGATTGTGATGGCTCAGCAACGACCTGATTCGGCCTTCGCATCAAGCCCGCAAGAATGCGGATGGCGCCGGGACGCGATGGTTGAACAGGCGCCGGATGCGCGCCGTCGCACGCATCCTCGTGCATCACCAATCACACATCGAGTTGGAAGGAACCATTTTCGCAAGCACCGGCAGCAGCTCGGGATGGCTACGATCCTCGCACTTGCTGCCGAAGGGACGATCGAGCCTGTCATCGCGAATGCCCTTCCGCTTTCCGCGGCAAGAAGGCGCGCGCTCGAACTGATCGCCGGCGGAAGCGTCGCGGGGAAGATCGTGCTGCGCTGCGATCAGGCCCATCCTCTCCGAAAGTCTAGCGGCGTGGCGGTGAGGCGCGCGGAACGGAGAATGCAGCTCGACTGTTGGTTCCGGTACCGCTCCGGCGATTTTCGCCAGGCAGGATCAACCAGGGAGGCAAAGATGTTGCGAAAGTGGCGCTCCGAGTCAGTCCTTGATCTCTACAATCTGTTGCTGGCTGTAATCCTGTTTGGGGCGCCGGCCTTCCTGGTGCATGCCACCCGCACGGCCGATCTCGACCTGGGGCTCACGGGTGCGGCGATCATCGTCCTGTCGATCGCGGCCATGATTGCATTCTCGATCTGGGAAGAATGGGTCAACACGGCGCTCGGCCTCTGGCTCGTCGTCTCGCCCTGGGTTCTCGGCTTTGCCCATACTCGCGCGATGCATTTCGCGATCGGTATCGGAATTGCGATCACCTTCCTCGCCGCGCTTGATCTTTGGCTGCGCTACGAGGCCGCCGAACAGGACGCGATTTCATCTGCGGAAGCGCAGAAGCGCTGAGTGTCGCTTAGCCTCGGCTGTTCAGGCCCGGCAGGGGCCGCGCCCACCGGTTTGCTTAAAGGAACTCTGCCTTCCTGCAAAATGTGTTTCCGCGCCGGCGGATACGCCGCAAGCGAGGCCTCCGGCCGGCGACGCCATCACCGTTGGGCGACCGCACACCATCCCGTCAAGGCTGACGGGTCGGCAAAGCCGGTCTATGTCTGGGAAACTACTCGGCCGCGGCCTGGACGGTGGGCTGAGGGTGGAAAATGCCGGCGCCCGACACCTGGGAGGCAATCAAAAAGGCCGCAACGATGGCCGGCACGCTGATAAGTCTGAGGAATTGATCCACGGAAAGCATGCTCGACGTCCCCCAAAAGCTTGCATTTGAACCCCGCCCGGCGCGCCCACGCCCCGGGGGAACTCAGAACCGAACTGCCGCCGCCGGCTTTTCCTGGCTCGTCAGGATCTGATCGGAGATCACGGCTCCGGAGATCGTGAGCAGCGCCAACAGGGCTATGACCGTAATGGTTTGCATTTGGTTAAAATTGCGTCGGATTGTGGCCGAAAATGTCAGAGTTTCGCTCGTTTTCAGGACAATGACGCGAAATGATCGTGGCTGCCGGGAGGGCTCTCGCGTCCCTGCCCACGGCCCTTGCGCCCGCCCTCACCCCGCGCCATGGGCGGCAAAGATCTGCGAAAGGCCGATGACGATTTCGAGCGCGATCAGGACCACGACGATGATCTCGAGCCGCAGCGAGCGTCGCGTGTCGATGATGTCGGCGAGCGTATCGGCGGTCTCGGCGACCACTTCGAGCTTGCGGTTGAGCGTCTCGACCCGTGCGGTCAGTTCGTATTCGTCTTCGAGGCGCGCATAAAGCCGCTCCAGATCCGGGCGGTCCCAGAGCGCATCCGGCTTGTCGGCGATCGCGACGCGTCCGGAGACGTTGTGCTGCACCAGAAGCGCCTCGCCGATCAGCTTCAGGATGCCGCGGCGGTTGCGGAAAAACTTTCCAGCAGCCGCGAGCTCCCGCACAAAGGGCTCGATGGTCTCAAACACCTTGGCGACCAACCGCTCGTCATGGGCGAGCACGACGCTTTTCGCCAGCACGTCCGAGACGACGAGCAGCCGCGCCATCGACATGTCGCGGACGTGAACCGGACCGCCGGAAGCCACCTGGTCGCCGCTCTCGCCCAGCAGTTCGACGGTCGCGGTCTCCTCCTCCGGCGGCGTCAGCCTGCCGCCGATCCGCGGCAGCAGCCGGTCGAGAAAGCCGGCCTCCTCCTCCACGCTCATATTGAAGAAAACCGCGACACCATAGCGGAAGATCACCGCGATGCCGTCCTGCCCGGTGCGCAATGCCAGCGGCACCGCCGAGAGCGCATCCTTCTCGAAACCTGCGGTGTTGATGCGGTCGCCGAGATTCAGGGCGTGGGCCGTGACGCGGGTGAGCTGGGGGTGGCTGCGGAAGGCATAATCTTTCATGTTCCGGAAAGGCCTCAAACAATCGCTTGAAAAAACATACAATGATCGCGAGAGCCTACCAGCACGGCAGGTGCGCGTCAGCCGCGAGATATGACGTGCAGTTCAACCAGCGCGATGCGCTCGCGAGCATCCGAGGTCACTATCGCCGTCGCCAGAGCATCGCCGCATGGCAGGCCGGCGGGTCAGCTTCACCCGCTTTGGTTACGAAGTAAACATGGAACGCGTGATTTCCTGCAAACCTGCGCGCGATCACGCGGATGGACCCATGTCCGCGGCGCGTACCTGTGCCGGCGCGGCAACAGCGCGGCGCAGCCACGCGGGAACCGTGATTTTCGACTCTAATCCTTCATCGATCACGGATATATTCAGCAACATCCGGGGCAGGACTGATTTCATCCCGATCCATTATTTTTACCCGGCAGGCCGCTGGCATTAGCCAGCGGCCTTTCGATTCCTGCAACTCGCAATTCAGCGAAGCAGGAACGTCAAACACGCGGCACTAGGGCCCACTTTCGGAAGTTCGTGTTACACCTCAGCACCCACTTTCACGAACATCGATCTGAAGTCCCTGATCGAATTCGCCGCCTGTGGTGCAGGGACTTCAGATCGGCGGTCCTAAGGCGCAGCGCCTCTCGCGCTTGCAAAGCCGTAGATCAGCGCCAGCCGATCGAGGCATTCCTGAAAGCGCCTGGCGAAATAGTCCTTCCAGCGCTGGCCGCGCAAGCCGCGCCGCTGCCCGACCTGCTCCATGGTCAGCCCGAGCACCAGCACCTCATGCACCAGCACGATGCCGTCCGCGCCGAGTTCGCGCTCGATGCGGTTGAGCCGCAGCACCGCCCGACGCTGCCGCTCGGTGATCGGCTCGCGCGCCTGTCCGCCATCGACATATTCACGCGAGGGGTCGACCGCACGCGGGCCGCGCTCGGCCTTCTCTTAGTCGTCCTGAAACGCGCGTCCGGCGCGATACTGCGCCTCGTCGATGTGATGGTGGCTGTGCAATCTCCCCAGAGGATCGTTGCGGATCGAGCGCAGCGCGACGATCTTCTCGCCGGGCTCCAGCGCCAGGGGATCGTCGATCTCGACCGAGGCGACCTCGGCATTGAGCGGCAGATCCTGTGCCCGGCGATCGTGAGCGGGAGCGGCATGGCTTGGCTTGGAGCGTTTGGCGCGAGGCATCGGTTTTCAAAACTCCCCTTGAAGATATCGATGATCGAGGACGTAAGAGAGGTTTGGCGTGTAAGAGGCTCAGACCTGACTTTGCCAACCTCGCGAAGCTTCACCCGCTCATCTCGCCTTTCGCGCCATCAGAGCCGCAAGTTCGGCGCTGACCGGAATCGTTTTGCCGTCCGTGGCGGCAGGCGCAGTACCGGGGTTTGCCGGCGTCGTCTGGCCAGGTTGCATAGAAAGACTCTTGTGTGAGTATGAGTGTGAGTGGTCGACGCTTGCCTGGGCTTTGCTCAAGCAAATCGAAGCAAATGCTTGCGGCAATGAGCGTCCATTCGCGGCATTTTCGAGCTTCATCCGGGACAGCCCCGAACCGAGGCCTCCCTTTTGTCCCGCACTCGCGCGCTTTTCGGAGACACGCTGCATCCGCGCCAGCTCGGCATCGATCCGCTTGTGCTTCCAGCCCGAGTGAAAGAATTGCTGCAGGACCGGGCGGTAATCGGTCCAGGTCCGCAGCGGCAGCTTCGTGATTTTCGCGAGCTGACGGTCGTCATCGGGCAGTTCGCCCTTGCGCCAGTAGTGCATCATGAGAAGCAGATAGGCGCCATGCTGCGCCGTGGTCAGGTGACCCGTGTCGCCAAGATAGTCGCCGACATAAAGCGGCATCCACGGTCGCTTCATCCGGCGCGACCGCCCCTGGTTGCGGTTTGAATGGCGAGCAAATGCATGAGTTCGGCCGCGCGCGTCGAACGGTCGGACTCGCGCCGCAGCAGCGCGGCAAGATGCGCGATGCGAAGCCGCACCGGCAACGGCTCTAGCTTCTCGAGCATGGCATCGGCCCTTGTCGTCACGCCGCCTCCACGAGCCGCAGCGGCGTGCTCGCAGGCCCGCGCTTTTCGTCTGCTTCCGGCAGGGTGGTCAGATGAGAATGCGAAGTGCAATAGCTCGAACCGGCGCGGCGCGGATGGCCGCAAAACGTGATCGGCTCTCCTTCCACATCGCCGCCGTAGGGATAGCGGCAGTCATTTACCTCCAGATCAATCAGCGAAAGATGTCTCGGCGTGATTGCCACGCAACGAAGCTGAAGCACCGCGGCACGTTCCAGCGTGGTGAGTTTGGGCGACCTGAAGAGGATGCAGGCGCGCTTTTCGACGATCTTCCGCGCATCCGGCCGCTTCGGCGCGGCGAATACGCCCTGCGCGCCCGCCGCTTGCGGGTTCGAGAGACCGAGCCGGCGGGCGCGGCCGATCGCTGCATTGCGGGTATAGGCGGTGCCGAAGCGCTCGTTCAGCGCGCGGGCGATCTCCGAAAACGCGAGTCCTTTTTCGATCAGTTCGCGCAGCGCAAGCGAATGCGCCTCCTCCCATGTGGATTGCATTCCCGATGTTCAC
>NZ_DAIDJE010000148.1 GCF_027451485.1 Bradyrhizobium sp.
GGCCTCGGCCTCGGCGGCGCGATGCCGAATACGGTTGCGCTCACTGCCGAATTCGCCCCGCATCGCCGCCGCGCCACCATGGTGATGGTGATGTTCGTCGGTTTTTCGATCGGGGCTGCGCTCGGCGGGTTTCTTGCTGCGGCGCTGATTCCGCATTTTGGCTGGCGATCGGTGTTCGTGGTCGGGGGTGTGGCTCCGCTGCTGCTGGCGCCCATGCTCCGGTTTTGCTTGCCGGAGTCGGCGCGATTGCTGGCACTGACCGGCCGCGCCAACGCGCGGCTCGCAGCGTTACTTTCCCGCATCAATGGGAGCGCCGGCTTTACGGAGACCACGCGCTTCGTCGTGAAAGAGCCGGAGCTGAGGGGCGTTCCGGTCCAGCATCTGTTCAGCGATGGAAGAGCGCTGGCCACGCTGCTTCTGTGGATTGTGTTCTTCATGAGCCTGCTCAACCTGTATCTCCTGTCGAGTTGGCTGCCGACGGTGCTGAATGATCTCGGGGCTTCGGTCTCTGCTGCGGCCGTGACCGGTTCGATGTTCCAGGTTGGCGGCGTCCTTGGCACCGTCGCGCTTGGCGGGATCATCGACCGCTTCTCGTTCCGCGCGCTGGCGCTGGTCTATTTCATCGCGGTCTTCGCCGTCGGAGCGATAGGTCAGCTCGGACATTCCGCTATTCCTGTCACCATCGCGATCTTCATGGCCGGCTTCTGCATCGTCGGCGGACAGATCGCCGCCAATGCGCTGGCAGCCGGGTTTTATCCCACATCGGTCCGGGCCACCGGCGTCGGGTGGGCGCTCGGGGTGGGGCGTGTTGGTTCGATCGTCGGACCGTCGGTAGGCGGCATCCTGCTCAGCCTCGAATGGAGCGTGAGTGAACTTTTCCTGACGGCGGCGCTTGCTGCGCTGTGTGCGGCGCTGGCGGCGTTCTCGCTGGGGCGCCTGGCGGGATTAGGCGGAAGCGAGAACGGCGCACGGGACCCCGCGTCGCTTGAGGCCGTGTCCGGGCTCAGGCTAGATTAGGACCAGCCACCGCAGGAGATGGGCCGTGACCGATCCGACCGGGGAAAGCAAAGAGCGCAATCGCGAGATCGCCGCCAACGAAAGTGCCAGGCAAAACGTCAGCGCCATCCGCCTCAGCACCTGGGCGATTGCGGTGGCCGTGATCATCGGAATTGCGGTGTTTGGCTGGGTTTTCGTCCACCATAGATGACCGACGCCCGCGTCTTGGGCTTGACCGGCCAGGCATCTTGAAACGTCTTTTTCGGAGATGGACGGGCTGCGGGGTTGCGCCCGGCAGCGATGGTTCGGGGCTCAGCCCACTGCGCCCGAGGTTTTAAGGCTTCGGATCGCAGCCTCATCATAGCCGGCCTCGCGCAGGACTTCCTCACTGTGCTCGCCGATGTCAGGTGGGCGTTTCGGTTTGACCTTCTCGCTGCCGTCGACCCAGATCGGGCTGTTGATCGTGAGCATGGTATCGTTCTCGAACGGCAACAGCACCTCGTTCTCGATCATCTGCTTGTCGTTTGGAATGTCATCGAGAATACCGACCACGCCGAAGACGAGACCGTTGCCGTCGAGCGCGGCGCGCCATTCGGCGAGGTCACGCGTGGCGAACACCTGATCGAAGATCGCGATCAATTCCAGCGAGCGCGCGTGGCGGTCAGGCTTGGTGGCGAACCGCGGATCGTTGATCAGGTCTTCGCGGCCCAGACAGCGGGCAAGCGTCGGCCATTGCCGCTCCTCGTTGAGCAAAGACAGGATCAGCCAGCGGCCGTCCTTGCAGCGGTAGTGGTTGGTCACTGCGTTCAGCGCGCGCTCGCGAGGCCGCCGTTCCTGGAACTGCGCGCCGCAGAGCTTGGCCTGCGCCAAAACGCCGGCCGCCCACAGACCGTTCGCCATCAGGTTCGACGAAACATGCGAGCCCTCGCCGGTGCGCTCGCGCTTGTACAGGGCGGTGACGATCGCACCGTAGAATGCCATCGCGCAGGGATGGTCGCCCATGCCGGGGATCGATCGCGCCGGGGTCGTATTCTCGTCCGCGCGCACGAGGTCCATCAGGCCTGAGCGCGCCCAATAGGCGTTGCTGTCGAAGCCCGGCTTGTCGGCTTCAGCACCCTTCTCTCCGTATCCGGTGAACGACGCATAGATCAGCCGCGGATTCTTCGGCCTGATCTCTTCATAGGTGATGCCGAGACGCTTGCGAACGCCGGGCGGAAAATTGGTGATGAACACATCCGCCTCGGCCGCCAACCGATACAACACTTCGCGCCCCTCGGGCTTGGAGAGATCGAGCGCCAGACTTCGCTTGTTGCGTCCCTCGAGCAACCAGGCGAAATTATGCGGGCTGATCGGATATCCCGGCAGTTTCGGCAGGACACGGTAGGGATCGCCGGTTCCCGGCGGCTCGATCTTGATCACGTCAGCGCCGAAGTCCGACAGCACGGTGGCCGCCGCGGGCGCGGCAATGAAACTCGCGCAATCGAGAACCTTTAAGCCTTCGAAGATGCCGCCTGCCATGATCAAACCGCTTCGTGTTGCCGCCTTATTCCGTGCAATGGAACGCCATCGCGCGCTAGTGTGACTAGGTCACCGGTTTTGATCGATAAAGATGGTGGATGCAACGGTCGTTTGCGCCGCTCTGGGTCGCGCCTATTCCTCGCCCGACAGCAGCGCGGCATTGCCACCGGCGGCAGCGGTGTTGATGGTGACCGTCTGCTCGGTTGCAAAGCGCATCAGATAATGCGGGCCGCCGGCCTTGGGGCCGGTGCCGGACAGGCCGAAGCCGCCAAATGGCTGCACGCCAACCACAGCGCCGATCATGTTGCGGTTGACATAGACGTTGCCGGTCGCGAGCCGGCCGGCGGCGGCATCGATCACATCGTCGATCCGCGAATGGATGCCGAGCGTCAGGCCGTAGCCGGTGCGCTCGATCGATGACAGAACCTCGCCGAGCCGGCCCGCGCCGTAGCGCACCACGTGCAGGATCGGGCCGAACACTTCTTCAGTCAGTTGGCTGGCGCTCGCCAGTTCGAAGACATGCGGCGCGACATACTGGCCGTCAGGCGCATGGCCTGCAAAATGGACGCGCGCCTCGCGCTTCATCCGCGCGATATGTGTTTCAAGCTTTCGCTTGGCCTCGGCGTCGATGACGGGGCCGATATGGGTGGCGGGATCAGACGGGGCGCCGATCTTCAGTTCGCGCGCGGCGCCGGCGATCATGTCGATCATGCGGTCGGCGACTTCTTCCTGCGCGAACAGGATCCGCAGTGCCGAGCAGCGCTGTCCGGCCGAGCGGAATGCGGAGGCGAGCACGTCGTCGGCGACCTGTTCGGGCAATGCGGTCGCATCCACGATCATGGCGTTGATGCCGCCAGTCTCGGCAATCAAGGGCACGATCGGGCCGTTCTTGGCGGCCAGGGCGCGGTTGATGGCGCGTGCGACCTCGGTCGAGCCGGTGAAGACGACGCCGGCGACGTCGGGGTGGGCAACGAGGGCTTCGCCGATGCGGCCATCGCCGGGCAGAAAGTGCAGCGCGGAAGCCGGCATGCCGGCATCGTGCAACAGGCGGACGGCTTCGAAGGCGATCAGCGGGGTCTGTTCGGCGGGTTTGGCCACCACGGCGTTTCCCGCCATCAGCGCCGCGGTAACCTGGCCTAAAAAAATCGCCAGCGGGAAATTCCAGGGCGAAATCGCGAGGAATACGCCGCGGCCCCGCCAGCGCAGGATGTTGCTCTCGCCGGTCGGCCCCGGCATGGCTTCGTCCCGGCGGAAGTGATCGCGGCCCTGGGCTGCATAGTAGCGGCAGAAGTCGGCGGCTTCGCGAACCTCGGAAATGGCATCATCGAGCGTCTTGCCGCCTTCCCGCTGTAGCAGTGCGATGAAATGTGCCGCGCGCTGTTCGAGGATATCGGCGGCGCGCTCGATATGACGGGCGCGTATTGCGGCCGGCGTGCGGCTCCAGCGCAGAAATCCGGCGCGCGCGGCCATGATCGCCGCCTTCGCGTTTTCCGATGTTGGATCGATCACGTTTCCAACGGGCGTTGCAGGATCGGCGGGACCGAACACCGGCCGTGCCTTGCCGGCTTCCGGCTTGCCATCGACGAGAGGAGCCGCGGCGATGAGCGCGGTTTCGGACTTGATCGCGGCGAGCATCGGCTCCAGCTCGGCCCGGTTGCCGAATTCCAGGCCGCGCGAGTTTTTCCGCTGCGGACCGTAGAGGTCGGGCGGAAGCGGAATATTCGGGTGACGGGCGTTTTTCGCCGCGTCGATGATGTCGGCCGGACGCCGCAGCAGTCTCGCCGCCGGCACGGCCTTGTCGGCGGCGAGCGCCACGAAAGAAGAGTTGGCGCCGTTCTCCAGCAGGCGCCGCACCAGATAGGCGAGAAGATCGCGGTGGCTGCCGACGGGCGCATAGGTGCGGCACGCGAGGTTCGGATGATCGGCGAGCAGTTGCGCATAAAGAGCTTCGCCCATGCCGTGGAGTCGCTGTAATTCGAAGCCGCCTTCGCGACCTGCAAGCTCAAGCACGGTTGCGACCGTCAGCGCATTGTGGGTGGCAAATTGCGGAAACAGCCGGGGCCTCAAGCCTAGCAGTTGCTCCGCGCAGGCAATATAGTTGAGGTCCGTCATCGCCTTGCGCGTGAACACGGGATAGTCTGCCAGTCCGCGCTCCTGCGCACGCTTGATCTCGGTGTCCCAATAGGCGCCCTTGACGAGCCGCACCATCATGCGGCGGTTCAGCGCCGTTGCGAGTTTGTTCGCGTAAGCGATGACCGCGTGAGCGCGCTTCTGGTAGGCTTGAACGGCAAGGCCAAAACCGTCCCAGCCGGCGAACGACGGATCGGAAAACGCCGCCGCAATCACTTCCAGCGACAGCTCAAGCCGGTCTGCTTCCTCCGCGTCGATGGTGAGGTTGAGGTTGTAGCCTCGCGCACGGCGCGCCAGATCGATTAGCCGTGGCACCAACTCGCTCAGCACGCGCTCGCGGCTCAACGCCTCGAAGCGCGGATGCAGCGCCGACAGCTTGATGGAAATGCCGGGCCGGTCGGGCAGGGGATGATTTCCGGCGCCGGCGCCGATCGCATCGATCGCGCTGGCATAGGCCGCAAAATAACGTTCCGCGTCGGCTGCGGTGCGCGCACCTTCGCCCAGCATGTCGAAGGAGTAACGCAGCGCAGCTTCCGGGTGCGCCCGCGCCAGCGCGGCCTCGATAGTTTCGCCGAGCACGAAGTGGCTGCCCATCAGCCGCATTGCCTGCCGCGTCGCGGCGCGCACCGCAGGTGCCCCGAGGCGCTTCACCAGCCGGCCGATGGTCCCGTCCGGTGTTTCGCCCGGCTGGATCACCCGCGCCGACATGCCAAGCGCCCAGGCCGAGGCATTGACGAGGAACGCGCTCGACTTGGTTTCGTGATGAATGAAATCGCCCTCGCCCAGCTTGTCTTCGATGAAGCGGTCGGCGGTGTCCGCGTCCGGCACGCGCAGCAGCGCTTCGGCCAGCACCATCAACGCAAGGCCCTCTTTGGTGGAGAGTGCGAATTCGCGCAGGAGATCCTCGACGCCGCCGAGCCGGTCTTCGCTGGCGCGGATGGCGCCGATCAGCCGCGTCGCTGTCCGGTCGATCCGCGCCTCGCGGGTCGCGTCAAGGCGCGGGACCTCGAGCAGGCGCTTCGCGATGGCAATATCGTCCGGCGCGTAGTCAGCTTCGAACGCCGGAATAGAAGCGGGTTCGGACCTCATCCGAAAGCTCCGATGCACGGTTTGTCTGAAGCATACAATCAAGCCGGCTCCGAAGGAATCGGCTTGCGCGCGCCGCCGCCTATCGGATTCCCAGCGATGGCGCCCCGCCCAGCGGCGCAAGTGAGTGCCCATCCTGCCGCTTCGACCAGGATACATAGCTTGCGACCAGCATCATGATCACGATGCCTGACAGGCTGACCATGATCTGCTGGGTGATCGAGCCGGAACCGGTGAGCAGGATAAAATGGCCCGCGAAGGAGAGGAAGACGCCGGCGCAGAACACGGGCAGCGCCTGTTCGCCGCAGACGATCAGTGGCCTGAAGGCCGGGTTGGTGAGCCCGTGCCAGTCTTTCGGGATCAGCCGCGTGGCGAACAGCGCGACGATCACGAAATGCAGGATGCGGTACGGGGCAAGATTGGCCCGGTCATTCGTCAGCAAGCCGTCGTGCAGCCAGGCAGGAAAAGCATCGCCAAGTGCGGGAAACCGGCCGGCGATCGTCACGGCAAACGCCAGGATGAGGTAAGCCAGGCCGAGATAGGCCCATGCCGGCGAGCGGAATTGCGCGCGAAGCCGGCTCGCGCCGCCGAGCGCGCACCAGGCGCCGAGCACGAACAGCAATTGCCAGCAGAATGGGTTGAGGTACCAGCTTCCGTCCGGAAACGCCGACAAGGTCCATTCGAATTGTCGGGCGGCGAGATAGAGTGCGACCGAGGCAGCGAGCGCAAAATCCGGAAGGCGCAACATCAGCCACAGCATGAACGGAAAACACGCCATCAACGCCACCGCGAGCTGGAGCAGGTCGAGATTCAGCGCCCTGGATTGCAGCAGCAGGCCATGCGCCACGGTGCGGACCGGATCGGTCAGCAGGCCGGGCATATTGAACTGATAGATGATGTCCGGTGCGGCATAACGGCTGGCGGCGTCGCCGATCGACACGGCATAGATCGCAAACAATACGATGAACGCGGCATAGAGCTGCCAGGCGCGTTTCAACACCCGGGTCGTACCCACGATAGCGCCACGGTCCAGCATGATGGGCGCGTAGGTGAGCGCCGCGGCATAGCCGATGATGAACACGAACACATCGCCAGCGCCGCTGAAGCCCAAGTTACGGAGCGAGATCCAGCTCACGGCATTGTTGGGAATGTGGTCCAGAAAGATGAACCAGTTCGCCAGACCGAGAAACAGGTAGAGTCTCGCGTCGCGCGAATGGCGCACGAGAGCGGCATCGGCATTCATAGCGTTAATTCGTGGATTTCAGAAAGGTTAAGGCGTGCTGCCTCGGGGGATACCGCGTGACCTAGTGCGCCGCGCCGCGGCCTGCAACCGGGCTCGCCATCATGTGAGCCATGCGTGATCATCGGCGGTGCTCATCGTAAAGCCTCGCGAACGGACACGAAGTCGTGAGGGGGGGAGTTTCCGGGATACGTCACCGCGAATCAAATCGCATTGTCGAGGGCATCGTTGACAGGCGATTCGATCGAGGAGAGGCGACCGATCAAAGGCCGAGGGTCGCTGCGTTTGCGCCATACTTCATGATCAAGGCGAGAACGATCGCGAGCAGAATGATGAAAAGAATTCGCCGTTTCATGGCGCGATTCTCGCACCGGCGGCGCTCAAGTCAATGTCAAGTCAATTCCGCCAGGCGACGGCGCTGAGCGAAAGAGCGGCAACGGATGCAATCGTCAATTTGCCAGGGCACTATGGCCTTCCCGAATGTGCACGGCAGTCGCGCGTTGCAGTTTGACCCCCTGCCGGTCAGTCGGGCGGCCCTGCCGGATTGACGCCGGTGTGAGCCACGCAGGGGACGTTGACACTCCTGCCGGAGTCGGGGAGAAAGCGCTGTGACCATGGCGCCTCACGATCACTTCGGCGTAGGTGCGGAAAAGTCCGCTCCGAGTGCCGCCAGACCCTGGGTTGGCGTCGTCGCGCTGGTCGCGGCGATGACGGTGTTGCGTGCGGTCTATGCCGGCTTTACCGATCTCAGGACCGACGAGGCCTATTACTGGACCTGGTCGAACGAACACGTCCTTTCGTTCCTCGACCACCCGCCCATGGTCGCCTGGTTCGTCCGCTTTGGCACCGCGATCTTCGGTGACAGCAGTTTCGGCGCCCGGTTCGCGGGGCTGATCGCGATGCTCGCGACGGAGGGACTGCTCGCTGATATCGTCTGGCGCGTCACGCGCGATGTCCGCGCGGCGATCATCGTGATCGCGATGATGGAGGCGTCCCTCTATTTCGGGATGCTGATGACCAAGGTGGGGCCGGACGTCCCGCTGGTGCTGTTCGCGACCGCTATGGCGTGGGCGCTGGTCCGGCTTGCCGAGAGCGGCGATGCGCGCTGGTGGCTTGCAGCGGGCGCGTTTGCGGGGCTCGCGGCATTGTCGAAATTCACCGTGGCTTTGCTGGTGCCGGCCGTGCTGGCGTTCATGTGGGTACCGGCCTGGCGCGGACGCTGGCTGCGCAGCCCCTATCCCTGGGCAGCAGCGGTGATCGCTGTGCTGGTGTTCACGCCCGTGCTGGTCTGGAACATGCAGCACGACTGGGCCTCGTTTCGCTTTCAGGCGGTGCGGGTAACGGCGTCCCATCCGTTGACGTTCCGCGCGCTTGGTGAATTCATCGGTATGCAGTTCGGGCTCGTCGGCTTTTTGCTGCTTCCGGTCGTCCTGACCGGCGTCGTCTTGACGGCGTGGCGCGGCTACCGAAAGCAGGATCCGGTTGCCATCCTGCTGTCGACGGCTGTTCTCGTTCCCCTGCTTTATTTTCTGTGGAAATCGCTGAGTCTGCGGGTCGGCGATACCTGGCCGACCTTCATCTGGCCGTTCGGATTCGCGGCATGCGCGATCAATCTCGTGGCCATGCGTCAGGAAGGTTGGTCCGCAGCCTTTGTCGCAACGTCATGGCGATGGGCGAGGGTGGCGATCGTCTCCGGTGTCGCCTTCGTGGTCGCGGTCATCTTCTACTATCTCTTTGCGCCCTTTAATCTCATCGGCCATACCGATCCGGTCGGCGCCGAGGCCGGATACCGGCCGCTGATCGCGCGCACCGAGGCCGAACTGCGAAAGACTGGCGCGACCTGGATCGCCACGACGAATTATCGCACCTATTCGATGCTGCGCTTCTTTTTCCGTAACCGCGTGCCGGTGGTGCAGATCAACGAGCGCGGGCGATATCAGGGCTTTCGTCCGCCCGATATGAGCCGGATCGCTGGCCATATCGGTCTCTATGTCGGGCGCGAACCTGAAGATAAGGCCATCGATCTATGGACGGCGATTCCGGCCAAGCGCGAGCCGCTTGAGCGGGTCGATCGGGTCTGGCGCGGGGTCGTGATGGACACTTATGCGATCGAAAAATTTTCGGGCTGGACGCCGGAGCTTTCGCCGCCCGAGGACTCGCCGCTGTTCGGCTGGCGCTGGCTGGCGTAACGGGCGCCCAAGTCACGCCTCGTCGGCTTCATCGCGCTTGCGCAGGAGATCCTTTGCCAGATCCGTGAGTGCCGGTCGCGGCAGGGAGGTGAATGGCAGCGGCCGCGTGAGATCGATCGCGGCCAGGCCCAGTCTGGCGGTCAACAGCCCATTGAGGAGGCCTTCGCCTAACCGCTCAGACAGCTTGGCGGCGAGGCCATGGCCGAGCACCTGCTGGATGACGCTGTCGCTCGCCGCCATGCCGCCCGTGATCGCAAGATGCGCCAGCACCTGGCGCATCAGCTTGATCAGGCCGAGCGTGCCGGGCCTCCCGCCATAGAGCAGCGCCAGTTGGCGGATCAGGCGAAGCGAGACTGCGAAGACGAAGGCGATGTCGAACAGAGCGCGCGGGCTGAGCGCGGTGACCAGCGAGACGCGTTGGGCCGCGGCTGAAATCAGAAGCCGCGCCTCCCGATCGAGAGGGGTCATCAGTTCGCGTTCGGCGAGACGAATCATGTCGGCGCCGTCGATGATGTCGCCCGAGTGATGGGTCAGTGTGGCGCGCGCACGCGCCAGATGCGGGTTCTGATGGGCGATCTTGAGCAGATCGCGCAGCACATTGCGGCTTTCGCGGCGGTCGTCGCTGGCCAGCACCGCGGCGGCGCGCCGATGCAGATGTTCGATGGTCGCAAGCCGCATCAGACCGGCTGCCTCCCGCGCGCCGATGACCAGGAATGACGCGATTGCGATCGACGTCAGCCCGAGCCCCAATACGCCCAGGCTGTCACTGCGCGCAAACAGGTTCTCGATCAGCTGCGTGACGCCAAGGCCGGCGGCGAGCAGCGCCAACCCGCCGACCGCGCCCCAGAACAGCGCGCCCCAGCGGAAGCGTTGTCCCGACGGAACGATGGTCGGATCGACCGCGACAGGCAGCTGCGGCGCTTCGCTTTCCGGCGTGATGCGGATCGTGCCGCGCGAGGGGCGGCTCTCTTCGTCCGGATCAGTCACGACGACGTTGGCATCGTCGAGCTTGAAGGTCGCAGGCCGGCGGTAAGAGGCGCGCTTGCTCATTGCAGACGGTCTCCGATCAAAAATTGCAGCGCCCGGTCAAGCCGGATGTGAGGCAACGCCAGGGCTTCCTCGCCATCCCGGCCGTCGCGCACGAGATGCGGCGGACGGAAGCGCAAGAAGCGAAAGTCGGCATCGCTTTGCGCGCTGGCAAGCCCGCGAAAGGCGCTCTCCCCCTCGAACAGGGTTTCCGGATTTTCCGGCAACTCTCCGGGAAAGGTGGCAACCTCGGTGTTGCCGTCAAAGATTTCGCCGTCGGCCTTTTCGCCTGCGATCGGCGTTCCCAGGATCGACGGCAGGGTTTCCCGCTTGCGCGTCACCTGTGCTTCGCGCGTGGCGCGGACGGCAGCGAGCGCCACCACATCGATGGCTGCGCCGGTGTCTTCCGCCCGCATCATCGCATGCGAAACCGCGCGCTTCAGCACCGCCTCCAGGCGGTCATGGCTCGAATGGTGCAGATGATCGGCCTTGGTGGCGGCAAACAGGATGCGGTCGATCCTGGGGCGGAACAACGCGTTGAGGAAGGTGCCGCGGCCGACCCGGAAACATTCGAGAATGCCGGCCATCGCAGCCTCGAGGTCAAACAGCGCGCTCGGTCCCGAATTGATCGCGGCGAGCGCATCGACCAGCACCACCTGGCGGTCAAGCCGCGCGAAGTGATCGCGGAAGAACGGCCGCACCACGATATCCTTGTAGGACTGGTAACGACGTCGCATCATCGCCCACAGCGATCCTTCCGGAGCGGTGCCGTCTTGTGGAACCTCGAGAGGCGCGAAGGTCAAAGCCGGGGAACCGGCAAGGCTGCCCGGCATCAGGAAGCGGCCGGGCGGCAGCAGGCTCATGGCAAAGCGCTCGTCACGGCAGGCGCGCAGATAATCGGTGAACAGCCGCGCCGATGTCAGCGCCGCCTGTTCGTCGGCGGGCGCATCGGCCCTCAAGCCTGCAAGATAGGCGTGCCAGGCGGGAGCAAGGGGGCTGCGAGCGTTGCCGCGCGACAGCTCCAGGCTCTCATTGGCCCATTGCTCGTAGCTCTTGTTGAGCAGCGGCAGGTCGAGCAGCCATTCGCCGGGATAGTCCACGATGTCGAGCGTGAGCGTGCGTTCGGCGCCACTCGCGCGCTGATAGTCGATCACAAGACGCAGTTCGCTGATGTCCACGGTCGAATTCGGCCAGGCGCGCTCGTCGATCAGCGTATGGACATGGCGCTCATAGTCGAAGCGCGGCACGGCATCGTCGGGCTGCGGCTCCAGATGGGCGCGGGCGATCCGTCCCGAGGCCAGCGGTTCGAATACCGGAAAGCGCCCGCCGCGCGTCAGGCCATGGATCAGGGCGGTGATGAACACGGTTTTGCCGGCGCGTGAAAGGCCGGTGATGCCGAGCCGCAGCGTCGGATTGAACAGGCCTTCGCTGAAATCGATCAGCGCGCGCGCCGAGATGCGCGCCTCTTCCACCATGTCGGAAAAATCAAAGGCCATCGGTGGCGTGCAAAAACCCGACAAAAAACGGCAATTTTACCAAAGCCGGTCTTAAAAGTGGCGATTGGTGCGCCAAAATCAAGCTTTCACATTTACGACGCGATTTCCGGCTAGTACCCCGATCAGGGATCGAGGCACGACAAGCCCGGTACGAAGGCGGCGAATTCGTTCAGGGACCGTGGGGGGACTCGCCGCTTAGGGGATCGTTGATCTGATCAAGGTAGTATCTGTTTCATTGAAGAAGCTGTGCCCGTTATGACCGTCTTCAGATTGAAGCAGCTCGCCTCGACTTCGGCCCATGCGGCGGCCGGCGCTATCCGCTGGAACTACGACCGCGCCGAGCTGATTGCCGATGGTGTCGTTCATGGCATCGGCGTGTTCTCTGCGCTGATCGCCGTCACCGTGCTGATCGTGCTGGCGGCGGTGTTCGCCTCGGCCTATGCGGTGGTCACCGTTTCCGTTTATGCCGCAGGCCTGCTGGCGATGCTCGGCTTCTCCGCGGCCTATAACCTCTGGCCGATTTCTCAGCGGAAATGGCTGCTGCGCCGCTTCGACCACTCGGCGATCTACGTCCTGATCGCCGCGACCTATACGCCGATTTTCGCGCAGTTGCAGGACCGCGTCTTTGCGATGTCCCTGCTTGCGGGCGTCTGGGGCGTGGCGGCGATCGGCATCGCGGTGAAGCTGATTTTCCCCGGCCGTTTCGACCGCCTTGCGGTCGGGCTTTATCTCGCGATGGGCTGGAGCGGCATCATCGCCTATGATGCCGGTCTTTCCTCGCTGCCGAAGCTGGCGCTCTGGTTCATCCTCGCCGGTGGCCTGCTCTACAGTTTTGGAGTAATCTTCCACGCATGGCAACGATTGCGCTTCCAGAACGTGATCTGGCATTGTTTCGTGCTGCTCGGCGCTGCGTGCCATTATACGGCCGTGCTGGACTTGGTCCTGGCCTAAGATCGATCCTCGAAACCCAGGTTTTGCAATGCAGGTGAACGGCAAAGTCGTCGTCGTCACTGGCGGCGCCAACGGCATCGGCCGGGCGCTGTGCGAGGCGTTTCACCGCGCCGGCGCCGCCAAGGTGGTCGTGGCCGATCTCGATGTCGCGGGTGCGCGGAAGATCGCGGCTTCGCTCGACGGGGCGGCATTCAAATGCGACGTCGCGCAGGAGAAGGATATTCTTCATGTCATCGAGGAGACCGAACGGCTGTTTGGTCCCATCGCGTTGTTCTGCTCCAACGCCGGCATCGGCGCCGGCTTCGATCCGCTGTCAGTGAATGCCGGCGGCACCTCGGACGAGCCGTTCGCGCGAAGCTGGGCCATTCACGTCATGGCGCATGTCTATGCGGCACGGCATCTCGTCCCACGGTTCAAGGCGCGCGGCGGCGGCTACTTCCTCAACACGATTTCCGCCGCCGGGCTGTTGTCGCAGATCGGAAGCCCCGCCTATTCCACCACCAAACATGCGGCGGTGGGCTTTGCCGAGAATCTCGCGATCTCGCACAGAGCCGACGGCATCAGGGTATCGATCCTGTGCCCGCAAGGCGTCGAAACTGACATGCTACGTTCGATTCCGAAGGGGCCGCAATCCGGCGACGGCGACCTGTCGCCGGAACAGGTGGCTGGCGATGCCCTCAAAGGCATCGAGCAGGAGACGTTTTTAATTCTGCCGCACCCGCAAGTACTCGGTTACATGCGCAGGAAGACCGAGGACTATGACCGCTGGATTGGCGGAATGGCCAAGATCCAGGCCAAGCTGCGGGATGAGTTTGGGAAGTAACCAACCCTCATGGTGAGGAGCCCGGGCGGCGACTTCGCCGTCCCGCGCGCGTGACGGTGACCTCTTAGCCATTCCTCGCGTACAGCACCGGCACAACGGAATCGACCAGCACCTCCACGAGGCTGGTGCCATTGTGCGAGAGCGCGCGCTTCAGCGCACCGGCCAACTCCGATGATTTCGTCACCCGTGCCGCATCGCAGCCCATGCCTTCGGCGATCTTCACAAAGTCAAGGCCGGGCATGTCGAGGCCGGGCACCTTGCGCACCTGCATCACCTGACTGAACGAGCGCATCGCGCCATAGCCCTGGTTGTTGATGACGACGACCGTCAGCGGCAGCTTGCGCTGGGCCGCCGTCCACAGCGCCTGGATCGAATACATCGCCGAGCCATCGCCGACAAGGCAGACGGTCCGCACGCCGGGGCGGCCAAGGGCGATGCCGACCGCGGCCGGCAGGCTGTGGCCCAGTCCTCCGCTTGCCATGGTGTAGAAGCTGTCCTGGCCCCGCATCGGCATGAAGTTCTGCATCGCAGGACGATGCGAAGGCGCTTCCTCCACCAGCACGGCGTCGCCCGGCATCGCCAAGTTGAGGCTATGCAGCAGGAACGCTGCGGGGATGGGGTCGGCCGCCTGAGGTGGTGCCGGCAACACTCGGCCTTTCGGCATTGCGCGCTTCGTCTCGCCAGTCGTTTCGAGCAAGGCGGCGAGTGCCGGCCTCATGGTGGCGATGATGCTGGTGCCGGCGGGCGTCACCGCGGCGGCTTCCGCATCGTCGGTGATCTGGAACAGGCGCGTCGCGCCCTCGAAAATCGAGGCGTGTCCTTCGACGTGAAAGGTGAAGACCGGGGCGCCAATCACCACGACCAGATCATACCCGCGCAGCGCCTCCGAGAGCTGACCGGGCGAAGCATGCAGGAAGCCCGCGAATTGCGGGTGGCGTTCCGGAAAGCTGCAGCGCGCCGAGAACGGACTGACCCAGACCGGCGCGCGGGTTTTCTCCGCAAGCCGCACCATCAGTTCGACGGCTTGCGCGCGGTCCACGGCTGGACCGACCACGAAGACGGGCTTCTGGCTTGCGGCAAGCGCATCCGCGAGCCCCTTGACGGCATCGAGATCCGGACCGAGTTCGCGCGTCACGTCGCGCGCCTCGATGGCTTGCGCAGGCTTTTGCCAGTCGTCGATCGGCACCGAGACGAAGGTCGGTCCGCAGGGCGGCTGCATCGCGGTGTAATAGGCGCGCGCAATCGCCGCCGGCACGTCTTCCGCGCGGGCCGGTTCGATGGAAAATTTCACATAGGGTCGTGGAAATTCAGACGCCCGTTCGGCAAACAGAAACGGCTGCAAGGGCAGGAGCGAGCGCGCCTGCTGGCCCGCGGTGATCACGAGCGGGGTCTGGTTGCGATAGGCGGTGAAGATGTTGCCGAGCGCATGTCCGACGCCGGCCGCCGAATGCAGGTTGACGAAGGCGGCATTGCGCGTCGCCTGCGCATAGCCGTCGGCCATGCCGATGACGGAGGCTTCTTGCAACCCGAGCACGTAGTCGATGTCGTCGGGCCAGTCGCTGAGGAACGGCAGTTCGGTCGAACCGGGATTACCGAACACGCGTCTGATGCCGAACGCGCGCAGCAGGTCGAAGGTCGCCTGCTTGACCGTGAGAGGGGCGGAAGTTTTGACCGGCTTGCGCGAAGGTGCCATGTGAGGATGATCCGTCATTGCGAGGAACGGAGCGACGAAGCCATCCGGAATGTCTCCCCGGGGAAGCCTCCGGATTGCTTCGCTACGCTTGCAATGACGGACGTGGCCCTCACCACGTTGCTGTGCCCTTCATGGTCGGCTGACCCAGTGAATTCGCCGTCCAGGTTTCGAGCCCATCAGCCGTCTCATTCGCGTTGACCGAAAACTCGCTGCCCTCGAACAGCGGCTGAAGACCGCGATAGGCGAACTTCTTCGGCACGGCGCCGCGAACTCTGGCGGCGAATTCGATCTGAAGCGCGGCCTGCATCGGCCCGTGGAAGATCAGGCCGGGATAGCCCTCGACCTTGGTGACGTAGTCGCGGTCGTAGTGGATGCGGTGACCGTTGAAGGTCAGCGCCGAATAACGAAACAGCAGCACGGGATCGGCGAAGTGCGTCTCGCGGTGCTTTGCAACTGGCGGCGAACCGGCGGGTTTCGCCGGCGCAGGCGAGGCCGCGGTGACATCGCGATAGACGATATCGTGCCGCTCGCGGATCGCGATGCCGCGCGGCGTCGTCAGCTCATGGTCGACGGCGACAAAGCACAGTTGCCCTGTCGAGCCGCTCTTCAGGCTGACGTCCTTGATGCGAGAGATGCGCTTGACCTCGTCGCCGACGCGCAACGTATCGAAAAACGCAAGCTCGCCGCCCGCCCACATCCGCCGCGGCAACGGCACCGGTGGCAGAAAGCCGCCACGCGCGGGATGGCCGTCGGGGCCGAGCTCGGAAGCCGGCACCACCGCCGGCGCCAGGCACCAGTGCACGGTGAAGGGAGCGGCATCACCGGCCCTGGGTTCGCCGATGGGCAGAAACAGCGTCGCACGCAGCCCCTTGACGAGCTGTGCGGTGACAAGGTCGGTCGCTTCGGTGCTGCGGCCGATCCATTGCCGCAAGTGATCGAGATCTATCTTTTCGGTCATGACGCCTTCCGCGCGGAGCCTTTTTCTGGTGATGCCGGTTGTTCGCCGATCGCGGGCACCGGTCCATAGTGACGCGGCTCGCCGATGAAGATGGCCGCGGGCGCCGGATAGCTCACGAGGCCGTTCGGCGTCTTCACCTCGATCCGCCGCAAGTGCGGGTGATGTGCGAGGTCATCCATGCTGTTGACCTCGGCGAAGGCGATGTCGGCATCCGCCAGGCGCTTGAGCAACTCATCGCGCGTCATCGAAGCAAAGCTCTTGCCGACGATACCATCGGTCAGCGGGCGATTCCTGACGCGTTCCACCATGTTGGACAACCGCGGATCGTTCGGCAGGTCGGGCTGTCCGAGCACCTCGGCGCAGAGTTTCTTCCACTCGCGCTCGCTCTGGATCGAGATCAAAATGTCCTTGCCGTCGCTGGAGCGGAATACGCCGTAGGGCGCGATCGAGGGATGGGCGAGGCCAATTCTTTTTGGAGGTTGCCCGGCTTCCGAATTGATCAATGGCACGGTCATCCAGTCGGCCATCACGTCGAACATCGAGATGCGGATATCGGCGCCCTTGCCGGTTTTCGAGCGCCCGATCAGCGCCTCAAGGATCGAGGCATGGGCCGTGGCGCCGGTCGCGATATCGACGATCGACAGTCCGACGCGCGAAGGGCCTTCCGGTCCGCCGGTGATCGAGGCGAGCCCGCTTTCGGCCTGGATCAACAGATCATAGGCCTTGCGGTGCGCATAGGGGCCATCGTCGCCGTAGCCGGTGATGGTGCAGCAGATCAGCCGCGGATAGTCCCTCTTGAGCCGATCGAGCGAAAAGCCCAGCTTGTCCATCGAGCCGGGCTTGAGATTTTGCAGCAGCACGTCGGCGCCGGCGATCAGCCGTTCCAGCTCAGTGCGGCCGTCCTGGGTGGCGAGGTCGACGACGGCGGAATCCTTGCCGCGATTGAGCCAGACGAAATAGCTGCTTTGGCCTTTGGCGGCGGCGTCATAGCCGCGGGCGAAGTCGCCCTCGGGGCGTTCCACCTTGATGACGTGGGCGCCGGCATCCGCGAGGCGCGACGAGCAGAACGGCGCAGCCACGGCCTGTTCGACGGCGATGACGGTTATTCCCTCGAGCGGCAGCATGTCTTCAGGTCCTCAGTAGGAACGCGGCATGCCGAGCACGTGCTCGGCGATGAAGGACAGAACGAGGTTGGTCGAGATCGGCGCCACCTGATAAAGACGCGTTTCGCGGAACTTGCGTTCGACGTCGTATTCCTCGGCAAAACCGAAGCCGCCATGGGTCTGCACGCAGGCGTTGGCCGCTTCCCAAGACGCGTCCGCCGCCAGCATCTTGGCCATATTGGCCTCCGCGCCGCACTCGAGACCGGCTTCGTATTTCCGGGTCGCCTCCCTGACCATCAGCTCGGCCGCGCGCATCGCCGCATAGGCTTTCGCGATCGGAAACTGGATGCCCTGGTTCTGGCCGATCGGGCGGCCGAACACCGCGCGGTCTTTCGCGTAGGTCGAGGCTTTCTCGATGAACCATTTGGCATCGCCGATGCATTCCGATGCAATCAGGATGCGCTCGGCATTCATGCCGGAGAGAATGTAGCGAAAGCCCTTGCCCTCCTCGCCGATCAGGTTTTCCGCCGGCACCTTCATGT
This sequence comes from Bradyrhizobium sp., assembly GCF_027451485.1. Taxonomy (GTDB): domain Bacteria; phylum Pseudomonadota; class Alphaproteobacteria; order Rhizobiales; family Xanthobacteraceae; genus Bradyrhizobium. The sequence continues at coordinate 17,752 of NZ_DAIDJE010000148.1, forward strand.
CGGTGAAGAAAACTTCGGTGGTCGAGTGGTTCATCATGGTGCGGATCGGACGGATCGAAAGCCCCGCCTTCTTGGCTTCGCGCATGTCGACGATGAACACCGAAAGCCCGTCGGTGCGCTTCTTCGCCTGCTCCTTCGGGGTGGTGCGCGCCAGCAGGATCATCAGGTCGGAATATTCGGCGCGGCTGGTCCAGATCTTCTGGCCATTGACGATGTAGCTGTCGTTGCCCTCGCGCCGGGCAAAAGTCTTCAGCGACGAGGTGTCGGTGCCGCTCGTCGGTTCGGTGACGCCGAAGGCCTGGAAGCGCAATTCGCCGCTTGCGATCTTCGGCAGCCATTTCGCCTTTTGCGTCTCGCTGCCGTGGCGCAGCAACGTACCCATGGTGTACATCTGGGCGTGGCAGGCGCCGGCATTGCAACCGGCCCGGTGAATCTCTTCCAGGATCGCGGTGGCAGCCGAGAGTTTGAGGCCTGCGCCGCCGTATTCCTCCGGGATCAGGACCGACAGATAGCCGGATTCAGTCAGCGCATCGACGAAGGCCTTCGGGTAGGCCATTTCTCGGTCGAGCTTGCGCCAGTATTCGCCGGGGAATTGCGCGCAGAGCTTGGCGACGGCGTCGCGGATGTCGGCATGTTCGTCGTGATCAGGGGCGGTCATATTCTCTCGGCTTGCGGGTCAATCATCAGGATACGGCTCCTCGGGATAGGCGGGTCCCGAGGCGCGTTCAAGGGATTAGTTCCGGCTTACAGCCCGGTCTAGAGCTCCGATTCCGAAGTTCGCAAGCTATCCGCGGCACCTCTGATGCGAACTCCGGAATCAAGGAGCTCTAGCAACTTATTGATTCTAGTGCGGCTTTGAAAATTTGAAGTTCCTATGACGAACTCGCGGCAACACTGATAGGAACTTCAAATTCGCCGCACTAGGCGGGTATGCGTACAGGGAGGGACTCGATACCGCGCACGAAAGAGGAATAGACCCGCTTCGGCTCCCCGACCACCTCGATCCGCTCGAAGCGCTTGAGGATTTCCTGCCAGACGATCCTCAGTTGCAACTCGGCGAGCCGCATGCCGACACAGCGGTGGATGCCGAAGCCGAACGACAGATGGATCTTCGGCCGCGCGCGGTCGATGATGAACTCGTTTGGACGGTCGATCACTTCCTCGTCGCGGTTGCCCGAGACGTACCACATCACGACGCGGTCGCCCTTCTTGATCGTCTGGCCGCCGAGTTCGGTATCGACCAGCGCCGTCCGCCGCATGTGGGCGAGGGGGGTCTGCCAGCGAATGACTTCCGGCACCATGGATTCGATCAGGTCAGGATTTTCGCGAAGTTTCCTGTATTGGTCCGGGTGCTCGTTGAGCGCGAGCACCGATCCGCTCATGGTGTTGCGCGTGGTGTCGTTGCCGCCGACGATCAGCAGAATGATGTTCCCCATGAGGTTGTCCGGATCCATGTGGCGCGTGGCCTCGTTGTGCGCCATCATGGAGATCAGGTCGTTCCGCGGCTCGGCGTTGACGCGCTCGTTCCACAGCTTGGAGAAATAAGCGGCGCATTCGTCCATCTCGGCGCGGCGCTGTTCCGCCGAATCGACGATGCCGCCTTTCGGCAGCGCGGTCGAGACATCAGACCAGCGCGTCAGCTTGCGCCGTTCCTCGAATGGAAAATCGAACAGTGTCGCCAGCATCTGCGTGGTCAGTTCGATCGAGACAAGGTCGACGAAGTTGAAGGTCTCGTTACGCGGCAGCGAATCGAGCACGCGGGCCGTGCGCTGTCGGATCAGGATCGCGAGCTCGTCCAGATGGGTCGGGGTGAACATCGGCTGCACGGTCTTGCGCTGCGCCGAATGGCGCGGCTGGTCCATGGCGATGAAGCTCGGCCAGTCATAGCCCGGGGGGACGTCGCGGATGGAAATTCCGCCCAGCGAAACGTCCGACGAGAAGATCGCGTGGTTGGTGTCGACATGCATGATGTCGTTGTACCGGGTAACGGACCAATAGGGCTCGATCGGTGCTTTCGTGCAGTAGTGCACCGGCGCTTCCTTGCGCAGCCGTTCGAAATAGGGCCAGAGCGTATCGTTGCGGAACAATTGCGGCGCGCCGGGGTGAAAATCCTCGATCGGCATGGAATAGGCGGCCTCGCGTGCGGCGCGCATTAATTCCTGCTTGTCGATCCCGTGCGGTGTCTGGACGTTCATGGCCGTTTTCCCTTGAGGAGGCGTCCCTTTCGTTATGTCGGAAGGTGGTTAGCTTTTGGGTAAATTACATCCCCTTGCAGGGGTAAGGGCAAGAGAGAGTTTTGGCGGATTCCCCGGACGATCTCGGCGGGGCGATGGCATGCCAAGCGCCACGCCACTCCGGTCGTTTGTCGGCCGTGACAAGTCCAGTTCAAGCGATTAAGCCAATAACAAATTAATAGCTCAAGTCTTGCGGAGAGCCGCCATGATTCCCAACGCGTACCGGATGTTCAATTTCGATCTCGGCGAAACCGCCGATGCGTTGCGCGAGACGGTCCACGATTTTTCAAACAACGAGATCGCGCCCCGCGCCGCCCAAATCGACAAGAGCAACCAGTTTCCGATCGATCTCTGGCCGAAGCTGGGCGCGCTCGGCCTGCACGGCATCACGGTGGAAGAAGAATATGGCGGCTCAGGGTTGGGCTATCTCGAACATTGCGTGGCGATGGAAGAGATTTCGCGCGCCTCCGCCGCGGTCGGCTTGTCGTATGGTGCGCACTCCAATCTCTGCGTCAACCAGCTCCGTCGCAACGGTACCGAGGCGCAGAAGAAGAAATATCTCCCGAAATTGATTTCCGGCGAGCATGTCGGGGCGCTGGCGATGTCCGAGCCAGGCTCGGGCTCTGACGTGGTGTCGATGACGACGCGCGCCGAGAAGAAGGGCGATCGCTACGTGCTCAACGGCGCCAAGATGTGGATTACCAACGGTCCCGTTGCCGAGACGCTGGTGGTCTATGCCAAGACCGATCCGGCCGCGGGTCCGCGTGGCATCACCGCTTTCATCATCGAAAAGGGAATGAAGGGATTTTCCACCGCGCAAAAGCTCGACAAGCTTGGCATGCGCGGCTCGGACACGGCCGAACTCGTATTCGATAATTGCGAGGTGCCGGAGGAAAATGTGCTGGGCCAGGTTGGCCGGGGCGTCAATGTCCTGATGTCGGGCCTGGATTACGAGCGCGCGGTGCTCGCCGCGGGTCCGATCGGCATTATGCAGGCCTGTATGGATGTGGTGTTGCCTTACGTGCACGAGCGCAAGCAATTCGGTCAGTCGATCGGCAGCTTTCAACTGGTGCAGGGCAAGATCGCCGACATGTACACGACGATGAACGCCTCACGCGCCTACGTCTATGCGGTGGCGAAGGCCTGCGACCGCGGCGAGACCACGCGCGAGGACGCCGCCGGGGCCATTCTCTATGCCGCCGAAAAGGCGACGCAATGCGCGCTGGATGCGATCCAGCTTTTGGGGGGCAACGGCTATATCAACGATTACCCGACGGGACGGCTGCTGCGCGACGCCAAGCTCTATGAAATCGGCGCCGGCACTTCCGAAATCCGCCGCATGCTGATCGGGCGCGAGTTGTTTGAGAAGTCCGCTTGATCGCCGTTGTGAGGAGCAAATGCGACGCAATCCGGTTGTCTTTTGTGCGGTCCTTCCGGAGCGCGAGTGAGACGAACGAGCTGTGATGTGCAATCGCACATCACAGAATCCATTCCTCCCGGCGTTCAGGAGGCGCAAGGATTCCGGGCCTGCGCCTGCCGCGCAAAATGGCTTCGCTATTTTGTCACGGCGACGCATCCCGGAATGACGAAGATGGATGCTATCTCACCACCACCAGCGTGCCGACCGAAACGCGGTTGTAGAGATCAATGGCGTCCTCGTTGGTCATGCGGAAGCAGCCCGACGAGACCGCGTGGCCGATCGTTTCCGGCTCGTTCGATCCGTGAATTCGGTAGAGCGTCGAGCCGAGATACATCGCGCGCGCGCCGAGCGGGTTGTCGATGCCGCCGGCCATGTAGCGCGGCAAGTCGGGCCGCCGTGCCCGCATCTGCGCCGGCGGGGTCCAGCCCGGCCATTCCTTTTTGGCGCTGATGTGGTGAGTGCCGGTCCAGCGGAAGCCGTCGCGGCCGACGCCGATGCCATAGCGCAGTGCCTCGCCATGGCCGAGGATCAGATAGAGCCGTCGCTCGGATGTCGAGATGAAGATGGAGCCCGGTGGCAGTGCGACCGGAGAACTGACACGTTCGCGCGGGATCGGGCTTGAACTGCCGCCGTAATAGTCCGAGCCGGGGCCGTAATAGGGGTACCCGCGCTGCTGCATATCCGGATAGGGATGGCCGCGCTGCTGCATCGGCTGCTGTTGCTGGCGGCCGCGGCCGAAGAAATTGAAGAAGTCGTCGTCGCTGGTGGCGCGGGCCGATGAGGCACTACCCAGCACCATCAGCGCCACGGCGAGCGCGGCAAAAATCCGGATCATCGTGTTCCTCGCAGGTTAATTTAACCAAGCAGGCCATATCGTGGTTTGTTTCGCAAGCGAACGTGACGGAATTCGAACGGTGCGGTTAAAATTGGCCGACGCCGTCCGTGTGATGGCTGCCATGCGGGTAACCCCCCTTTGACTGATGGCGTGAGGAATGATTTGGATCGAATGTTGGAACCGCGAACAGGAGTGATGGGATGAACGGTGCTGAAAGTCTGGTGCGAACCCTGGTCGCGGGCGGGGTCGACGTCTGTTTCACCAACCCCGGCACCTCGGAGATGCATTTCGTCGCGGCGCTCGACCGGGTCGAGGGCATGCGCTGCGTGCTTGGTCTGTTCGAGGGCGTGGTGACGGGAGCGGCAGACGGCTACTTCCGCATGAAGGGCACCCCGGCTTCGACGCTGCTGCATCTCGGACCCGGGCTCGCCAACGGTCTTGCCAACCTGCACAACGCCAAGAAGGCGCATTCCGGCATTGTCAACATCGTCGGCCAGCACGCGACCTATCACATCGGCTACAACGCGCCGCTCACCTCGGACATCGAGGGGCTGGCCAGGCCGATGTCGGAATGGGTGCGCACCTCGCCGGACGCGAAATCCGTTGCGGCCGATGGCGCCGCGGCGATTGCAGCCGCGAAGAGTTCACCGCCGCAGATCGCAACACTGATTCTGCCGGCCGATACCGCCTGGAACGAGGCGGACGGCATCGCGCAGGTGCCCGCCGCAAAGCAGCAGCCGGGCTTTTCTGCGGACGCAGTCGAGAAAGCCGCCAAGATTCTGCATTCCGGCGGAACGCAAAACCTGCTGCTCGTCACCGGCAATGCGCTGACCGAGCGGGGGCTTGCGCTGGCGCAGCAGATATCAGGCAAGACCGGCTGCAAGGTAATGGGTCAGACCTATCACCCGCGCATGGCGCGTGGCCGCGGCCGCTTTTCGATCGACCGTATCCCTTACGTGATCGAGCAGGCGCTGCCGCTTTTGAAGGACTTCAAGAACATCATTCTGGTCGAATCCAACGATCCGATCGCCTTCTTCGCCTATCCGAACAAGCCGAGCCAGCTGAAGCCCCAGGGCTGCGAGGTCAACCGCTTGACCGCGTGGGGCGACAACTCGATCGCGGCGCTGGAGGCTTTGGCGGACGCACTCGGCGCCAAGCCTTCCGACGTCAAGCCGCAAAAGCTTGCCGAACTCGTCAAGCCGACGGGCGCGCTCAATCACACCACAATCGCCCAGGCGATTGCCTGCGCAATCCCCGAGAACGCGATCATCGTCGATGAATCCATTACCACCGGCCGCGGCTTCTTCCCGCCCACGGCCGCTGCCGCACCGCACGACTGGCTACAGAACATGGGCGGTTCGATCGGCTTTTCGACTCCGGTTGCGACCGGCGCCTCGGTCGCCTGCCCCGACCGCAAGGTCATCTGCATGGTCGGCGACGGCAGCGCGATGTACACGATTCAATCGCTGTGGACGCAGGCGCGCGAGGGCCTCGACGTGCTGACCATCGTTTTCGCCAACCGCATCTACCAGATCCTCCGCGGCGAATTTGATGGCGTCGGCGCCGGGGCGCCGGGCACCCGCGCCATGGACATGCTCAAGATCGACAAGCCGACCATCGACTTCGTCGGGCTCGCCAGGAGCATGGGCGTCGAGGGCCGCGCGGTCGCGACCGCCGACGAGTTCAACAAGGCGCTGGCGGACTTCGTTCCTGCCAAGGGACCGCGGCTGATCGAAGTGCAGATGTGACGGCTGAGTGTAGTCCTGGTTCCTTTCGTCATGCCGGCCCGTTGCCGTTCGAAGAACGGCAACGCTTCGGCTCGCCTATGTCGCGGGCTCCACGTCTTAAGCATCCGCGAAAAGAAAGACTTGGATGCCCGGGACAAGCCCGGTCATGACCGGGTAGGGTCGAAATTGTTGTCACAATTTTCCAAGACCCCATGCACGCCGAGCTGGACAGGATCGTCGCCGCGCTGAAAGAGTTTTACGCCAGGGAGGCGTTCCTGCTCGTCCACGATCTCGGCGAGCGCACGCTGACGCATCGGCTCGCCGTGCATCTGGAACGCCAGTTTCCTGATTTTGAGGTCGATTGCGATTTCGACAGGCTCGGTCCCCGAACCCTGAATTTGCCCCACGGCTCGATCGTCTCGACCGACGATCATCTCGGCAAGTCGATCTATCCCGATATCGTCGTGCACCAGCGTGCGATCCCGAACAATCTGCTCGCGATCGAGGTGAGAAAGGCGGACAACCATCAGCCGATCGAGCACGACCGTCACAAGCTGCGCGCCCTGACCGACGCCGATATCTGGTTCGCCTACTGGATCGGCGTGATGGTGACCTTGGGCAAAAACGGCGTGACCTCGTCGGAAGTCTATGTGGCGGGCCAGATCGAGGAGACGCTGTCGGGCTTTTTCGCCGAGCGCCTGAAAGAGGCGGGCGTCTAGTGAATTGGATTTGACATTCGCTATCGACCCAGCCGCCAAGCCCGGAGAGCGAATGTCAAATCCCAAACGCCACCAGAAACGTATATTTGCTGGTGGTCCTTTGATTCTGACATTCGCAAAACTGGCCGTTGAGACGGGATGCGAATGCTAGGCGTGTACCCATAGATCGCAACCCCAATGCAGGCGCAGCTATGTCCGCTTTATCCTGGGAAGCGGACATTGGCGGCGCGCACTGGCAAGTCAGCTAAGGGCCAATGCACAAAGTCGCTGCGCTCCAGCCCGCTGCGCGGGAGCAAGAGCCGAGAGGCCGGCAGCCAGTTGAGAGGATAGTGGTAGTACTGGAGAGCGCCGTCCTGAGAATCGAGGTGTTGCAACCCTCACTCAGGAAGGAGCTCTCCATGAGCGATACCAACACAGTCAGTCCGCTGCGTCAGCGTATGATCGAAGACATGGCTGCGCGCAAGCTCAACCCGCACACGCAGCGTGGCCACATTTACAGTTGCAAGCAGTTCGCCGCCTGGCTCAAACGCTCGCCCGATACGGCAACCCCCGACGAGGTGCGCCGATTTCAGCTGCACCTGATTGAGAGCGGGATGAGCATCTGCAACCGCAATCGGATCATGACCGGGGTGCGGTTCCTGTTCCGCGTCACGCTACGTCGTCACGATCTGGCGGCCGAGGTCTGGCACATCAAGGAGCCCGAGAGGCTGCCGCCGGTGCTGAGCCCCGCGGAGGTCAAGCGCGTCCTGACCATGGCGACGAGCCTGAAGGCGCGAGCGATGCTAACGCTGGCCTATGGTTGCGGATTGCGCGCCGGCGAGGTGGTGCGGCTGCGGGCGGGCGACATCGACAGCGAGCAGAAGATCATCCGCATTGTGCAGTCGAAGGGCCGCAAGGACCGGCACGTGATGCTGCCGCCGGAGGTCCTGAAGCTGTTGCGGCAATGGTGGAAGGCGGGGCCGACCGCGTCCAACAACGGCGTCGCGCCCGGACAGCGCTGGCTGTTTCCCGGTCGCAGTCAACGTCAGCCACTGACCACGCGTCAGTTCAGCCGGTTGTTCAAGGAGGCCGCCAAAGCCGCGGGGCTGCGCAAGACGGTCCCGCTGCATTCGCTTCGCCACAGCTTTGCGACCCACCTGCTCGAGCGCGGCAGGGACATTCGCGTGATCCAGGCGTTGCTCGGACATTCCAAGCTTGAGACGACAGCCCGCTACAGTCGCGTGGCGATCGGACTGATTGCCAAGATCGAGAGCCCGCTCGAGGGCCTAAGCGCGCCGCGCCGCCGCCGGCGACAGCGAGACAGTGAGGAGCCGCCAGCGCCGTAGCGCCGCCGGCCGTGGCTCGGCCAGTTCTGGAGGTCGCGGACATCCTGCGCGATCACGGCTCTGCTTGGCGTGACGCCAATCAGAGGCATGTGAGCCTCGGGCAATTGAAGGTGATGAGTGCGATCGAGCGCTGTCGTACGGCAGCGCTCGGCGGCCACGTCGCACGCTGCGAGAACACAGCGTGCGGCCATACCGAGATCGCGTACAACTCCTGCGGCAACCGGCATTGTCCGAAGTGCCAGGGTGCGGCGTCACGCCGATGGCTGGCCGACCGCGAAGCGGAGCTGTTGCCAGTGCCGTATTTTCACGTCGTCTACACGCTGCCGAGCGAGATGCGCGACATCGCCTCCCAGAACAAGCGCGTGATCTATAATCTGCTGATGAAGGCGGCGGCCGAGACCACGCTCGCCATCGCTGCCGATCCCAAGCGCCTCGGCGCACGAATCGGCATCACGGCCGTGCTGCACACCTGGGGCTCGGCGCTCACCCATCATCCGCACGTGCATATGATCGTGCCGGGTGGAGGGCTCTCGCTCGATAACACGCGATGGATCGCCGCGCGCTCCAACTTCCTCGTCCATGTCAACGTGCTGGCGCGCTTGTTCCGCGGCAAGATGCTGGCGATGCTCGTGCATGCGCACGCCGCCGGCGAGCTGAAGTTCTTCAATACCCATGCCGGGCTCGCCGACAAGACAACGTTCAAGCGCTTCATCACCCCGCTGCGGCACATCAGATGGGTGGTCTATTGCAAGGCCCCGTTCGCGGGGTCCGAGCAGGTGCTGCGCTATCTCTCCCGTTACACCCATCGTGTCGCCATCTCCAACCGCCGCCTCGTTGCAGCCGACGACGAGGCGATTGCGTTCCGCTGGAAGGACTATCGCGTCAGCGACCGCTGGAAGACGATGCGGCTTCACCCACACGAGTTCATCAGGCGCTTCCTGCTGCACGTGTTGCCCAAGGGTTTCCACCGCATCCGCCACTACGGGCTCTTTGCCTCAACCAACCGCGCCGAGAGCATCGCAACCGCCCGCGCACTCCTCAATGTCGTCCCGTCTGCCGCCGATCCTCAACAAGAGCCGGATGTTGCGCCAGATACACCGCGGGTGCTGCCGTGCCCATGTCCCCGCTGTGGCGCGCGCATGATCATCATCGAGACCTTCGCACGCGGCTGCGCGCCGAGCTGGCGACCAACACCGATCAGGATCGACACGTCATGACCAATACCGCGTGTAAGCCTTGCAGTTTTCCCGGCCCGATGTGCCGGCTCCACGCCGGTAGCGATCTCGCTCAACCCAATGGCATCCATCAGTGCGCGGATCGTGCGTTGATGCGCTCCGAACAGCCACCAAAATGCCGATTGCGCTCTGCCGATCTCCTGTCCGTGCAGACACGCAGGTCGAATCCTGCCGGCATCACGTCTATCATCGAGATCGGCGCCAACATCAAATCCCCATAGCGCTCGCTGCCCGGCCAGTGCCCAACTTCCCGCGACTTCCTGCCTTGGCGCTTTTTGGACGCCGGTTAGTTGAGCGTGCGGAGCGTCTCTCGTTGCCGGCGTCCAAAAACCTACACAGTAAGCGACCTTCACCGCACCGCCGAGCCGCCGCTAGCTTAAGCGCTTCAATTGTTCGCGTGCATCCCAATCCGGACGCGGGCGACGTCCCCTGCTAAACCATTTCATTCCATTTGCGATCCAAGTGCTGCGCCACAGT
>NZ_DAIDJE010000149.1 GCF_027451485.1 Bradyrhizobium sp.
CCCGGCGGATCGTGCCGATGACGCGCTCGCCAACCGCATTCGCTTTCGGGCTTCGCGGCGGCGATCTCAACACCTCGACGCCAAGGCGGCTTACTGATTCGTCGAGGTGCGCGGCAAAGATGCCATCGCGATCATGCAGCAGGTATTGGTATCGCGCATCGAACCCGATGGTCTCGCGCAGCTGCTGCAATGTCCATGCGGCCGTCGGATGCGCGGTGACATTGAGATGAACCAGGCGACGACGGCCGTGCTCGATGACGACGAATACGTAGAGCATCCGGAACGTGGCGGTTACGACGACTAGAAAATTGCAGGCAATGATTCCCCGGGCGTGTAGGCGCAAGAAAGTCGACCAGCGCAGATCGCCTCTTGGCCGGCCCGGTGGGCGAGCGGGAAGGCATTTCCGCACGGTGCGCGGTGAGACCTGAATGCCGAGCTTCGGAAGAAGCTCATTGGCGATGCGCTCCTCGGGTAATCCCCCCAGAATTTAGCTGAGGTCAGAAGTGGAATTTTCTCGTAATGTATTCCGAGGAGATTCCAGTGAAGAAGTCGAAGTTTCGGGACAGCCAGATCGTCGGGCTCATCAAGCGTGCCGAGGCCGGGGAACCGGTAGCGTCGCTTTGCCGGGAGGCAGGCATCAGCGCGGCGACGTTCTACAAGTGGCGCAGCAAGTACGGCGGCATGGATGTGTCCATGCTGGCGCGGGTCAAGGAGCTCGAGGAAGAGAACCGGCGGCTGAAGAAGATGTACGCCGAGTCGCAGATGGACTCTGCGATCCTGAAGGAAGCGCTCGCAAAAAAATGGTGAGGCCATCTCAGCGGCGTGAGATGGCCACCTGGGCGGTCAGGAGCAAGGGCCGCAGCATCAGCCGGGCGTGCCGACTCTTCGGCGTCAGCGAGACCTGCTACCGCTACGAGCCGAAGTTGTCTGGCGAGAACGAGCGGATCGCCGACTGGTTGCTGCGCCTGACGCACAACCAGCGCAACTGGGGCTTCGGCCTGTGCTACCTGTTCCTGCGCAACGTGAAAGGCTACGGGTGGAACCACAAGCGCGTTTACCGCATTTACAGGCTGCTGGAGCTGAACCTGCGGATCAAGCCGAAGCGGCGCCTGGTGCGCGAGACGCCGCGGCCTCTGGCGGTTCCTGAGGCGATCAACGAAGTCTGGTCGATGGACTTCATGCACGACAACCTCGATGACGGTCGCCAGTATCGGCTGTTCAATGTGCTCGATGACTTCAACCGCGAAGGGCTGGGCATCGAGGTTGATCTGTCGTTGCCATCGGCGCGGGTGATCAGGTCGCGGGAGCAGATCATTGAATGGCGAGGCAAGCCAAAGGCGATCCGTTGCGACAACGTACTATTAACCCGGCGTAATTGCAGTGAACTTACGCGGCATATCGGATATGACGATTCTTGAAGTAGGCACGCACACGCGCCGGCGACCTTTGGATGCGACGCGAGTGACTGAGCATCGTTCGCTGCAACTCCTTCACGTCTTT
>NZ_DAIDJE010000150.1 GCF_027451485.1 Bradyrhizobium sp.
AAAAAAGCCGGCGCGCGATCCCCTGCTCGATGAGGCCCTCGCAGCGTTCCGAACGGCGCTCGCCGAAGCGCGAGACGCTGCCAATGCGGCCGTCGACGGGCTCGCAATCGAGCAAAACCTGGCCCCGGTGCGCAAAGGCGCTCGCGTCATCCGGGAGATTGCCTGGCGGTTGCGTGAAATCGGCGCCGACGGGCGAATCTGCGATCTCATCGACTCGCAACTGGCGGCGATCGAAGGCGCGGCCGCCAAGCTTACCGCGTCCGGCCTTGCGGCGGCGCTCGGCGAGGTCTTCGACCGGACCGAGGGAAAAATCGCAACTTTCGAACCCAGTGACGCCGCGCCGGTGGCCAGCGGCCCACCTAGAGCCGAAGCGCCGACGGCGGAATTGGCGGAGGTCAGGCCGGCCGCTGCGACTGAGGTCTCAGCCGAGGCACAGGCCGCGACCGAGTCTCGCCCACCGGTCGAGATCATCAAGGCCGAACAACCGGCCGAGCCCAATGAGACGATGCAGGCCTCCTTCGTCGCGCCTGACCCTGTCGTCGAGACCGAAGCGAAGATCGAGACCGGTATCGAAATCAGGCCTGAAGCTGCGGCTGCTGCGGCGGGTCCTGCCGTCGCCGATGAACCTTCGATTCCGGGAGCGGAGAGCGCGAGCCAACCGACGGACGCCTTCGACGCGAGCGATGAAGCCGTGCTCGATATGGTGGCGATGGAGATGGCTGCGCCCGATACGGACGAGGCCTACGAGCCCAAGCTCGAAAACCTTCAGGCCTCTGAGGCGGTCCAGACCGAGCCTCACGTCCACGAGGCCCGCGCCGAAAAACCGCAAGCCGAAGCGATGGGCGAAAGCGCGCCGTCCTGGGAGATCGACGTCACCTTTGGGTCGGATGCGGGCAGCGCGGCAGAGGAGCCGGAAGCTGTCGCACCACCCCCCGCCGTCGCACCGCGTCAGCATGAAGCCGAATCACAGCCGGAGCCGGTACGCGCACCCACGCCCTCACTCGGTTCGAGCCTCATCGCAAACGGCATCGTGCCCCGCCCCCGCACTTCGGGGCCGGACCCGATGGCGCCGATCCGGCGCATGACCCAGAATGAGAAGATCGCGTTCTTCTCTTGAGCTTGCGGACCGCTCAAGCTCGCGGCCGGGTCACTTCAGCGAAAAATGCATCATGGTGACGCCGCCGGAAGCGTAATTGGGCACGTCACCTGCAACCGCCTGGCCTTCCTTCGATCCAAGCCCGTTCATCAGCGCCGCCTCGCTGTCAAAGTCGGCCTCGAAGATGCAGAAATACGGCGCCTTGCCGGGTCCGAGCGGCTTCACATCGAAGGAGTATCGGGCGTTCTTGATACCGGGAATCTTGTTTGCCAGCGGCACGTGCGTCTCGACGTAGTACTTCCTGAAATGCGCGGGGTCCTTGGGTTCGTTGTAGAGCACGAGCAGCCTGTGCATGAAATGCCTCCCGATCTGGTTTTGCTTCTTCTCAAGACGAAGGCGGCAACGATAGCAGATCGAAACGGTTCCGGGCAGCCTCTTATCGGGAGCGTCCCGTCTTTCAGGCGATCAGGCGCGCATACAAGTCCGCATCCACATTGCCGCCGGACAGCACGATGACGACGTTCTTGCCGCGCGCTTCGATATGGCCGGCAAGAAGGGCCGCCAAGGCAACCGCCCCGCCCGGCTCGACCACGAGCTTGAGTTCGCGCCACGCAAACGCCACCGCTGCGCCGACTTCCGCTTCCGACGCCGTGACGCCCTTTGCGAGCAATTTGCCGTTGATGGCAAAGGTGATCTCGCCGGGAATCGCGGCCATCAGCGCGTCGCAGATGCTGCGGCCCTCGGCCTTGTGGGCCTCGCGCTTGCCGGCACGCAGCGAGCGGGCATGATCGTCGAATTCCAGCGGCTCGGCCGACATCACCATCGCTTGCGGAAAGCGCGCCTTGACCGCCGTTGCGACGCCCGCAATGAGCCCGCCACCGGACACGGGCGCCGCCACGATATCCGGCGCGATGCCGAGCGCGGCGAGATCCTCGCAGATCTCCCGCCCGACCGTGCCCTGCCCTGCGATCACCTTGGGATCGTCGTAAGGCGGCACCAGCGTCGCGCCGCGCTTGCCGGCAATCTCCCGCGCAATCGCTTCGCGGTCCTCGCGGTCGCGATCATACAGCACCACCTCGGCGCCGTAGGATTTGGTGCGCTCGCGCTTCGACAAAGGCGAATCGGCCGGCATGACGATGGTGGCCGGCATGTTGAGAATCTTTGCCGCGGCCGCCACGCCCTGCGCGTGATTGCCGGAGGAAAATGCCACCACGCCGCCCTGCCGCACATTTTGCGGAATCGACGACAGCTTGTTGAAGGCCCCGCGGAATTTGAACGATCCGGTGCGTTGCAGGATTTCCGGCTTGAGAAAAACCTTCGCGCCGATGCGCTCGCAGAGAACGGGCGGCGACAACAGCGGCGTTCGCACCGCAAACGGCGCGATCACGCCGGCCGCGGCATCGACGTCTGCGGAACTTACAGGCATATGGGAAAGAGGTTCATTCATGAGTTCAATTTTATCGTGCCTGCCGCGAGAACGGCAAGGGCAGAGCTCACGGGCACCCTATGCAACGAAGCGCGGCTGCTCCGATATGACAGGCACGATGCCGGATTGCGATCCGCAACGGTGAATTTCGGCCATATGCGCGATGAAAGCGCGGGCCGAGGCTTCCCAGGTATGTTTGGCGGCAAATTCCAGGCAATCCTGCCGGGAAAGCCGCAGCGCCGCGCGGCAGGCCGCGGCAAGATCGTCGCTCAAGGCGCCGACCGGAGCGGTGCCGATCACATCGCGCGGACCGGAAACCGGAAACGCGGCCACCGGCGTGCCGCTCGCCAGCGCTTCGAGGAGCACAAGACCGAAGGTATCGGTCCGGCTCGGAAACACAAAGACGTCGGCAGCCGCATAGCTTCTCGCCAGTTCCTCGCCCTGCTGTGCGCCGAGAAAGACCGCATCCGGATAGCTCTTCATCAGGCTAGGGCGGGCCGGCCCGTCGCCGACGATCACCTTTGTTCCCGGCAGATCCAGTTCGAGAAAAGCTTCCAGATTCTTCTCGACCGCCACGCGGCCGACGCACAGAAAAACCGGACGCGGGAGCTCAAGATCGGCGTCGCGCGGATGGAACAGGGTCGTATCGACGCCGCGCGGCCATAGCACCACGTTGCGGAAGCCGCGTCCGCGCAACTCACTGGCCAGCGCCGGGGTTGCGACCATCACCGCCTGACTGCCGTGATGAAATCGCCGCAGCGCCGCCCAGATCCAGGACTCGCGGACCGGCACGCGAGCCGAGACATAATCGGGGAAACGGGTATGGAAGCTCGTCGTGAACGGCAGTTCCTGCCTGCGGCAATATCGGCGCACGGCGATGCCGATCGGTCCTTCGGTCGCGATGTGAATGGTGTCGGGACGCGCATCCTCGATCAGGCGCGCGATCCTGGCCGCACAGGGCAGCGCCAGCCGGAGGCCCGGATAGCTCGGCAGCGCAAAGGTACGAAACGATTGCGGAGTGAGAAACGAGAGTTCGGCGCCGAGCGCGCTTGCCGCTTCCGCGGTCATCGCAAGCGTCCGTACGACTCCGTTGACCTGCGGGTACCAGGCGTCGGTCGCGACGAGGACGCGCATCTAGTGGTTCGATCCTAACATTCGCATCCCTTCCCAGCGGCCACTTTCGCGAATGTTGGAATAAGGACCATATGTTTCCAATGGAGTTCAGGATTTGACGTTCGCTCCGCGAGTTCGCAGCCAACCGGAGTAGCGAACGTCAATCCACCCCGCTAGGCCGCGGCGCGGGCCGCTACGGCTGGAACGGGAAGGCTCCGGCGCGCCGGATCGGTCCAGGTGATGATTTCAAAGCGGCCGTCCTCGTGCTCGACGAGCGCAGTGCAGCTTTCCACCCAGTCGCCGCAATTCATGTAGCGGATGCCCTGCTCGTCGCGGATAATGGCATAATGGATGTGGCCGCAGATCACGCCTTCGGCGTGATGGCGCCTCGCCTCGGCGACCAGCGCGGTCTCGAAAGCGCCGATATAATTCACCGCCTTCTTGACCTTCTGCTTCGCCCATTGCGAGAGCGACCAATAGGGCACGCCGAGCGCGCGGCGGAAGAAGTTGACGAACCGGTTCATCTGGATCGCGAAATCGTAGGCGCGATCGCCGAGATGGGCGAGCCATCTGGCGTTCTGCACCACAAGGTCGAAGATGTCACCGTGGATGACGAGGTAGCGGCGACTGTCGGCGCCGGTGTGAACCGCGTTCTCGACCACGTCGATGCCGCCGAAATGCGTACCGTAATATCTGCGCAGGAACTCGTCGTGATTGCCGGGGATATAGACGACCTTGGCGCCCTTGCGCGCCTTGCGCAGCATCTTCTGCACGAAGTCGTTGTGCGATTGCGGCCAGTGCCAGCTCGACTTCAGCGCCCACCCGTCGACGATATCGCCGACCATATAGATCGTGTCGGCGTCGTGGACGCGGAGAAAATCCAGGAGTTTGTCGGCCTGCGAGCCGCGGGCTCCGAGATGTACGTCGGAGATAAACAGGGTGCGAAAACGCCGCTCCGGCTGCTCTTCACTCATCGAGTCACTTCCCATGCGCGCGCCTAACAGATTCCGATGACACTTCGATGACCGGGCTCGGTGGCGAATCGAACGCCATCCGTTAACTTCCGCGATAACAGGGCCTTGCGACAATCTGGCGACATGGCG
>NZ_DAIDJE010000151.1 GCF_027451485.1 Bradyrhizobium sp.
GGACGTCATTGACCGATTCATAGCCAACAGCAAAGGCCTCGAGCTCCGCGCCACACGTCATGGCCAAAGAGACCGATGCATCGATCGCCGGACGTGGCGAAAGTTCGGTCGGAATATGTACCAGCAGGTTTTTGTACATGGTCTTTTCCATCGGTTGAGAACGTTAATTTATGAGAGCATTCACTGGGTCATTCCGGTTTGATACACGTCAAAGTTCTTTCCGGGATCCCATCTACCGTCGCTTTCGCTGGAATGGAGCCGGAAATGGCGCTGAAAGCGGAGGCGCTGCGTCGTCGCCACCACTTATGACCGAAACATCAAGACAGCGCAGGCATTCCAGGCCGCGACAGGAATTTCGGGTCGAGGCACCTGGGCAAGTCGGGAATCGCTCGCGGCCGTGGTGTTCTCGCATTGCTGGAGGCGGGCTTCATCACCGGTTCGACGTCATCGGTCAGCGCGGTCAATTTTCAGCTGAGCGGGGCAATGGGTTGGAAAAGAGCAGAAGATGAAATCGTTAGAACAAGCAGAACAAGTTCACCGGCGGGCTGTGATCTGGATCGATCATCTTGCCGCAAAGATATTTGCGATGGGGTTGGCGGGCGTCCGCCCGACTATCGTGCACGCCCGTCTTTCCTCGTCTCATTTGCATCACCACGCCAATGCGGTTGGTTCAGGCCACGTCGAGCAAGATCCTGCCTTCCTCGCAACGATCGGCAAGGCCGTCGAGTCTTGCGATGATATCCTGATCCTCGGCCCCGGGAGCGAGAAAACAGCTCTGATGCAGTATTTGCGATCATCACGACCTCAGATTGTGCTTCGGATGGAAACGAGCGATCATCCGACGGACGAGGAGATCGTGGCGATCGGCCGGAAGCATTTCGCGCTCTCCGAGCCCCGCGCCTGAAAGGTCGATCTGCTTCGAAGGAATTAGCCCATGTCTTCCTCGTCACCAGCCAGCCGCGTCTCTAATGCGATGGACGAGCGGATCGATGTTCTTCCCGCCGAGGAAAGAACTGCTGCAACCGTCCACGATGCTGCCGAATCTGCGGATCGCGCCTTTCATGCAAGCGTCGCACGACTGACCGGGGGCCTTTCTCCGGCCGCCGTTACGCTGGCTTTTGCCGACTGGCAGCTCCATCTCCTGGCAGCGCCTGGAAAGTGCGCCGAATTGGCAGGGGAGGCGGTCCAGCACGCGATGGACTTTGTGAATGCCTTTTCACCAAAGCATGCAATGTTCCAGCCATGGTCGATGATCAAGCCGAAATCGACCGACCATCGATTTACCGGTCGCGATTGGGAGCTGCCGCCCTTCAATTTGTTGGCCCAGGCGTTTCTTCTGACCGAGAATTGGTGGCACTTGACGACATCAGATGTGCGCGGGGTCGCACGTTCCGATGCCGCGATTGTCGACTTCGTCCAACGCCAGTGCCTCGACACGGTCGCGCCGACGAACTTCGCCGGCGCCAATCCGAAAGTACTGCGCAAAATCATTGAGACCGGCGGCGGCAATTTCGTGCACGGCCTGCAGAATTGGGTGGAGGACTGGCTGACGCTGCTGAGCGGCGGTCGACCGGATCAGCAATTTGCCGTCGGCAAGGACGTTGCGGTAACCCCGGGAAAGGTCGTCTACCGCAATGAGCTGATCGAGCTCATTCAATACGCGCCGACGACCCCGACCGTACGCCCTGAGCCTGTGCTGATCGTGCCCGCCTGGATCATGAAATATTACATTTTGGACCTTTCGCCGGACAATTCCTTGGTCCGATTTCTGGTCCGGAACGGCTTTACGGTTTTCATGATCTCCTGGAAAAACCCGAGCTCCGAGGACCGAAATCTAAGCCTTGAGGATTATCGGGAGCGCGGCGTCGACGCGGCGGTTGCCGCAATCGAGAAGATGATGCCCGGCCATGAAATCCACGCCGCCGGCTATTGTCTTGGTGGGACGCTGCTGTCAATTGCCGCCGCTCGGATGGAACGCGATCGCCCGGGTTGCCTGAGGTCGGTCACGTTGCTTGCGGCACAGACGGATTTCACGGAAGCCGGGGAGCTCACGCTGTTCATCAATGAAAGCCAGGTGACATTTCTCGAAGATATGATGTGGCAGCGGGGTGTGCTCGGCCCAAGGCAAATGGCCGGAGCCTTCCAGATGCTCCGATCCAACGACCTGCTCTGGTCACGGTTGGTGCACGACTACCTGATTGGCGAGCGCGCGCGTCCGAGCGATCTCATGTCGTGGAATGCCGATGCGACCCGTATGCCGTATCGGATGCATTCCGAGTACTTGCGCCAGCTTTTCCTCAACAATGATTTGGCCGAAGGGCGCTACCACGCCGCTGGCAGACCGATCGCACTATCCGATCTCCACAAGCCGATGTTCGTCGTCGGCACTTTGCGCGACCATGTCGCTCCATGGAAATCGGTACACAAGATCCACTTCCTTGCGGACGCGGATACAACCTTTGTATTGGCGAATGGCGGACACAATGCCGGAATTGTCGCTGCGCCGAACGAAGCCGAACACAGTTATCAGGTGCTGAGGAAGAAAGCGACTGATCCGTATATCGGTCCGGACGAATGGGTCAAGCTTGCGCCATCGCACGAAGGATCGTGGTGGGGAGAATGGGTGAAGTTTCTCGGGGGCCATTCCGGGCCGCCCGTCGCCCCACCGCTATCTGAGGCCGGCAAGTCTTTGCCGGATGCGCCGGGATCTTATGTTTTGGAGCATTGATCGCCGATCATTCTGTGCATGTGGCAACGAGAACCGGTTTGGCCTGTTCGAGGGTCCGTTCTGGCGAGCCGGAAGCGTCGATCGTCGGCCAGTCGAGCTGACCGATCTCGTAATCGTCCTGGCCCGCGGCGATTTCCGGCGTCGCATCCGATGCGTCATTTTTTCGCGACCGGATTCGGTCGAGGCGGGAATCCAGCTTGGCCGTGAGGAAGACGGCACGAAAGTCCACATCAAGCTCGCTGGCTGCCTCCGCTAGTTCATTTCGTTCGGTCGCCTTCAGCAAGGCGGCGTCAACGACTCCCGAAAATCCTTGGCTGACGATATTCCGACTGCGATCAATGAGCGCCTGATAGACGCGGATGTTGGTTTCTGTGTTGTATGCAGCTTGCGGCAAGGCCGCCAGCGGCGCTACCCCGAACAGGGCCTTGCGAATGACGTCAGAGCGCAGAAGGACTGCACCCGGCAACGGCGGCAGCAGCGGTGCGATCTTCCGTGCCAACACACTCTTTCCAGTTCCCGATTTTCCGCCGATCGCTATCAGCGAAGGCCGAACTGGCTCAATGAGCTGAAGTGCGAGATCGAAGTAGGCCCGTGCATCGTTGACATCTGGAGTGTGATCTGACGTCAAGCCACGTTTCGTAAAAAGCACGTTCGAGCGAATGGCTGCGCGCATCGACAGAAATAATGGCAGCAGGCGAAGTCCCGTTCCGTTTTCCTCCCAGCTTGCCTGCAAATAGCTGTTGAACAGCCGGTTCGCGCAAGCCACCAGGCCGAAGTGGCATAGGTCCATCATGGGGAAGGCCAGATCCTAAAGGATGTCGGTAGTTGCGATCACGGGGTCAAATTCGATAGCGTCGAACAGAACCGGATTTCCATCGATGAGCACCAGGTTACCGAGGTGGGCATCGCCGTGGCAGCGGCGGACCAAGCCTTTCAATGCCCGCGCCTGCAAAAGCGCTCCGCAATCGCTGAGCCTGCGATGGCTGAGCGCGTCAAGCCGCCGCACCGCGTCCGGCGGAAGCTCCGCTTGGTTGACGAAGACCTGCGTATTGCGTTCGATGATGTCGGCGATGGATGCTGGCCAACTTGAACCGTCGGTGATGGGCGCTCGTTGATGTGCGTCGCGGAGCGTCGAGGCCAGTGCTTCGGCAAGTTCCGGTGTAATGCCGCCGGAGCGGGCCAGATGGTCGAAAGTCTTGCCGTCATCAAACCGCGACATCTCGACAGCCCATTCGATTGGCAAACCCGCTCCGCCGATTTCGAGGCCGCTGCTGGCCCGTGTGATTGGAACGACCCGCCGATAGAGTTGCGGTGCGAAGCGGCGATTGACGACCAGCTCTTCCTCGCAAGCTTGCTTGCGTTTCTCAAGCGTCGAATAGTCGAGGAAAGGAAGGCGGACCGCGCGCTTGACCTTGAGCACCCTATCGCGACCGAGAAACACGATGGAAGCGTGGGTTTCGATGCGTTTGCAATCTGGATCTTCCTTTTCCAGAAAAGCGAGGACCTCAGACTGGTCCTGTCGTGCCGTATTCGGCCGGAGCGGCGTCATGGGCGCAACACCGCGGCACCCACTAGTGTGCCTTCGCGCAGGCGAGCCAGGGCTTGGTTGGCCTGGTTGAGCGGAAAGACGGTTGTGTGCGTCCGGATATCGGCATGTGCGATGGCCTTGAAAAAATCGACGCCGTCCTGCCTGGTCAGATTGGCGACCGACTTGACCTGTCGCTCGCCCCAGAGAATATCGTAGGGAAAGGCTGGAATGTCCGACATATGTATGCCGGCGCAAACGACACGCCCGCCTTTGCGCACGGCGCGGAGCGCTTGCGGCACCAGAGGTCCGATAGGTGCATAGATGATCGCTGCGTCGAGCTCCGCGGGCGGTGCATCTTCCGATGCTCCCGCCCAGCTTGCCCCGAGCGAGAGCGCGAGTTCTTGCGCTTCCTTGTCGCCGCGGCGGGTGAAGGCATAGATCGTGCGCCCCTGCGCGCGCGCGACCTGAGCGACGATATGACCGGCTGCGCCGAAGCCGAATATTCCGATCGCGCTGGCTTCGCCGGTCATCACAAGGGACCGCCAGCCTATGAGCCCTGCGCAGAGCAGGGGAGCGAGAGCGGCATCATCGCCTTCTTCGCCGAGCGGAAAGCAATAGCGAGCATCCGCGACCAGATGACTGGCAAATCCGCCGTCGCGTGTGTAGCCGGTAAATTGCGGGTGATCGCAAAGGTTTTCTTTGCCGGATCTGCAGTAGAAGCATTCGCCGCAGGTGAAACCGAGCCACGGTACTCCGACGCGCATGCCGAGCATCAGATCGGCAACACCGGCTCCCATTGCATCAACCCTGCCGACGACCTCATGTCCGGGGATGATCGGGTAGGGAATATCCGGTAACTCGCCGTCCACGACGTGAAGGTCGGTTCGGCAAACGCCGCATGTGCTGACTTTGATGCGGACCTCGCCCCGCCCGGGTACGGGATCGGGCCTCTCTTGCGGCGTCAATCCCTCGCCGCGTGCGCAAAGCACCATCGCATGCATGTTGCCGACATCCTGTCACAGTTTGTGCAGTTTCACCGCTGCCGCTGCTACCCCGGTTGATCTTCGTCAAAGCCGCCGTTCGGCCGGCCTCGTAAAGCTCATCGAGCCAATTCCCCCTCATGAGGAGATAAAATATGAGCAAACAAGTGGTTCCGGGCAGCGTCGAACGTCCGCTGACGCGTCAGGAGAACAATCCGTTTGCCTTCTTGCAGCAGGAGATCGATCGCCTGTTCGAAGGGTTTAGCAGGAATTTTCCGGCGTTCGCGACGGTTCATTCGGCAGTTCCCCAAATGGATGTGAGCGAAACCGACAATGCCATCGAAGTCACGGCAGAACTTCCGGGTCTCGAGGCCAAGGACATCCAGGTCGGTCTGGTAGACGATGTTCTGATCGTGAGCGGCGAGAAGAAGAGCGAGCGCCAGGAAAAGCAGATGGACTATCATCTCGTGGAGCGCAGCTTCGGTTCCTTCTCGCGATCGGTGCAGTTGCCTGAAGGTGTCAAGGCGGAAGATATTTCGGCAGAGATCGCCAAGGGCGTACTCAAGGTGACCGTGAAAAAGCCGGCGCCGAAACAGAAAAAGCAGATCGAGATCAAGACGGCGGCCTGAACCAACCGGCGGCGCCGCCATCAATTGCGGCGCGCGTTCGTCCCTTTCAAGGAAAGCGGCAATGTACGAATTTCTCCAGGAGACCGTCGGCGACAACATGACCCGATCGGTTCGAAGCGTCACACCGGAGACCTCGGTTGCAGATCTTTACAGGCTCTTTGCAGCTGATGACTTCGACGCCTATCCCGTCGTACGGGACGACACGCTGGTCGGCATCGTGTCAAAGCTGGATGCGCTGAAACCTTTTGCTTTTACCGAGGATCAGCTCGTGCCTCATTACAAGGACGGGATGTCCACCACCGTCGACAATGTCATGTCGACCAAGGTCGTGGCTGTCGATGTCGAAACCCATTTGCAACGAGTCCTTGAACTGATGATCAGGCATCGGGTTAAGAGCCTGCCCGTGACCGATCAATGGCAGAATCTTGTCGGCATTATCGCGCGTGAGGACATCATGCGGGCGATGGCGCGCGCGGTGTTAGTGGAGTATCCTCCGATTCTTCCTGTCGCAACCGCCTGATATGTCCACTTTCGGGTTAGAGACTGTCTTCGCTCCAAAACGCGTCGCGATCGTTGGTGCCAGCCCGCGCCCGCGCTCAATCGGCGCGATCATTCTTCAGAGCCTGGTGAAAGGCGGCTTCACCGGCGAGATTGCCGTTGTCAACAATCATCATGACAGCATCGGTGGACGAAAGACCTGTCCAAGCCTCGACGCGCTGCCGTTTGTGCCGGACCTGATTGTCATCACGACGCCGGCGCCGTCCATTCCGGAAATCATCCGCCGGGCCGGAGAGCTTGGTGTAAAGGGGGCAGTTATCATCTCGTCGGGGCTGGGTCACGGCGCTGGGTCGATTGCGGAATCGGTCTTGCAGGCTGCCCACGCCCACGGCGTCCGAATTGTCGGCCCGAATTGTCTCGGTATCATGTTCCCGGGCGTACGACTGAACGCGAGCTTTGCGGCGCGCCAGCCGGTCGTGGGATCGTTGGCCTTAATTTCGCAATCCGGCGCAATTGCCGCGGCGATGATTGACTGGGCGGCGGAGAAAGCCCTGGGCTTCTCGGGAATCGTGTCGATCGGTGATCAACTCGATGTCGATGTTGCCGATCTCCTTGATCATTTTGCCCTCGACGACAAGACGAGCGCCATCCTCCTGTATCTCGAAGCGGTCAAGGATGCGCGGAAGTTCATGTCTGCGGCCCGCGCGGCGGCGCGCCTGAAACCGGTTGTTGTCGTCAAATCCGGCCGAATGGCCGAGGGCGCAAAGGCAGCTGCAACCCATACCGGCGCGCTTGCGGGATCGGATGCGGTATATGACGCCGCCTTCAGAAGAGCCGGACTGCTGCGCGTGTTCGATTTGCGCGAACTGTTCGACTGTGCCGAGCTTCTCGGTCGTCATGTTCATCCACCTGGCGGGAAAAATCTGACAATCCTGACCAACGGCGGCGGCATTGGCATCCTGGCGGTTGATCGGTTGGCCGAACTCGGAGGGGCAGCTCCGCCGCTCGATCCGCAAGTGGCCGCAAAACTGACCGCCGCACTGCCGCCGACCTGGTCGATGGCCAACCCCGTCGACATGGCCGGTGATGCCGACGCCGAGCGCTATCTTAAGGCGCTGGATGTGCTGCTCAGCGATCCTTCGAGCGATGCCCTGCTGGTCATGAACGTCGAGACAGCGGTTGCCCCGGCCGACGGCATCGCTGCGGCAGTCGCGGAGCGTGTGAAGGCCCAACGCACCACGGTCGGCCGATCACCAAAGACGATATTGGCGGCCTGGGTCGGTACGGATCAATTGGTCGCGCCGATCTTCGATAAGGCCAAAATTCCGCATTTCCCGACGGAAGATGATGCCGTGCGTGCCTTCATGCATCTCGTCAAGCATCGTGAAGCACGGGAATTGTTGATGGCGACGCCCCCCAATGTCTCGGCCTTGTTTACACCCGATGTAACGGCCGCGCGGCAAACCATCGAAAAGGCTCTAGGCGATGGACGTGCGTTGCTCGATCCAATCGAGATCAGCAGGCTGTTCGGGGCCTATTCGATCCCCATGGTGCCCACCGTGCCAGCGATCAATCCTGATGATGCGCTCGCCAAGGCCGAGCCATTTCTGGCGCAGGGTCTGTCTGTGGCCGTCAAGATCCTGTCGCGGGATATCGCTCACAAGTCCGACGTCGGCGGCGTCAAGCTCGGACTTGCGACCAAAGAGCAAGTTCGCGAGGCGGCCACTGAAGTGATGGCGCGGGCGCGGCGCGCGCGCCCAGACGCCCGCATCGATGGCGTGATGGTTCAGCCGATGATCGTCCGACCGGCAGCCCGCGAGTTGATTCTCGGAATCGCCGACGATCCGACGTTTGGCCCCGTGATCGCTTT
>NZ_DAIDJE010000152.1 GCF_027451485.1 Bradyrhizobium sp.
CCTGCTGCGCAAATTCGATCGCGTCTTCGGCCCGGGCCAGCCAAACTTCCTTGCACCGGGAACAGCGGACGGTGCGGCCGGCCTCTCCGAGCTTTGCCGGATCAATGCCATAGGATGTTGAACAATGAGGACAAACGATTGGCATGGGCCGCTCTCCGCAAGGACCGGTGCCGCGCTTCCGGGATGCATGCCGCGGGGCTTCGGAAGCAGGGCTCCAGGATGCTACAAGGCGACCGTTAACGAATCGGAAACCATAAACAACGCAAAAGCCTTGTTATTCCGGTTCCCGGCTGCAGGCGAAGCCCGGCTGGGGACTTCGAGGTTACCGGCGGCGCCCCTGATCGAACGGAGCTGAAATTGGTTCGGTTCGAAAATGTCGGACTGCGCTACGGGCTCGGCCCGGAGATTTTGCGCGACCTCAGTTTCCTGATTCCCGCCCATTCCTTCCAGTTCCTCACCGGTCCTTCGGGCGCCGGCAAGACCTCGCTGCTGAAGCTGTTGTTTCTGTCGCTGCGGCCGACCCGTGGGCTCGTCAACCTGTTCGGCCACGATGTCTCGCTGCTCGGCAAGGATCAGATCGCGGACCTGCGGAAACGAATCGGAATCGTGTTGCAGGATTTCCGCCTGCTCGACCACATGACGACCTATGAAAACGTCGCGTTGCCGTTCCGTGTCATGGGGCGTGCGGAATCGAGCTATCGCAAGGAAGTGATCGACCTTCTGAAATGGGTTGGCCTCGGCGAGCGCATGGACGCGCTGCCGCCGATCTTGTCCGGTGGTGAAAAGCAGCGCGCGGCAATTGCGCGCGCGGTCATTTCGCGGCCGCAACTGCTGCTGGCGGACGAGCCGACCGGCAATGTCGATCCGACGCTCGGCCGGAGGCTGTTGCGGCTGTTTATCGAACTGAATAAATCGGGGACTGCAGTCGTGATCGCGACCCATGACATGACCTTGATGGACCAGTACGATGCCAGGCGGCTGGTGCTGCATCAGGGACGGCTGCATATCTATGAGTAGATCCGACTACGAGCTTGGGCCGCTGGTCGATCTCGGACGCGAGCGTCCGCAGGTGCCGGCGCGAGCCCGTAACATGTCGCCGATCGTGCCGCGCGGCTCGATTTCGGGCAGCGCGCTGGTCGCGGTCGTTGCCATCATGACCTTCCTCGCCTCGATCACCACCGGCACAGTCTTGCTGGTGAGCGCATCCGCCGCGGAATGGCAGTCTGACGTCGCCAGCGAAATAACGATCCAGGTCCGCCCCGCTCCCGGCCGGGATCTTGACCGCGACTCGGCGGGCGTGGCGGATGCGGTGCGGGCGCAGCCGGGCATTGTCGACGTCAGGGCGTTCACGCGCGAAGAATCAGCCAAATTGCTGGAACCGTGGCTGGGCAGCGGGCTCTCGCTCGACGAATTGCCAGTCCCACGCGTGCTAGTCGCCCGCGTCCAGCCCGGTTCGGCCGTCGACCTCGAAGTGCTGCGCAGCCGGGTGACGCAGGCCGCGCCGACTGCGAGCGTCGATGACCACCGGGCCTGGATTGAGCGGATGCGTTCGATGAGCGGCGCCACCGTCATTGCCGGTCTCGGCATTCTGGTTCTGGTGATCGTTGCCACGATCATCTCGGTATCATTCGCTACCCGCGGTGCTATGGCGGCGAATCGTCCGATCGTCGAAGTGCTGCATTTCGTGGGCGCAGGCGACCGCTACATCGCCAACCGCTTCTTGCGGCATTTTCTCAGATTGGGCCTGGAAGGCGGGGTCATCGGCGGGGGCATTGCCATGCTGGTGTTCGGCTTTTCGGAATCGATTGCGAACTGGTTCTCAGGGACGCCGGTGGGGGATCAGTTCGCCGCGTTGTTGGGAACGTTTTCGCTGCGTCCGTCAGGCTACCTGGCACTGGCGGTGCAGGCCGTGGCCATCGCCGCGATAACCGCCTGGGCGTCGCGGCGGACGTTGTTTGCGACGCTCAATGATATTGACTGAGCTGATGCCTCGGACCCGAGTGCGAAAACCGGTTCCCGTTTACCCGGATCGTGCTTTAGACTTGGGCCGACGAGGGATCGCTTGATTATCATGAACCGGCCGATGTCAGATCAAGGCGCTTCGGCGTCCGCAGCGGGGAAGAGATGGCGGGGTGTTATCCTGGGCGCGCTTGCCATTGCATTCGTCGCGGTCGGGGCCGGCTTTATCGGATTCCTGTCGCAATTGCGCGGCACGGAGATCAAGCCGGCGCGGAATGCCGACGGCATCGTCGTGCTCACCGGCGGAGCGTCGCGCGTCTCCGACGCGATGGAGCTGCTGGCAGGCGGCTATGGCCGGCGACTCCTGATTTCCGGCGTGCATCCCCTGAGTGGCGCCAGCGATATCTCGCGCTCGCTGCCAGACAACCAGTCGCTGCTGAATTGCTGCGTCGACCTCGATCGTTCGGCAGTCAATACCCGCAGCAACGCGGCCGAAACACGGCGCTGGGTGCATGAGAAGGGTTTCAAGTCACTGATCGTGGTGACATCGAATTATCACATGCCACGCGCCATCGTAGAATTGTCGCACGCGATGCCGGATATCACGCTCATTCCATACGCCGTGGTTGGCGACAAATGGCGCGAGGAGCCCTGGTGGAGCAATAGTGGAACGCTGCGCCTGGTGTTATCGGAGTATGTAAAATACGTTGCCGCCGAGGTGCGGGTCCGCCTGGCGGACGCGGGTCTCGACATCATGCACGAAACGACCGACTCCGATATACGCGCGCCGCGCCGGCCTGCAACCGCGCAAGCGAATTGATCGAGCTGGCGATGGTGTTCATTTTCCTGCGGTCGTTGGTCTACAACATACTGTTCTATTTTCTCCTGATCCTCTGGTTCATCGTTGCGATTCCAACCTTTGTGATGCCGCGCGCCGCGTTGATGACGCTCGTTCGGATTTGGTCGCGGCAGAACACCTGGCTCTTGCGCGTCGTGTGCAAAGTGAAGGTGGAATATCGCGGGGTCGAGAAGATTCCAAAAGGCCCGCTTGTGGTCGCCTCCAAGCACCAATCGATGTGGGAGACTTTTGGGCTGCTTCCGTGGTTCGATCAGCCGCTTTACATTCTCAAGCGCGAGCTGACACGAATCCCGTTCTTTGGCTGGTACGTCATCAAGGCCGGCATGATCGCTGTCGACCGCAGCGCCGGCGGCCGGGCGCTTCTGAAGATGGTGCGGCAGGCGAGCGAGGAAGTGCGACATGGCCGCCAGCTGATCATTTTTCCGGAGGGCACCCGCAGGCCGCCCGGCGCGCCGCCCGATTACAAACCGGGCGTGGCGCAGCTTTATGCCAGTTGCCGCGAGAGCTGCCTGCCTGTTGCGCTCAATTCGGGCCTGTTCTGGCCGCGGCGCACCTTCATGCGTTATCCAGGTACGCTCGTTGTCGAGTTTTTGGATCCGGTGCCGCCGGGCCTGCCGCGAGACGAGTTTTTAGCGCGGATTTCCACTGTGATCGAGGACGCCACCCGCCGGTTGGTCGAGACGGGGCAGCGGGAGCAGGCGAAGTTGCTGAGACGCCCGGAAGGTTCGGCCTCAGCCAAAGCCTAAGAACCGGTTTCAGCGGTGCAGCGGCGCTTCGTCATGAAGCATCAGCGCGAGCTGATGCAGTTGCGGATCGCGAAAGCCCTGCGCCTCGATCGATCTGACCGTTTCAAGCACATAGTCGCGGTTGTTTCCGGAGCGGCCGTGGCCTTGCCGCACGTAGCGCAGCTGGTCAGGCAGCGAGAGCCGGCCGGCATATTGAACATGGCCGCGGTCGACGACATAAGCGAGCGCCGCGACCCGCTCACGGGGTTCGTTTTCCAGCCAGACCGAGCGCATCACCTCGCGATAGACATGGGTGGTCTGCTCGCGGTCGCGCAAGTAACCGATCACCTCCTCGCGCCGCTTTGCCGCCACTCGAAATGCAATTCCTCGGCAGGCGCCGCCGCGATCGAGGCCGAGCACCAGCCCGGGTTTTTCCGGGGTCCCGCGATGATCAAACGAATAGACGCATAACGCGCGGTGCTCGCCGATCAGCCGCGCCGGCGCCTGCTCGATAAATTCGAATCCCGGCCGCCACATCAGCGAGCCATAGCCGAACACCCAGAGATCTTCGTGAGAACGCTTGGAAGGTATTTCGTCGGACATTCAACAAATCGCTACCAGAACATCCCTGTGAAACGAAGTGAAATTCGGTTGTTACAGCTTGGCAGGTCACCGCTTACATTTGACAAAATTGGCGGCCAATGGTCCGTCTATGACCAGCATGACCCTCGCTCCCGACGCCCCACACCGCCGCTCGCGGTGGCCGCTTTTCATAATGCCAATCCTGCTCCTGATTGCCGCTGCGGCCTGGAGCGCCTTCTGGTTCTATGCCGTCTCGCAAGCCGAGGTGAAGGCGGACGCGTGGCGCGCGCAGGAGGCTAAATCCGGGCGGCGCTATGATTGCGCCAAGCAGTCGGTCGGCGGTTATCCGTTCCGGCTCGAAATGCGATGCGAGGGGGCGCGCGTCACCCTGACCTCGCAGACGGCGGGCGCGGCGCAGCCGGTCACGGT
This sequence comes from Bradyrhizobium sp., assembly GCF_027451485.1. Taxonomy (GTDB): domain Bacteria; phylum Pseudomonadota; class Alphaproteobacteria; order Rhizobiales; family Xanthobacteraceae; genus Bradyrhizobium. The sequence continues at coordinate 4,555 of NZ_DAIDJE010000152.1, forward strand.
CAACCTTGGCGAAATCGTTGCTGTCGCACAGGTCTATGATCCCAAATTGCTGATCGCGGAATTTCGTGCGCCCGCCACGATCTCCGAATCGCAGAATAGTCCGGCGATGCAGGTGAACTGGAGTTCGGCACGTTCAAGCGTGGTCGGATTGCCCGCCGTGCCGCAGCGCGGCTCGATCGTGTTTGATAATGTCGCGGTTGATCGCATCAACGGCAGCTCGGTTCAGGTACCGGTGGCGCGCGCCAAGCACGTCGAATTGCACGGCCGATTGGCCGAAGGCTCCGCGCCCAAGGATCCCGTTATCGAAGCCGTGGTGGAGATCGACGCAGGCAGCGTGCAGGACGTCCATCCTTTGCTGGCGCGGCCGTTCGCCGCCGATGTTCATGCAAAACTGAGCGGGCTGAAGGATCTCGGGCCAAAACCCTGGCCGCAAAGGCTTCGCGAACTGCAAGCCAATGGCGGGCATGTCGAGATCGTCCAGTCGCGCGTTCAGCAGGACGATCTGATTGCGGTTGCCGCGGGCACCCTCGAGCTTGATGCACAGGGCCGCATCGACGGTGAGTTGCAGATGACGGTTGCCGGTATCGAGAAGATCATTCCGGCGCTCGGCATCGAGAAAATGCTGCAAGATGGCGTGCCGCAGGCAACGCTTGACCGCGTTGCGCCGGGGGTTAAGTCGCAGGACGTCACCAACCTGCTCGGGGCGCTCGACAGGGCCATCCCCGGCCTCGGGAAGGTGGTGAAACAGAACGCCAATGTTGGCGTTGCCGCCGGCATCAACGCGCTCGGCAAACCGGCGACGCTGGAGGGCAAGCCGGCACGCAGTTTTCCGCTGCGCTTTGCCGATGGCATGGTCTATCTCGGCCCGCTGAAGGTGGGCGAAGTGCCGCCGCTGTTCTAGAACCTACTTTTTCGTCAGTTGTTGATGGGGACGGCCGAAGTCAGGCGCGGCCGAATCCTGTCCGATCTCGACAATGCCGCGCCGGATCGCGCGGGTGCGCGTAAAATGCTCTAACAACGCCTCGCCGTCGCCGCGCCGGATCGCGCGGGTGAGCTTCGAGAGGTCCTCGTTGAAGGTGCCGAGCATTTCCAGGACGGCGTCCTTGTTGGCGAGAAAGATGTCGCGCCACATGGTGGGATCGGAGGCGGCGATGCGGGTGAAATCGCGAAAACCGCCGGCGGAGAACTTTATCACTTCGGATGACGTCACCTGCGCCAGCTCGTCGGCGGTCCCGACGATGGTGTAGGCGATCAGGTGGGGCAGGTGGCTGGTGATCGCAAGCACGAGGTCATGATGCTCGGGCGTCATCACTTCGACCTTGGCGCCGAGCGCAGTCCAGAACGCCCGCAGTTTTTCCGTCGCTTTGGCCTCGGTGCCCTCGGGCGGCGTGAGGATGCACCAGCGGTTGATGAAGAGTTCGGCAAACCCAGAATCGGGCCCGGAATTCTCGGTGCCCGCCACCGGATGCGCCGGCACGAAATGAACGCCCGCCGGCAAATGCGGCGCCATGTCCTTGACGACCGAAGCCTTGACCGAGCCGACATCGGAGATGATGGCACCCGGCTTGAGGTGACCCGTGATTTCCGCCGCAACGGGGCCGCAGGCGCCGACCGGGATGCAGAGGATCACGAGGTCCGCGTCTTGAACGGCCTCTACGTTGGTCTCGACGACGCGGTCGACGATGCCAAGCTCCATCACGCGCTCGCGGGTCTTTGCCGAGCGCGCGGTGGTGATGATTTCCCCGGCCAATCCCTGCAGACGTGCGGCGCGCGCAATCGAGCCGCCGATCAGGCCGAAGCCGATCAGCGCGACGCGATCGAAGATTGGCCCGGTACTCACTTCGCACCCATGAATTCGCGCAGGTTTTCCACCACCAGGCGGTTGGCTTCCTCGGTGCCGATCGTCAGCCGCAAGGCATCTGGCAGCTTGTAGTTCTTCAATCCTCGCAGAACGAGACCCCTCTTGGTGAGAAACACGTCGGCGTCCGCTGCCGTTTTGCCCTTATCGAGCGGGAAATGGATCAGTACGAAATTGGCAACGCTCGGCGTCACCTTGAGCCCGAGTTTCGTCAGTTCTTCCGTCAGCCTGCTGCGCCACGTCTCGGTGTGGACCCTCGACATCTCCTGATGAGCGGTATCCTCGATGGCCGCGACCGCCGCGAGCATCGCCGGCGTCGACACGTTGAAGGGCCCGCGGATTCGGTTGCAGGCGTCGACAATGTGGGCGGGCCCGAACATCCAGCCGATGCGAAGCGCCGCAAGGCCGTGAATCTTCGAGAACGTGTGAGTCATCACGGTGTTTTCCGTGGTCGCCACCAGTTCGATGCCCATCTCGTAATCGTTGCGCGACACATAGTCGGCGTAGGCCGCGTCCAGCACGAGCAGCACATGCGCCGGCAGCCCCGCGCGCAAGCGCTTCACCTCGTCGAACGGCAGATAGGTGCCGGTCGGGTTGTTGGGATTGGCGAGCCAGACGAGCTTGGTGCGCGGCGTGACGCGCTTGAGGATCGCATCGACATCGGCCGTGAATCCGCTTTCCGGCGCGACCACGTTGACGGCGCCGTTCGCCATGGTGGCGATCGGGTAGACCAGAAAGCCGTGGGTCGTGGAAATCGCCTCGTCGCCGCGGCCGAGATAGGTGTGCGCCAGCAGGTTGAGGATCTCGTCGGAGCCTGCGCCGCAGATGATGCGATCCGGATCGAGCCCGAAGGCGCGCCCGATCGCCTCGCGCAGGATGCGGGAGGTGCCTTCCGGATAATCCTCAAGATGCGCGGCGGCGTTCTTGTAGGCTTCGATCGCCTTCGGCGAAGGGCCGAACGGCGTCTCATTGGCCGAAAGCTTGAACACCTTACGCCCCGGCTCGGCCTGCGGGCTCTTGCCGGGCGTATAGGGCGCAATATCGAGAATGCCGGGATTCGGCACGGGTCGGGACATCTTTGGCTCCGGAGTAACGGGGGCTATCTCGCCGTTCCGTTAGGGACGGTATAGCGCGTCGCGTGGCTGCCGACGAGGGCCGATGAGCGCACCGAGGCGCCGGCTTCGACGAGCGCCGACCTGATCTTTTCAAGATGCCCGGCGGCCGCCGACGCCAGAAGCGCCGCGCCGTCGAATGCCGTGTCGGGCACCGCGACGATCTCGGCGATCGGCGACAGCGCGCGGGCGATTTCCGCATTCCAGCCGGAAACGCGTATGCTCCACGTCTCCACCTCGGTCACCATGGCGCTGTCGGCCACGCGCGACACCACGAACACCGGCAATGCCGCCGGATGATCGGCGCGCTCGACGAAAGGCAGCCGCGCGATGATCTTGGGCGCATCGTGCGGCTCCAGCGCAATCCACCACGGCGTGCGGCTGGCGGTTGCCGACACCAGCGCCAGATCGCCCTTGGATTTCGCGACCGCCTCGACCGCGGCCGGCGCATTGAAATGCGATACATAAGGCACCGTGAAGCCGAAATGAAACCGCGCAGAATCCCGCATCGCCGATTCGCCGACGGAGATGTCGGCATGCACCGAAAAAGGCGCCTGGACATAGGTGAACGTCGAGATGATGACGCGCCAGATGCTCTCAACCGTGTCGAGCGGCAGGATGCCGCGATGCCGCTGCACCAGGCGGCGCATCATGTCGGCCTCGCGCGCCGGCCGGAACGCCGATCCGACCTCCTGAGTCTGCTTCACCCGGATCAGGCGATCGATGATGTCGCCGCGCTGCATCAACAGGGCGTGCACCTGGGAATCGATCGCGTCGATCTCCTGGCGCAGTTCGGCGAGCGATGGCGGCGAGGGGGGCGGCTTGGACATTTTTCAAACCTGACGAAATCTCGCTTCCGTTCTCTCCCATGCCCCGTCGCGGCGCAAGGGCGCGTCTCGCAATGCAGGGCCGAGGGGCCGATTAACCACGGCCTCGCCTTGACGTTGAGGCGCCAAGGGACTAATTTTGTGTCGTTCCGTGGTCATTTGAGCCGGCCGGCTTGCAGCCACGTTAAAAAACTCGCTAAACAGGCCGGGGACAAAGATGATCCCGGCCGAACTTTCGTTCAGGCCGGATTTTTTTTGGCCTGATTTCCGGCGGTCTCGAAGGGGCCGCCCGAGGGATCGGTATCACGATGGCAAAAGTTCAGTCCCTTGCAGGTGCTGCCCGCTCGAAATTCCTGCCGCGCAAGCAGCGAATTCTGTTCAGGAATTTCAAATGGCGAGGCGGCACCTGGATTTTTCAAGCTGCTAGTGCCCATAGCTTTTCCAAGTTCGTGAAAGGTGGTTGCTGAGATGGCGCACGAACTGCGAAAAGTGGGCACTAGTCCCGGCGTCCATGCCGATGAACGGCTGCAAGAGGCGGACAATCCGAGCTCGAAGATTGCGCGCTTTGGTGCCGACCATCCGCTGCGGCTCGACTGTGGCGTCGATCTCGCGCCGTTTCAGATTGCTTACCAGACCTACGGCGAACTCAACGCGCAGCGTTCGAATGCCATTCTGGTCTGCCACGCACTGACCGGCGATCAGCACGTCTTCAACGTACATCCGGTGACCGGCAAGCCCGGCTGGTGGGAGACCATGGTTGGTCCTGGCCGTCCGCTCGATACCGAGCGTTACTTCATCATCTGCGCCAACGTCATCGGCGGTTGCATGGGATCGACGGGACCGGCCTCGACCAATCCGGCGACCGGCAAGCCATGGGGGCTGGATTTCCCGGTCGTGACCATTCCAGACATGGTGCGGGCACAGGCGATGCTGCTCGATGATCTGGGGATCGAGAACTTGTTGGCCGTGGTCGGCGGCTCGATGGGCGGCATGCAGGCGCTGCAATGGACGGCGGCCTATCCCGAACGGGTGTTCTCGACCCTGGCCATCGCGTGCTCGACGCGGCATTCGGCGCAAAACATCGCCTTCCACGAACTCGGCCGTCAGGCAGTGATGGCCGATCCCGAATGGCACAACGGCCGTTACTTCGAAAAGGGCACCATGCCGCATCGCGGGCTGGCCGTGGCGCGCATGGCTGCGCACATCACCTATCTGTCGGACGCGGCGCTGCATCGCAAGTTCGGCCGCCGCATGCAGGACCGCGATCTGCCGACCTTCTCCTTCGATGCGGACTTCCAGGTCGAGAGCTACCTGCGCTATCAGGGCTCGTCCTTCGTCGAACGGTTCGACGCCAACAGCTATCTCTATTTGACGCGGGCGATGGACTATTTCGACATCGCCGCCGACCATGACGGCGTGCTGGCGCGGGCGTTTCGCGGCATCAAGACGCGTTTCTGCGTGGTGTCGTTCACCAGCGACTGGCTGTTTCCGACTTCGGAATCGCGCGCGCTGGTGCATGCGCTCAACGCCTCCAGCGCCCGGGTGAGTTTCGCGGAAATCGAGACCGACCGCGGGCATGACGCCTTCCTGCTCGACGTGCCGGAATTCTTCGACATCTCGCGCGCCTTCCTGCAATCGGCGGCGAAAGCGCGCGGGCTTTCGGGGGACGGGGCATGACGTCGCAGCAGCAGGTTCTTCCCTTGAGCCCGGCGATCCCGCGCGGCGGCGCCACGACCCGCGGCGACCACCTCCTGGTCGCGGAAATGGTCGCGCCCGGCTCGAAGGTGCTCGACGTCGGCTGCGGCGACGGCGATCTGTTGCAGCTCCTGGAGAGCCGCGGCATCGACGGCCGCGGCATCGAATTGTCGCGCGAGGGCGTCAACCGCTGCGTAGCCAAGGGACTAGCCGTAGTGCAGGGCGACGCCGACACCGACCTCGTCAATTACCCCGACGATGCCTTCGACTATGTGATCCTGTCGCAGACCCTGCAGGCGACGCGGCAGCCGAAGGCGGTGCTGGAAAACCTGCTCAGGATCGGACGCCGCGCCATCGTGTCGTTTCCGAATTTCGGCTTCTGGCGTATGCGCCTGCAGCTTCTGATCGGCGGCCACATGCCGCGCACGGAAAATCTGCCGGCCACCTGGTACGACACGCCGAACATCCATTTCTGTACCATCAAGGATTTCGTGCAGCTGTGCGGCGAGATCAACGTCAAGATGGAGCGCGCCGTCGCGCTCGATCTCTATGGCCGTCCCCTGCGGCTCAACGCACCCTGGTGGTTCTGGAATATGTTCGGCGAGCAGGGCGTGTTTCTCTTGAGTCGGGCGGGGAAGGAGCGGTGACGTCTATGGCCGTCATTCCGGGGCGCGCGTAGCGCGAGCCCGGAATCCATCAGGCGCAGATCGTGTGGATGAATGGATTCCGGGTCTGCGCCTTCCGCGCAAAATGGCATCGCTATTTTGTCGCGTCGGGCGCATCCCGGAATGACCAAGGAGAGATCTATCCCGCCGCCACCGCCCTCTGATCGCGCACACTCTTGCGGTTGAGCCTCACGACTGCGCCGGACCCGCAGTCCCTGATGTGACGATGTTTGGCTCACTAAGTCGTCCCGGCGAACCGCGCGCGAATTACCAATTCAAACTTGTCAAAGAGCCAGTTCACTGTCGTCCCTGCGACGAACGCAGGGACGACGACAGAAGATTCTAGACATATGTGGGCATCCCCGCGGCGCATTGCGCCCGGGGTAGTCTCTATCTTTCCGCCCAAGGAGGGCGTGGGGAATGCCGGGTGCCAGGCGCACCCGCAGCCTCGCGTGGAAAGCAAAAATCACGCGAGTTAGTCACCGCAGGTACACGCCGGTTCCCCCGGCATTCCCGCACGCGAATGGTTTTAACGGTTTCCTTCGTGCTCGCCTCGGAGACCGGGCTTTGTTGTCTCCGTCCCCGCCGGGAAGCGTCAGCTTCTTCGACAGGTTGATATCAGCGTCGGGATATCAGGCCCACACGACTTCACCGTCCGCAAAGTGCCGCTCGTCTTTTCGGCACAACCGCGTCCACCGCATCCCGCACCCAACGTTCGTGACGATCGCGATACGCCCCTCGTTCAAGGGCGCGGGACGGCGGCGCTTATGGATTTGATTTGGGCGACGTGGAAAGCGATTTATTTTTGCGCGAAGGACTGGACAGTAGACTCGGCGTTGATCGGATTTGAGAAATTCGCCGATCGGCGCGTCAGGATTGGCCCATCGCACCATACAATCCGGTCCCGCTTCGACATCGTCATGGTGTCGGACCTGGCGCATGATGCTCAGCGCTTGCTGACGGCAAGGTTCGGAATGTACTGGCATGGGTTGGATGGATCGATGTGGCCCTGATCGTATTCAATCATATCGCCAACATTCACGGTGAGTTCGGAAGGAAGCACCACGGCGGCCTTGCCTTCCCACGTATCCGTGAAGATCTCCGCGTTTGCGGCGTAGTTCGGATTCATGCGCCGGTCCATTAGGACCTGAGTCGATCGGATCATGGCGACCGCCTGAGCCGGGGTGGCTATCCCGATCACGATCGCCTGTTTGCGGGCACTCGCCCGCGATTGCGGCAGCTTCGCCTTCGCGCCGCACTCAAGCTTCGGCTCCTTGATCGCCGTCAATTCGTCCTGGCCCGACTCGCGCGCCGTCGCCTGCCGTTGTGCGAGGCCGATGGGTTCGACTGCCCAGGAGGGGAGAGACGCCGCTCCCGAAGCGAGGTCGCCGCCAGCCTGTGGCAGGGGAGTTCCGGCCGGATCCGAGCCGGGGTCGCCGCCATCGTGTCCAGGCTGCTTTGGCTGATCGACGCCATTGACGTCGACCGTTCCGGGTTGGGCCTTGGCGTGCTTGTCTTCATCGGCCACGGCTGGAACACGTGGAAAATTGTTCTGCTCATTCGGCGCGGAAACCGGTGGCGGCGAAGCCGCCGCAGGCTCGTCCATCACGATTTCGACGGGGACCGCGTCGACTGGAGCGGGCTCGGTCTGCTTGAAGACCCCGAGCAGCAGAACCAGCGCGATGATGACATGCCCCGCAATCGCCAATCCATAGGGCATGCGGCGGTTGTTGGATTCCCGCAGAAGGAATTGCTGCAACCACTCGACCACGGCCACCGCGCCATCAGGAATTCATTCAACCTGGTGCTTTTACCTTAAGCCTGGCTTTGGCTTCAACAGGTGGCTGATTTGCCGGGGTCTGATGTTGGCCCCTGAAACCGACCTGCAGTCGGATTGGCTTCCAAGTTGCCTTTCGAGGGTGATTATCTGATGGCTCAATTCAGGTCGCTGAGTGACATTGGTATCAAGCGGCGGATTACGCTTCACTAATCCGCCCTACGAGCTCTCGAAAGGTAGCATCAGCTTCAATAGCTTTGAGAATTGGCTCTTTTCGCACAATCAAGGTTGGCCGACCGCCGGATATCGTTCGGCGCCAATTCGGGCATTACCAGTCGCGATGACCTGAAGCGGGCATTCACGCCTATGTCCGCTGAAGTAGCCATGGCGGTTTCGACGGACTAATATTCGGCTTTCGCTGGTGGCCGTGAAGGGCAACATGTTTGAGCTGGTGGAATTTCCCTCCGAAGGCGCGATCTTGCGTGGGCGCTTCTATCGTCCGGCGCAGGCGCCGCCCTGGCCGACGGCGGTGATGACTCATGGCACCACAGCCACGATCACCATGTGTCTTGATCGTTATGCCGAGGTGTTCTGCCGCGCCGGTCTCGCCGTGCTGCTCTACGATCACCGAAATTTCGGTCTGAGCGGCGGCGAGCCCCGTCAGCTCATCAACCCGTGGCTCCAGGCGCGCGGCTATCGCGACGCGATGAATTATTTGCTCACCCGCGCCGATGTCGATCGCGACAGGATCGCGGCTTGGGGGGATAGTTACTCCGGCATGATCGCGCTTGCCGTCGGCGCGCTCGATCCGCGATATGCTGCGGTCGCAGTGCAATGTCCGGCCTGCGGCATCGAAACTCCCAAGCTCGCGGCAGACGAGCGGCATTTCCGGACGATGCAAACGATCTTCGATGACGGCGACATCACTGGTACGCCGGAAACCACGACCGGACCGTTGCCTGTCGTGTCCGCCGATCAGATCGGCTCGCCGTCGCTGCTGAAGCCGATCCAGGCTTACCGTTGGTTCATCGACTATGGCGGTCGGCATGGCACATTATGGGAGAACCGCGTCATCCGCGTCATCCCGCCGACGGCGGTGCCGTTCAGCGCCTATCTTGCTGCGCCGTTCATTCGCGGAGCGACGCTGCTCATGGCCGGCCGCAACGACGAAATGGTTCACTGCAACCCCGACGTGACATCGGCCGTATTCGGGCTCATGCGTTGCCGCAAGCAGTGGGCCGACATCGACGGCGGTCATTTTGGCTTGCTGTACTGTCCGGGCGAGATTTTTGAGCAGGCGAGCGCGGCGCAGTGCGCCTTCCTCACCGACGCATTGGATGCGCAAGTCACCCGGGCCTAGCTGCCGCCACGCCGCTTGCGGGAACTGATGATCGTGTATGCAAGGTAAGCTGCCGCCATCGCCACCATCAAAAACCAAGGCACCCATTGGCTTCTCTGATGGTCGACAACATCCCCGACCGCGAATGCTGTCACGCCGTCCACGACCAGCCCGTTGACCCACACGATCGCGTCGCCGGGCTCAAAGAGCGGATGAAGCGGGGAGGCGAGCTGTGCGGCGTCGGCAGTTATGTCGATCGCCGCACCTTTTGCGAAGCCGGCGGGAAGCCTATTGCCCATCAGATCCATATCGATCCGGAACTTTTCGGTGTAGCCGGACAATTGCAGTTGTAGCTTGCGGTGTGATCCGCCTTTCGAGCTGACATAGTAAACGCTCCAGTCCACGAGGTTGCCGTGAACCGTTGCTTGCCGCTCCGGATGAACGGAATGGCTCCAGTTCAAGTATCCGGCCAGCAGGAACAGGACCAGCATAAGTCCGGGAACGAATGGCGAGCGGGTGAAAGAAATGCGTGCCACTTTATGCGGCATTCGGATTCGTGGCGCCGGTGAAAGCCCGACCGCTGCAGCATTTGCAATTTCCCGCTGCAACGGCCGGGCGCTTGGATTGTCGGCGCCGGATGGCGGTTTCACCAATTCGCAATAGGCAGTTCGAAAAAGAAGCTTGCGGCCAGGCGCCAGCAATCGCGGGGCGTCGTTGCGCCACCAGGCCGCCGCATCGGGCGCCGCCTTCTCAAGCTCGCTGATCGCGTCGCGAACATAAACGGCGTAACCGTTTTGCTTGCCCAGATTTCCAAGAACGCGGCTTGTGAATGCAAGAAGCCGGTTGCGAGGTGCGGAGAGCACGCCGCTGACATAGGCGTCCCGCGGCCCTCGGTCGTCGGCGACAGGCAGGCTGAGCCCAACCCATTTCTCGCGCACCCACAGCGGCGCTTCACCTGGCGGGATCGCGACGATACGAATGAATTGAGCTGCCATGGCTGCCCTGATGCGCGTTTCGAACGCAAAGGGCATCGTAGCCGGGGATTCCGAACAAATCGTTGCAATCGGCAGCTCGCTTCGTTGAACGGCTGATGTGGCCCGGGGCCTTTTGTCTACATCGTGTACGGCACTTCCGCCGGTGTATGCCGTGACGCCCGGCCGATATAGCGGAAGGGTTGGTAGAGTCTGGTGGCGAGCGCATTCGTACTGTCCAGGCCAACTCAACAAGTGCGTATTGAATTCCGAGCCGAAAATCCGTCCGTCGGCCCTCGCGTGACTTGCTGCAGCGCGCGGCGCACACAGCAGTACAACTAGAAGAGCTGGTCACCGGCTTGCGTCAGCGCTGCTGCCATATACGGTCGCGTACCCGACCTGAGTGCTCGAGCGAGCGCTTCACAACGATTTCGAAAGAAACTAATCTATTGTTCTTTCGTGAATTTCGAAACTTGAATGGAGCGTATTCGATATTGCGTAGGGAGATTTCAGATGGCGAACGGAAACCCGACGAGAGCAATTACGCTGGGCGGTGGCGGACCGGCAGCGGGCCTGCACATTGGAGTTCTCGAAGCTCTTGCCAGCGCCGATATCAATTTCAATGTTTGGTCGCTCTCCTGCATCGGAGCCTGGGTGGGTATCGTCTACAATCAGTCGACCAAAAACACCGCCAGGGGAAAGGTCGAGGAAACATACGAGTTCTTCAGGAACGGCGTTTTTCGAGATGACGAGGACTACAAGCGCTTTCCCATCAATACCGTGTTCGGGCCGGATTGGCGCAGCAACATCGACGCATTCAACAAGTTCGTGGGCGACCCAAAGAACTACAGAGACTTTCAATTCCAGCCTTACAGAATCTTCGAGTTCATTCAGGACTCGCTGTCAATCGTGATGAACCAACTGCCAGCCGGGGATAAACCTTTCAAGACATTGGACGAAGGGGATCTCAATCGATGGATACTCAATCAGGTGATGGCTCCCAATCCGTTCATCCGTTACATGACATCCCTGATGTACCTCTCCAAGTTTAACGGACTCTCGAGAATCAACTACCCCGACAGCGAGTTCATGCAGAAGATCAGGTTCGATCGGTTGCCGGAGGTAAAGCCCTATATTTTTCACAACGCCTGGGACCTCGATCATCACGAACTCGCATTCTTCGCAAATCGTCCGATGACGATGCCGAATGCGGACGACGACGGAAGCATAAAGAAGAGGTATGAAGGCCCCATCACCGCACAGTCCCTGTGCGCGTGCTCGGCTCTTCCCTTTATCGAAGAAACCGTGGAGATCGACGGGACGACCTACTGCGAGGGGGCCCTCGTCGACACGGTCAATTTCGAAGGCCTGGTCGATCTTCGTGTGGAAGGTCGGAAGCTCGACGAAATATGGATCAGCCGGATCGTCGATTCCAGGCAGGTCCGAAAGCCGGAAAATCTCCACGATGCGCTGGCAAATCTCTGCCAATTGTTTGCAGCCTCGGTCGGCGAAGATGATGTCAAGCTGTTCAAGTACCACGTCCGCTACGACCGACAGACTCGAACGGTTTCGAAGAGCAACGGCACAAAAAACCAGAATTCAAAAAAAGCAGAACATGCGAAGGCCGAAGATTCGCGAGGTCACAATTCGAACGGCGAATGGAACGGCACGGTTGTCGAGATTCACGTTCCCGGGCACATCAATTTCAAATGGAATCACAGCAACCTGGACAACGGACGAAAGCTGGGGCGAGAGGCTGCGGAGCAGGCGATTAAGCAATATCGCAAGCACAAGGACACACCCCATCAAGATGCACCACTCTTCATTAACGAGAAACCGGAAGAGGATGCCGAGTGGCGACGCGTACGCGACGATTATCGCCACCTCCAGAAAGTGCTGGCGGAATCTGACAGAGCAGATCATCCCAGCTGATCGAGCACAGCCTTTGCCTGCCTGAGGTCCTGCGTCTCAAAGCCTTCGGTGAACCAGCCGTAGGCCGGCGCGAGGACTTCGAGCGCTTCCTGGCGCTTGCCCTGGTCCTTCCACAACGCGGCAAGGTCCGTTGCCGCCCGAAGTTCAAGCGCCTTGGCGCGCTGGCATCTTGCCGCCGCAACGCCCTTTTGGAGCAGCGCGACGGCGGCATCCGGCGAGCCGCGGTGAACCAATGCGCGCGCCTTCAGTCGGTACAACTCGGCCTCGAATATCCGTTCGCTATTTCGGCTCATCGTTGTGAACCCGTGCTCGATGAGGTCGAACGCCGTTTCGTATTCCCGGCAAAACAGCAAGGCCGGGCACAACAGCACGTACAGCGCGGTAATCCCGAGTTGGTAACCCGCGCCACGATATTCATCCATCGCCGTCCGGATCTCCTCGATGCCGCTGGACGACGAGTCGAGGAATGTCGCGCATATGCCACGGACGGCTTGCGCCAATCCGCGCCATTGCCCGAAACCATGCTCCTCCGACAGGCTGCGGCAGCGTTCTGCATAACCTTGCGCGCGCGACATCTCGCCGCGCAGGGCGTGCAGAACAGAGGCATAGTAGCAGGCATAGGCTTGCGAATGAGGATGACCGATCTCATCGGCGCGTCGGATGGAGGCATCGATGCTTGAGAGCGCCGAATCGAAGCAACCGAGCAGCCAGAGAATCCATGACATCAGAGCGAGATCGGCCACGCCGGCGTCCTGGCCGGCGGCTCGGGCCGCCAATCTGTCAGCATCGGAGCTCACTTCGAACTCCGCAACCGCACGCTCGATGGCTTCACGGGCATCGGCGAGACGTCCCATGAAAAGACGGATCATGGCCTGACCGCGGGTCGCATTTATCAACGCCGGCCGATCACCGCGCGTCTCGGCGAGTTGAAGCAGCACCGCAATCGTTTCCTGGGCGACCGGCAACTCACCCCGGATGACGCTCGCAGTGGTCAGCCAGAACATGATCTGCAATTTTTCGGGAGGGTCTCCGAGGCGGTCACACAACTCACGCGCTCGCGCAAAGGTCGCCACCGCCTTGTTGGAGGCTGGTCCCTGGGCCGCGATCAGACAAGGCCCGAGCGCGACCTGGAAATCAAGCTCCAACCTGTCCTTCCGCGGACCATCGGCCAGATGGGCCGATGCTCCGATGCCCCGTTCCAAGTGCACGATGGCTTCGAGGTTCGCGGAACGCATGGCAGCCTTCTTGCCGGCCTTCAGCCAGTAGCCCGCCGCCTTTTCGAACAGTCCCGCCTCGGTGAAGTGATGCGCGACGGTTTCGGGTTGCGCTTCCACGATCTCCGGGAAACGCTGCTCCAGGGCTTCCCCGATCATGGCATGCAGCCCTGTGCGTCGGCTCCTCAGAAGTCCCGAGTAAGCCGCATCCCTCACGAGCGCATGTTTGAACGTATAGATCGTCGCTGGTATCTCCCCCCGGCAAAATATCAGCTCCGATTGAACCAGCTGTGAAAGCGCCTCCCGAAGTCGTTCTCCGGGCAGTCCGGCGATGATGCTCAGCAATTCATAAGAAAACTCGCGCCCTACGACCGCACCGATCTGAGCGATCTCCCTGACCGGAGCCAGCCGATCCAGCCTCGCTACGAGAGACGCATGCAGCGTCGTCGGAATCGCCATGAGAGGCAGAGGGCGGTTGAGGATGTATCGGCCGTTTCGTTCCTCCAACAAGCCGGTTTCGAGCACCGTCTTTGTCAGTTCCTCGACGAAGAGGGGCACACCATCGGTACGAACGAGAATTTGCTCCATAACCTCCTGAGGAAGCCTCTTGCCGGCCGTCACGCGCTCGACCAGCGCCGCACCGTTGCGTCGGTTTAGCCGCGTGAGCGAGACGGTCGTCACATGCGCCTGGCCCGGCCAGGGGGGCGTGAATTCGGGCCGTGCGGTGATCAGCAGCAGCACGCGCAGCTGCGGTACTCTTTCCAATGTCAGCGTGAGCAGCTCGAGTGACGTCGGATCGGCCCAGTGAGCATCCTCGAAGGTAACGAACACGGGCTGGCGCGCAGCAAGGGCATCGAGCTGCATCAAGAGCGCCGCAAGCGTGATCTCCTTGCGTCTTTGCGGACTAAGCTCCGGCAGTTGGTAGCAACTGCCGGCGGGTAGCGACAGCAGGTTCGCCAGGGGTGGGACGATCTGCTCTGTGGCGGCGCCGGATTGGGCGAGCAAAGCTTCCAGCTTGGCGAATTTCGCATCTGGCGAGTCCATCCGTTCGAACTTTGCGGCCCGTTCGAGTTGGCGGATGAATGGATAGAGCGTACTGCTGGTGTGGTGCGCTGAACAGAAAAAGTGTATCGCGACGTGCGGCCTGGTTTCTTCGAGCCGTTCTTCGAGCGCCAACGCAATATGCGATTTTCCGATACCCGGCTCGCCGATCAACACCACGGCGCTGCCCTCGCCACCCGCAGCGTTGCGCCACCTGCGTAACAAGAGATCGATCTCCTCGTCGCGTCCGATCGGAGGTTTCAATGAGGTCTTGTGCTGGGCCTTGAATCGGCTTTCCACTCCGCTTGTGCCGAGTACTTCCCAAGCAGGCAACGGTTCGGGCCATCCCTTGAGCATGGCCGGACCGACGTTACGGTATTCAAAATTGCCTTCGGTGAGTCGACGTGTGCTCTCGCAGATCAGAAGTGTGCCGGGCATCGCAAGCGCCTGCAAACGTGCGGCCAAGTTCGGCGTCTCACCAATAACCGCTTCTTCCTTTGCCGCGCCTTCACCGGTCAGATCGCCGACCACGACTGTGCCGGTCGCGATACCAACTCGAACTGTCAGCACGGTGCCGATATCCGTCTTGAGGTTAGCCACGGCGTTCACCAACGCCAGCCCAGCGAGTATCGCTTGTTCCGCGTCATCTTCGTGTGCTTGAGGGAATCCGAAATAGGCGAGTACGCCATCTCCCATATAGCGGGCGATGACCCCTCCTTCCTGGGTGATAATCTCGGCGATGCATGCGAGATAGGTGCCGATGACGGCCCGCAAGTCTTCGGGATCGAGGCGAGCCGAAAGCGCCGAAGAGCCCACCAAATCGCAAAACATGACGGTGATTTGACGCCGCTGAGGCTCTTCACGCAGTGCCGGCTTGGTCCCCGCCTGGACGGCCGGAACAACTTCCCCTCTAAGTTCACCGATCGCGCGCAGCATCTTGCGCCGGTGTCCCAGCAGGAGACCAAGATCCTTCAGGTCCTGCTCCGTAAGATCGCCAAGAACCGAAAGGTCAATAGCATTCTCGACGAACCGCGCCGCGTACTCGCTTAAGCCGATCGATGCTAGCCATTCCTCAATAGCTGTCATGGCGAACCTGCGGTTCAGGCGCGTGACAATACCACGTTTTGATGACGCGGCGAAGGCCGAAAGTGCTGCCCCCGCAGGCAAGCGCGACGCACGACCTGACGTTGACGAGAGTGAAGAGCTGATTGCCGAAGGTGACGAGGTCGAGACCATTCTCATCGTCGAAGATGACGCTGCACGTATGTGCCCGATGTCCTGTCTTCTTCGGCAACCCGCAACCGTCTCAACGGCTTTCGTCCTCAGCGGCTAGAGGGCTGTCTTGGAAGACACAGTCACCTGCGCGAGGTTCGTTACTCAGCTGGTCGCTTTCGTAGATTCACGAAGCCAATCTCATGTCATCGTCGCGAGCGCAATCGCTGGCGCGGTCCTGGGCGGAGCCTTCGGCTTCTGCTTATGGAGATTTGACCCGCGCGCGCGGGGGCGGGTCGGGCAACAGAATCCGAAGCAGCAGCCGCTTGATCGGAATGGCGGCGCCAGATCGCAGCTTCGTTGATGGCCGCCTCGACATATTGTCTCGCCCCAGCATCACGCCCGCTTCCATAGCAAAGCGGACATCCAGTCTCAGGCGACCGGCATGGCGTCGATCGCCAATGACCCGAAGCGGTCGCTCACGACCTCGTGAAGCATTCCTGAAATCCATAGCGCGTCGCTGTCCGTTCTAAGGCCCGTCAATGACACGCAATGTTGCAATGAGCGCAGCAACCTGTCTGAGCCGGGTTGCTGCCTCGGTAGATCACCTTAGGGAGATTTTTATGAATGCTATTCGTTCGTTCGTGATGGGCTCTGCCATGCTGATGGCCCTCGTCGGCGCGTCGGGCGCACGTGCCGCTGATATCGTGGATACCGCGGTTTCCGCCGGCTCGTTCAAAACGTTGGTGACGGCGGTCAAAGCGGCCGGCCTAGTCAGCACGCTGAAGAGCAAGGGCCCGTTCACCGTGTTTGCACCGAACGACGCCGCTTTCGCCAAGCTGCCGCCGGGGACGGTCGACTCCCTGCTTAAGAATAAGGCCAAGCTGGCAGCAATTCTCAAGTATCATGTCGTGCGCGGCCGCGTGATGGCCGCAGACGTCGCCGGCAAGTCGCTGCAGGTGGCCACCCTTGAAGGGCAAAAGCTGAACGTGAACGGCACCATGGGCGTCACGGTCAACGATGCGCATGTGGTCCAGCCCGATATCGAGGCGTCTAACGGCGTCATCCACGTGATCGACACGGTGCTGCTGCCTCCCGCGCCCGCAATGAAACATCATCACTGACGGTGCTTCCGTAGCGGCTTTTAATCGTCTTTTCCGCACCAACCGTTTTTGCGCAACACAATCGCCCGGCCGGGATCCCGGCCGGGCGAACTGTCGTGAACCAAGCCAGGACAACATTGTCATTGAAGAATGCGCTATCGTCGCCATGTCGCTCCTTGGCCCATCGGATCATTTGCGCAGTGGCACAGAAACGCTCGTTATCGGAGCGAAGTGGACATGGCCGAAGCGCGTAGGGCTGAGTTAGCCGACAGGTCCGCCGAAGTTCGGCGAGCGAAGGCGGAAGGCGTACCCTGCCACCTTCTCTGGCCCGTCGGCCGCGGGTTGCGCTCCGCGAATTCGCCTTCCGAGCTGCGATCGCCTGATTGCAAAACCCTCGCAAATGACCGCAGGACCTTTGATCTGGATCATGTCCCAGGCTTCCAGGCGGCGCATGGTGCCACGTGGGAAAGAGGGAGATACAACATGACGTCGATTTCACATCAGCACCATGCAAAATGTCCTCGATGCGGCTCCGAGTTGGTCAGCCTTGAATGGGATGAACACGTGACTTCGCGGCAAGTCCAGGACCTGTGGCACTGTTGGAAGTGTCAGAACGAATTCATCACGGTTGAAGCGTCTGACGAGAAGCCGCCTTCGGACGCCGAGGTCACCAAGCCGTTCTTTACGAGTTTGGTCATGGAATGACGGTTTGCGGCGTGGCGTGACGACAGCCTGTTCGTTGTCACGCGAGCATCGACCTCGGATCACGCGGTCCCCAACGGCTGGCCTCGACCAGCGCGATGAAGCGTTCGACCATTTCGTTGAACAGCGACGGTTCTTCCAGATTGAGCACATGGCCCGATTTCGGGAAGAAGGTCAGGCCCGATGCGGGAAGATGTTTCTTCAGGAACAGGCTCGGCTCCACGCAGGCATCGTCCTCGTCGCCGCAGATGATCAGCGCCGGTGTCTGCGCCTGCTTGATCGCGTCAGCCATGGTGTAGATCGAGGGCCGGCCACCCTGAAAGCCGCGCATGGTATTGGCGGAGCCTTTTGAATCGTGCCGGGCAAGCGCGGCGTAGAAGTCGGCGTGTCCGCGCGGGTCCTTGACCAGGAAGGGAATCCGTCCCGGCGCTTCCCGCGTCACCTTGGCGACTTCCGCCGAGCCGATTCTGTCGAACTGGTCGGCGGTGTCGCGGCAGGTCCTGCGGAAGGTGTCGAGGCTCTCGATGGCAGAGCCGGAGCCGACGCCGGCAAGCGTCATCGACAGGATGCGCTCCGGCGCATTGAGCGCCACCTGCAGCGAGGAATAGGAGCCCATCGACAGGCCGACGAAATGCGCTTTCGCGATATTAAGATGATCGAGCACCGCGATCGCGTCGGTATAGAAGTGCTTGTAAGTGTAATCGTCCGCCGAGGGCGGCACATCGGAGGGCGTGTAGCCCCGCGCCGAATAGGCGATGCAGCGGTGGCCCCGCGAGAAGTAGCGCATCTGCGGCTCCCAGTTGGTGTAGTCAGCCGCAAATTCGTGCAGGAAGAGGATCGGCGTGCCGCTGCCTGCCTCTTCGAAATAGAGCTTCACCTGGTCCTGCGTGATGGCATGCGGCATTTCTTCTTTCTCCCGTTGTTTTGTCGTCTCGCGCTCTTCGGCGCGAACGCGCCACGACCCGAAGTCGCAGTTAATGCTCACGGCTGCAATGAGGCAAGAGCGCTTCTTTTGGTCATCGAATATGCGCGGAATTACCTTCGAATCGGGCGCGGGCTGCCGCATCCCGTCTTGCTCTCGTCACATCGCAATTTCTTTTTGACGCGCCCGGGTGCCGTCCGCCTGGTGAAGCGACTCTGACGTTCCTGTCGGTCCTGCAGCGGCACGATACGAATGTCAGGACCGGGACACTGGCGGCCGGTGGGGAAAGGGTGTTCTAAGAAAAGGATCAATCGAGGATGCATCAATCTCCGTTTCGCCGGTCGCTGGTCGTGCTGGCGTTGTGTTCGACGGCTTTCGCCGCCTCTGCCGCGCCGGCTGCGGCACGGTCACATCACGGCCCCCGGCGGCTCGCTCATGCCCATGAAAGCGGGCATCGCACGCGACGCCGCTTCGCCTATTCCCGTGCGCATCACGGCCATGTGGCGCGGCGATCGCGCTGGGACGAGGGCGTCGCCACGATGCACAGGCGCGGCTTCTCCAACAGCTATGCCAGCCTTGGATCGAACTCTCGCTCAGGCGGCTCCGCTTCGTCCGACCTGATCAGCGAAGCGCGCCGTTATCTCGGCGGCAATCCGACCGGCCGCGCCAGCCTGTGGTGCGCGCGCTTCATGAACATGGTGCTTGCGCGTACCGGTCACCGCGGCACCGGCTCGGACGCAGCGAGCTCGTTCGCAAGCTATGGCCATCGCGTGTCGGGCCCGCAGGTCGGTGCGATCGCGGTGATGGGCCGGCGCGGTGGCGGCCACGTCGGCATCATTACCGGCATCGGCGCCTCAGGCAATCCGGTCATGATCTCCGGCAACAACGGCAACCGCGTGCGGGAAGCCCCGATTTCGCGCAGCCGGATCTACGCCTACGTCATGCCGAATTGAGCGGTAATCCAGCCCTCGTCATTCCGGGATGGTCCGAAGGACCAGACCCGGAATCCATTCCTCCAGTCGTTGCGGCGTTCGATGCATTCCGGGCCCGATGCTGGCGCATTGCCCCGGAATGACGGCGGTGCGGGTCGCCTCTATCGCGTCGCTACACTAGCTGCGGCTGTTCGGCCGCAACTTCGTCGCCGACGCGAAGCGTGCCGGGCGCGATCACCTCGGCATAGACGCCGCAATCCATATGGCCGAGTCTCCGCTCCAGCGTGGCCGGGATTTCAAGATCGCGCATGGCGGTGTCGGGGTCGACATTGACGGCGGCGCAGCGCTTGATGCGCTTGACCACCTTCAGACGGACATCGCCGACGACAAGCGTGCGGTCGAGCAGTTCGAATTCATGCCAGGCCGGCCATCCCGCCACATACATGTTGGCGCGGAACCGCACCGGATGAACGGCGTGGCCGACGAGGCCCTCGATGGCTGCAAGGCTCGCAAGGTTGATGATCGAGACCACCTTGCGGGCGATGTCCGAGAAGCTGTGGCCTTGCGCCGAGAGCAGCTTGGGCGGTCCCCTGAGCTCGGGAGCAAAATTCGCCGCGAAGAACTGCTCGATCGCGGCACGGCCCCCCGCCGTCTCCAGATCGCCGCGCGCCGCCACCGCGCCGTCCTTTCGGATGGTCAGAAGATTGCTGTCGTCGTCGAAATGGGTCTGGAGTCCGGCCAGGCGCTCGTTGCGCATCAGCATCAGGAATTGGATCTTGGGCAGCCACCCAGGCGCCTGGGGGTCGAAGCCGGACGGGCCGTTTTCGATCGCATAGCGCCGGTCGGCGGGCAGGGTCTGGCCGATGCCGAGCGAAACCTGCGACAGCGGCTCGGCGGAGAGGCCCTTGACGGGATAGCGGTAAAGGCGCGCGATTTGTGCGGACATGTCCGTTTCTTAAGGGATTCCGGACCGCCTCGCCAGCGCACACGAATTTGTGAGGATGCCTCTTCCGTTTGCCGGCACCCCTTCCCACATTTGCCTCAAGCCGGCGCAAGAGACTCCATCAGGCGCCGGTGACGGCTGTGCCCGGTTGAGGAATGTCAACGCGGCGTGCGGAAACCCAATGAAGATGCCGGTTTGCCATGCCTTTTCAGGGTGGTTCCGGCAGGCTGAGGGAATGACATGAATATCGAAAAATATACCGAACGCGCGAGGGGTTTTGTCCAGTCCGCGCAATCGCTGGCCATGCGCGAGGGGCATCAGCAGTTTTCGTCGCTGCACATGCTCAAGGTCCTGCTGGACGACAATGAAGGTCTGGCGAGCGGCCTGATCGACCGCGCCGGCGGCAACTCCCGCGCCATCCTCAAAGCGACCGAAGAGGCGCTCAACAAATTACCGAAAGTTTCCGGCAGCGGCGCCGGCCAGGTTTATCTGGCGCCCGACCTGGCGCGGGCCTTCGATGCGGCTGAAAAGGCGGCCGAGAAGGCCGGCGACAGCTTTGTCACAGTTGAACGACTGCTCCTGGGGCTTGCGCTCACCAAGGACGGCGAGGCGGGCAACCTCTTGCGCAACGGCGGTCTCTCGCCGCAAAACCTCAATGCCGCGATCGAATCCCTGCGCAAGGGCCGCACCGCGGATTCCGCGACCGCCGAGAACGCGTATGACGCGCTGAAGAAATATGCGCGCGACCTGACGCAGGCGGCGCGCGACGGCAAGCTCGATCCGGTGATCGGCCGCGACGAGGAAATCCGACGCACCATCCAGGTGCTTTCCCGCCGCACCAAGAACAATCCCGTGCTGATCGGTGAACCCGGTGTCGGCAAGACCGCGATCGTCGAAGGTCTGGCGCTGCGCATTCTCAACGGCGACGTGCCGGAGAGCCTGAAGGACAAGCGGCTGTTGTCGCTCGACATGGGTGCACTGATCGCGGGCGCCAAGTACCGCGGCGAGTTCGAAGAGCGGTTGAAGGCCGTGTTGTCCGAGGTCACCTCGGCCGAGGGCTCGATCATCCTGTTCATCGACGAGATGCACACCCTGATCGGCGCCGGCAAGGCCGATGGCGCGATGGATGCGTCCAATCTGCTGAAGCCCGCGCTGGCACGCGGCGAATTGCATTGCATCGGCGCCACCACGCTCGACGAGTATCAGAAGCACGTCGAGAAGGATGCCGCGCTGGCGCGGCGCTTCCAGCCGATCTTCGTCTCCGAACCCTCGGTCGAGGACACGATCTCGATCCTGCGCGGCCTGAAGGACAAATACGAGCAGCACCACGGCGTGCGCATCACCGACTCCGCGCTGGTCGCCGCGGCGACGCTGTCGAACCGCTACATCACCGACCGTTTCCTGCCCGACAAGGCCATCGACCTGATGGACGAGGCGTCGGCGCGGCTGAAGATGCAGGTCGATTCCAAGCCGGAAGAGCTGGATTCGATGGATCGCGAAATCATCCGCCTCAAGATCGAGCAGGAGGCGCTGAAAAAGGAAAGCGATGCCGGTTCGAAGAGCCGCTTGCAGGCGCTCGAGAAGGAACTCGCCGAACTCGAGGAAAAGTCGGCGGCGCTGACCGCGCGCTGGAGCGCGGAAAAGAACAAGCTGTCGAACGCGCAGAAGCTCAAGAGCGAACTCGACGCCCTTCGGATCGAACTCGCCAATGCGCAGCGGCGAGGCGAATTTCAGCGCGCCGGCGAACTCGCCTATGGCCGCATTCCCGAGCTTGAGAAAAAGCTCGCCGACATCGAGGCCAAGGAAAATGCGGGCGAGATGATGGAGGAGGCGGTCACCGCCAACCACATCGCGCAGGTGGTCTCGCGCTGGACCGGCGTGCCGGTCGACAAGATGCTGGAAGGTGAAAAGGACAAGCTCCTGAAGATGGAAGCGAGCCTTGGCCAGCGCGTCGTTGGGCAGGCCGAAGCCGTGCGTGCGGTTTCGACCGCCGTGCGCCGCTCGCGTGCCGGCTTGCAGGATCCGAACCGGCCGATGGGCTCGTTCATGTTCTTGGGCCCCACCGGCGTCGGCAAGACCGAGCTGACCAAGGCGCTCGCGGAATATCTCTTCAACGACGAAACCGCGATGGTGCGTCTCGACATGTCGGAGTTCATGGAGAAGCACTCGGTGTCGCGGCTGATCGGTGCACCTCCCGGCTATGTCGGCTACGACGAGGGCGGCGCGCTCACGGAAGCGGTGCGGCGGCGGCCGTATCAGGTCGTGCTGTTCGATGAGATCGAAAAGGCGCATCCCGACGTGTTCAACGTGCTGCTTCAGGTGCTCGACGACGGCCGCCTCACCGATGGTCAGGGCCGCACCGTGGATTTCCGCAACACGCTGATCATCATGACCTCGAATCTCGGTTCGGATTTCCTGGTCAGTCAGCCGGAAGGCGAGGATACGTCAGCCGTCCGCGAGTTGGTGATGGGCGCGGTACGCGCGCATTTCCGGCCCGAATTCCTCAACCGCGTCGACGAGATCATCCTGTTCCATCGGCTGCAAAAGAGCGAGATGGGACGGATCGTCGAGATCCAGTTCGCCCGGCTGTCGAAGCTTCTGGAGGAGCGCAAGATCACGCTCACGCTGGATGCGGCGGCGCGCGACTGGCTCGCCGCCAAGGGCTGGGATCCGGCCTATGGCGCGCGTCCCCTGAAGCGGGTGATCCAGCGCAATTTGCAGGATCCGCTCGCCGAGATGATCCTGGCCGGCGAGATTCACGATGGCGAGCATGTGGCGATTTCGGCGGAAGGCAACGTGCTGACCTTCAACGGCAAGGCGCGCCAGACCGCGGAGATCGCGCAGTTTGAAGCGCCGGCGCCGAAGCGCAAGCTGAACTGACAGACTGAAATGAACGGACCCCCCGGTACGCGGACCACTTCCGCGTCCGGGGCTTCTGATGTCTGCGTGCCGTCAGCACCGCAATGTAATCGGCGGGGACGGCGGTCGTGCGGCGACCGCCCCAGGTTGCGAGCCCAACGTTGCGGGGTTTTCAGCGGGTGCTGAGCTGAATGGGACCGCTGGCATCGGAGACGCGGGAGGCGTGTCCGCTCATCATCGCATCGAGCCGGTCGCGTTCTTTCTCGAAGCCCGCCAGCAGCGAGCCTTCCAGCGATCGGCCGCGTGGCAGCTTGACGCGCATCGGGTCGACAAAGCGGCCGTTGACGAGGATTTCGTAGTGGACGTGGGCGCCGGTCGACTGCCCGGTCGAGCCGACGAACCCGATGACCTGGCCCTGCCGCACGCGCTTGCCGACTTCGAGCCCCTTGGCGAAAGCCGACATGTGGCCGTAGGCGGTTTCATAGCCGTTGTTGTGCTTGATCTTGACGTACTTGCCGTAGCCGCCTTCCCAGCCGGCGACTTCGACCACGCCGTTGCCCGAGGCGAAGATCGGCGTGCCGTAGGCGGTCGCCCAGTCGACGCCGGTGTGCATCTTCACATAGCCGAGGATCGGATGGCGGCGGGATCCGAAGCCGGAGCGCATGATGGCGTTGTTGACGGGCTTGCGGACCAGGAACTTCTTCGCGCTCTTTCCGCTCTCATCATAGAAATCGACCACCCCGTCGTCCGGGGTCTGGAAGCGATAATATTTCTTGGTTTCGCCGCCGACCGTCAGCGAAGCAAACAGCACTTCGGGCTTTTCGTTGCTGCTTGTCGAGCCTTCGTCCTCGCCGGCGAAGAACACGTCGAAGGAATCGCCCGGCTGCACCTTGCGCTGGAAGTCCACGTCATAGGAATAGATGCGGATCATGTCCTCGATGACGTTCTGGGGTACCTTGTCGCGCAGCGCGGTCTCGTAAATGCTCTGATAGAGGCGGACGCCGGTCCCATCATCCTCCTCATCGTCATCATTGCCGCCGTTGCTGGCGGCCGTCTCCGCGGCGGTGTTCATGCTTTGCACGTCGACCGCGACGTATCTGCCGAGATCGGACAAGGCTGAGACGGCTTCGATGGTGGAATCGTTGGCGACGATCACGCGACAGGGCTGTAGCCGTTGGCCGGGACCGGCCGGCGCCATCAGGATGCGAAGCTTCTGGCCTTCCTTCAGGCCGCCATCGCGGCCGCGAGGGCCGAGCGTGGCGGCGATGGCCCTTGCCTCTTCCGGTGTTGCGCCCTGCTCGCGCAGGACGGAGACGACGGTGTCGCCTTTCTTGACGACATGAACGCGCTCGCCGACCGGATTGCCGCCGGTGATCTGATCCTTGGTCTTCGGCAGCAACGTGACGTTCTCGGGTACGATCCGGGTCTCGAACCCGGCATAGGGGTCGGCCACGTTGCCTTCGGTGGCATAAGCGAGCTTGAGACCGCCCTGTGCGCCGCTGATGTCGGCGGTGGCATTGGCGAGCGATGCGTATTTCACGCCGCCGCCATTGCCATGCCAGTTCGAGGCCTCGCGCACCCGCATCCTGACCTCGTCGAGCGCGATCGTCGCGGTGATCTTGGCCTTGCTCAGAACCGGCCCGAGCTCCTTGGTGACGAAGGACACCTCGGCGTCAGGCTCCACGGCGTCCGGGTTGTTCGGATCTTCGGAGGCCGCCGGCGTGTTGCTGCCGACATCGGTCAGCAGACGCTGGGCATTGAATGGGGGGATTTTTGCCGAGAGATCGCTCGTCGACAGCGACAGGTTGCCGGAAATGCGGATGAACGGCCGCACCCGCATGACGTCGCGGTTGCCGACCCGCGTCACCGTTGAAACCCGCACGACGTTGCGCGACGCGTTGGCGTCACCCGGCGGCGGCAGCCGATCGCTCTTATGCAGGGCGACGTGATCGTTGGCGCTGAAGGCGCCGCGAAGCGCGCCCTCGACCCGTTCGGGCAGCTTGGCGAAGGTCATCTCGCCGTCGAGCGAGGCAAAAACGGCGCCGCCGATCAGGGCTGCGCCGCAAAGACCCGTCAAAATGGTGCCGCTGAACCACTGGACCGAGACGCGACGGCGGTCGATGACCGCAGCCTCGGTTCCGTCGACAGAAAGCGGGGGCTCGTGACCGAGGTCGATGACCCCCATGTCACGTCCGTATCCGCCCCCACGTGACGTCCTGTGGCTCAAACCGCCATCCCCCAAAATTCCATCGGCTTTCGACGAGACCCTGCGCCGTTCCTGAACCGCACCTCAAATCAGGGAACGGGAAGCGCGGCGTACCGCATGACTATTCGCGACAAAGGAGCCGAAAGCGCGGCCGACATCACGAATGCTAATCGGGTATAGATCTCTTCGAAGTTGTTTGTCCGTGAGAGAGAGGCGATGGGCACATGGGTGGTCTTCGCCTTTCCCCGGGTATTCTCATCGCCTGCCGCCCCCACTGGCATAAGGCGATTCAGCACCTATGTACGCCAGAACGTCGCAGGATTGTGGCTCAAGTACGGCGTTTCGGCCCTAAAAGCAGGGGTTTGAGCGCGCCGCAAAATTCTCGACGCGATGCGACGATTTGTTGACATCAGGCGTTGACAACGCCGATGAGGCGGGCTTATAAACCGCCCCACTGAGCGCGGCGCTGTTTTGGCCCTCGGCCGAAACAAGTATTCGTGCCCGTGAAGCTCCTCACTGAGATGAGTGAATCAGCAGCCGGTGGAAACCGGTTGTCATTTGTCGTCGAGTGAGATGCCCGAGAAGCTTCTTCGGAAGGTTTCGGGCGGGTAATGCTCCCGGTCATGGGAGAGGGGTTTTCGGACCCCGGGCTGTTTGACAAGTAAAGATGAAGAAAGAGAAACGTGGACGGCGGAGTCCTTGCGGATCTCGAAGTTGGGTGAGGGCTTCGGCTTTCATCTTTCGGGATCGGACGAAAGACTTCGGCGGTACACGTTTTGAATAAGGTTACACCATGATCTCTTTTGCGAGAGGTCAGGTCGCCAGCGATGTGAATCGTTGCGCGATTTCGGTGTGGACCTCGTCAAACGTTGTGATCAGCCGGTTCAAAGTTTCAAGTCCAACTTGAGAGTTTGATCCTGGCTCAGAGCGAACGCTGGCGGCAGGCTTAACACATGCAAGTCGAGCGGGCGTAGCAATACGTCAGCGGCAGACGGGTGAGTAACGCGTGGGAACGTACCTTTTGGTTCGGAACAACCCAGGGAAACTTGGGCTAATACCGGATAAGCCCTTACGGGGAAAGATTTATCGCCGAAAGATCGGCCCGCGTCTGATTAGCTAGTTGGTGAGGTAATGGCTCACCAAGGCGACGATCAGTAGCTGGTCTGAGAGGATGATCAGCCACATTGGGACTGAGACACGGCCCAAACTCCTACGGGAGGCAGCAGTGGGGAATATTGGACAATGGGCGCAAGCCTGATCCAGCCATGCCGCGTGAGTGATGAAGGCCCTAGGGTTGTAAAGCTCTTTTGTGCGGGAAGATAATGACGGTACCGCAAGAATAAGCCCCGGCTAACTTCGTGCCAGCAGCCGCGGTAATACGAAGGGGGCTAGCGTTGCTCGGAATCACTGGGCGTAAAGGGTGCGTAGGCGGGTCTTTAAGTCAGGGGTGAAATCCTGGAGCTCAACTCCAGAACTGCCTTTGATACTGAGGATCTTGAGTTCGGGAGAGGTGAGTGGAACTGCGAGTGTAGAGGTGAAATTCGTAGATATTCGCAAGAACACCAGTGGCGAAGGCGGCTCACTGGCCCGATACTGACGCTGAGGCACGAAAGCGTGGGGAGCAAACAGGATTAGATACCCTGGTAGTCCACGCCGTAAACGATGAATGCCAGCCGTTAGTGGGTTTACTCACTAGTGGCGCAGCTAACGCTTTAAGCATTCCGCCTGGGGAGTACGGTCGCAAGATTAAAACTCAAAGGAATTGACGGGGGCCCGCACAAGCGGTGGAGCATGTGGTTTAATTCGACGCAACGCGCAGAACCTTACCAGCCCTTGACATCCCGGTCGCGGACTCCAGAGACGGAGTTCTTCAGTTCGGCTGGACCGGAGACAGGTGCTGCATGGCTGTCGTCAGCTCGTGTCGTGAGATGTTGGGTTAAGTCCCGCAACGAGCGCAACCCCCGTCCTTAGTTGCTACCATTTAGTTGAGCACTCTAAGGAGACTGCCGGTGATAAGCCGCGAGGAAGGTGGGGATGACGTCAAGTCCTCATGGCCCTTACGGGCTGGGCTACACACGTGCTACAATGGCGGTGACAATGGGATGCTAAGGGGCAACCCTTCGCAAATCTCAAAAAGCCGTCTCAGTTCGGATTGGGCTCTGCAACTCGAGCCCATGAAGTTGGAATCGCTAGTAATCGTGGATCAGCACGCCACGGTGAATACGTTCCCGGGCCTTGTACACACCGCCCGTCACACCATGGGAGTTGGTTTTACCTGAAGACGGTGCGCTAACCGAAAGGGGGCAGCCGGCCACGGTAGGGTCAGCGACTGGGGTGAAGTCGTAACAAGGTAGCCGTAGGGGAACCTGCGGCTGGATCACCTCCTTTCTAAGGATGATCCTTCAGAGAGCTCACGCTCGCTATCGGATCGTTTTAGAAACATCAGGGGCCATCAGTCGCCAGACTGTTGAGCTCCATTGGCGGGATTTCGCCGTCTTCGTTTCTCTTTCTTCGCGGACGAACACGCGCCAGGGGCTTAAGCGCTAGTGCGACGCATCCGGCGCGAGCCGGCTGCGCGCCTTTTGATGCTCCTCGTGTCAGGGGCTTGTAGCTCAGTTGGTTAGAGCGCGCGCTTGATAAGCGTGAGGTCGGAAGTTCAAGTCTTCCCAGGCCCACCATTTGATCGAGTGCGTTTTCTCTTGAAGGAAATGCTGCTCAAGGACCGCTGTGAAGCATTCGTCTTCTGGTTACGGGGCCATAGCTCAGCTGGGAGAGCGCGTGCTTTGCAAGCATGAGGTCGTCGGTTCGATCCCGTCTGGCTCCACCAGATGGTTTGATTGCCGGGTATCTTACCAATCGTCCGCGAAAACATCGTTCCGCATTCACCAGTCCGGATGGACAGTGACATGCGTGATTTCTGACATCGTAAAGAGGAGATCGATCCGAGTTGGATCGTGCAGCAAATTGTTGCGCGAGCCTTCATTATCTCCGGGTCATTTCGGCGCTCGCTTTCAACCGTGAGGTTGATGGCGGGTTGTAAATGATCCTTTTAGCGAAGCTTGACCGCCTCGCTATCGGAACGATCTTACGAAGCAAGCTGGTCTTTCTAATCAGTGTCCGGCTGCACATAGCGTTCATCGAGGGCGCGTGCCGCAAGGCAATTGTGCAGACAACATTCTGCCGAGTGTGTGGACATTGATAATGAGAGCAATCAAGTGCCTTAAGGGTGTTCGGTGGATGCCTTGGCGCTGAGAGGCGATGAAGGACGTGCTACGCTGCGATAAGCCGTGGGGAGCTGCGAAGAAGCTTTGATCCGCGGATTTCCGAATGGGGAAACCCACCTTCGATAGCCGGAACTCCAAGACCTCAAGTCTTTGACTTTGAGTTTTGGGGCTTGACCAGAAATGATCGGGACCGAGACCTCGTGCAGAGATGCGAGAGGTTTTGGATTTCCGGTTATCAAGAGAAGGTATGAGACTTCTGAATAAAATAGGAGGTTTCAAGCAAACCCAGGGAACTGAAACATCTAAGTACCTGGAGGAAAGGACATCAACAGAGACTCCGTTAGTAGTGGCGAGCGAACGCGGACCAGGCCAGTGATACATCAAAGACAACCGGAACCTGTCAGGAAAGCAGGGCCTCAGAGGGTGATAGCCCCGTACGGGTAATGCGATGATGTATCCTCGAGTAAGGCGGAACACGTGCAATTCTGTCTGAACGTGGGGGGACCACCCTCCAAGCCTAAGTACTCCTCAGCGACCGATAGTGAACCAGTACCGTGAGGGAAAGGTGAAAAGCACCCCGACGAGGGGAGTGAAATAGACCTGAAACCGGACACCTACAAACAGACGGAGCCCAAGATACGTTCTGGGTGACGTCGTACCTTTTGTATTATGGGCCAGCGACTTAATTTAACGAGCAAGCTTAAGCCGATAGGTGAAGGCGTAGCGAAAGCGAGTCTGAATAGGGCGTCAAGTTCGTTGGATTAGACCCGAAACCTAGTGATCTAGCCATGAGCAGGTTGAAGGTGCGGTAACACGCACTGGAGGACCGAACGGGTGCCTGTTGAAATAGTCTCCGATGACTTGTGGTTAGGGGTGAAAGGCCAATCAAACTGGGAAATAGCTGGTTCTCCGCGAAAGATATTTAGGTATCGCCTCGGATGAATACCTCAGGGGGTAGAGCACTGGATGGGCTAGGGGGACTTACCGTCTTACCAAACCCAACCAAACTCCGAATACCTGAGAGTACTATCCGGGAGTCACACGGCGGGTGCTAACGTCCGTCGTGGAGAGGGAAACAACCCTGACCTACAGCTAAGGCCCCTAATTCGTGGCTAAGTGGGAAAGGATGTGGAAATCCCAAAACAACCAGGAGGTTGGCTTAGAAGCAGCCATCCTTTAAAGAAAGCGTAACAGCTCACTGGTCTAAATAAGGGTTTCTGCGCCGAAGATGTAACGGGGCTCAA
>NZ_DAIDJE010000153.1 GCF_027451485.1 Bradyrhizobium sp.
TCTGAAGCTCGATGCCCCTATACGCGTAATGAATGTATGCGGCGGGCATGAGCGATCGATCTCGATGGCGGGTTTGCGTGGAGCCTTGCCGGAGCAGATCGAATTGATACCCGGGCCAGGCTGCCCGGTATGTGTCTGCCCGGAAGAGGACGTTTTTGCTGCGATTGAACTGGCGCTGAAGCAAGGCGTGATCCTTGTCGCTTTCGGCGACATGCTTCGCGTCCCGGCGAACGTGCCGAAAGGACAGCCCCGATCGCTGGAGCAGGCGCGGGCTGCGGGCGCCGACGTCCGTCCGATCGCCTCTCCGCGGGAGGCGGCGAAGATCGCGCTGGCTCATCCCGATCGCGAAATCGTTTTTTTCGCGGCAGGCTTCGAAACGACCACAGCGCCGGTCGCCGGTCTCGCCGCCGAGGGCCTGCCCTCGAATCTTTCCATTCTCCTGTCCGGACGGCTGACGTGGCCGGCGGTCGCGATGTTGCTGCAGAGCGAAAAAGCCGGATTCGATGCACTGATCGCGCCGGGCCACGTTTCGACAATCATGGGTCCCGAAGAGTGGCGCTTCGTACCGGAAAAACACCGAATTCCTGCCGCGGTCTCCGGCTTCGAAACTGAAAGTTTGCTCGCTGCGCTCTATTCCGTCCTGCGTCAGCACCTGGAGGGGCGCCCCTTCCTGGACAACTGCTATCCCAAGGTGGCCAGGCCCGGCGGCAATCCTACGGCGAGGCGTTTGCTCGAGGAGACATTGGATGTTGTCGATGCGAACTGGCGCGGGATTGGTATCATTCCACGGTCCGGCTTTGCATTGAAGCCCGAATTCGCTCGTTCGGACGCAGCCCGGCGTTTCGGCTTGCATGCCGATGCGACACGCAAGCGCGCCGGCGAAATGCCGCCCGGCTGCGATTGCGCGCGCGTCGTGCTCGGGAAGATTTACCCAAATCAATGCGTCTTGTTCGGCAAAGCCTGCACCCCGCGCAACCCCATAGGGCCTTGCATGGTATCGGACGAGGGGGCCTGCAGGATCTGGTGGTCGTCGGGTATAAGGCAGGCAGCAGCCGATGAGCACGCACCAGCCCGATACTGACCGGCTTGCCGCGCGCAGGATCGTCGTCAGCGGCCGTGTTCAAGGCGTCGGTTTTCGACCCTTTGTCTATCGCATCGCGCGTCGCCTCAACCTGCACGGCTGGGTTCGCAATAAAACCGGACAGGTGATCATTCATGTCGAAGGCTCTCCACACGATCTCGAGCGTTTCGAGACCACGCTCACTCGCCGGGCGCCATCCCTTTCTAGGCCGCATCTCGAGAATGCCCGTGACAGCCTCCCGGAACATACGCGTGACTTCAGGATACTTGAGAGCGACGGAACAGCCGAACCGGACGTCCACCTGCCTCCCGACCTCTTTTGCTGTGACGATTGCATCGAAGAACTCTCGCGGCCGTCCGAGCGCCGATATCGCTACCCTTTCACCAATTGCACCCAGTGTGGTCCGCGCTACACGATCATCCAGGCATTGCCCTATGACCGGTCCCGCACATCGATGCGCGATTTCGCGTTATGCGGAGATTGCCGCGCCGAATACGAAAACCCGCTCGACCGGCGCTTTCATGCCCAGCCGCTCGCTTGCCCGGTGTGCGGACCGGCGCTGACGTTCATACAGGCAAACAGTCCGCAAATTCATGGCAAGGCTGCTCTCGGCGCCACGCTTGACCTCCTGCGCAAAGGGGGCGTCGTCGCAGTGAAAGGTGTCGGCGGGTATCACTTCATGTGCGATCCTGTCGATGACGAAGCCGTGCGCAGGTTGCGCAGCCGCAAGCATCGTCCCGACAAGCCGCTCGCCGTCCTGTTTCCCATGGAGGGCGAAGATGGTCTCGGTGCGGTGCGCCGCTTTGCACTGCCGGATGATGTAGAGGCGCGCGCCTGTGCTGATCCCGAGCGTCCGATCGTCCTGATGCGGCGCCGTTCCGATTGCAAGCTTAGCGACGCGCTGGCGCCGGGATTGTCGGAGATAGGCGTGTTTCTGCCCTATAGTCCACTGCATCATTTGTTACTTTCGGAATTCGACGCGCCATTGGTCGCGACTTCCGGAAATATCAGCGGCGAACCGGTGATTACGGACAATGACGAAGCGCAGGCGCGGTTGACAAGAATCGCTGACGGCTTCCTGCACCACAATCGTCCCATCGTTCGCCCGGCGGATGACTCCGTTGTACGGGTGATTGCCGGTACGAGGCGTCTCATCCGCAGTGGCCGGGGCGTTGCCCCGCGGGAACTCGATCTGCGGGTGCCATTCGAACGGCCGCTTCTCGCCGTGGGGGGCCATATGAAAGGCGCCATCGCGCTCGGCTGGGACAAGCGATGTGTAATATCTCCCCACATCGGAGAACTCGACACGCCGCGCAGCGTCAGAATATTCGAACAGGTGATCGGCGACCTCCAGACGCTCTATCGGGTCGCGCCGCAACACATCGTTTGCGATGCCCATCCGGGCTATGCGAGCACGCGCTGGGCACTGGATCAGAATGTTCCTGTAACGCGGGTCCAGCATCATGTTGCGCACGCTTCGGCCGTTGCCGGCGAATATCCCGACGTGCCGCGTTGGCTCGTCTTTACGTGGGACGGTGTTGGCCTCGGCAATGACAACGAATTGTGGGGCGGCGAGGCCTTTGTAGGGGCCGCCGGCGCCTGGCGCCGCGTCGCCAGCCTGCGGCCCTTCCATCTTCTGGGCGGCGACCGCGCCGGCCGCGAGCCCTGGCGTTCGGCGGCCGCGCTTATGTGGGAAACCGGCCGCGATTTTCCGCAAGGGCAGTGGGGTGGACCACTCGCGCATCAAGCCTGGCAAAGGCGCATCGGCACGCATCGCACATCCTCGGCAGGCCGCCTGTTCGATGCCGCAGCCGCATTGGTCCTCAATGTCGATGTCGCCAGCTTTGAGGGGCAGGGTCCGATGATGCTCGAGAGTGCAGCCGCACAAACCCGCGAGGCCATTGCGCTTCCGCTGTCCCGCGATGAACAGGGCATTCTCCGCATGGATTGGGAACCGCTCCTGCCGATGCTGCTCGATCAAAGGCTGTCGCCCGAACGCCGCGCAGGCCTCTTCCACGAAAGCCTGGCTCAGGCCGTCGCCACTCAGGTTGCCATGCTGGCCCGAACCGAGTCCTTCGACGCCGTCGGCCTCGTCGGCGGTGTCTTTCAAAATCGCCTGCTCGCAGAACGCGTCACCGCGTTGCTCTTCGACACCGGAATTCCGGCGCACTTGCCTTCCGCCGTTCCTGCCAATGACGGCGGGCTTGCCTTTGGGCAGTTGATCGAAGCGGCGGCGCGCCCGCAAACAGGGGGCATCTGATGGAAGATCTTCACATTTCGCTCGCCCACGGCAATGGTGGCCGCCATATGCGTGAACTGATCGCGGAAGTCTTCGCACGCCATCTCGCCAATCCGGCGCTCGACGTTCGTCTCGACGCGGCACCGCTGGCGCTTGCTGGCGGTCTTGTTCCGTTCATAACGACGGACTCCTTTACCGTTCAGCCGTTGGAGTTTCCCGGCGGCGATATCGGTTCGCTCGCGGTCAATGGCACGATCAATGATCTCGCGGTCAGTGGCGCCGTCCCGAAGTTTCTGACCCTCAATGCGATTATTGAAGAGGGGCTGGAGGTCGCATGCCTCGACCGGGTTGTAAGAAGCCTCGCGACCGCCGCGCATTTTGCGGGTGTGTGCGTGGTGGCAGGCGATACCAAGGTCGTGCCGCGCGGGCAGGGCGGTGGGCTCTATTTTGCGACCACCGGCATCGGCCTTTGCGCGCCGGACGTGAATTTGGGAATGAACCGGATTCGGGAAGGAGATGTGCTGCTTGTCAGCGGGCCCGTCGGTGATCACGGGATTTCGGTCATGCTTGCGCGGGAAGAGTTCGACTTGCGCGGCGAGGTCGTCTCGGACTGCGCGGCGGTGACGCCGCTGACGCAGCCGATCGCGGCGATGAGCGGCGTTCGCTTCATGCGTGATCCGACGCGGGGCGGCCTCACCACCGTCGCGCATGAAATTGCCCAGGCAATGTCGATGAATGTCCGCCTGTTCGAACCGCAAATCCCCGTTCGCGATTCGGTCCGCTCGGTCTGCGAGATATTGGGATACGATCCTTATTATCTCGCGTGCGAGGGACGCGTCGTGGCCGTCGTCGCGCCGGAGACGGCGACCGACGTGTTGGCCATTTGGCGCGAGCTGCCTGACGGCAAAGATGCCAGCGTGGCCGGTACGCTGAGCGCGGGCGCCGGCCGGGTCGTGCTCGAGACCGAAATCGGCGGCGAACGTTTTCTCGAAGAGCTTGAGGACGATCCGCTGCCCAGAATCTGCTGATGTGGCGGCCGAAGCGCAAGGACGGGATATCTCGGTCAGCGGAAGTGACGCCCCTGTCGCAAGATGTGTGACAAGGGCGCGCGCCGCCGCAAATGCGCTTTTTCAAACGCTCGTCAGTGCCACATGTGCTCGAATTGGAGATGGTGGCTGACGTGCGAGAACTGATCAGAGAAGCCGGCGGCGTTTCCAGCGTCCGCGGTGAGTATACTTTCGTTGCCGCCCTGGCTGCTGCCTGCGTTGCTGCTGACGGCAGTGCTGCCGGAATTGCCGCTTATCGCTGCCGTCAACGTTGCGACAGCGGCACTGATGGCGCTTGTCTGTCCACCTTCCAGGGCCTGGACCAGACTGGCGATGTCGCCGGCAATGGCGCCGGAAAGCATCGACGTTGAATGTGCCGCTTGATCGGTCGTGGAACCGGATCCAGCCGAAACGGGGCTTCCTGCACCCGCGCCAGCGTGCGGATCGGTGACGCCAAACCCGTTGTTCGTCAGCCCTTTGACCGGATGATCGGTGGGCTGGTCGTTGCCATCAACATTGCCTGATGTCGGAGTGTTGGCATCCGCGATCTGCGTTGTGGTCGCGCCGGCGACGGTTGTCGCTGTTCCCACATACGTTCCGCCGCCATTTGGATTATTGTTTCCGGAAACGTCCTGGGCGTCGCCGACATAGCCGTCGCCTGCCGCGATAAGTTGGGCTGCATCCGTGGCCGAGACGGTGCCTCCATTGTTCAGGACGTCATGCAGCGCCTGGAGAGCTGTATTGGTGTCTGCCTTAAGCGTACCGCCAAGAAGCTCGTTGTCGAAGCGGGCACCGAAGATGCCACCCTGCGCGCCGTCGAACGATGCGCCGAGTTGTTCATAACCCTGAACCTGCTGGATCAGCGCATTAAGACCCGCGTTATCCAGATGGGCGGTTCCGTTGGCTTCCGCCGTGAGCGCGTTATTGAGATTGTTTGCGCCGGCAATGAACGCCGACCAGAAATCGGTCTGCGCCTGATTGTCCTGAAAGTGCGTGATGGTGCCTTGCAGATATCCCGCTTGGTTGGCCAAGCCACCATCATGGCTTGGCACGAACGTGCCTGCTGTAAAATTAGCAGCCGTGGCTGTCGGATTGCCGGCACTTGCCGCTAGCGCCGGATCGGTCTGCACGATATCGATGATGTCCAGCAGGTTGTCGTTGGTCGCCCGCGCCGCGACGTTCGGGTTCGTGGCATAGGTGGCATCGAAGTCGTTGATCTGGAGTTCGACCTGGTTGAGCACGGTCTGGAGATGGACGCCCGTGAGGGCCTGTGCTGCGCTGTCCGAGATGCCCTCGGACAAGGCGAGCGCATGCTCTGCCGCTGAATTGGCTTGAATCTCCGCAAGCCCTCCATTGTTGATGAAGTTCTGCAGACCAGCGGCGACCGCCTTCATGTCGGCGTTGAACTCGGCAAGATTGTGAGAGTTAAGCCCCCCGGCCGCAAGGTTCGTCGCCGCATTGAAGACTGTGCCGATGTCGGACAGGCTGGCGCCGGCCTTGGCAGTGGCAATCGCAGCTGAATCGTCGGCGGCCTGGGCCGGAAGCGATTGAAAGCCTTGATCGGTGGCGCCGGTACCGGGATTGCTGACCCCGTTCGCCGCGAGCGCGTGTTGCAGGTTGGTGTCGTTGGCGATCTCACTCAGGATCTGCTGCTGCTCCGTGTGAATAATTCCCTGCGCTGCGATTGCCGCCGCACTGTTGCCGACCGCCTGCGGCGCTGCTGCCGCAAGATCATTGAGCTGCCCCAGGATCTCACTCAGTGTATTGGGATTGGATGGTGTGACCGCCGTGCCATTGACGGTCGCTCCATCGGTCATTGCCAAAGTGATGTCAGCCTTGAGAGCGCTGATGTCTGCTTCATACATGCTTGCGTAGTTGAGTTGATTGCTGCTGTCGGCTGGTTCTGCCCAAAGGCCGCCCTCGCTCAGTCGAACGGCGTCGTTGAAAATGAGACCTGCCTGTCCGACGTCATTGGTTGTTGCGCCTAATGCTGTCGCCCGATCGGTCGCAATGGTCATTGCTTAGCCTCCCTGCAGTTGCGTGTGGATTGGTTGCACATGGTGTCCGGATCGATGGTCGTCTACACGCCCGTCGAACCGCTTACTCTGCAAGGCGAACGACTTTTGCATAAGCGCATCATGTCGCGAGTCGCCATTGCATTCTTTCCTCTGGAACACCGTCTATTTCGGAGCATCCTTAGGGAGCATGTTGGAAGTGTGTCTGCAGTTTGGCTTGTCGGCTGCATGATTGCGGCGAGTCTTCAACGGCGTTTCTTCGCGAAGGGCAGTGACGCCAGACCGGTTCTACTCACGGCATGCGACGGCTTGAGAGGTGATGTGTGACTTCCAGTTCACCGGACTGTTGGCGTGCAGACGCCCCGATCCAGGTTGCAAGCGTCGCATTGAGCAGGCGCAGGTTCGGCGGCCGAGACGGCGGGCGGCAACTGCATCCGTCGGCGATCCGCTCCGCATTTGACGGAGCGGTTAACCCGGGATCGCGACTATTATTCACTGTTCGACAAAGGCGCGGCGCATCTGGTCGGCGATTGGCTTGAGAAGATAGCTCATCATCGTCCTGCTTCGCGTCTGCATGAAGACTTCGGCAGGCATTCCCGGCACGAGCTGCTGACCGGCAAGTCGCCGGCGCTCCTGGTCGGACAGCACAACTCTCACCGTGAAATAAGGTGCGCCAGTCTGCGGGTCGTGGCTGGTGTCGGCCGAGACATATGAGACGGCGCCGGTGAGCTGCGGCGTCACTCGCTGGTTGAACGCCGAAAACCGGACGAATGCCGGCTGACCGGTGCGCACCTGGTCGATATCCCGCGGCTGCAGCCGCGCCTCCACCTGCAAGTCTTCCGCGTCGGGGACGATTTCCATAATGGTGTCGCCGGGCCGAATGACGCCGCCGATGGTGTGAGCTGCAAGCTGATGAACGATTCCGGATACAGGCGCATGGATCTCGATACGATCGAGCAGGTCGCGCGCCGAAACGCTACGCTCAACCAGCTCGGCCTCCTTGCCCTGAGCTTCGCCAAGTTCTTTCACGACGTCGGTCCGGAAATCCTGATCCGCACGCACCATCTGCAATTGTGTTTCGCCGATCTTTGATTTCGTCTCGGCTATCGAGGACAGGATTTGGCCGCGTTCGCCGTCGATGCGCGCGGAGTCCCGCTGCAACGCCGTCAGCCGGGCCAGCGGCACCAGGTGCTTGTCATAAAGCTCCTGTACGCCGTTCAATTCGCCCGCAATCAGCTGCAGCTGCTTGGCCTTGGAGTCGAGCTGTGCCTCGAGGCCTGAGATTTCCTCTGTCAATTGCGCCACGCGCCCTTGCAGCAGATCCTTCTGGCTCTGGCGCGCGGTCAGGCGGGCCTTGAACAGCGAATCCTCCGACGCAAGCAGGCTCTTTACCGTCTCATCCGCCGAACGCGATGCAAGCTCCGCTGGAACTTCCATTCGCGCGAGGCCGTCGCGCTCGGCGACCAGACGGGCGATCTTGGTCCGCACCTCGTCGAGCTGCTTGCTTACCATCTGCAGACCGGCTCGTGCCTGCGTGGCGTCCAGCCGCAACAGGAGCTTGCCGGTCTGTACCCGGCTGCCGTCATGCACGTCGATTTCGGCGACGACGCCTCCAGTCGGATGCTGAATATTCTTGACATTGGATTGCACGACAAGATTGCCGGGCACGACGACGGCTCCTGCGAGAGGCACGAACGCGGCCCAGCCTCCCCCGAGGACTGCGGCAGTGAATAGAACCCGAAGGCCGGCACGCAGCTCGTGTTCGAACGCCCATTGCACGCCCGTCTGCAGGCCAAGCAGCTTCACGTCAGGAGGAGGCGCGCCACCGCGATCGAGAATAAAGTCGGCGCCCAGCATCAGACCGTCTCGACACTTGCCGATCAGGTCCACAACCGCCGTGTTGACGGTGGTCTGGCGGGTAGCCGAATCGACGACAGCGTCCCCCTCGCCAATTCGCGAGGGGCGTGAATCCTCGGACACGGGCATGGCTGGCGCGGTCCTGTCCAAATCCATAAGGACGGGATCGCGCGGAAACAAAGGCGGGCTCTGCCGATAGGCCGCAGGTACGACCGGCTCGACCCGGGAATTTCTGCCGTCCTTCTCCCGGACTGGAGCCCCAACGCCGAACGGCCTCAGGCAAACATCGATGGCCAGCTTGATTTTGCTCTTGTTGGGTCTCGGATTGCGCGCCTTCTGTTGGCGCTTGCGCGGGTCGTGACGTTTTTGCGGGTCTCTGCGCCTGGGCGGGCGAGCCGGCTGCCGGCTGTCATCGCGGTCACCGTCGAGCGCCTGCCGTAATCGCTGTAACTCCAGAATCAGCGCTTCGCCCTGTGGTCCTACGTCGTCGGTGTAAGGCCCTCCGCTCCAGTTCCGCGCAGATTCGTCGTGGCGTCGATCGTCCTTAGTGTGGCGCATGGCTAGACGTGCTCGGCGACAGCGGCGTAATGCGGTGCGGGGCTGGGTTTGGGGCGCGTCTGGCCTCTCGGTGTGCCCTGCATCTTGGATGCGCCGACGCGAGCAAATATCTCCTGGCACGAACCGAAGGCAATCGATCTTCCCTGGTAAAGCACGAGTGCCATGTCCAGCGCGGCAATCACGCTGGGGCGATGCGAAATCACGATCACGATGCTCTTGCTTTTACGCAGGATCAAAATGGCGCGGCCCAACGCGATCTCGCCATCGGTGTCGAGATTCGCGTTGGGCTCGTCGAGCACGACCAGAAACGGATCGCCATAGACGGCCCGCGCGAGTCCGATTCTCTGTCGCTGGCCCGCCGACAGCGCCAAGCCACCCTGACCGATTTGGGTCGAATAGCCATTGGGCAGGCGTAGGATGAGATCGTGAACACCCGCGATCTGTGCCGCCTTGATGATCGCCTCGGATGTCGCGCCCTGATCGAAGCGGCAGATGTTTTCGGCGAC
>NZ_DAIDJE010000154.1 GCF_027451485.1 Bradyrhizobium sp.
ACAGCGAGCGTCAGCACAGCGCCGATGGCAAGCACAGTGGGGCCGCGCATGTTAGGCTCTCTCGACTTCGTTTAGATCAACGGTCCCAATATGCTGACCTGCCCGGAGCGGCTTTGAGTTAGGTCAACAAGGACAGCTGACGGCCCAACAAGTTGAGGTCGCCTGCCAAAAACGATGGCATTGCTCAAACTCCGTGATGTTCCGTCGAGCTTATCGAGGGAACTCAATCGCTGGCCCCGCGTCGCGCTTGAGCCCATAGCCGAAGCAAAGCAAGCGTCGGAACTCAGATCAGGTCCTTTCGTCTGCCGAGTTTTGCACGCAGAGCGAACGAGCTGACGAATTGAAAGAGAACGCCGGCAAGTTCCGTGCACGGACGGGAACGCGTGAACACGCGTCTTGTTGTCTTGTCGCTAACGACAATGGAGACGATGGATGACGAGGAATATTGCCATTGCAGCTGCGGTGCTGTTGGGCACGGTATCGTGGGCGAATGCCCAGGGGACCATGGGTCATAGCGCGGCCGGTGGTTCGCCGGGCGCCTCTCAGTTGAGCCCGGGCCACCAAATGCGGAATGGTGGCGATGCCGATGATCGTGGGCCAGGTGCATCGGGTTATAGCCCAGGGCACGAAATGAGCGGCCACGGCACGGTCGGTCAGTCGCGTGGCGGCCGCAATTTCGATCGCGACGGTCGCCAAAGCCTCGATCATAATGGCGACAATCACAGAACGATCGGCCAGTCGCGCAGCGGCCACGACATGGATCGTGGTGATCTCGGTCGCGGCGATCGCGACAGGGGCGCCTCTGAATACTCCCCCGGCAGTCGCATGCATGAGGGAAACGACCTCAACCGGCGATAATGATATCTGCTTCCGCGTTCAGGAGCCCGCCTGCCCGGCGGGCTCTTTTATGTTCTGGCTATATGTTTGGTCCCGGCGCATCGCCGAAGATCAGTCCCGCGGCGGCGGCCGCACCGGCCGGACGGGCCGACCGATTGACCCGTCGGGTTAAATCGCACAGTCCGTCCGATAAAGCTGTGGGAAGTCATAAAAACACCTTTAGATAGAATCGTGCCGGAGCCCCTCTCCAGCCCGGCGGGCGCGGGCCGGTCAGCCAGGGCACCCCGCCCGGTTGGGGCAGTTGTTGTCAGCAGCATCTTGTGACAGCATCGAAGGCCCGCCTTATCTTTATCTCCAGACACCCCATGCCGCGCCGCAAATACCCTTGGGAAAAGCTCTCGGATGAGCAGTTGCTCAAGCAACGCCTCAGCAGTCTGAGGGTTACGGTCGAAGGCACCCTGGTCGAGGATTGTCTCGGCGCGCTCTATGAAGAGCTCGAACAGCGCGATATCCTGCTGCGGCCGCACGCATGGATTTCGAGCGAATGGTTCAGTCCGGCCAATGTGCCCGGCATTGCGATTCCTTTCTATCTTACCCATCCCCGCCTGATGAAGCTCGAGAAGAAGATGATGCTCGACGTCGAAGGCGGGACCTGGTCCGAGTGCATGGCCATCCTCCGTCACGAGGCAGGCCATGCCATGCAGCACGCCTACCAGTTTCAGCGCCGCCGCCGCTGGCAGCAGCTGTTCGGCCCGTCCTCGAAACACTATCCGCGCTACTACCGGCCCAACCCGGCCAGCCGCAGCTATGTCCAGCATCTTCGGCTCTGGTACGCGCAGAGCCATCCGGACGAGGATTTCGCCGAGACCTTCGCGGTCTGGCTGCGGCCGCGTTCGAACTGGCGGACGCGCTATGCCGGTTGGCCGGCGCTGAAGAAACTCGAATATGTCGACGAACTGATGCACGAGATCGCCGGCAAGCGGCCGCTGGTGATGACGCGCGAGCGCATCGATCCCCTGCATGAACTCAGCCAGACGCTTGGCGAGCACTACCAGAAAAAGCAGGCGTTCTATGCCTTCACGCCGCCGAAGACCTACGACCGCGATCTCTCCCGGCTGTTTTCCGCCGATCCACGGCATCATCGGGCGCAACCGGCTTCCGCCTTCATCAGGCGGCACCGCGCCCACATACGTCAACTGGTTGCGCGCTGGACGGGCGAAAATCAGCTTACACTGGATGCCGTGCTGGACGACATGATCTCCCGCTGCCGGGAGCTCGATCTGCGTGCCGTCGGCTCCGACCGGAAGCTTGTGGCCGACTTCACTGTCCTGTTGACAGCCAAGACCATGCACGCTCTGTTCGGCCCATCGCGCCGTAAATGGATCGCGCTATGAGACGCCTGCGCATTCTGGTCCTGATGCATCCGGACTTTGTGCCTCCGGACTCCACGGAAGGATACACCGCGCGCGAAATCAACGAATGGAAGACAGAGTACGACATCGTCAGCACCCTGCGCGCGGCCGGCCATGACGTTCGTCCGCTCGGCGTGCAGGAGGAAATCAAGCCGGTCCGCGAGGCGATCGAAGGTTTCAAGCCGCATGTGGTCTTCAATCTGCTGGAGCAGTTTCACCACGAGCCGGTCTACGACCAGCACATCCCGAGCCTGCTCGAGCTGATGCAGATCCCCTATACCGGCTGCAACCCGCGCGGTCTGATCCTGGCACGCGGTAAGGATCTGTCGAAGACGCTGGTGCATTATCGCCGGATCGCGGTACCGGCCTTCGCCGTCTTCCCGATGCGCCGCAAGGTCAAGCGGCCCGCGCGCCTTGCGCTGCCGCTGATCGTCAAGAGCCTGAGCGAGGACGGATCGCGGGGAATCTCGCAGGCGTCCATCGTCGATACCGACGAGAAGCTTGCGGAGCGCGTCGCCTTCATCCACGAGCGGGTCGGCACTGCCGCCATCGCCGAACAATATATCGAGGGGCGTGAGCTCTATGTCGGTGTGCTCGGCAACAACCGCCTGCAAGTGCTGCCGGTCTGGGAGCTGCAATTCGGCACCATGGGCGGCCAGGCGATCGCCACCGAGAAGGTCAAGCACGACACTGAGTATCAGGAGCGCGTCGGAATCGTCGACGGGCCGGCCAAGAACCTTGCACCGGAGTTGCGCTCCCGGATTCAGCGGACCGCCAAACGCATCTACCGGACACTGGGCCTCGACGGATACGCACGCATCGACTTCCGCCTCGCTGCCGACAACAGCCTGTATTTCATCGAAGCGAACCCCAATCCCGAAATCGCCAAGAGCCAGGAGTTCGCGACAGCCGCCCAATATGACGGAATAGATTACGCGGCCCTGCTACACCGCATCCTGACGCTCGGAATAAGCCGCGCGAAGGCGGGCGTCTCGGTCGGCTGACGCATCAACTGATCGGCGCGATGCTTCGGCGGCGGGCGGAGCGAAACCAACCACAATCATTCTTGCTGCCGCCGCAATCCGGCCCAACAGGCTTCCCAATCGCTAACGTACATTCAAGCCTGCAACCTGGGGAAAATGAAGGTTGCCACAGGGGAGCGTCAGAATGCGCCGAGAGCAGCCATCGCTATCGCCTGCCCGAAGGGCGGCGGATTTCAAAATCAATTTTCAGATGACGAACGCGGGCGCAAGACACGCTTGCAGTGTCACCATACGGGCGCTCAGCAGGATCGATGCGGACGCCATCTTTCGGGACAATTGGTTCACCATCGAAAAGCTCGCCCGTCTCAATCTGACGGCGGAGCAGCCGGGCCAAATCAGGCTGGAAGCCGCGGTACCTGACCGCGGATGAGGCCGCTTAATCCGATCCGAGATGAGGGATTACCTTCTAGCGATCGCTGCCGCCGTTGGCGTTCCAATGGCTCCAGTTCACGCCCGTGAGACTGCCAAAGTCGGTCGCGAGCGGCCGCCTGGTTTGCCGGTCGTGGAGGGCGATGCAGCGCTCCGACTCCGCGATCTTTTCCTTCAGGTCGGCGATCGTCTGCGAAGCCTGCTTGCGCCGTCCGGCGATTTCTCCCGTGGTGAAGCGCGAGGTCTCCAGCGCCTTCAGCGCTTCGCGGTTTTTCCGAAGCTGAACCCTATGCCACGCAATCCGACTGTCGCTGTCTGCACTCATGATTGAGGATTCCTGATTCGCGAAACAAGCATAGCACTGCCCGGCAAAACGGCAGCAGTGCGGCTCCGGCTGGGTGAACCCTCTGGAGAATCGCCCTGAACCGCCGTGC
Organism: Bradyrhizobium sp.; assembly: GCF_027451485.1. GTDB lineage: Bacteria > Pseudomonadota > Alphaproteobacteria > Rhizobiales > Xanthobacteraceae > Bradyrhizobium. The sequence goes on from NZ_DAIDJE010000154.1 coordinate 4,096, forward strand.
CCCGCGCGTACAGCGCAGCGGGACCGGCCTTCCGACTATTCATCAATAGGTCCGGGATCAGCAGGGCACCGCGAGCGCTGCGCTGCATCCCGCAGAACGCATTTCCCTCTACGCCGGCCGCCGCGGCACGATGCCGATCGGATTGAAGGTGTAGACCGCCTCGCCTTTCTGGTTGAAGGCGGTCCATTTGACCCGCGCGATGCCTTGCGGCTTGGTCTTCGAGGGAATCAGCTCGGTCACCTCGCCTTCCAGACGGAGCGTGTCGCCCGGCCGAACCGGTACCATCCAGCGCAGCCCGTCTACCCCTGCCCCGAACAGCGGATGCGGGCCGAACGGCTTGGCCGACAGCGCCAGCCGCATGGCGATCGCCGCCGTGTGCCAGCCGGAAGCGGCGAGCCCGCCCAGGACCGTGTCCTTGGCCGCTTCGTGATCGAGATGAAACGGCTGCGGATCGAACTCCTCGGCAAAGCGCAGGATCTCCTCCTTCGAGACGGTCTTGCTCTCGCTCTGGAAGCGCATGCCGACCTTGAGGTCATCAAACCACTCGATCATGGCCTGGTTCATTCCTGACAACGGCGCACGAGCCGGATCAATACTACCGATCACCGACATATAACCCGACTACGGCAAATTGACACGCGCCGATGTGGACCGCTTGCGGTCGAGTTCAATCAGCCGCAATCGAGGGTTATTGCACTTCAGGCTGGTCCGCCGATGGGCGCCCTCACCCGAGATTGAGCTCCTTGAAGAAGTCGTTTCCCTTGTCATCGACGATGATGAAGGCTGGAAAGTCCACGACCTCGATGCGCCAGATCGCTTCCATGCCAAGCTCGGGATATTCGACCACCTCGACCCTCTTGATGCAGTGCTCGGCGAGATTGGCCGCGGCGCCACCGATCGAGCCGAGATAGAAACCGCCGTGCTTCTTGCAGGCCTCGCGCACCGCGACCGCGCGATTGCCCTTGGCGACCATCACCATCGAGCCGCCGGCCGCCTGGAATTGATCGACAAAGGAATCCATGCGTCCCGCGGTCGTCGGTCCGAATGCGCCGGAAGCATAACCTTCCGGGGTTTTCGCCGGACCAGCGTAATAGATCGGATGGTTCTTGAAGTAATCCGGCAGTGGCTCGCCCTTCTCCAGCCGTTCGCGCAGTTTGGCATGCGCCGAGTCGCGCGCCACAATCATGGTGCCGGTCAGCGACAGCCGCGTCTTGACCGGATATTTCGACAACGTCGCCAAAATCTCCTTCATCGGCTTCGCAAGGTCGATCTTAATCACCTCCCCGCCGAGGGCATGCTCGACCTGTGGCAGGTACTGCGCCGGATTGTGCTCGAGCTCCTCAAGATAGACGCCGTCCCTGGTGATCTTACCGAGCACCTGGCGGTCGGCCGAGCATGACACGCCAAGCCCGATGGGAAGCGAGGCACCATGCCGCGGCATTCGGATGACGCGAACGTCGTGGCAGAAATACTTGCCGCCGAACTGCGCGCCCACGCCCAGGCTTTGCGTCATCTTGTGGATTTCCTGCTCCATCTCGATGTCGCGGAAGGCGTTGCCGTCCGCCGAGCCATGGGTCGGAAGCGCGTCGAGATATCGCGCAGACGCCAGTTTGACCGTCTTCATGCAGAGTTCGGCGGAGGTGCCGCCGATCACGATGGCAAGGTGATAGGGCGGGCACGCGGCAGTGCCGAGGGTGAGGATCTTTTCCTTCAGGAAGGCCAGCAGACGATCTTTGGTGAGCACCGAAGGCGTCGCCTGAAACAGGAAGCTTTTGTTGGCGCTGCCGCCGCCCTTGGCCATGAACATGAACTTGTAGGCGTCATCACCCTCGGCGTAGATCTCGCACTGCGCCGGCATGTTGTTGGCGGTGTTCTTCTCCTCGTACATCGACAGCGGCGCGACCTGCGAGTAGCGCAGGTTTCGCCGCAGGTAGGCATCGCGCGCGCCCTCCGACAGCGCGGCCTCGTCTTCGCCATCGGTGATGACGTTACAGCCCTTCTTGCCCATGATGATCGCCGTGCCGGTGTCCTGGCACATCGGCAGCACGCCGCCGGCGGCGATATTGGCATTCTTCAGGAAATCGAAGGCGACGAACTTGTCGTTGTCGCTCGCCTCCTTGTCGTCGAGGATCGCGCGCAACTGCTTGAGATGTCCCGGCCGCAGATAATGGTTGATCTCGCCGAAGGCGGCTTCCGACAGCGCCCTCAGCGCCTCGCGGGAAACCACCAGCATATCCCTGCCAAGCACCTTCTCGACGCGCACGCCCTCCGCCGTGATCTTCTTGTAGGGCGTGGTGTCGGCACCCAACGGAAATAGCGGCGTGTGCTTGTAGGGCGGAACGGGCTTTTGCTGGTCGGGAAAGGCGGTCGGGGCGTTCATGGTTGGCTCGCATGGTTTCTTGAGCCGGGAGCAGCCTGAAAGGAGCGTCCCGGCGACCCCCTCGTTCTAAGCTCTTTTGCGCCAAAGGGAAGGTTTCAGGACCGCGATCCGCGCAGCACTCCGTTCTTCCCTATCATCCCTTGCACTCCCGGCCCGCTTGAGGCTTTGATGCCGGGACTCCAAGGGGCTGAGACTATGACGTCAGGGCTTTTTCGCCGATCGATCCTGCTCACCGCTATGCTTGCGGTATTTTGCGCTTTCACCGCCCTACCGGCGCGGGCCGACCACTGCACGGACATCGCCAACCAGCTCAAGGAAGGGATCGACGGGCTGAAGGTCGGCATCACGGCCGGCAACATCATCTATCTCTCGCATCCGAAGGCGAAGGAAATGTCGCTCGGCTGCCCCAACCGCAAATATACCAACGAGCTCTACGTCAAGTCATACAGCCGCAAGCCGAAGGCGGACTTTGTCGGCTTCGTCGCCGGCGCGGCCGCGATCGTCTTCACGCTGCCCAAGGACGAACTGGTCAGGGGCGTTTCAGGCTGCCTGTCTCGGATGGGCTTTTTCCGGGGCGACGACGTCTCGATCCGCTACCGCCGGCTCGACATGAACTGCACGCGAACCAGGCAGGACGCCGCGATCGCGATTTCGCGCGGGATCGACCAATAGCGTCGTTGCCGAGCCGTCACCCTTTCCGCGCGGTTAGCCAAATCGATCGCATTTGATCGACCGGATTCATGCGGCCTTCGGAAGGCCCGACTAGGGTCGAGGCCAGCCTCAACATTTTTTCGGAATTCAGACCCATGAGCGTTTCAAGCATCTCGTCGCAGCCCGCGCCGCTGCCGTTCAACTATCTCGAGACCAACGGCAACACGGGACCGGCTGCGATCGTTTCGGCCGTCGTGACGCCTGACACCAGCCCGGGCGACGACGCCAGCACGGCCCAGCCGCCGGCTCCGCCGCCGCTCCCGCCCGGACAGGGAACGCGGGTCGATCAACTCGTCT
>NZ_DAIDJE010000155.1 GCF_027451485.1 Bradyrhizobium sp.
GCCACGGCCACTGCTGGTATCGCTGAAGACGAGACGCCCGCCGCTGCGCCTGGAGCGCGCTGGCGGCGGGCTCTCACCCACTCATCCCTTAGCCGATCGGCATGGCGATGAAGTGCGTGTTGTCGGAGGTCTTCACCCGCATCAGCACGTCGTGCTTGCCGTCGGATTTGGCCTGCTTGAGCGCCTGGCGAAGCTCGCCGCCGTCGGAAACGCTCTTGCCGCCGACGCTGAGGATGACGTCGCCGGATTGCACGCCGTGCTCGGCGGCCGGGCCGTCCGGATCGACGTTGGTGACCACGACGCCCTTCTCGCCGGCACCGGCAACCTCGCTCGCCGGCGCGACCGTAAGCCCAAGATGGGGAACGCCGCGGGCCGATCCGTTTTCGTCTTCATCGGCGCTCGCCTGCTTCTTCAGGTGGTCGGGCATTTTCGCCAGCGTCACGTCGATCGTCTTCGCTTCTCCCTTGCGCAGGATGTCGATCTTGGCGGAACTGTCGGGCGCCATCGCCGAGATCTCGCGGGCAAGCGCGCGCGAATCCTTGATGGAGTTGCCGTTGACCGCGGTGATGACGTCGCCGGGCTGGATGCCTGCCTTGGCAGCCGGCGTGTCGGCTTCAGCCTGGTCGACCAACGCGCCCTCGGCCTTCTTCATGCCGAGGCTTTCGGCGATGCCGGCGGTGACCGGTTGAACCTGCACGCCGAGCCAGGAGCGGGTCACGACGCCTTTGTCCTTGAGCTGGGTGACGATCATCTTGACCGTGGAGGCCGGAATGTCGAACCCGATGCCGACGGAGCCGCCGGATGGCGAATAGATCGCGGTGTTGACGCCGATCACCTTGCCGCTGGTGTCGAAGGTCGGACCGCCCGAGTTGCCCTTGTTGATGGGGGCGTCGATCTGGATGTAGTCGTCATAGGGGCTCGCACTGATCGCGCGTCCTTCGGCCGAGATGATGCCGGCGGTCACGGTGCCGCCGAGGCCATAGGGGTTGCCGACCGCGACCACCCAGTCGCCGACCCGCGGGGTTCCCGACTCGAAGTCGACATAGGCAAAGTCCTTCTTGCCGTCGACCTTGATCAGCGCGAGATCGGTTTTCTGATCGGTGCCGATCACCTTGGCGGTGTAGATATGTCCGTCATCGGTCGTCACCTCGACCGACTTGGCATGGTCGACCACGTGATAATTGGTAACGGCATAGCCGTCCGGCGAAATGAAGAATCCGGAACCGACGCCGGTCACCATCTGGTGACGATGCAGGTGGCCTTGCTGGCCGTCGAATTGCCGGAAGAATTTTTCAAACGGCGAACCCTGCATGAACGGCGAAGCTCCCTGATCATCCGATCCGCTTTCGTCCGCGTTAACGCCCTGGTCGATCCGTACGCGAACCGAAATGACGGCGGGTTTGACCTTCGTGACGAGGTCGGCAAAGCCGGTCTGGCCCGGCGCGTTCACCGTTTGCGGAGCCGGCGTCGCTGCAAACGCCTGCCCGGCGAGCCGTCCGTAGCCAAGCGGTCCGCCAAAGGCGAGGGCCGAGCCGAGCACTGCGGCCGAGCCCAGCAGCGTCAGGCGCCGCGCCGACCAGATCTGGCGGCGAGGGCGTTGATTGGTGTCTGTCATGATTGCATCTCCAAGAGTGTTAAGCCGACTGGCTTGATCATGAAGATAACGCCGCGCCCCTTACCACGTCCTGTCGCGCGGATTAATCTTTCCTGTAGGGAAAATTAAATCGCTGTAAGGCCGTGCACGAGCTTGACTGATCCATATCCCGCTGGTTATACGTTTATCAATAACCAAAGAGTTATTTATTTCGATGCCGAACGTCCACGATGTGCTGTTCCGAACGCTGGCCGATCCAACAAGGCGGGCGATTTTCGAGCGGCTATGCCGCGAAGGCGAGCAGACCGTCGCGGCGCTCACGGCACGCTCCGGAGTTTCGCAACCGGCCGTCTCCAAGCATCTCGGAGTGCTGAAGCGCGCCAGGCTTGTGCGCGACCGTCATGAAGGTCGCCAGACGCATTATAGCGCCCAGCTCAATGCACTCGCCCCGCTGATCGATTGGACGAGCCAGATGACCGGCTTCTGGCGGAACCGGTTCGACCAGCTCGAAAACCTCTTGAAAAGGATGGACCAATGAACCAGCCCGCGACCGAAACGCGCTCCGTCATCGTTGAACGGGATTTTGCCTTTCCGCCGGAAAAGCTTTGGCGCGCGCTCACCCAACCGCACCTCATTGAGGAGTGGCTGATGAAGAACGATTTCAAGCCAAACGTCGGCCATCGCTTCAACCTTCGCGGCGACTGGGGTGGTGTGCTGGATTGCGAGGTTCTTGCCGTCGAGCCGAACAAGACCTTGTCCTACACCTGGGACCATGCGCATGCGGATGCCGCCTACAGTCTCAAAAGCGTGGTGACCTTTACGCTGACCCCGATTCCTACCGGCACGCGCCTTCGCATGGAGCAGTCGGGTTTCCGGTCCGATCAGCCGCAGGCTTTCGGCGGCGCCAAATTCGGATGGCAGAAGTTTCTCGAGAACCTCAATCAGCTGCTGGCTCGGCCGGATTGAGGACCACGCGCGGGGAAGCGGATGCCGGCGGAGCGGCGCCGCTCCGGCAATGACATGGGTCAAAATTGTTGGTCAAGGAGTCCACCATGCGCGTGTTCATTTGTTGGATTCACATCATCTGCGCCATCCCGATTACGGGCTATCTCTATAGTCCGTTCCAGGTTCTTCCGGATTATGCGCCGCTGACGCGGTTCGTGTTCTTTCCCATCATGTTGCTCTCGGGCCTATGGATGTGGAAAGGCCACCTGGTCCGCCGAATGATTTCGAAACAACCGGCTTAAGTTCGGATGAAGGCCTCTGACAAGATCGATCAACTGATTGCTGGCATCAGCGACTGGCGCGGCAAGACCTTGGACCTCGTCCGCAAGGCCATACTCGAGACCGATCCAGAGATCATCGAGGAGTGGAAGTGGATGGGAAGCCCGGTGTGGTCGCGCGACGGCATCATCGCGGTCGGCAACGCTCATAAAGACAAGGTGAAGCTGACTTTTGAGCATGGGGCGCGCCTTCCGGACCCGGAAAAGCTGTTCAATGCGGGGCTAGAAGGCAACCAAAGACGCGCGATTGACTTCTTCGAAGGCGACACGGTTGATGGGCCGGTGCTGAAAAATCTGATCCGAGCGGCTGTCGAATATAACCAGGACAGGGCTGGCAAAAAGGCCGCGAAAAAGGCCCCGCGGAAAGGCCCCGCGGCAAAAGCCGTGAAAGCAAAGAAGCGCTGAACCGACGCAAGCAGACCAAACCGCGGAGTCCCTCGGCTCGACGCTGCGGTCAAATGCGATAATTGATGTCAATATGTCGTATTACGATACGTTTGGCGCAATTCGTGATTGGAGCCATGCGCGACCCGTGCTTGATCTGCCCTGCCGTGCGGGGTAGTCAGACGCCTTGAGTCTCTTCCCGAAAAGCCATGTTGATGCGTCAAACGATGGACAAGGCCCGCGTTGCCACGCGGCACCGTAACAAGCTCGGCGACTTCACCGCGGACAGCCGTGTTCTGCTTTTGATCGGCATGGCGCTGGTCGTCGGGGGCGCCAGCGCCGGTACCGCCTGGGTTCTTCTCAAGTTGATTGCGCTGGTCACCGATCTGGTCTGGTTCGGCCAGTTCAGCGTCAAAAATCTGGTCATCGCGAACACCACGCGTGGCGCACTGTGGATGTTGCTTGCGCCGGCGGCTGGCGGTCTCGTTATTGGCCTGATGGCGCGCTTCGGCTCCGAGAAGATCAGGGGTCACGGCATTCCGGAGGCCATCGAGGCCATTTTGCTGGGCGGCAGCCGGATGCAACCGAAAGTCGCCGTGCTGAAGCCGTTGTCGTCGGCGATTTCGATTGGGTCGGGTGGGCCGTTCGGTGCGGAAGGCCCCATTATCATGACCGGCGGCGCGGTCGGTTCCCTGTTTGCGCAATGTTTCCATCTCACCGCAGCGGAGCGTAAGACGTTGCTTGTCGCCGGCGCGGCTGCTGGCATGACGGCGATTTTCGGAACGCCGATTGCGGCCGTGCTGCTTGCCGTCGAATTGCTGTTGTTCGAATGGAAGCCGCGCAGTTTCCTGCCGGTCGTGGCAGCCGCCATTGTTTCGGAGGTCTGCCGTCCCTTCCTGTTCGGCAGCGGGCCGTTGTTTCCCTTTGCGGAGCATCCCGACATGCCCTTGTGGGGAATGGCGACCGCAATTGGTGTTGGCATTGTTGCCGGTCTGCAGTCCGGATTGATGACACGCTTGCTGTATGCGGCCGAGGACCTGTTCGATCACCTGCCGCTACATTGGATGTGGTGGCCGATGCTGGGCGGATTGGCCGTCGGGGCCGGCGGCCTTGCCGACCCGCGTGCGCTTGGGGTGGGCTACGATGTCATTGCCGATTTGCTCTCCGGCCATGCGGCGGCGCACGAAGTCACGCGGATGCTGCTGGTCAAGTCGGCAATCTGGCTGGTCGCGCTGGCATCCGGCACCTCGGGCGGCGTGCTGGCGCCACTATTGATCCTCGGCGGCTCGCTCGGCTGGCTCGAAGGTCAGATGCTCCCCGGCGGCCCGTCATTCTGGGCACTGATCGGCATGGCGGCGATGATGGGCGGCACGATGCGTTCGCCGCTGACCGGCGTGATGTTCGCGATCGAACTGACCGGCAATATTGAGATGCTGCCGATCCTGCTGGCGGCGACCGGCGCGGCTTTTGCCGTGACCGTCCTGCTGTTGAAACGTTCCATCCTCACCGAGAAGATTGCGCGGCGTGGCCAGCACATCACGCGCGAATATTCGATCGACCAGTTCGAACTGCTGCGGGTCGCCGACGTGATGGTGAAGGAGGTCGATACGCTGCCGGTCGCGATGCCGGTCGACGACGCGGTCGCTTTCTTCAGCGGCGAGGACGTCAGGAGGCACAAATCTTACCCTGTGGTGACGGCGGACGGACGACTGGCCGGCATGGTGTCGCGCTCGGACGTTCTGCGCTGGCGCACGGAGGGCGCGCATCAGGCCATGACGCTTGACGACCTCGTCTCGGATACCTCCGCGGTTTCGGCCTATCCGGATGACGTGCTGGGACGGGTGGCGGACATCATGGTGTCCGCCGATCTGGGGCGCATTCCGGTCGTCGATCGCGACGATCATCGGGTCGTCGGCCTGATAGCCCGGAAGGACCTCCTGCGGATCCGTTCGCTGGTTAATGCAGAGGAACGCGATCGCAGCGCTTACCTGATGCGGGAGAGGGTCGCCTGAGCCGATAAAAGCACTCAAAGGAGAGAAACGGCTCGGATTAAAAAGTCTGGAAAAAGGTTATTCCTGGTGTCGGCCAGGGCGGCGCCCGTTCGTCTTCATGATGGACGGAAGTTGCAAGGGAGACCAGGATGACCAATTCTCGCTATCGTTGGGTGATGGTTGCGGCCGGAGGGCTGCTCGGCTGCGTGGCCATCGGCGGCATGTTTTCCCTGCCGGTACTGCTTCAGCCGATTGCGCGGGACACCGGCTGGTCCGTGACGGGCATATCGAGCGCTATGACCATCGGCTTTCTCGCGATGGCCATGACCAGCATGATGTGGGGCACCTTGTCCGACCGCTACGGGCCGCTTCGGGTGGTTTTGAGCGGCTCGGTGGTTATCGCGGCAAGCCTGGCGCTCGCGAGCAAGGCGACATCGCTGCTCGCCTTTCAATTTTTCTTTGGCGTGATGATCGGCGCAGGCACTTCGGCCATCTTTGCGCCGATGATGGCGACCGTGACCGGCTGGTTCGACACCCATCGCAGCCTGGCAGTGTCGCTGGTCTCGGCCGGCATGGGTATGGCGCCGATGACGATGTCGCCCCTCGTCGCCTGGCTCGCCTCGCATCATGACTGGCGGACCACGATGCTGATCCTCGCTGCTGTTGTCGGCGGGATCATGGTCCCGGTCTCGCTCCTGGTACGCCGTCCGCCGGCGCTTGCCGCCGTGACTGCCTCTTCAACCGCGCCATCCACGCCGCAAGACGAAATGTCGCTGGGTGCGGCGCTGCGATCGCCGCAATTCATCATTCTGCTGGCGACCAATTTCTTCTGTTGCGCGACGCATTCAGGACCGATCATCCATACCGTGAGCTATGCCGTCTCTTGCGGAATTCCGATGATCACGGCGGTCACAATCTATAGCGTGGAAGGCCTCGCCGGCATGGGCGGACGTCTTGTGTTCGGCCTGCTTGGTGACCGCTTTGGCGCCAAGCGCGTGCTGGTGACTGGCCTGTTACTGCAGGCGTTCGGCGCGCTGGGTTACGTGTTCGCGCGGCAACTGGCCGAATTCTACGCGGTGGCTGCGCTGTTCGGCTTCATCTATGCCGGCACCATGCCGCTTTATTCGGTGCTGGTGCGCGAGAACTTTCCGCTGCGCATGCTTGGAACCGTCATTGGCGGGCTGTCGATGGCGGGCGGGCTTGGGATGGCGACGGGCCCCATCGCCGGAGGTCTGATCTATGACGCCTTCGCCAGCTACGCTTGGCTCTATATCGGCTCCTGGGCCGTCGGGCTCGGCGCCTTCTTTATCATCCTCACCTTCAGGCCATTTCCGAAGATCGCGCCACGACCTGTGGCCGTGCCGGCGTAGACTGGCGCCCAGCCAGCGGTCGGGACGCAGCCGGCAAATAAGGGCGGCGAAAGATTTTTAGGCAGACTGACTCCTTTTCAGCCGCTGAAACGTCTCAGCTCTGTCAACAGGAGGTCAATCATGCCATTTGCGATGAAAACGCCGCCGATCGTGTCGGCCAGGGAATGGGAAACCGCACGAGAGCAGATGCTTGTGAAAGAAAAGGCCCTGATGCGGGCGAAGGACGCGCTCGCCGCCGAACGGCGCCGGATGCCGTGGATGGCCGTCGAGAAGGTCTATGAGTTCGACGGACCGACCGGCAAGCTCAGCCTGTTAGATCTGTTCGAAGGTCGCCACCAGCTGATCGTCTACCGCGCCTTCTTCGAGCCCGGCGTCCACGGCTGGCCGGAACATGCCTGCATCGGCTGTTCGCTCGGGGCCGATCAGGTCTCCAACCTTGCGCACCTCAACGCCCGCGACACGACGCTTGTCTATGCCTCGCGCGCGCCGCAGGGTGACATTGCGCGCCTCAAGGGACGGATGGGATGGGAGAGAATCCCCTGGGTAACCATCACCGATAGCTTCGATGCCGATTTCGGGGTCGGCGAATGGCACGGCCACAACGCTTTCATTCGCGACGGGGAACGCATCTTCCGCACATACATGATCAACAGCCGCGGCGATGAGGCGATGGGAACAGTCTGGAGCTACCTCGACATGACGGCGCTCGGGCGGCAGGAGGCGTGGGAGGATTCGCCGGAGGGTTATCCGCAAGAGCGCCCCTACAAATGGTGGAACTGGAACGATAGTTACGTGCCGAACGCCGCGCCCGACCCGAAATGGGTTGAAGTGTCGGACGCCGGAGAAGCCGCTTTCCGCAAGCGCGGCTCTGGTGCCAGGCCATGACCAGATGGTTACACCTTGCGGCGGCGCCCGCCTTTGCGCTCATGGCGCTCGTCACGGCAGCTTCCGAGGGCGATGCATCGATGACGCTTTGCGCGAGCGCGGCTAGCTTCAACGTTAGCGGAATGACGCTGATGTATTTGCTGATGGCTGTCTTTCATTCGGCGCCATGGCTGGAGCTTGTTTCCCCGCAGGTGTGACTCCTTTTTCAATGTTCAAACGTTCTGGTGATATCCGAACGATGGAGCGGAAGCCATGGACTTGAAAGACAAGGCAGTCGTCGTCACCGGCGGAAGCCGTGGCCTCGGTCTCGGACTGGTGGAAGCACTGGTCACGCGAGGTGCTAAAGTGACAATCGTGGCGCGCGAAGCGTGCGCGCTGGCGGCGGCGCGCGAACGGCTTGGTGTCGCCGTGATTTCAGCCGACGTCACGGACGAGAGGGCCGCTTACCGCATCCTGGGTGAAGTCCATCCAGACATCCTCGTGCTGAACGCCGGCGCGCGGCCGCCGATGGGCCGGCTCGACCAGCTGAACTGGGACGATTTCAGCACGACCTGGGAAACGGACGTCAGGGGTGGGCTGTACTGGATGCAGGCAGCGCTCAAGACGCCGCTCAAAGCCGGCAGCCGCGTTCTCGTGAGTTCGAGCGGTGCGGCCCAGAACGGTTCGCCGCTGTCGGGCGGCTATGCCGGCGCAAAGCGCATGCTCTGGCTGATGGCCAAATATGCCAACGCCGTCTCGGCGGAGAGCCATCTCGGCATTCGCTTTCAGGTGATCGTGCCGCAGCAGATCATCGGCAACACGGGTGTCGGTGAGGTCGGCGCAAGCGCTTATGCGGGCGCGCTCGGCATCGGCCAGATGGAGTTTCTTGCGCGCTTCGGTGCGCCGATGCCGCCGCGGGACTTCGGCGAGAAAGTCATTTCCGTGCTCGAAGACCCGCAATACGCTGACGGCATGGTCTTCGGGCTCAAGGGCGACAAGGGAATTACCATGATCGAGGGAGCGGCGGCTTGAGTGCAGGCCAATCCCCATGGGATCGCGACCACCGGGCGGAGCTGCTTGCTCTGACCGGCGAGTTGCGTCCCGAATTGCACCGCTACTGCGCGAGGCTGATGGGATCGGTGATCGACGGCGAGGACGTCGTGCAGGATACGCTTGCCCGCGCGCTTGCGGCGTTCGACGACATGGAGGAAATGCCGCAGCTCCGGCCCTGGCTGTTTCGCGTTGCCCACAACCGCGCGCTCGATTTGTTGCGCAGTCGCGCTCTCCGCAAGTCGGAGCCGATCGAGGCCGCTTCCGATGTTGCAGACGAGGCCAGCCCCGACCCGATGGAGGTCCTGATGCGTCAGGAAGCGGTTGAGACCGCCGTTTCGCGCTTTGCCGAGCTTCCGCTGTTCCAGCGCAGCGTCGTCATCCTCAAGGATGTGCTGGACGAACCGCTGAAAGACATCGCCGAGTTCCTCAATCTCAGTGTCGATGCCGTCAAAGCCCATCTGGCACGCGGACGGGCTCGCCTTCGCGAGGTCAATGCACAGGCGGCGACCATCCCTGGGAAGCGACCGGTTTCTGACGCGGTTACGCGCTATGTCGCGCTGTTTAATCAGAAGAATTGGGACGGGCTTCGGTCGTTGCTTGCCGATGACGTAAAACTTCATCAGTCGGCCTATCCGCTTCGCGTGGGGTCTGCCGACGTGGGCAGGTTCTTTACGATTTACGCTACGTTCGACGGCGTGCGCCTCGTGCCGGCCTGGGTAGAGGGGCGGGAAGTCATCGCCGCGTTCGAGAAAGATGCGGGCGCAATGCCCAGCTATTTCATGTGGCTCGAATGGCGCGAGGGCCGCATCAGCTTCATACGCGATTATCGCTACGCGCGTTACATCCTGGAAGATGCGAAGCTGATGTTGGCGCCGGAAGGCCTGGCGCCAGCGAACTAAGTCGCCCGATCATCCCAGGAAGTCCACGACCGCGCGGCCCACGTCGGCGATCGCGGCGTTGCGGTGCTCGCTGTCCGCCGGACTTCCGGTCAGATAGGCCGTAACGAACGCCGGCGACCGGTCGGATGACGGCCAGATCACGGCGATGTCGTTGGCGGTTCCTCTCTCACCGGATCCGGTCTTGTCGCCGACGCGCCAGCCGCGCGGCAATCCGGCGCGCAGACGCCTATCTCCCGTCTTGTTGCCGATCAACCAGCGGACAAGATGTTCCCGGGATATTGAGCTCAAGGCGCTTCCCGTGGCCAGTGCGCGCAGATTGGCTAGCATGGCCTTAGGAGACGTCGTATCACGAGGATCGCCCGGAAGAGCCTCGTTGAGGGTTGGCTCGTTGCGATCGAGGCGTGTCAACGTGTCGCCGAGTGTGCGGGCGTAAGCCGTGACGGCCTGCGGGCCGCCCAAATTGGCGAGCAGCAGATTTGCCGCCGTATTGTCGCTGACGGTTATCGCCGCCTCGCAGATCTCAGCGAGCGACATGCCGTTGCCGCCCACGTGATTCTTGGTGACGGGAGAGTAGGTCGCAAGATCTCCGGCCGCAAACCGGACGCGACGATCGAGTTCCTCCTTGCCGTTGTCGACCCACGCCAACGTTGCGGCCACGGCGAGCAGCTTGAAGGTGCTGCACATCGGGAACCGTTCATCGCCCCGGAACGCGGCGCTGCTTCCGCTCGCGGAATCGAGGACCGCGACACCGAGGCGTCCGCCATGCTCCTTTTCAATCGCGGCGATGTCATGTTCGAGCTTTTGCGACCGGTCCTCGGCGAAAGCAGCAGGCCCGTGCAGGACGCACCGGCCTATGGTCGCAAGTAGCCCAAAAGAAAATTCACGCCGTTCGATCATTCTGCTGCCCTCTATTGCGCAACAGTCAATGCGCTCGGGAAATTTGATTGACAAGCGGCGAAAAATCGGAGGAACCATCGGGATAATCGGGGTCTTGGAAGATTGGGTCGAAATGGCCCCTCCCGCGGTGATCTTCAATCAGCAAGGCAAGAACCAATGGCACGTGTGCGCTGTGTGACTGAAATGGGTATGGGCGTCGATGTTCACGGGCGGGACGCTACCAAGGCGGCGAGGCGCGCGGTCTCGGACGCGATACGTCATTCCAGCCTTGGCTTCTTCCGCATGATCGGCAAGACCGCGAACGATATGTTCGTCGATGTGACAATTGCCGTGCCGAATCCGGAAGCTGTCGACACAGAAGCGGTCGCGAAGGAGTTGCCCTACGGCACCAGGAAGGTGACCGCGGTCAAAGGCGGCCTCGAGATTCCCTCAGACATCGGCAACGACCCGATCCTGATCGCGAACGCAGCCGTCATCGTCAGTTTCGATGACGGAAAGGCCGGTTAGGACCAAATCCGAATAAATTGCGAGCGGCTCATGTCAGATCTTTCCGCCTTTCCGGTCACCAGGCGCTGGCCCGCGGAGCATCCCGACCGGCTTCAGCTTTATTCGCTGCCGACCCCGAATGGTGTCAAGGTCTCGATCATGCTGGAAGAGATCGGCTTGCCCTATGAGGTGCATCTTGTCGACTTCGACAAGGATGATCAGAAGACACCGGAATTTCTGGCTCTCAACCCGAACGGCAAGATTCCAGCGATTATTGATCCGAATGGTCCCGGCGGCAAACCGCTTGGACTGTTCGAGTCCGGCGCAATCCTTCAGTATCTCGCCGACAAAACCGGCAAGCTGCTGCCGGCGGACGCGGCACGCCGCAGGCAGACGATTCAATGGCTGCATTTCCAGATGGGGGGCGTCGGGCCGATGTTCGGCCAACTCGGATTTTTCATAAATTCGCCGGCAAGGAGATCGCCGATAAGCGACCACTCGAGCGCTATGTGAATGAATCGAAGCGGCTCCTCGGCGTGATAGACGCGCGTCTGGCCGGGCGGCAATGGATGATGGACGACGAATACACCATCGCCGATATCTCGATGCTCGGCTGGGTGCGCAATCTGATCGGCTTTTACGGCGCGGCCGAACTGGTCGGGTTCGATGGCTTTGCCAATGTTTCGGCCTGGCTCGACCGCGGCCTGGCGCGGCCGGCGGTCAAGCGCGGGCTCGAGATTCCGCAGCGCCCCTGAGTCAAAAGACATCTATAATTGCGTCCGGGGATCTGACGCGCAGACTCCACCCGGGGGAGGGGCACATGACGACAGCAATCACCATCTACGGCATCAAGAACTGCGATAGCATGAAGAAGGCGCGGGCCTGGCTCGATGATCACGGTGTGGCATACGAGTTCCACGACTACAAAGCCGCCGGCGCGTCGAAGGAAAAGCTGAAAGCCTGGGCCGGTGAGCTCGGCTGGGAGACCTTGCTCAACCGGGCCGGCACCACGTTTCGCAAATTGCCAGACGCCGAGAAAGAAGGATTGAACGAACGCAGGGCGCTGACATTGATGTTGGAGCAGCCGTCGATGATCAAGCGGCCGGTGCTCGAGGTCGGCGGCAAGGTACTGGTCGGTTTCAAGCCTGAGATTTACGCGAAGGAAGTAAGTGCTCCGCGCAAACGCGCCTGATGTCGCTTAGTTGAACTCGATCAGGTCGGCCGATGGAATGCGGCCGGGTGCGCGATGAAACAACTCGCGATCGATCACGGCGCGGAGTTTTTGCGTCGGGAGCAGATCACTGCCGCGCATGAGATTTCGGATTTCGAAACTGCCGTCTTCGCTGATCGTCTTCAAGGAGGCGATCACGTGCGTGACACCTTGGGAGACCGAGAACGGTAGCAGAAGGCGTTCATACACCACGATGCGCCCGGTAGCGTCGTCGACATGGGACACGCTGTAGACGGGGAGGGCGCGTTCCAGACACCGGTGGTAGATCGGCATGACGAGCGGCGCCAGCCTTGCGCCGAGATACTCGTCGAGGTAGCGGCCGCGCCCGGTTTGGCCGTAAGCCAGGGACATCCGGGTGCCGTCGCTCTCGATGATCAGACGCGGCGGGTCCGCCTTTTCAACGATCATGAAGACCAGGTCGGGAAGTTCATCCTCGATCCGGGAGGGCTGAAAATTCTCGATGCGCGGCAGGCTTTGCTCAGGGGCATAAAGCCGCAGCCACGTGTTCAGAAGATCACGTTGCTTGATCGATTTGACGACCGACGGGTTGGCGCTTTCGAAGTCCAAGGTCTTGAATCCATCTCTCAAGAATGAGACGCCGGATCTTAAGTCCAAGACGAAAAGATTTCGTTGAAAGAGGGCCCTCGGCAGCCGAACAGCCTTAACGGCTGCTTTCCAGACGCGGCCGAGGCGCTCTGCGGGTCGGGCCCGCATGGTCATGCTACCAATGGCGGAGCCACGGCGCGAGCCGCTTTCCGCCTTGCACAATGATGCCGGTTGACGGCATATTCCGGCCCGGAGGCGGCGGGTCCCGGGACGAAAATCAACACGCGAAATCAAGACGCGGTATTTTCAGGCGTCCCGGGGGAACCTGCTGTAAGGAAAAAGTCGGCCACATGCGATCAGGACATCGCGGCGATGGCCGTTCGGGGGACTTTAATTGTCGGATGAGTTTATTCTCGAAACCCACGGATTAACCAAGGAATTCGCGGGATTCTTTGCCGTACGCGACGTTTCCCTCAAGATTCGGCGCGGCAGCATTCACGCCTTGATCGGCCCGAACGGCGCCGGCAAGACGACTTGCTTCAATCTGCTCACCAAGTTTCTGAAGCCCTCGGCTGGCCAGATCCTCTACAAGGGACAGGACATCACGGCGATGGCGCCCGCCGACGTGGCGCGTCGCGGACTGGTGCGCTCGTTCCAGATATCAGCGGTATTCCCGCATCTGACAGCCCTGGAGAATGTACGCGTCGCGCTGCAGCGCCAACACGGGCACTCCTTCGATTTCTGGCGCTCCAAGGCCGTGCTCAATCGCTTCAATGCCCGTGCGCTTGAACTGCTTGACGATGTCGGCTTGAGCGAGTTTGCCGGTACGCCTGCGGTTGAAATGCCGTACGGCCGCAAGCGCGCGCTTGAAATCGCGACCACGCTGGCGCTCGATCCCGAGATGATGCTCCTCGACGAGCCTATGGCGGGGATGGGGCACGAAGACATCGACAAGATCGCAGCGCTGATCAAGCGCATCTCGGCGAAGTACACCATTCTGATGGTCGAACATAACCTGAGTGTCGTTGCCAACCTGTCGGACATCATCACCGTGCTGACGCGCGGCCATATTCTGGCCGAGGGCAACTATGCCGACCTTTCCAAGGACGATCGCGTGAAGGAAGCCTATCTGGGAGCTGGCCATGGCTGATGCGAGAATGGCGGGCGCAGCGGCGGCGCCATCCGCCTCCAGCGCGCCGGTCCTGTCGGTGCAGAATCTCCAGGCGTGGTATGGCGAATCCCACATCCTGCACGGCCTCGATTTCGAGGTGAGCCCGGGTGAGGTCGTCACGCTGCTTGGCCGCAACGGCGCCGGCAAGACCACTACACTGAAGTCGGTAATGGGAATTATCGGCAAGCGTACGGGGTCGGTGCGCTTTGACGGAAAGGAAATTATCCGCGCCTCGTCGGACAGGATTGCGCGAATGGGCATTGCATTTTGCCCGGAGGAGCGCGGGATTTTCGCCAGCCTCGACGTTCGCGAGAACCTTCTGCTGCCGCCTACCGTTCGCAACGGCGGCCTCTCGATGGATCAGATTTTCGAGCTGTTTCCGAACCTCAAAGAACGGTTGAGCAGCCAGGGCACCAAGCTGTCGGGCGGCGAGCAGCAGATGCTGGCGATCGGGCGAATCCTGCGCACCGGCGCGCGCTTTTTGATGCTCGATGAACCCACCGAAGGGCTTGCGCCCGTCATCATTCAGCAGATTGGTCAGACCATCAAGCGCCTCAAGAACGAGGGATTTACCATCCTGCTGGTCGAGCAGAACTTCCGCTTCGCTGCGACGGTCGCGGATCGCTACTACATCGTCGAGCACGGCAAGATCATCGACGGCTTCGCAAATGCGGAGCTGCAGGCCAACATGGACAAGCTTCACACCTATCTCGGCGTCTGAAGAATGACGCGAAGCATTTGGAAAAGGACCGTTATGAAACGAAGGAAGTTCGCAACTCTGTTGCTCGGGACAGCGCTTAGTCTGTCGGCCGGCTTAGCCTTCGCCCAGGACAAGGTGGTCAAGATCGGTTCACTCTCCGATCAGTCCGGGCTGTACGCCGATCTCGGAGGCCCGGGCTCGACGCTGGCCGCCCAAATGGCGGTGGAGGATTCCGGCCTGACGGCCAAGGGCTGGAAGATCGACATCATCGCTGGCGACCATCAGAACAAGCCCGACATCGGCGTCAACATCGCGCGCCACTGGTTCGATGTCGATAAGGTCGACGTCATTGTTGATGTGCCGAACTCCGGTGTCGCTCTTGCCGTCTCGAACCTTGTCAAGGAGAAGAATGGTATCCTGCTGGATTCCGGAGCCGGCACATCCGACCTGACCAATGCGCAGTGCACGCCGAACACCATTCACTGGACCTACGACACCTACACCCTCGCGCACGGGACCGGCACGGCCCTGACCAAAAGCGGCGGGAATACCTGGTTCTTCCTGACCGCCGACTACGCTTTCGGGGCGGCGCTGGAGCGCGATACGACCGCCGCGGTCCAGGCCGCCGGAGGCAAAGTGCTGGGCGGCGTCAAGGCTCCGCTCTCGACGGCTGATTTCTCGTCCTTCCTTCTGCAGGCGCAGGCCTGCAAGGCCAAGATCATCGGCCTCGCCAATGCCGGCGCCGACACCACCAATTCAATCAAGCAGGCCGCCGAATTCGGAATCACCACCAGCGGCCAGAAGCTCGCTGCGCTGCTGCTGTTCATCACCGACGTGCATTCGCTCGGTTTGAAGACGGCGCAGGGGCTGAACTTTACCGAGACGTTCTACTGGGACTTGAATGACGGCACGCGGGCCTTTGCCAAACGCTTCCAGGAGCGCGCGAAAAACCACAGTATGCCGACCATGGTTCATGCCGGCGTGTATTCAAGCCTGCTGCATTATTTCAAGGCGCTGGATGCCCTCGGCGGCAACCCGCATGACGGTGCCAAGGTTGTCGCCAAGATGAAGGAAATGCCGACCGACGACCCGCTGTTCGGCAAGGGCAGCATCGAGCCGAACGGGCGGACGCTTCACCCAGCCTATCTGTTCGAGGTGAAGAGCCCCGCGGAGTCCAAGGGGCCCTGGGACTACTACAAGCTCGTGTCGACGATTTCCGCGGACGACGCCTTTACGCCTCTGGCCAAGAGCACCTGTCCCTTGCTGAAGAAATGAGCTGTTGTGATGTCTCGGGCGGCGCGGTTGCCGCCCGAGCATCATGAGTTGAGACAAGGGGGCTCGAGAGAAATCGATGCAAGCGCTTTACGCACAGCTACTGGTGGGACTGATCAACGGCTCATTCTACGCGCTGCTCAGCCTCGGGCTTGCCGTGATTTTCGGCATGCTCAACATCATCAATTTCGCGCATGGCGCGCTGTATATGATGGGAGCGTTCTGCGCCTATTTCCTGCTGAATATCTGGGGTATCGGATACTGGTGGGCGCTGCTGATCGCGCCGGTCGCCGTCGGCATCTTCGGCATGGTTCTGGAACGAACCATGCTGAAATGGCTCGCCGGTCTGGACCACCTGTACGGACTGCTGTTGACCTTCGGGCTTGCGCTGATCATCCAGGGCATCTTTCAGAATTATTTCGGTTCATCCGGATTGCCATACGCCATTCCGGATCAACTCCGCGGCGGCACCAACCTCGGATTCATGTTCCTGCCGATCTATCGTGGCTGGGTGGTCGTATTCTCGTTGATCGTGTGTTTTGCCACCTGGTACCTGATCGAGCGGACACGGCTTGGGGCTTATTTGCGCGCGGCGACAGAGAATCCGACGCTGGTGCGAGCCTTCGGCGTCAACGTGCCGCGCATGATCACCCTGACCTACGGGCTGGGCGTAGGCCTTGCGGCGCTGGCTGGCGTGCTCTCGGCGCCGATCAACCAGGTCCGGCCGTTGATGGGTGAGAACATCATCATCGTGGTGTTTGCCGTGGTGGTGATCGGCGGCATGGGCTCGATCATGGGATCGATCATCACCGGCTTTGCTCTGGGTGTGATCGAGGGATTGACCAAATACTTCTATCCGGAAGCTTCCAACACCGTCGTGTTCGTTCTGATGGTGCTGGTACTTCTCGTGAAACCAACGGGATTGACGGGACGGGCGGCCTGATAAACATGACGGCGATGACTGACGATACCTTGCCGGTAACCCCGCGCACGATCCGCGACGAGATGATCGCTTTTGCGGTCATGACCTTGCTGTTGTTGATTGTGCCGCTGACCGATCTTTATCCCTTCTTTGTGATGCAGGCGCTGTGTTTTGCGCTGCTGGCGTGCGCCTTCAATCTCCTGATCGGCTATGGTGGTCTCTTGTCGTTCGGCCACGCGATGTTCCTGGGAACAGGGGGGTATGTCACCGCGCATGCCGCGAAGGTATGGGGGCTGCCTCCAGAACTAGGCATTCTCGCCGGCGTGGCGGCTTCGGCTGCGCTTGGTGCGGTGACGGGTATCGTCGCGATCCGGCGCCAAGGCATTTATTTCGCCATGATTACGCTGGCGCTCTCGCAACTGATCTACTTTATCTACCTGGAATCTCCGTTTACGCATGGCGAAGACGGCATCCAGGGCATCCCGCAGGGCCATTTGTTTGGAATTCTCGATCTCTCCAAATCGATAGTGCTTTATTACGTCGTAGTCTTTAACTTCCTGCTCGGTTTTCTGATCATCTTTCGAGCTATCAACTCGCCTTTCGGCGAGGTGCTGAAATCGATCCGCGAGAACGAGCAGCGCGCGATTTCGCTCGGCTACAAGACCGATCAGTACAAGCTGCTTGCCTTTATCCTATCGGGCACGCTGGCCGGATTTGCCGGCTCGCTCAAGGTGTTTGTTGTTCAGAATGCCTCGCTGTCGGATGTCGAGGTGTCAATGTCCGGACTTATCGTGCTGATGACACTGGTCGGTGGGCTTGGCACGGTGTTTGGTCCCGTAATCGGCGCATTCATCATCGTGGCGACCCAGCAATATCTGGCCGGATTCGGATCGTGGGTAACCGTAATCCAGGGCTCGATCTTCGTGGCGTGCGTGCTGCTGTTTCGGCGCGGCATTGTAGGCGAAGTGGCCCATTATTTCCGGCGCTCGCTGTAAATTGGGCGACTTGAACCCGATCGTTTCGGACCATAAAGCCGTGGATGAACCGCAGATTGGCCGCTGGGCCAACTTGCCGAAAATCCTGTATGACATATTTGTGACGGATCACTCCGGCCGGACCGTCCGGCGATTTTGGGCATACCCATGTTGATGCGGTGGTTTCGTGCACTCCTTCCCAAAGAGGAGCGCTTTTTCGATCTTTTCGCCAAGCACTCCCGAGCGGTCCAGCAGGGCGCGCTTGCGCTGCAAGGCATGCTGCAGGGCGGGGAGGAGACGCCGGTCTTCTGCCAACGCGTCAGCCAGTTCGAAAACGAGGCGGATAATATCACCCGTGAGGTGCTGACAGCGGTGCGACGCACGTTCATCACCCCGTTTGACCGCGGTGACATCAAGAACCTGATTACATCGATGGACGACGCCATAGACCAGATGCAGCAGACTGCGAAGGCCGTCATGCTGTTCGAAGTCCGCAACTTCGAACCGCCGATGCGCGAAATGGGAACGCTTGTGGTGGAATGCTCAAACCTCGTCGGCCGCGCATTGCCGTTGCTGCAATCGATCGGCAGCAACGTCTCGATGCTGACCGCAATTACCGAAGAGTTGACCAAACTCGAAGGGCGGGTTGACGATCTCCACGACATCGGGATGAAGGAATTGTTCCTCAAGCACCGTAACGCAAACGCAATGGATTTCATCGTCGGCGTGGAAATCTACGACCATCTTGAAAAGGTGGCCGATCGTTTTGACGACGTTGCGAATGAGATCAACAGCATCGTGATCGAACAGGTATAGGGCGGGGCCATCAGGTGAACGCGGCGCTTGGTCTTCCGGTTCTGGTCGGGCTGATCGCGGTCGCGCTTTTGTTCGACTTCCTCAACGGACTGCATGACGCTGCCAATTCGATCGCAACGATCGTGTCGACCCGTGTCTTGCGGCCGCAATACGCCGTGTTCTGGGCGGCCTTTTTCAACTTTGTGGCCTTCACGGTGTTTGGGCTCAACGTGGCCCACACCATTGGTACCGGCATCATCGATCCCAATGTCATCGACATATCCGTCATCTTTGCCGCGCTTATCGGCGCCATCGTCTGGAATCTCATTACCTGGGGTCTCGGCATTCCATCCTCCAGTTCGCATGCACTGATTGGCGGGCTGGTTGGCGGAGGAATGGCGAAAGCCGGGCTTTCGGCGGCCGTCTGGAGCGGTCTGATCAAGACCTTGCTGGCGATCGTGTTGTCGCCGCTGGTCGGCTTTCTGCTGGCGCTGGCGCTGGTGGCGATCGTGTCATGGGCATCGGTCCGTTCGACGCCGTTTGCCGTTGATCGGGCCTTCCGGATTCTCCAGTTTGCCTCGGCTTCGCTCTACTCGCTCGGCCATGGCGGCAATGATGCGCAAAAGACGATGGGCATCATCGCAGTCCTCCTGTTTTCACAAGGTCGGCTCGGCTCTCATTTTTACGTCCCGTTTTGGGTGGTGCTGGCCTGCCAGGCGGCGATGGCGCTGGGAACGCTGATGGGCGGCTGGCGGATCGTCCGCACAATGGGCCTGCGAATTACCAAGCTGACGCCGATGCAGGGTTTTTGTGCCGAGATCGGCGGCGCGGCGACGCTGTTCCTCGCTACGTTTTTCGGGGTTCCCGTATCGACGACCCACACCATCACCGGCGCCATTGTCGGCGTCGGTGCCGCGCGGCGACTCTCGGCCGTTCGGTGGAACGTGGCGAGTTCGATCGTCTACGCATGGATCATCACCATCCCGGCCGCCGGCGGCATCGCCGCCGTCGCCTATTGGTTAGTTCTGCTGCTGCGTTAATCCGTCGGCCCGGCGCTGGAGTTGGCCGGCCCATTTCCTATATGCATCGGCGTATCCTTCTTGATCTGGCCGGTTTTCCCTGCCAAACGCATCGCCTCATGTCCGATCTTGTCCTCAGTAACGATTCCCTGTCGCCGCTCGCTTACGAAGTGGCGCGCCGGCGTACTTTTGCGATTATTTCGCATCCGGACGCCGGCAAGACCACGCTGACCGAAAAGCTCCTGCTGTTCGGCGGCGCGATCAATCTTGCAGGGCAGGTCAAGGCCAAGGGCGAACGGCGCAATACCCGCTCCGACTGGATGAAGATCGAACGCGAGCGCGGCATCTCTGTCGTGACCTCCGTGATGACATTCGAATTCGATGGTCTGGTTTTCAACCTTCTGGACACGCCCGGCCACGAGGATTTCTCCGAAGATACTTATCGTACGCTGACCGCGGTCGATTCCGCCGTCATGGTCATCGATGCCGCCAAGGGTATCGAAGCGCGCACGCGCAAGCTGTTTGAGGTTTGCCGCCTTCGGGATATTCCCATCATCACGTTCATCAACAAGATGGATCGAGATAGCCGCGACACGTTCGAACTGCTGGACGAGATCGAGAAGACGCTGGCGCTCGACACCACCCCCATGACCTGGCCCGTTGGCCGCGGCCGCGACTTTCTCGGCACCTATGATATCGCCACTGGCGGCGTGCGTCTGCTGGAGGGCGGCGGCGCCAAGACCGGTGCGGCGCTTCAGATCGATATTGGGGACCTGGCGGGGCGCAATCCGAATCTCGATGTCGCCGAGATCAAGGAAGAATTGGCGCTCGTCTCGGAAGCCTGCAAACCGTTCGAGATCGAGGCGTTTCGCGAAGGCCATCTCACACCGGTCTACTTCGGCAGTGCGTTGCGCAACTTTGGCGTCGGCGATCTGCTCGAAGGTTTGGGGCGCTTCGCGCCGCCCCCGCGCGCGCAGGAAAGCAACCTGCGCAAGGTTGAAGCATCCGAGCCGCGGATGAGTGCCTTCGTGTTCAAGATCCAGGCCAATATGGATCCCAATCACCGCGACCGCATCGCGTTCGCGCGTCTGTGCTCGGGAAAGCTGACGCGAGGCATGAAGGCAAAACTGGTGCGCACCGGCAAGACGATGCCATTGTCGAGCCCGCAATTCTTCTTTGCCCAGGACCGCTCGGTAGCCGACGAGGCCTTTGCCGGCGACGTAGTCGGCATCCCCAATCACGGAGCTCTTCGCATCGGCGATACGTTGACCGAGGGTGAGGACATCACTTTCGTCGGTGTGCCGAGCTTTGCGCCGGAAATTGTGCGTCGCGTGCGGCTCACCGACGCGATGAAGGCCAAGAAGCTCAAGGAAGCCTTGCAGCAGATGTCGGAGGAAGGCGTCGTTCAGGTGTTTCGGCCGCGCGACGGTGCGCCGGCGCTGGTCGGTGTGGTCGGGCCGCTGCAACTTGATGTGCTGAAGGCGCGGCTGGAGGCGGAATATGCGCTGCCGGTCGAATTCGAGGTCTCCGAATTCCAACTGGCGCGCTGGATTTCGTCCGATGACCGCAAGAAGCTCGATGCGTTCATTGCCGCCAACGGGTCCGGCGTTGCCGACGATGTCGATGGCGATCCGGTGTTTCTGGCCAAGAACGAATTCTATCTCGGCTACACCAAGGAGCGTGCGGACGGCATCGAATTCTTAAGCGTCAAGGACGTGAAGAAGAAGGCATAGCCTTAGGCTACACGCGAGGATGTGAACGCACCAGGTACGGCAATCACGACCTTTCCGCTTGGTCCAGCGTTGTGTTTTGCTTCCGCAGGCCGCTGCTTCCGAGGGCCGATATGCTCCGTCGCATCGCCGTTTTTTGCGTGCTTGCCGCCGGATTGGCTGTCGCGGGAAGCGCCGGCGCCCGGCAGCGGCACCATATCAATGCGGCTCCGTTTTCTCACGAGCCTTGCAGCGTTCTGTCCCACCACCCGTGCACGCCGTCTTTCTGCAGCGTGCTTCACCGCGGTCCCTGTATTCCCGAGATTGACTATCCCTATGGCGAGAACCTCCAACTGACAGTTGAGAGCAAGCCGCCGATGGTTGACGCCCCGAAATATCAAAGGCCTGACCATGACCTCGAGAGTATCGGCGATCTTTTTGCGGCGCTGCGTTCCTGCTGGACGCCACCGCCAGCGGAGGCGTCCAAAGAGGGCATGCAGATGACCGTGCGGTTCAGTTTCAAGCGATCAGGCGATCTGATCGGCCGTCCGCGGATGACCTTTGCCACCGCGGGCACGCCCGCCGATGTTCGCAAGAGCTACCTCAAGGCGATCAACGACTCCATTGAGGCCTGCGTGCCCCTCAAATTCTCCAGCGCCCTCGGGGGAGCCGTGGCCGGGCGGCCGATCGCCATCCGGTACATCGACAACCGGGACATCGACAAGGCTGCGCCCTAGCCGGCGCGCCAAGGACGCTCAATCTGGCGCATTGCCGTTTCGGGCCTGAACGTGTAGGCGATGCTCCAGACATCTGCGGAGGGAGCGAGCATGGGACTTGCGGTGATGATTCTGGGCCTCGCCCTTTTTCTCGGCATGCATACCTTGCCCACCCAACGCAGGCTCCGCACACGTACCGTCGCCGCGCTGGGCGAGGGGGGCTACAAGGTCGCTTTCTCGTTGGTATCGCTGCTCGGGATTGTGCTGATCGCCTGGGGCTTTGCGCATTACCGCGCGGCGGGAATGATTGATGTCTGGGAAAGGTCAGTCTCTCCGAAAACACTGCTCATTCTCAAGCACATTACCGTTGGCCTGATGCTGCCTGCGGTCATCCTGGTAGTAGCCGCTTATCTCCGCGGGCATATATACAAGGCGGTCAAGCACCCGATGCTGGCGGGCGTCAAATTGTGGGCGGCCGCGCACCTGTTGGCCAATGGTGATCTCGGCTCGATCATCCTGTTCGGCTCATTTCTGGCTTGGGCGGTATTCGACAGGATCTCGCTGAAACGCCGCGCTGACGCCGGAGGGCCGCCGATTCCGGTCGGCGGTTGGGGCAACGACATGATCGCGGTTGCGGTCGGCATCGTCGCCTATCTCGCGCTGGCTTTTGCGTTCCACCCCGTCGTGATCGGCGTTCCCGTCGTAGGAGTTTAAGCATGTCAGTTCAAGCAGCGGTCAAGCGCAAGACGGCACCCGAAATCCGCTCACGCAAGAATGGCGAGCCGATCGTGATGCTGACCTCCTATCATGCCCATACGGCAGCCCTGGTCGACCGCTATTGTGATGTCATCCTGGTCGGCGATTCCCTCGGCAACGTCATGCATGGGCTCGAAACCACCATCCCGGTCACGCTGGACATGATGATCCTCCAGGGCCGCGCCGTGATGCGCGGCTCGCAGCACGCGCTTGTTGTCGTCGACATGCCTTTCGGGTCCTACGAGGCTTCAAAAGAGCAGGCCTTTCATTCAGCCGTCCGAGTTCTGAAGGAGACGCATTGTGGTGCGATCAAGCTCGAGGGCGGCGTACGGATGGCCGAAACGATCGCCTTTCTGGTCGAACGCGGCATACCCGTCATGGGTCACATCGGCTTGACGCCGCAGTCGATCAATACGCTCGGTTCGTTCCGTGCCCAGGGGCGCGAGGAAGGAAGCTGGGCGCCGATTGAAAACGATGCCGTTGCGGTCGCGCAAGCCGGCGCTTTCTCAGTTGTGGTTGAGGCGGTCGCCGAACCTCTTGCCCGCAAGATCACCGAGACGATCGACGTTCCGACCATCGGCATCGGCGCAAGCGCCGCCTGCGACGGTCAGGTTCTGGTCCTGGAGGATATGCTCGGATTATCGCCACGAGCCCCGAAATTTGTCCGCCGCTATGGCAATCTCGGCCCGATGATCGAGGCTGCCATCCAGGGTTATGCGGCCGATGTTCGCTCGCGGGCCTTTCCGGGGCCCGAACATGTCTACGGCATGAAGGCGAAGGCGTAAGCGGCAGGGAGACCGGCCGGTGGATATCTGTCGCGCCAAAGTGCCTCCTAACGGCTTCAGGGGCTGGCTTTGCCTTGCCACCGCCATATCGCTAGGGTAACGCCACCGCCACCAAGGGACAGATTCATGGCTTCGGCTGGTTCCGGGCATGGTCAGTCGGGGATGGGATTTCTATAAGTGTCTGAATTATTTGATGAAGTCGACGAGGAAGTCCGTCGGGAGCAGCTTAAGAGGCTGTGGGACCGGTATTCGCTCTATATCATTGCCGCCGCAATATTGATCGTGGCCGCAGTCGGCGCATGGCGCGGCTATCAATATCTGCAATCTCAAAAGGCAGCCGAAGCCGGTAAAGCCTTCGACGCGGCGGTCCAGCTCTCCGAACAGAACAAGCACGCGGAGGCCGAAGCGGCTTTCGACAAGCTGGCCGCAACCGCTCCGGCTGGATACCGTATGCTGGCGCGCCTGCGTGCGGCTGCCGAGGTCGCGGCCCGCGATCCCAAGGGCGGTGCCAAACTGTACGACGAGATTGCGGCTGATTCCACGATGGGGACGATCGCGCGCGACTTGGCGCGGGTCCGCGCCGGGGCACTTCTGGTGGACTCGGAAAGCTATCAGAACATGCTGCAACGGCTGGAAACCTCCACCAAGCCTGAGGCGACCTTTCGCCATACCGCGCGCGAACTGCTGGCCTTCTCGGCATGGCACGCCAATGACACCGCCGCAGCCCGGCAATGGCTTGACATGATCGCAAGCGATGGCGAGACGCCTTCAGCGATGCGTTCGAGGGCGGAAGCCCTCCAGGCGCTGCTTCCGCCGGTTGCCAAGAGCTGACGACAGGAAAAACGTGGCCATGCGTCGCCTGCAACGTCTGATCGCCGCTTCCGTTCTTGTCGCGCTGTCCGGCGCGATTGCCGGCTGTTCGAGCAGCGCCACGAGCTTCGATCCGATGGATTGGCTCGATTGGCTCGACACCAAGAAGAAGCTTCAGGGGGATCGCAAACCGGTATTTCCGGACGGCGTGCCCGGTCTCGAAGAGGGCGTCCCGAAATCGCTCTACAAGGGAGCGCAGGAACAGGCCGATGCTGATGCGGCAGCGGCTGCAGCGGCGACGGCTGCCCCGCCGTCTCCGCCTCCGGAGACTACCAAGCCGAAAAAGACGGCAAGGAAAAAGCAGCCCGCGCCTGCAACCGCGAGCTCTGATCCTGCGGCCCCGTCGGAAGACGGCACGGCGGCGCCGCCAGCCCACAAGAAGAAAGTTGCGCGGCACCGCACAACCACACCGCCCGATCAGCCGGCCGAGACGCAGCAATCGGCGGCGCAGCCGCCGCAATCGGCGCCGGCAGCCCAGCAGTCGGCCGCGCCATTCCCCGCACCGCTACCGGGCGGCACGTTTACGCGCTAAAGCTGGGGCGCGGCAGCAGGCCGGGATCGGTCCCGCTGGGTGCGCAAAACATACTTTCCCTCGAATTTCCCGGGCTGCGGATCTATTATGCCCTTTACGGTTGCGATTATCGGCCGGCCTAACGTGGGGAAGTCAACGTTATTCAATCGCCTGGTCGGGCAGAAGCTCGCGCTGGTCGATGATGCGCCGGGTGTCACGCGCGACCGGCGAGAGGGCGAAGCGCGGCTTGGCGATCTCCGTTTTACCGTGATCGACACGGCAGGCCTCGACGAGGGCGCAAGAGGGTCGCTCACCGCCCGGATGCAGGAACAGACCGAGACCGCAATCGGACTTGCGGACGCGCTAATGTTTGTGATCGACGCCCGCGCCGGATTGACGCCGAACGACCGCGCCTTTGCCGACTATGCGCGCCGGGCCAGCAAGCCGGTGGTTCTGCTCGCCAATAAAAGCGAGGGCAAGCACGGCGAGGTCGGCGCGATGGAATCCTACGCGCTGGGACTTGGCGATCCCATCCTGATTTCCGCCGAACACGGCGAGGGCATGGCTGAGCTCTATCAGGCGCTGCGTGCACTGATGCCGGAGGTGACGGACAAGGATGAAGCCGGAGACGAAGCGGTCGACACGGATGAAGACGTGGCGCGGCGTCCGATCCGCGTGGCGGTCGTCGGTCGTCCCAATGCCGGTAAGTCGACGCTGATCAATCGGCTGCTGGGTGAGGAGCGGCTGCTCACCAGCGCGGAGGCGGGTACGACACGCGACTCCATTGCGGTGGAATTTACCTGGAACGGCCGCGAGTTTCGGGTGTTCGATACGGCCGGCTTGCGGCGGCGTTCGCGGATCGAGGAAAAGCTGGAAAAGCTTTCGGTCGCGGATGCCTTGCGCGCGGTACGCTTTGCCGAGGTGGTCGTACTGATGACGGATGCGCAAAGCAAATTCGAGGAACAGGACCTGCGCATTGCCGACCTGATCGAGCGCGAGGGGCGGGCGCTCGTGATCGCAGTCAACAAGTGGGATCTGGTGGAAGCAAAGCCCGGCGCGATTTCCGCGCTGCGCGCAGAGGCCGATCACTGGCTGCCGCAGGTCAAGGGCGCGCCTCTGGTTGCTGTTTCGGGCCTGATGGGTGAGGGCATCGATCGCCTGATGGCGGCGATCGAAGAGGCCTATGCTGTTTGGAACAGGCGCATACCCACGGCGGCGCTCAATCGCTGGTTCGAGCAGGCGATCGCCGCCAATCCGCCGCCTGCGGTCTCCGGCCGGCGGTTGAAGCTGAACTATATCACCCAGGCCAAGGCGCGGCCGCCGAGCTTCGTGCTGTTCTGCTCGCGCGCCGACGCCGTGCCGCAGGCCTATCTGCGCTATCTCGTGAATTCCTTGCGCGACCACTTTGACCTGCCGGGCACGCCGGTACGAATTGCGCTGCGCGAGAAAGCCAATCCCTTCGCGCACAAACGAAAGCGGCCGTCGTGAGCGAAACGAGCGTGCTTCGCACGCAGCCTGCAACGTCGCCGCGTCGCGCGCGGCGGGCGCGCGCTGTCGGGCAGCGGACCAGCCGGTAATAATTGACGCATTCAAGCAGCGGCGCGCCGCCGTGCGTTATCGCAGCGCGTCGGAGGTCAGCTTGAATTTCTGGATGCGCTTGGCGTTATCGACCTCGGCCGTATAGACGTTGCCCTTGGCGTCGACAGCGATCGCGTGAACCCAGTGAAACTGTCCGGCATTGCGGCCGCTTCGTCCGAAACGGCCGACCACGGTGCCGTCCGAGCGATTGATGATGCGGATCTCATTGTTCTCGCCATCCGCGTTGAGCAGATAGCTCTGTTTCGGATCGGGCCAGATCGCGATGTCCCACACGGCGCCGTTGCCGAGCGTGGTCTTCTCGAAAAACCATTCGTTCACGAAAGTTCCGTCTTTGCGGAAGATCTGGATGCGATTGTTGATGCGGTCGCAGACATAGACCAGGCCATCATTGGCAATCTTCACGCAGTGGACGGGATTGGCAAATTGCTGCGACACGGGCGCCTTGGGATCGTAAGGCGGCTGCTGGTCGTCGTTCGGAACGTGGCCGTAGGCGCCCCAGTGGCGCTTATAGGCGCCCGTGGTGGCGTCGAATACGATGACGCGGCGATTGCCGTAACCGTCGGCGACATAGATCTCATTGGCGTCCTTGTCGATCGTCGTTTCGGCCGGCTTACCCAGCTGGGTGGTGTCATTGCTGCCTTTGCTTGGCGCAATCTTGCCGATCTGCATCACGAATTTGCCATCGAGCGTGAACTTCAAGATGGCGTTGTCGTTTGTGGCGTTGCCGCCGATCCAGACAAAGCCGCGGTCATCGACTTCAATGCCGTGTTCGCGTCCGACCCATTCGTAACCGTCGCCCGGGCCGCCCCAGGCCCGCAGCAGGTTGCCGTCGGTGTCGAATTCGAGCACCGGAGGTGCCGGAGCGCAGCATTTCGAGCGGGGCGGGGTCAAAACCGCTCCCTTCTCGTCGTCCGTCAGGGATCGAGGGCGATGGATGATCCAGATGTGACCCTCGGAATCGACGGTGATGCCGCCAACCTGACCGAGTATCCAGTTGTTAGGCAGCGGCTTTGGCCAGCTCGCGTCGACGGTAAAGGTCGGAATCTCGCCGGCGTATAAACGCGCCGGCCCTCCGAGCAACACAACGGCAGCGATCCAGCCCGCGGCTCCCGACCGAATCGCACGTCCCAAGCGGCGGCCTGTCAGCATCGTAGCCCTCCCGTCGTTTCTTGTTTTCAGCTCAAGACACGTTCGTGCTCACTCCGGCATACGAAAACTCATCAGCTTCCTGGTTGGGTAATCGTAGAGTTTGCCGGTCTCATTCCAGGACGGCAAGCACATCGGCACGATGAATTCCGCCGCTTGGTCGGGGGTCTCGAGCGTCAGTGGGTCTTCCCCCGGGAACACCGCAGCGCGCATTCTGGTGCGGATCGGGCCGGGGTTGAACAGGTTGACCCGAAGCGCGGACGAGCTCGTCTCGTGGGCCCACACGCGTGCCAGGGTTTCCAGCGCGGCCTTGGAGGCTGCATAAGGTCCGAGATAAGCAGTCGCCTTGCTGGACGTGTCCGCGGTGATGAATACGGCGCGGGCCGCGTCCGATTTCTTGAGAAGCGGCTCCATGCAGCGGATCAATTGAAAATTGGCCGATAGATTGAGCGCAATGACGTCGTTCCACGGCTTCATGTCGATATGGCCAAGCGGCGAAGAGGGGCCGGCGACACCGGCATTGCCGACGAGAATATCGATCTTGCGGTGGCGCTCATTTAATGCGGCCCCCAGCCGCGCAATTCCGTCGAAGTCGGTCAGGCTGAGCGGCACCAGAGTGGCGGTGCCGCCATCTTTCCGGATCTCGTCATCGAGCTCTTCGAGCCCGCCTTGCGTGCGCGCGATCGCCACGATCTGCGCGCCTTCTCTGGCAAGCGCGCGCGCTGTGGCATAGCCGATGCCGCGCGAGGCGCCGGTGACGAGAGCGATGCGGCCGGTGAGGGGCTTGGTCATTGTTTCGGGTCCACGTTTGCGGCGGTTTTTACAGACGCGGATGGCCGGGACAAGCCCGGCCATAACAGAAAACCTGCGGGATGCAGTGCGTCAGCTCGCCTCGGCCAGCAATGACAATTGTCGCGGCTGCGGCTCGACCTGATCGTGGTCGGTGAGGCTGGTCGGGTAGGCACCGGTGAAGCAATGATCGGAAAACTTTGGATTGGCGGGATCGCGGCCGGGATAGCCCATGGCGCGGTACATGCCGTCGACCGACAGGAAGGCGAGCGTATCGGCGCCGATCAGCTCGCGCATTTCCTCGAGATTATGGGTCGCCGCCAGCAGGCCGCCGCGGTCCGGCAGATCGATGCCGTAATAGTCGGGGTAAAGGATTGGCGGTGAAGCGAGCCGGAAATGCACCTCGCGGGCGCCGGCCTCGCGCATCATGCGGACAATCTTCTTCGACGTGGTGCCGCGTACCAGCGAGTCGTCGATCAGGATAATGCGCTTGCCTTCGATCGCGGCGCGGTTGGCGTTGTGCTTCATCTTGACGCCGGATTCGCGAATGCTCTGGGTCGGCTGGATGAAGGTGCGGCCGACATAGTGGTTGCGGATGATGCCGAGTTCGAACGGCACGCCCGAGTGTTGGCTGTAGCCAACCGCTGCCGGCACGCCCGAGTCCGGCACCGGGACCACGACATCGACCGGCACGTGGCTTTCGCGCGCAAGCTGCGCCCCAAACGCCTTGCGGACGTCATATACCGACCTCCCGCCGACGATGGAGTCCGGCCGCGAGAAATAGATGTATTCGAAGATGCAGGGACGGGGCGGCTTCGGCGGAAACGGCTTGTGGCTATGCGCGCCCCGGTCATCGAATACGACGATTTCGCCAGGCTCGACGTCGCGGACATATTTGGCACCGATGATATCCAGCGCACAGGTTTCCGAGGCAAGCACGGGGCAACCCTCGAATTCCCCGAGCACGAGCGGCCGGATACCAAGCGGATCGCGCGCGCCGATCAGTTTTTTGTTGGTCAGCGACACCAGCGAATAGGCGCCCTCGATGGCGCGCAGCGCCTCGATGAATCGATCGATGAAATGGTTGCGCTTGGATTGGGCCACCAGATGCAGGATGACCTCGGTGTCGGTCGTGGATTGCATCATGGCGCCGCCGCGCACGAGTTCGCGGCGCAGCGTCAGCCCGTTGGTCAGGTTGCCGTTGTGGCCAACCGCAAAACCGCCGGCGTTGAGCTCGGCGAACAGCGGCTGCACGTTGCGCAGGATGGTTTCGCCGGTCGTCGAATAGCGCACGTGGCCGATCGCTGCATTGCCGGGCAGGCGCTCGATTACCTCGCGCCGGGAGAACGTGTCACCGACGAGGCCGAGGCGCCGTTCGGAATGGAACCGGGTTCCATCAAACGAGACAATGCCGGCAGCTTCCTGGCCGCGATGCTGAAGCGCGTGCAGCCCCAAGGCCGTGATCGCCGCAGCCTCCGGATGGCCAAAAATCCCGAACACGCCGCATTCCTCGCGCAGCGTGTCGCCCTCCAGGTCGGCGTCTTCCAGGTAGAGCGGGCCGGTGTTTGGCCCTGCAGCTTTGGCGTCGTCGGAAGGGCTTTGTTGGCTGTCCATCGCGCCTCTCTTGTAACCAGCGATCACCGTGCCGCGGGCTTTTCGATCAGCTTTTTAAGGCTGTCTCGGGCCGGTTTACTATATCCGTCGCCTGAGGCAGGGGCCGTCGGCTCGGCGTCAGTCTGCTCATCTTCGGGTTTATTCTTCTTGAATCTCTTCAAAATGGTGTTCTCCGGGTCATCCGGCAAGAGCGCCATCAGCCAATCCCCGGTTCCTTGCAGGACCATCCGGGATTTTGCCCCGGTCACCCAATCCGGCCGCTGCTTCTCAGGAACCAGCCAGGTGAAGAACAGGAACGCCACCACCACGATCAACAGGCCGCGCGCCAGACCGAACAGGAATCCGAGGGTGCGGTCCAAGGCCCCGATCCGCGAATCAAGGATCATGTCGGAGATTCGCACGGTTATCACGGACACCACGATCAGCGTCGCGACAAAAACCCCCGCGACCACGACAATGCTCGCGACCGTGTCGTTATTGAAATAAGTCTTGGCGGTCGGCAGCAGCTTGGAGAACGAATAGAGCGTCACCAGCGCGGCGGCTCCCCAGGCCGCAATCGACAGGATTTCCCGCATGAAGCCGCGTACCATCGCCAGCAAGCCGGAAATCAGCATCACAGCGAGCAGAACGAGATCGAGGATTGTAATCGGCATCGGCTGGTCGGGTCCGCATCAAGGTTCAAACCGCGAATCGGGCGCCGTCCCAAGCTGACGGTCCGAGGCGGGCGCGGCAAGGCCGGAGATACGCCATCCAGTCCCGCGCGCCGGATGTATAGCGGCGGGGACGGGGAACGTCACGTACACCTAGCCTTCACGACTGCGGAATCTCGCATGTGTTGCATTTTTTTCCGCCGCCGAATGGTCCTTGTTCCCGCGCGGGGACCCGCGCGCGGCGATTTCCGCGACAAGGCTGGTAAGCCCTCCCACTGACATCAGCGACAGGCCGGAATCGCTGCTGGCCTCGCCCCGGGCTGATTCGGGCAATACCGCGCGGCCAAAGCCCAGCTTGGCGGCTTCCTTGAGGCGGGCGGAGGTCTGCGCGACGGGGCGAACCGCGCCCGAGAGCGAGATTTCGCCGAAATAGACAGCATCCGCCGGAAGCGGCGCGTTGACGAGCGAGGACACCAGGGCGGCCGCGGCAGCGAGGTCCGCCGCCGGTTCCTGGATGCGCAGGCCGCCGGCGACGTTCAAATAGACGTCATGGCCCGACAATTTGACCCCGCAATGGGCCTCCAACACCGCCAGCACCATGGAGAGGCGGCTGGGGTCCCAGCCGACCACCGCCCGGCGCGGCGTGCCGAGCGATGTCGGCGCCACCAACGCCTGCAGTTCGACCAAGACGGGTCGGGTGCCTTCGATTCCGGCGAACACCGCCGTCCCCGGGCTGCCGAGATCGCGCTCGGACAGGAACAGTTCGGAGGGGTTGGAGACCTCGCGAAGACCCAGGCCCGTCATTTCGAAAACGCCGATCTCGTCGGTCGGGCCAAAGCGGTTTTTCACAGCCCGCAGGATCCGGAACTGCTGCGAGCCCTCGCCCTCGAACGAGAGCACTGCATCCACCATGTGTTCGACCACGCGCGGTCCTGCGATCTGGCCGTCCTTGGTGACATGGCCGACCAGAATGATCGCGGCACCGGACTTCTTGGCAAAGCGAATGAGTGCCTGCGCCGAAGCGCGCACCTGCGTCACGGTACCCGGCGCAGACTCCACCGTATCGGTCCACATGGTCTGGATGGAATCGATCACGATCAAGCGCGGGGTTGCGCCCTCGGAAAGGGTCGAGACTATATCCTCAACCGACGTCTCCGCTGCCAACTGCACCGGCGCGTCTGCAAGCCCGAGGCGTTCAGCACGCAGCCGTACCTGCGCGACCGCCTCCTCGCCGGAAATGTAGACGGCACGGTGGCCGGCCCGCGCCAGCTGGCTGGTAGCCTGCGTAAGCAGAGTCGATTTTCCGATGCCGGGATCGCCGCCGACCAGCAGCACCGAGCCGCGGACGAAGCCGCCACCGGTGACGCGGTCCAACTCGGCCATGCCGGAGGACAGGCGCGGGGCGTCCTGGCTTTTGCCGGAAAGGCTCTCCAGCGCAAAGTGACGGCCCTTGCGCTTTGAGCGGATCGAGGCCGGCACTGTGGTGGCGCCGGTGACATCCTCCTCGACGAGCGTATTCCACTCGCCGCAGGAGTCGCATTTGCCCTGCCAGCGGTTATAGGCTGCGCCGCAGTTCTGGCAGACGAAGGAAAGGGAGGACTTGGCCATGGGCCTCTTTTGGAGACAGATTCGAAAGGCGTCAGCCTTTCCTTAGCATGAATCGATGCCCCAGCCTTGTGCGCAGCAGGATTAGGGAAAATCCCGTCCAGATCGTAGACAGGCAGGGCCCAATGATCGCGGCGCCGCCGATCGCAAGATGCCAAAACGATACTCGTTTGCCGGGGCGCGGTAGGTGCTATTCTCAGGTTGCCAGCGCTGTCCGGCGAAATGCCTTGAGGAGCGAAGTCTCCAATTTGCCCGTCATGCCGCACAGAATGTTGTAGGCCTCTTCGCGCGGCATCGCCACACGATATGGTCTCGACTCGATCAGAGCGGCAAAAATATCCGAGATGGTCAAAAGCCTCACAAGATCGGAGATTTCTGATGCCGTGAGCGCATCGGGATAACCCGAACCATCAAGATATTCGTGGTGATGTTTGACCGCATCCAGCGTTTCGGTGCTGATACCGGGGATATCCTTGAGCAGATCGTATCCGATCAACGGATGCTGCTTCATGATATCTTCCTCGTTTGAGGCAAGACGCCCAGGCTTGTCGAGAATCGAAAGCGGGATTCGGGCCTTGCCGATGTCGTGCAGCGTGGCCGCCATCCCCAGTCGCTTCACGTCCTGGGGGCCGAACTTGATATCCAGCGCGAAGGCAACCGCAATGCCGGTGACCAGCAAACAGTGCTGGAAGGTTCCTTCGTGATACTTTCGGACGTTATCGAGCCATCCGCTCAAACCGTTCTGACTAATGCTCGCGACAATCTGCGCGGTGACAGTTTCGGCATCAGCAAGGTGGATAGCATTACGCTGTCCGATCGCTGAGAACATGGAGCCGAAGGCTTTTCCGCAATCGGTGATCCAGTTCGGCGCGTGCTCGGAACCGGTTTCCGCTGCGCGCATGGCCGCCTCGACCTGGGTCAGCTTGGCAGCCGCCTGCCTGGCGTTGTGCACAACCTCGGTTGCCCCGAGCGCAAACGCCTGGGCCATCAAGTGATGCAGGTGCCGGTGAACGACAAACAGCCTTTCACTCACGGTTTTCAGATCAGCCATCACGTGCCTGATCTGCTCGACGCACGTCGGTTGCCGCAGGTCCGCGTCCACCATCAGCACGCCGCTCGGCGCGAAGACAGGTTCTTGCCCTAAGACGCGGGGGACGACGGAGTAACGCGGCTCCAGTGCCGCGCGGATGGCGGGGATCTTTCCAGGCTCGTCAGTCAGATAGCAAACAAGCATTTTGATTGGCCAATCGAAAAAAGGTGCGGCCGTGATTTGAACAGGCAATCGGCAATAAATTGCCGTCAAGTCTACGACGATTTCCTTAACAAGAGTTGACGGTTGCGTTTAAGGAGGGGCACAACCGCTGCCTGTGAAGGCTCCCGATTGGAATACCTACCGTAAATCGATCCAGACCGGCGCATGGTCGCTCGCGCCTTCCTCGCCACGCACCAGACGATCAACCCCTGCCTTCTTGAGCCGCGATGCCAGTGCAGGGCTTATCAAAAGATGATCGAGCCTGAGGCCGGCATCGCGCCGCCATCGGTTGCGCTTGT
>NZ_DAIDJE010000156.1 GCF_027451485.1 Bradyrhizobium sp.
ACGTTTCGGTGTGCAGGCGCAACCGACATTGAAAATCGCCGATTGAGTCCCCCAACAGGGCCGGCGCGATTTGCCTCAGCATCCGGACAGGTCGCACACTTCCAATACTTTCAAGGATCGTTCCCGGACACAGTTGGCAAACTCGCTGTCCCCGGTACAGGTGTCCACCGCCTTGTTGTTCTGGTCCGTGATACAGTCTGCGAAATTGTGGCCTTCCGCGTCACCGAACTTCTTTCGAAATTTGGCCTGGCAGGCCTTGCTTGCTCTTGCGGTCTGCGCAACCCACTTGTCACGGTCGATAGCTTCAGCCCGGGCGATCGAGCCAAGCAACATCGCGATGATCAAAATGGATCGCATGTTGTTATCTCTCTTTCCACAGCAGGCAATGCGCCTACGATATGACATTCGAACGTCGCTGGTTCACCGATGTGCAATCTCTATAGCATCACCACCAACCAGGCTGCCATCATCGCGCTGTTTCGCGTGGTTAACCGTTACGTCGGCAATCTCGCGCCCATGCCCGGCGTCTTCCCGGACTATCCTGCCCCCGTGGTCCGAAATACCGGTACCGGGACCGAACTGGCGATGATGCGCTGGGGAATGCCGCCCCCGCCGCGGAGCGGCGGACCGCCCGTGACGAACATCCGCAACACCTCATCGCCGCATTGGCGCGGCTGGCTCAAGCCGGAGAACCGCTGCCTGGTGCCGTTCAACAGCTTTGCGGAATACGCGCCGGAGACAAATCCCGAGACGAAGAAGAAGGACGTGGTCTGGTTCGCACTCGACGACGACCGTCCCCTCACCGCCTTCGCCGGGATTTGGACCACGTTCGACGGCGATCGCGGCACAAAGTCCAAGCCGGTGCCCGGACCGCATCAGGTCTATGGCTTCCTGACGACGTCACCGAACGCCGTGGTCGAACCGATCCATCCCAAGGCCATGCCGGTGATCCTGACCACGGACGAGGAGCGCGACGTCTGGCTGCGCGCGCCGTGGGACGAAGCGAAGGCCCTGCAACGGCCACTGCCGGACGATCAGTTGAAAATCGTGATGCGTGGTCCGGACAAGGAAGATCCGGGCATCGCATGAATGCGGGACGCAGAGTGAGCGGTCCGATTCAGGATTTGACATCGCGTTTTGCGAACTGCGGCCAGGTGGGTAGCGAATGTCAAATCCACTCCACCGGTGCGGCGAATTTGAAGTTCCTATCGGTCTCGCTGCAAGTTCGTCATAGGAACTTCAAATTCAAAGCCGCTACTCAGAAATCAATAAGTTGCCAGAGCTCCTTTGATTCCGAAGTTCGCATCGGAGGCCGCCGCGATATCCTGCGAACTTCGGAATCGGAGCGCTACCCGTTCTCCAATACGCCAAGCATCGTGTTGCAGGCGCCCTCGGCCTCGGTGAATGTATCGAACGGCGAACCGATGACCTTGATCGCGCCTATTCCCGAATGGTCCGGGCGCCATGATGCAAGGAAGCCGCGACGTCCGTGAAAGCCGGGACCTGACGGACTTGCGAAGGTAATGACGAACGAAACGTCGGCGCAGCTGGCGCTCCATACGTCCATGTTTTCGACGGCCTGATGGAATTGCAGAGACATGTTCGAGAACTCCCCTGAATCCTCAAAACCCCGCCCATGTCGATATTCCGCCGATTCCTGCGGCAATTTTAAGGGCCGAAGTCCGGCATCTTCCGGAGCCAAATGCGGCCTTTTTCGGATTCCGTTAACCCTTTGTTAACCATGAATATCCACCCTGCCCGCGGGGCTGGGGCTCGATGGGGCAACGGCATGTCGGGAAATGAGGGACCCGCCGAAGCAAACCTGCTGTCGGCGTTCGCGTTGATGATCGGCGGCGCCTTGGGTGCCGCTGTTCCCATGACGATCGTGATCATCTGGATTTGCTCGTGACGGCGCCTCGAATTCGGTGCGCCGCCGCCGTGCTGCTTGTTGCATTGAAGCGGCGGATTTTGCCGCAGGCCCCGCACTGCTTGTAAAATCGCGAAAAGAGTATATATAGCTTTTTGTTCGATTAGCCGCTGTGCCTTGTTGAATGCGCCCGCGGGCTCCTTTTCCAAAGACATCGACGAAGTTGAATTCATTCGCGCGACTGTCGCGCGAAAACGCGCACGTGCGCTTTGGAGAAGAGAATGACGACAGGTACTGTGAAATGGTTCAATGGCCAAAAGGGCTTCGGATTCATCCAGCCGAACGAGGGCGGCAATGATGTGTTCGTGCACATTAGCGCCGTCGAGCGTGCCGGGCTTTCCGGACTGGCCGAGGGACAGCAGGTGACGTTCGAGATCAAGGCCGACCGCATGCGCGGCAAGGTCAGCGCAGACAATCTTTCGCTGGCGTAAGGCAGACGACGTCTTTCCACGGATGTACTGGAAAGCTGTGCCCGTTCAACCCTCGGGGTTGGGCGGGTTTTCCGTTTGGCGAGCATCGTTGCCGGTGCGATGATGGCGAGAAAATGAGGGAGATGGCCCCGCATTGCCACCGGCTCCGGCTATTCGGCACAATCCGAGCTAAAGTTGCGAGGTCGAGGCTTGCGTCCGCAACTGACGACAGAAATTGTCCAGCAGGCGTTGGGTGAGTTCGAATGTCGCAATGAGCCGGTCCAGTCCTGCGCGCTGGGCCGGATGAACTTCTCCGTCGCGCATCCAACGAAGCCGATCCAGCCGGCTCCGGCCGTTCGCCGCCCTGCTTTCTGCAAATTCAAGCTGCTCCTGATAACGGCCGAGCTTGTCCTCTTCCTCGACGAGCCGCTTGACGATGGCCGCATAGCTCTCCGGCGCGAGATCGGAATCATCCAGGGTTTCGAGAAAGTGGTCGATGTTCGCGCGGAAGACAGAGTCTGGCATCAAGCGGTCCTTCGGCTCTCGAAGCGCGAGACTACAAGAAACCGCCGAGTGCCGGAACGAGATACTCACGGTTATGATTGTAGATCTCCTAACATTCCGCCGCTCGTCTGCGGACGAGTGATCGTTGCCGCGCATTGCAGCGGCGCGGCCCTGCGTCCCCCGGGGCATCAGGACTAGTCCCTTTGCCCGTGTGAAAAAGGCTCAATGGCAACAAGATGCCGGGCAAACTGACCCGTGCTCCCCAGGACTGCCCCGTGGGGGGAGAGCGACGGATGGTCCCGCGCTTCGGTGATGCGGTGCCGGGACCATCCAAGCTCGCGCGAAAGGCGCGTCGCTTCTCCGAACGCTTCGGACCAAGGTCGGCGCGCATCATTGCACCGCGCGCAGGATGACCCCCCACCAGCCTGCCGTCCGCCCGGAGCACTTGACGCCCAACCAATTCCTTGAGGATTTCTCATCAGGCCGTTCGCCTTGCGGCTTGTGCCGGCCGGACGCCGGATGGAGAGTATCGCCCGACAAGACCGGGAGAGGCGTGAGGACGCCTGCCTGAACACGAGTTGGAAGACCGATCCCGATGCCGTTTCCGTTGCGAACCGCCGCCCTCGTCGCAACCTGCGTCGCGTGCGTCTGTGCCGCATCTGCAAAGGACGGCGATG
Source organism: Bradyrhizobium sp. (assembly GCF_027451485.1). GTDB lineage: Bacteria > Pseudomonadota > Alphaproteobacteria > Rhizobiales > Xanthobacteraceae > Bradyrhizobium. The sequence continues at coordinate 3,519 of NZ_DAIDJE010000156.1, forward strand.
ACGACAGCGGCGCAACGAGCCAGTCGGACGCGACGCCGTCGATCTACCTGGATATGAAATCGAGCTATGTGTCGCTTCCGGCCGGAGCGCTGCCCATTGGACTGGGGAATTCGGCACTGTTTCCCAATCTGCAAGGCGTCCTGCTCGCCAACGGCACGGCCTTGCCGCACCCCAGCGGGATCAGCCTGCCCGCGATCCAGGGTGCCGTCGTCGATCTTCCCCTCACCATCGACGTGACCGACCGCGTGTCGCTCTATGCCGGCGTTTCAGCAAGCTCGATCAGCACACCCGTCAGCGATTGGTCGACGCCGGCGATCACAAGCTGGAACATCGGATTCCAGGCGGATCTCTACAAGCAGGACGGCGGATCGATTCCCACCATCACATGGCAGCCGACCATTACGCAGTCGGTGCCCAACAGCAGCCCGCTTTCGACGACAATATTCACCAACATCCTCGAATTTGACTATGCCTTCGACAAGGACGAGACGCGCGGATTGCTTGCCGGCGTGCAGGACACCCGCGTCTCGCTCAACACTGCGCTGGCAAACATCCATCCAAGTACGATCGGGTACGTCGGCGGCTACTATCAATGGCCGAACAACTGGAAATTCACCGGACGCCTCGGCGTGCAATCATTTGGCGGCGCCGAGCTTCTGAACTTCACGCCGGTACATCCCCTGACCCAGCCGGTCGCGCGCTTCGACCTGGATCGGATGGATGACAATGACAACCGCCTGTTCGGCGTGATGCTGGAAATCATGTGGATGCCCAAACCCGCCTACCAGTTGACACTGAGGACTCCCCTTTACTTCGCGCGCAACTGACGACGTCGCGTTTACCTCGGCGCGCCTGTCGGGCCGGCCCGCAGCGGAGCGGCTCCATCAGCCTCAAAGTGTCTGGCAAACCGCCAATTTTGCAATTTGAGCTAGGTCAAGGAGCGAAGGTTCCTTGCGTGAGAGCGTTTAGGCGAAGCTTGAGCAAGGCTTTTTGTATTTGTCCGAATGAAAGAAGAGGGGCGGTCATGCGCGTTCTCGGGAAGTCACTGGCCTGTGGTTTGGCAGCGGCGCTGCTTGCAGGGCAAATCGGTGTGGCAACGGCGGCCCCGCTGCCGACCAACATCTCCGCGATGAAGTCGGCCGTGGAGAGGCCGACACCGGTCTATTGGCGCGGCGGCTGGGGCTGGGGCGCCGGAGCAATCGCCGGCGCGCTGATCGGTGGAGCAATCGCGAGCGGCGCCTACGGTTATTATGGCGGTCCGGCCTACTACTACGGCTACGGCTATCCCTACGCCTATCCGTATCCTTACACCGGCTATTACGCGCCGTACTATGGCGGTTACACGCCGTACTACACATATCCGCGCTACCGCTATTATGCCCGTCCCTACGGCGTCCATCGCCGCGGTTACGTCCGGCATCACCATTACCGCCATCGGTGAGCTTTCAACGCTCTCCTGCCCTTGCGCGCATATAGGCTCCGCATTCGACCATCCGGTCGACTTGCGGCGCCGGCAATCACGACCATTGCGAACCCCGTTGAGCAATGCCCCGATCATTTTCCAGGGCGATGGCGTCTGCCTCCGCCATTGTCTTGCTGTTGGTGGCCTGCGACAGCGGCTTCGCCGAGGTTGCGGTTCAAGTGCAGCTTTCAAGCCAGACGATGAACGTCACGGTCGATGGTGCTCGATTTGCCGAATGGAGAGTCTCGACGGCGCGACGCGGCTACCGGACTCCGGTCGGGACCTACAAGCCATATTCTCTCGAGACGATGCACTATTCCAAGCTCTACGACTACACGCCGATGCCGTACTCGATCTTCTTTCACAGCGGATACGCCATTCACGGTACCTCTGAAGTGCGCAATCTCGGGCGACCGGTTTCGCATGGCTGCATCAGGCTCAGTCCTGATCATGCGCGCTCCCTTTTCGAACTGATCCGGGCGGAAGGAAAACAGAACACGACGATCGAGATCGTCCCGTAAATTGCCTTCCTGCTTGGAACCTGACGGCAAAGCGGCAGGTTTAAGATGCGATCGCCGCCATCCGGCCGGCATACGGGAGGGAATCACATGAGACTGCTTGTCGCCGCGCTGTTCTCGCTTGGGCTTGGGCTCGGGCTCGGTTTGAATCCTGGCGCCGCGCAGGCCTATGATGGCTGCGGCCCGGGCTGCCACGCCGCCGTCAATGGCGGCTGCGTCGTGAACGGCTGGGAAGCCGGCGCGGTGGCCTGGAACGAATGCCCCGCCGGCGCACATCCGCAGCCACCTTGCGGTACGTATTACGTCTGGCGCAAGCACTCCAGGATGTGCATGCGGTTGAATTGAACTGTCATCCCGGACCGCGAGCATAGCGAGCGAGACCGCGATCCATTCTCAGCGATCGGTCGAACCGTTCGATCGAATCCGGTTCGATGCTCGACGCGCGGCTCCGAGGAAGATTGCTTGCGCGTTCCGACCACAGGCCGCCGACGCGCCATGACGACGACGAAGGGCGATAACGAAAAGAGGCGGCCGTCCGGCCGCCTCTCCGCTCGTCGTCAGCCAAAGCTCAATCAGCGGTGATACCAGTCCTTCGCGGCGTAGGGGCGGCAATCATACGGGCCTACGCCCGGACGGCACTCGTAGTCGCCCCAATTGCTCGATGCATAATACGGACCCTCGTAGCCGGGGCCCATGGCATAGGGACCTTCGCCAAACGGAGCGGCGGCGATGGCGCCCGCCGTGCCGATCGCGCCGGCGGCGATCGCGCCTGCGGTGTTCACGGCGCCGGCTGCGACGTTGGCGCCCGCGGCGACCGGGTTAGGCCCATAACCGTATCCCGGGCCAGGTCCATAACTGGGTGCACGCCCATAGCCGCGCGCATAGCCATGCCGGGCATAGCGCATGTGGCGGTGCGAGACCGCAACGTGTTTCGAAACCTTGGCATGGCTGACCCGCGTCTGGGCCTTTTCAACCGCTTGCGCGCTGCCGACCGACCAACTCAATGAAAGCAAAGTCGCACATGCGAAAGTCGTGGCTGCGGTCGCAATTTTTCCTGGGTTCATTCGCTCTTCTCCGTTGCTGAATTCCTCCCCGGGGCGTGCCCGGTCGCGGGCAACAAACGTCCCGCCGCAGATAGGGTTCCAGGTTCCATCGCAGATCAGTGATTTGTGAGGGGATTCGTTCCGGGACCGCGCCTCCCGGCACGGACTCCGGACCCCTGCGGCGCCGCGCGAACGTCAGGAAAAATGGAACCGCGCCGCGCCGTCCACGCCAATAGCTTCGCCATTTTGGCGCGACGGCGCATCCCGCAAGAAGGCAAGCGTCGGGATCACGTCGCCGGATCGGGGTTCGATGCCCGCCCTCGGAACGAGCGCGGCGTCGTTAACCCGCCGCCTGCGCCGGGATGTCGCGCTGACGCTTCATGACGATCTTGTTCAGCGCGCCGAGATAGGCCTTGGCGGAGGCCACCAGCGTATCGGGGTCGGCGGCGCGCGCCGTCATCGATCGGCCCTCATGCGCGAGCCGCACCGACACTTCGGCCTGGGCGTCGGTGCCTTCGGTCACTGCATGAACCTGGTACAGCTCGAGCTTGGCCTCGTGCGGTACCAAACGCTTGATGCAGTTGAACACCGCATCGACCGGACCGTTGCCCTCGGCTTCCTCGATCCTGATCTGACCGTCGACGTCGAGCTTCATGGTGGCGCGCTGCGGCCCGTGCGTGCCGGCGATCACCGTCAGCGAGGTCAGCTTGATGCGATCGTGCGCGGCCGCGATCTCCTCATCCAGCAGCGCCTCGATGTCCTCGTCGTAGATGTCCTTCTTGCGGTCGGCGAGCGCCTTCATCCGCACGAAGGCATCCTCGATCTGGTTGGCGCCGAGCTTGTAGCCCATCTCTTCCAGCTTGTGCACGAAGGCATGACGGCCCGAGTGCTTGCCGAGCACCAGAGAGGACTGTTTCAGGCCCACCATTTCCGGCTTCATGATCTCGTAGGTCGAGGCATCCTTCAGCACGCCATCCTGATGGATGCCGCTCTCATGGGCGAACGCATTCCGTCCCACGATCGCCTTGTTGTACTGCACCGGGAATGAGGTCGCCGCCGACACCAGCTTTGATGCGGCGGTGAGTTTGGTGGTGTCGATCTTGTTCCAGTACGGAAATTTGTCGTTGCGAACCCGCATCGCCATCACGATCTCTTCGAGCGCGGCGTTGCCGGCCCGCTCGCCGATGCCGTTGATGGTGCATTCCACCTGGCGCGCGCCGCCGGCGACGCCGGCCAGCGAATTCGCCACTGCCATGCCGAGATCGTTGTGGCAGTGAACCGAGAATACGGCCTTGTCGGAATTCGGCACCCGCTCGATCAGCGTGCGCATGAAGGCGGTGTACTCTTCCGGCACGGTGTAGCCGACGGTGTCGGGAATGTTGACCGTGGTCGCGCCGGCCTTGATCACCGCCTCGACGATGCGGCACAGGAAATCCATCTCGGACCGCGTGCCATCCTCGGCCGACCATTCGACGTCGTCGATCTGGTTGCGGGCGCGCATGACCATGGCCACTGAAGTCTCGAGCACCTGCTCCGGCGTCTTGTTCAGCTTGACGCGCATGTGCAGGGGCGAGGTTGCAATCACCGTGTGGACGCGGCCGCGCTTCGCGAATTTTACCGCCTGCGCACAGCGGTCGATGTCGTCGGGATGGGCGCGCGAGAGGCCGGCGATCACCGCGTTCCTGGAGCGGCGGGCGATCTCACTGACCGCCTGGAAATCGCCTTCGGAGGTGATGGGAAAGCCCGCCTCGATGATGTCGACGCCCATGTCGTCGAGCATTTCGGCCACCTCGAGCTTTTCCTCGAAGGTCATGGTGGCGCCGGGGCATTGTTCGCCGTCGCGCAGCGTGGTGTCGAAGATAACGACGCGGTCCTTTTCGGACTTCGGAGCTTGGGTCATCTGCTGATTCCTTTGGGTCGGTGCGGCTCGCATTTCCTGCGCGCTGAAGGGTTTCTCGGTTGCGGTACGAACCCCTGAGTGCCCAGGCGTAAACCGCCCAGACGGCCCTCAGGGGCCGATAAGAAGCAGAAGCCCGCCGAGAAGCAGGGTGGGCAGCGACGCAGGCAAAATCGAGCGTCGGGCCTCAGGCGTGGCCGCCTGCCCCAAGACTTCGATCATTTCGCTGCGAATCAGCATTGCCGAGCCCTTTTGCGGCAACCTTCGGATAAAACCGTTGACGCTTGGTTGCGAAGGCCGCCGCTCACGACCTTTCTAGACGAGTTCGACGCAATATCGCAATGCCAAAAGAAGGGCAGCGGAGCTGACCTAAATGGACTCTCGCCGCCACAGGCGGGCTCGAACCTGCATATCCTTCGCCTTCGCCAAAGAGCCTTTTGCGAAGCGGAAACCGATGCTCGATCCGGCTTGGCCCGGACCGCTTACCTGACGCCCTTTCGCGAGGATTTTTTGGCGCTCGCTTCCGGCGGCTTTACGCTTGTGCCGCCGGCGACTGGCGCGATCTCGCGGAGCGTGACGACCATGGACTGCTGGTTGATCGCGGCCTTCGGATTGTTGGCATCCACCAGCTGCTCCTCGCCGAGACCGACCGCGAGAATGCGCTTGGACGAAAGCTTGAACGTCGTCACCAGCGCATCGCGGACCGCCTCTGCCCGGCGCTGGCTCAGCGCCATGTTGCTGTCGCGCTTGCCGTTGGCGTCGGAGCGGCCGACGATCAGGAACGTCAACGATGTCAGCGCCGGCGTGGTCAGCGCATCGGCCAGGCGGCCGATCGTGCGGTAGGAGTCGGGGCGGATCACCGGCGAGTCCGGATTGAACTGGATGTCGAGGTCGATATGCGGCAGCCGGTTAAGCTCGCGCGACAGCGGCGGACGCTTGAGAGCAACGAGATCGGCCCTTTTCTTGATCCGTTCGGCGGCCTGCTGGCGCAGAACGGCGACGTCGAGATCGGAAGGCGCTTCAAGGCCGGAGAGCGCCGCGACCATCGCTTCCGTCGTCGGCGCATCCTGCGACCAAGCGGGCGGAGCGGCTGCGAGCAGCATTCCGAGAAGGCCCAGCGGAACGAGGCGCCGCGCGATGCCGGAAAAGCCCATCAGCGATACCCCGCCTGGCCGAGCGCCTGGTTGCATCCCCAGCCGAGACTTCGCGCCGGCGCCTTCAAAAGGCAGGCAATGGTCTCGCCCGGTTTGCCCTGCAGGTCGGCACAGATCTTCTGCTTGTCGCGGTCGCACGCCCTCCAGACGGCGCTGCGCGCGGCGATGCGCTTCTGGATCGCGTCGAACGCCTTGATGTAGTCGGTGCGGCACTGCGGTGAGATGCTGTCGGCGTTGCGTGACAAGCATTCGCGCAAGCGCGGCGCGTCGAGACTGACGCCGAGGCAATTGGCCTCGATGTCCTTGCCGCAACTTTCCGCAAGCAGCGTCGCCGAATTCTCGAAGCTCGCGGTTTCGGCGGCCATGGCGGGTGACACCATGGGCGACACGGTAGACCATGCCGCCACGACAGTGGCCAGTAGCGCGAGGAAGACAGCCCGAAACATGGCGTCATCTCACCTGATGCGCTGCCAAAACGTCAAGGCCGCAATAGGGCGCAACTTGTGTTTAGGACGAGGCTTATGGAGTCAGGCAGCGGACATACCGCCGGCCGTCGGCCGCCCGCTCGATCCGCGTATGCGGGCAGGTGACATAGCCGCGCACCTGCACGGAGTAGGTCCGGGACGGATAGGGAATCGCCTGATGCTGCGGGTTGCTGCCGAGCCATCCGGCGGCGCCGACACCTGCGAAAAACGGCTCGGTGGCGAAATTGCCCGGGAAGACGCCATTGGTCGGGAAATCGCGCTGATCGTCGCGGTTGTCGTAGAAGAAGAAGCTCGCCGTATTGCCGTTGCCATAGCGCTCATGCCCGGCGCCATAGACCACCTGCGCCCGGACCGGACTGCTCGCCACCGTGGCTGCGAAGGCCGCCGCCAGGATCGTCGTTTTCGTATCCATCCCCCTTAACCTCACCAGCCTACGAAAGGCGGCCTGGCCGTTCCCCAGTCGCCTTTCCATCCCGTCAGCCTTCCCTTGCGGAATTGCAGATAGAGTCCGTCGCTTCGGATCGTGAGTGCGCTGCCCTTGACGTTCGGCAGCGCCAGCAGGAGTTCGTTGCCGGGACGCCCGCGAACGTAACTCAGGGGCACGCCAAGCGCGGCGGAGGCCTCCTGCTCGCTCATGCCGAACACAAGCGGCGCACCGGTCGGCACGGCCGCCGGCTGAGCCCTGGCCGAGACAACGTGGCCGGCGATGTTCGCGAAAATCATTGCGATCGTCACCAAACCGACATTCAGGCGTCGTGTCATGAGGCCAATGGTTTTTGCCATCTCGCTGGTCCGTACTCTGCGGGCATGCGCGATGTTAGTTTCAAAGCAAGGGCTGCACAATGACGGGAGCGAAAAGCACTTTAGCGCCCACTTTCCGAAACTCGTGCTCCATTGCAGCAACCACCTTGACGAACTTCGGAAAGTCATGGGCTCCCGCAAACTTATTGATTCCAGGACCGCTTTATCGATCCGAAGTCCCTGATCGAATTCGCCGCTTGGGTGCAGGGACTTCAGATCGGCGATACTGGAAGCAAATCCGCGCCAATCGCTTGACTTCCATGCAGACGCATTTAGAAACGATTAAGCCCTCCCTGAGCATAGTGGGTTTGAAGGCACGCATCGGCACGGCGGCGTCGATGGCCTTCCGGATCGCTTGAGAAACAGGCGATCTCGCCCGAACCCACTCCCAAAGACCAGCGCGACGACCCGGGACCCTTTCTGAAAAGGGGGTCTCTTCACGTCTTGAGAAGACGAGGACGCGACGGCGATGCGACAGGATCAGTGGAAGTCCCAGGTGCTTCAGGAATGGGATCGTTGGCTGCAGGCCCAGCCGATCGACCCGCCCTCAGAGCCAACCGCCCGCGACACGCTGAAATTCTTCTGCGAGCTTCAGGACAGGCATTCCCCGCTGCTCGATTTCCGCCCCGGCCGGCGGGACAAATGGCAGATCATTCATGCCTGGCTGCACCACGCGGGCCGGGTCGCCGATTGAGCACGGAGCGCTCGGCAAGCGAGCGGTCCAACTCCAGCATTTGCATCTCTTCTCAATGGACACCGATGCAGTGTTAGAACCAGAGCGTCACCGGCAATATAGGTTTCTAGTGGGGCTTTGATTTGACATTCGCTTCGCTTGTGGAGTCTTCGGGACGTGGTTAGCGAATGTCAAATCCACTCCACTAACTTTGCGGCAATCCGTCTTGCCGACCGGGTTCTGTTCACACCGCGGTTCTGTTCACACCGCGCCGGCGGGAGTGGGAACGCTCCTCACCCCGGCCGCCCGCGGCGTATTGCGTTCAGCGCCCTGCCCGCGTCCATTCAGCCGCGAGACTTTCATACGGCTTGAAGAATTGCTGGGCCCATTCGCCGTAGAGAACATACATCCTCTCCGACTGGGCGATGAAGTTCGCATAGGCTTGCCTGGCGAATTCGCCCTGCACCTCGACCGCCTCGTCGAACGAACGCACCGTCATCAGCCGTTCAAGCAGGAAGCGCCCTGCCGCCCACGATTTTCGCGTGTAGTCGCCATAAGCGAGCGCCATGGCCGAAAGCGCAGCCTCCCGGGCTTGCGGCTTGCGCACTTCCGGGGGAAGCACCTCGCCGCTCAGGGCCGCATCCGGAGTTTCCTCCATTGCCGAAACGGCCGGCGCGGCTTCGCTCGGCACCGCCTCGCCCGGCGCGACGTCGGCTTCTGCCATCTCGGCGGGTGTCGTCTCCGCCTGCGCAACTTCGGTTGCGGCCGCTTCGATCGCCGCGGCGATCATGGCGCTGACCGGCTCGGCCTCCACGGTCCCGAGGTCGGACGCGACTTGCGCCTTTGCTTCGAATTTTGCCGCCTTTTGACCCGCCTTGCGGCTGCGCGAACGCGGCTTGACGGACTTTTCTTCTTGGGTCGTGGACATGATCACACTCCGGTCACGTGCAGTTGTGCAAGGCCACCAAACGGGAGGACTTCGCCGTGATTGCGTTTGAAACGCGGTGGCCGCTTGTTCGTTGCGCGGCGTTGATGTGATCACCCTGTTCCGTGCCGCAAGCCACACGCGGAAAAGCAATTGGCCCCCTCAAGGGAACACCTGAGGAGGCCAATGCGAAACGTCTTTTAGTTCACGCCTGGTCGCGCAGCTCGATCTCTTCCAGCGAAGCACGCAGCTCGGCGACAACCTGATTGTAATATTCAGTGAGCCGTTCCGAGCTCTTCAGCTGCTCGCGGAGCCTTTCGGAGTGCGCGACGCTTTCTTGAAACTCGACGCTCACCAGTTCGTCTTCCGCGACCGACTGTTGGTTCTCAGGTACCATTTTTACTCACTCACATGATGGGTCCCAGCGCTGGATACCCTCAGAGAGCGACAGGTTTTGGGGATTAATGGGGCACTTCCTTGCCGCTGCGATGATGGAACAAGGCCAAACTGCGGAGCTTTGGCCTTATTTCGTCGCAACCCTCATCTGGCGGTTCGGCTCGCTTTCATGAAGCGAAAAAGAAAGCCGCCCATCGGGCGGCTTTCCGTCCAAGAAGCGAATTTCCGCGCCTAACCGCCCGCTTCACATTTCTTCATGAAGGAAGCCTTGGCGGCACCGGCGAGCTTCTTGCCGTCGGAGCCGACAGCCTTCGTCTCGCAGCTGTCGTGCATGCATTTTTTCATGAACGAGGCCTTGGCCGCGCCGGCAAGCGGTTTGCCGTCCTTGCCGACCGCCTTGGTATCGCAGCTTTCCTGCGCAAAAGCCGCACCGCCGGCAAATGCAACAACGAGACCCGCCAGCATAATTTTTCTAAGCATGTTGTCTCCCTGGGATATGATTGGAAGTTCCACGATTTGATCCCAGACGATCGTCCCCGGCAAGGGGAAACCGCGCCCCGCTCTGCCATGTCGGTTCTCTTCCTACGTCGTCTTGGCAGCCTTCTTCACCACCCTGGCCAAGGCCTTCGCGCTCCCCTTGCCTTCATTCTCGAGCGCCTTGCGCACCTGCGCGAACTCTTCCTGCGAAGCCTTGTCGACCCGGGGAAAGCGCAGGTTCAGTCCCTCCAGCGCGCTGACGATGGCCGAGCCAATGACCACGCGGGCAAACCACTTGTGGTCGGAGGGCACCACATACCAGGGGGCGTAAGGCGTCGACGTGTTGCGGATGATATCCTGGTAGACCGCCATGTAGCGAGGCCACAGCGTTCGCTCCGAAACATCGCTCATCGAGAACTTCCAGTTTTTCGAGGGCAGCTCCAGCCGATCGAGAAAGCGCGCGCGCTGTTCCTTCTTCGAGACGTTGAGAAAAAATTTCAGGATCACCGTGCCATTGCGCGACAGATAGCGTTCGATCGCGCGGATGTCCTCGAAGCGTTCCCGCCAGATGTTTCCGGTCATCAGCTTGTGCGGAATTTTCTCCGCTGCCAGAAGTTCAGGGTGCACCCGCGTGACTAGGCACTCCTCATAGTAAGAGCGGTTGAAGATGCCGATGCGACCTCGCTCCGGCAGCGCGATCATCGCGCGCCACATGAAATCGTGGTTGAGTTCGTGGACCGTCGGCTGCTTGAACGAGACGACTTCACAGCCCTGCGGATTGACGCCCTCGAAGATGTGCTTGATCGCGCTGTCCTTGCCGCCGGCGTCCATGCCTTGCAGGATCACCAGCAGCGACCATCGATCCTGGGCGTAAAGCCGCTCCTGAAGGTCGCTCAGGCGCTTGCTGTTGGCTTCGATAATCTTCTCGCCCGCCTCCTTGTCGAGGCCCCCCTTCTCGCCCGTCTTGTGCGACCTCAGGTGAAACCCGCCCCCGCCCTCGAAGCTGAACGGGGCCACAAACGGCTTCAACCGCTCGGAGAGAGACTGCTTCGGCTTCTTGCTCATGACGCTGGTGCCTGCTTTCCGAAGTTCGTACTCCATCGCGGTGGAGTTCGGGATTTGATATCCGCCTTGCGAACCCGCGGCCAGGTGGGTAGCGAATGTCAAATCCACGCCACGAGTGCCCGCTTTCCGGAGTTCGTGTTACGCCTCAGCACCCACTTTCGCGAACTTCGGAAAGTCATGGGCACTAACTAACTTATTGATTTGAGTAGCGCTTCATCGATCTGAAGTCCTTGATCGAATTCGCCGCTTGTGGTGCAGGGACTTCAGATCGGCGCCACTAGGCTAGCTGATTTTCGAGAAACGCGCTGACAAAACCCGGCATCGCCGGCCTGATGTCGGCGCGCCGGCGCACCAGGTGCACGGCGCGCAACTCCGGCTTCGTCTCCGCGGCGAGATTGGCTTCAATGCGCGCACGCAGAGCCTCGCCGGTGAGATCGACGTGCAGAATGCGGATCAGCGCCGCCGACGGTCCGGTGAGCACGCAGGTCCAGTGGGCGTCCATGCTGTAGTCGGCCGCATCAAGGCCGGTTTCCTCGGCGATCTCGCGGACGATACTGCCGGCGAGATCGAGGGCGCCGTCTTTCACGTCATCAGGATCGGGCGTGCCCGCGGGAAAATAGATCCGCCCGGCATTGGACGTGTGGTCGGCCATTTCGCCGAGCAAAAACGCGCCGTCGGACGATTGCAGCGCGCCCATGCCAAAGCCGTTGAAGATGCCGCGATCCGGAAAGCCCCAGTCGCGCCACGCGAGGAAGCTGGCAAAATCGGTCTCGAAAAAATCGGCGGCAAGGTGCTCGCCGCTGCGAACGGTATTGCGTCCGAGCAGGACGCGCCCGTTCCAGAGCTCGGGTTTTTCGCGCTGCTTCCCGGCGAAGTGCGCGTCGATCTCCCCGCGCCGTTCGCCTGCAAACGGCCACGCGAACGGCTTCACCTTCAGATCAAGCGTCGCGATGCGGAGAATTTCCGGCGTCATGCCCCGGTGTTCTGCGTGCTCGATGGATTGCTTATGCGGGGCGGTATTCCCACGGGGAGCAAATATTGGGGTCACCGGATGTCTGGTAGAAATCGACGACATCTCCGGCCATAGCGACGTGAATGGTGCATTGGTTGAGCGCCTGTCCCTTGAACCAGGTGTAGATCTTTTGTCCGTCTATCGTCTGCTCCTGCTCCGGAGGGCCAAGTCTGACCTCGACCGCACTAAGCGGCTGCCCCTTGAAATCGTTCCTGGCAGTGTTGAAGCTCGAGCCGGTCATCGAACAGCCGTCCATGCCCATGAGGGCGAGGATCAGGAGATAGCGCATTCGTCTCTCTCCTTGCGGATTTACTTCGCGTTCGAGCCCGTCGTCTTCCTGGCGCGATCGACGAACTTGTCGGTATAGGTCTTGGTCACGTCGATGTTCGCTTTGGCCACGTCGGGCGAACTGAGGCTGAACACCGCGAGCACCGCATTGGCGCCCTTGGGGTCCATCTTTCCCGTCTGCGAATACATTGGAAGCGTATTCTTCAGCGCGGCGAGATAGAGCTCCTTGTTCTTGCCGACCATTTCCGGCGGCATCTTCGCCATGATCTCCTCGGCCGAATGGGAATGAATCCAGCCGAGCGTGTTGAGGATCGCCTGGGTCAAGGCCTGGGCTTCCTTGTCATGACCTGCGACCCATGCCGCCGTCGAATAGAGCGCGCCGCCCGGATATTCGCCGCCGAACACATCCAGCGTATCCTTGCCGGTGCGGGTATCGGACAGGATGCGCAGGTCCGGGTGGTTGCCTTGCAGCACCGTGACGGAAGGATCGAGCATCACCGCCGCATCGATCTGCCCCTGCTCCATGGCCGCAACCGCCGTGCCGCCGAGACCGACACCGATTACCGCGACGCTGGTGGGATCGACGCCGTTTCTCTTCAGGAGATATTTGAGGAAGAAATCGGTCGAGGAGCCCGGCGCGCTGACGCCGACCTTCTTGCCGGCGAGATCCTTGATCGATTTGATTTCACCGGTGTGCTTCGGTGACACCACCAGCGCCTCCCCGGGATAGCGGTCATAGACCACGAACGACACCAGCTCCTGGTGTCTGGCGGCGAGATTGACGCAGTGGTCGAAATAGCCGGAGACCACGTCGGCGCTGCCGCCGAGCACGGCTTTCAGCGCATCCGATCCGCCCTTGAGGTCGACGATATCGACGGCAAGCCCCTCCTTCTCGTATTCTCCGAGTTGCTTGGCGAGCACCGTTGGCAGGTAACACAGGCACGCGCCGCCGCCGACGGCGATCGTGACTTTGCTCTGCGCCCAGGCCGATGTGAGACCGACATTGGGCGCGGCAATCATCGCGAGTGCGATCAGCGCGGCGGCCAATTTCTGAATTACCATTTTCATGATTTTCTCCCGGCAAATCCTTCAATTTCCGCGCACGATAGAACAGGCCGCGCGCGATGAGAAGTGAACGAAAGACGAGCAACCATCTCGATTCCTCATTCCGGGGCGCGAATGAAACGAGCGAGCCCTAAATCCATTCGTCGGGACGGCGTGCGGCAAAGTGGCTTCGGGCGCCCCCGAATGACGGCCGCTCGACTGCTGTCATCCCCTCACCTCGGCGGCATTGGGACGCCAGACCAACAGACGCCGCTCGACCAGACTGACGAAGATGTCGATCAGGATAACGAAAGCCGAAAGCACGAACATGCCGGCGAAGACGCCCGCCACATCAAACACGCCTTCGGCCTGCTGGATCAGGTAACCGAGGCCTGCCGCCGACCCCAGATATTCGCCGACCACGGCGCCGACGACGGCAAAGCCGACGGACGTGTGCAGGGAGGAGAACATCCACGACAGCGCCGACGGCCAGTAGACATGGCGCATCAGCTGCGCCTCGTTCATGCCGATCATGCGGGCGTTGTCGCGCACGGTGGTCGAGACTTCCTTGACGCCCTGATAGACGTTGAAGAACACGATGAAGAACACCAGCGTGACGCCGAGCGCGACTTTCGACCAGATGCCGAGGCCAAGCCACAGCGCGAAGATCGGCGCCAGCACCACGCGCGGCAGCGCATTGGCCATCTTGACATAGGGATCGAACACCGCGGCAACGAGCGGCTTGCGCGCAAACCAGAAGCCGATCGCGACGCCGAAGAACGACCCGATCGCAAAGGCGAGAATCGATTCCCAGAGCGTGATCGCCAAGTGCTTCCAGATCACGCCGGTGACGAACCAGTCGACGATCTGCCAGCCGACGTCAGTCGGCTTGGAGAAGAAGAACGGCGGCAGCAGCGTGTGGCCAAGGATCGGCACGGTGGCAAAGAATTGCCAGAACGCGAGCGCCGCGACCGCGACCAGCACTTGCAGGGATAGGAGCGTCAGACGGGGCATGGTTATCTCAATTTCCTGGTCGTCCCTGCGAGACAGGGACCCGTACGCAGCGGCCTGTCCGATTTGGACTGCATGGCAGGGACAGCTTCTCGCCATGACCTTCCGTATGGGTCTCCGCGGGCCCGGGGCCGACACCTGCAATCAATTCGTTGCTCATTCGCCCGCGGCTTTCGTCGATTGCGCGTAGCCCTTCAATACCTCGTCCTTCAGCGCGTCCCAGATTTCCCGGTGCAGGTCGTGGAAGGCCTGGTCGAGCTTGACTTCGGTGATGTCGCGCGGGCGCGACAGCGGCACGCGCCAGTCGCCGATAATCCGCGCCCCCGGCCCGGCCGACATGATCACCACGCGATCGGCCAGCGCGATCGCTTCCTCGAGATCGTGGGTGACGAACAGCACCGCCTTGCGATCGGCGCTCCAGAGATCGAGCAGGAGGTTGCCCATGATCTGGCGCGTCTGCGCGTCGAGCGGCCCGAACGGCTCGTCCATCAGCAGGATCTTCGGATCGCGGATCAGGACCTGGGCGAGGCCGACGCGTTTGCGCTGGCCGCCGGAGAGCATGTGCGGGTAGCGCTGGGAAAATGCGCCAAGGCCGACCTGGGCGAGAAAGGCCTGCGCGCGCTCCAGAGCCTGGCGGCGCGGCACACCATCGATCTCCAGCGCGATCGCGACATTGTCGATCGCCGTCTTCCAGGGAAACAGCGCATCGGCCTGGAAGAGATAGCCGGCCTGGCGGTTGAGGCCGGCGAGCGGCGCATCGAAAATCCGCACGTGGCCTGCGGCCGGCGCCAGCAGTCCCGCCGCGACGTTCAGCAAGGTCGATTTGCCGCATCCGGTCGGCCCGACGATGGCGACGAATTCGCCGGCCGCGACAGCGAGATTGGCCTTTTCGACCGCCGTGTAGACGCGGCCGCCCGCGAGGCGGAAGGCGACGCTGGCGTCCTGCAAGGAAACGGCTGTCGGCACCGCGCCGGTCGATATTGGTTCTGCTGGCCCAGGCAATTCCACCCGTCTGTCCCTCGATGTCTCTCTCGAAGCTTGGGGCATGGCTTAGCCAATGCAACGGATAAGTTCAACGCAAAGCGAGGCCGTGATAATAGCTCAAGGACCAAGATGCGCGCCGCATGCACGAGACCACACCGGAATGTCTGACGCAGCCCTGATCGCCTTCGACCACGTGGCCAAGAGTTTCGACAACGGGCGCGTCAAGGCCGTCGACGACGTCTCGCTTGGCGTGGCGGCCAGGGAATTTCTCGCCGTCGTCGGCGGCTCCGGGTCGGGCAAGACCACCCTGCTCCGGCTCGCCAACCGCCTGCTCGAGGCGGACCGGGGCCGCATTACCATCGAAGGCAAGGATGTGCGCGCGGGCGACCCGGTCGCGTTGCGCCGCCGCATCGGTTACGTGTTCCAGAGCGGCGGGCTGTTCCCGCATATGAGCATCGCCGCCAATATCGGCATCACGCCGAAGCTGAACGGCGAGCCTGAGGCCGACATTGCGGCACGCGTCGACGAACTGCTCGATCTGGTCCGGCTCGATCGAAAAAGGTTTCGCGACCGCTTTCCGCAAGAACTTTCCGGTGGCGAGCGGCAGCGCGTCGGCGTGGCACGCGCGCTGGCGGCGCGACCGAAAATCGTGCTGATGGACGAGCCGTTCGGCGCGCTCGATCCGCTGACGCGCGATGCGCTCGGTGACGATTACCGCGCGCTGCATAACGAGCTCGCCCTGACCACGGTGATGATCACCCATGACATGACCGAAGCCATCCTGCTCGCCGACCGCATCGCGGTGATGCGCGGCGGCAAGTTGCTCGCGCTCGGTACGCCGTCCGAGCTGGCGAAGAGCGACGATGCCTATGTCGGCGAACTCCTGGGGACTCCGCGCCGGCAGGCCGAACGGCTCAATGCGGCTCTCCCGCGGGGCGAAGCATGAGCGTTTTGTCCGATCCGCGCTGGGCCGAGGCATGGGCGCACCTGCCGGACTATCTCGGCGGTCATGTGCGGGTCAGCGTCACCGCGATCGCGCTCGGGCTCGTCGTATCGCTGCCGCTTGCCATCATCGCGCGCAACCGCCCGGTGATGCGAAGGCTGCTGCTCTCCATTGCCAGCATCGTGCAGACCGTGCCCGGACTGGCGCTGCTCGCCTTGTTCTATCCGCTGCTGCTCGCGAGCGCCTCGTTAACCCTGAAGTGGTTCGGCTTCGGCTTCTCCGCCTTCGGCTTCCTGCCCGCCGTGCTGGCGCTGGCGCTTTATTCGATGTTGCCGGTGCTGCGAAACACCGTGACAGGCCTGCGCGGCATCGACCCGTCCATTCTGGAAGCCGCTCAGGGCGTCGGCATGACCGGGCTGCAGTCGCTCGGCAGGGTGGAGTTGCCCCTGGCCATGCCGATCATGATGGCTGGCGTCCGCACCGCATCGGTCTGGGTGATCGGTACCGCGACGCTGTCGACGCCGATCGGCCAGACCAGCCTCGGCAATTACATCTTTGCCGGCCTGCAAACCCAGAACTGGGTGTTCGTGCTGTTCGGCTGCATCGCCGCCGCGCTGCTCGCGCTCGTTGTCGATCAGCTGCTCGCGCTGATCGAGGCAGGTTTGCGCCGCCGAAGCTCCTGGCGCGCAGCACTCGGCGGCGCCGGCATTGCCGCGCTCGTTGCCGCCACATTGATACCTTCGCTTGCACGCCCCGCGCCGAGCTATGTTGTCGGCGCCAAAACCTTCACTGAACAATACGTTCTTTCGGCGCTGATGACTCAGCGGCTGGATGCCGCCGGTCTGTCGGCGACGACCCGCGAAGGGCTCGGCTCGAACGTGATCTTTCAGGCGCTCCTCGATGGCGATATCGACGTCTATGTCGATTATTCCGGCACGCTGTGGACCAACCAGTTTCATCACACCTCGCTGAGGCCGCGCCGGCAGCTGCTCGCCGAATTGACGGCCGAACTCAAGCGGCAAAACGTGACGCTGCTCGGCGAACTCGGATTCGAGAACGCCTACGCGCTGGTGATGCCGAGAAAACGCGCCGAAGCGCTCGGCATTCGCAGCGTTGCCGATCTTGCCGTCCATGCGCGTTCGATGTCGATCGCGGCCGACTATGAGTTCTTTTCACGGCCGGAGTGGACGGCGCTGCGCACGGCATATGGATTGAATTTCCGCGAGCAACGCCAGATGCAACCGGATTTCATGTATGCAGCCGTCGCTTCGGGCGAAGTGGACGTGATCGCGGGCTACACCAGCGACGGCCTGATCGCGAAATACGATCTTGCAACCCTCAGCGATCCCAAGGGCGTGATCCCGCCCTATGACGCGGTGGTGCTGCTGGCGCCGAAACGCGCCGAAGATCAGGCAATGCGCGATGCACTGCGCCCGCTGCTTGGCAACATCGATATTGCCACCATGCGCGAGGCGAACCTGCGGGCCGCAGGGGGGGACGGCAACGCTTCGTCTGATGACGTGGCGCGCTGGCTTTGGGAAAAGATCAAGTCAAACAACAGGTGACCGGCGCGCGACCGCAGGGTCCGCCGCGCGCCGGCTCGCCCTTCAATACGCGTTGCTGCGTCCGGGCGTGGGGACGCAGTTGATGTCGGTGCGGTCGTCCCATCCGCCACGCGCACGCCAGGCGCTCCAGGCGAGAAAGTCGGTCACCTTGTTGTGGGGATTGCCGGGATCGTAGTTGGCGCAGGAATGTTCCAGGGCATAGGGGGCCGCGGGATAGGCCATCCTGTGCTGCGCGAAGGCGGGCGCGGCGAATGCGGTGGCAGCGGCGACCGTTGCAATCCCGAGAAGCGAGAGTTTCGTCATGGCTTTATCTCCTCGTAGCAGTGCTCAATTCCGGTGCCGGGGCACGATCTGGGAAAGCCAAAGCTTTCTCGGCCACGCCAAGCCCTAACTCCGGGCGCGAGGATCGTGCTCAAGCGGTTAATAAGACGGGGCTGGTTCGCGAACGACGTTCGATTCTCGTATCGCCTCTCTTGCCGGCGACGAAATGGAGGCGAACCAGTCGATGTGATGAATCTACGCTCGCGGTTCCAAGACCCAACTAAAGAATCATTTATGAGGCACAAAGTTTTTTGAGAAACGCGCAGGCGAACAGCCCGGGCGGCATCTGCTGCGTGACGCGATCGGCTAACGGCTTCAATGAGCGATCAGGAGCGGTATCGCGGCCTCACGCAACAACGAGCGGGTGACACCGCCAAAGACCATCTGCGCCGCCCTTGCATGACTGTAGGCCCCGATAATCACGAGATCGGCGGCCGACTGCCTGACGTGATCCAGTATGGCTCTTGCGACCGGCGCCCCGTTCGAAGCGATTTGCTCGACAGTCACCTTGGCGCCGTGGCGACTGAGATAGAGTGCGATATCCGCGCCGGGCTCATCACCGTGACGGGAGTTTTTTCCGGGATCCACCAGCAGCACGGTGACAGACTTTGCTGCAACGAGAAGCGGCAGCGCATCCGCCACCGCGCGACGTGCCTCCCGGCTCGCATTCCAGGCAACCACCACATGCTCGACGGCAGCTCCGGTCCAGCAATCCGGCAGCAGCAGAAACGGCACACCGGTGGCAAGAAGCAGCGCCTCCGCGCTCCACGCATTCGGCAATCCCCCGTTGCCCGAGGGGCCGCCGGTAACGACAAGATCGGCATGCAACGAGTTGAGCGCCAGGTCATCGCCGAATTCGCCCTGCTCCAGCGAACGGAACTCGAAGCTGACGCCTTGGCGACCGCAGACGCCGCTGAGGCTTCGCTTTGCCGCTTCGACCGCCTCGGCTTCCCGGGCGCGCTGGTGTGCGATCACGTCCTTGAGGGCCTGGTGACCGCGGACGAAGGATTCCGCGCCATGGCCGCCCGTCAGCATCGGCACTACGAACAAGCCGACCAGATGGGCGCTGTGGGCGCAAGCCAGCCTTGCGGCAAAGGCAATGCGCGCCTCGCCCGGCGGCGTGGCTTCGACAATCACGGCGATGCTCTTGATCGGCATAAGCTCCCCCTGCATCCTGATGCCAATCAACTAACGTGCGCGATGCTCCGGCGCCTTGATCAATCTCAATGGGGCGAGCGGCAGCGGACTGCCATCCGCCGGCCGCCGGCGCGGGAGGAAGCTCGCAGTCGTCCTGCTCGATCGCGGAGCTCTGCCCATTTGATTCCACGCGGCATGGCCGAGCTGCGTGCGAAGCGCCGTGCCGCCTGAACGCGCCCGCGACGACTCTGGCTTGATCTCAGGCCATCTCGATTTTCGTCGCGGCGTTGCCTTGGTTACGCCACAAGCCGCGCGGGAATGCGGTATCGGTCCGGCAATGCGTTGATCGCCAGGCGGCGCGTTAAGCAAACGCGCGCTGCTTCACGAAGCTTTTTGGAGCTACGTGGATACAGTCATTTTTTTGCCCCAGTACACCAACATCATTTTCCTCGCGGTGAATTTGGTTGACGCGTACTCCGCAGCGAATTTCGCGACAGGAATTTCGGACGGGGGACGAGTGAATCCTGCAGCGAGAGCGCAATGGATACGCTTTACGATTTGCTTGGGGCTCTTCCACGGGACGATGCCGAGAGCCTGAGGACTGCATTTCGCAGGGCCGTCAAGGGCGCGCATCCGGATCTGCATCCCGGCGACCCCGATGCCGGCGCGAGATTTCGGCAGATCGTCCGCGCCAATGAAATCCTTTTGGATCGAGACCAGCGGGCGGTCTACGACCATCTGCTGGCCCTCGCGCAACAGGAGAAAGATCCAGCGTCGGCACACCCCATCGCAGCGAAGATCCACAAGGCCGCTTCCACCGTGCTCGCGCTCGCTTCGCTTTCGATCGTGACGGCGAGCGGCTATTTCCTGTTCATGCACATGTCGATGGCCCTGGCCCCGGCGACAAGCCTCGCGGTGGCGCGCGCGCCGGCCAGTGACCTCACGACCCGCCTCTCCGCCAGCATCGCCGCCGTCAGTCCGGGGGATGCGCCCGATCCGGCCGCCGTCAGCGCCTTCCTCGCAGCGAGAGAAGGTGGCGCCGCGGGCTCGGATACCACATCGAATGCGATGGCCAGGGCTGCAGCCGAAGACTCTTCACCGACCGGCGGCATTGTCACCACTCACGGGACCGATAATGCTGGCATCTCGCACCCGCTCGACGCGTCCGCGCGCGCCATTGCCGAGGCCAATGCGGCGCCCGCCGATCCCGAGCACGTCGCGCAGCTCGACCAGACCTTCACGGCGCCCTATGTCGATCGCGGCATTCTTTTCTTTCGCGACAAAAGGGACGATCACCCCTTCCCCGAGCTTCCGCCGTTGAAGCATGCCAAAAACACCGCCCATTCCAAGTCTCTCCTGGCGGCGAACGGAAAGGCACATCCCGACGGACACGCGGACGCGCTGCCGAAGGTCGTGCCGCTGCCGGTGCCGCGGTCAGTGCTTCACATTGTTCCGAGGCCTTACCAGCCGCCGCCCTGGTCGCCGCAGCCCTGGTATATCACCGCCTCTTTCCAGTAAGGCGGGGCGGCCAGTCAGCCTTGCCGCTTCAAAAGAGCAACGCCGGTCCCCCTCATCCTGGGGCGCGCGTCCTTGACCCGGAAAGACTAACCGTCTCGTCTTCTGAACAACGAAAACTGAAAGTGCTGGGTCGCATTCCAGGGCGTGGCGTGGTCGTGCCTGCGGGATTCAATCAGCGTGAACCCCTGGCCGAGTTCGCGCGCCAGTCCCTCCGGGTCATAGCGGTTGATGGGCAATCCGCTGCATTTCTCCGGTCCGTCGAGGGCAAAGGTCGCGATGATCGCGTGCCCTCCGGGCCTCAACGCCTCCGTCAGCCGCGCGATATAGGCGGCGCGGTCGGCCGGATCGACCAGGAAATGAAAGGCCGCCCGGTCGTGCCAGATGTCGAAGCGCCGCGGCGGATTCCATTCCGTCACGTCCGCCGCGATCCACTGAACTTCGCTGGCGCGCCGGCCCAGCCGCAAGCATGCGAGATCGAGCGCGGCCTGCGAAATGTCCAGCACGGTAACGTGGCGGAAGCCGCGCTCCAAAAGGGCGTCGGGCAGCCGCGACGCCCCGCCGCCGATATCGATGATGTCGGCGTCCTGCCCCGGCCCGGCCTGTTCGATCAGTTCGAGCGAGAGTGCAGGATTGTCCTGAAACCAGCTGACGGCGGCTTCTTCCTTTGATGTGTAGACACCTTGCCAATGGGCCTGTCTTGCCTCTGCCATCAATGCCTCATTCGCCCAGCCGCTTGGCCGAGGCGAGATCGGCCTCGGCGCGGGAATCGCCCTTGGCCTCGTAGGCGAGGCCGCGGGTCTTCAACGCCCTTCCGTTATTAGGATTGAGGCGGATGGCATTGTCGAGATCGACGAAAGCATGGATCAGGTCGTCCTTCTTGAAATAGGCGAAGCCGCGCTCGGTGTAATAATCGGAAAGCGCGCGCTCCTTGCCGAGCTTTTCGTTGTCGCTGGCCTGCATCGCATCAGCGGTGGGCCCGAGCTTGATGGCCTGGCTGCATTCGGTTATGGCGGAATCATACGCCTTCCTGAAATTGAAGATCGAGCAGCGGTTGAAATAGGCGTCCGCATATTTCTTGTCGGCCTTCAGCGCCTCCCCGAAATCGGCCAGCGCCTCATCGTAATTCTCCTTGGCGCGTCGCTCGACGCCGCGATTGAGGTAGAGGCGCGCCAGCGTATGGCCACTGTAGTGCCTGGACTGAATCGCGCGCGAACAGGCTTCGATCGCGACATCGCCGGATTCCTTGGTGCAGGTTTTGGCGTCGTCGGCGGCGTTGGCTGCGATACTGCCAAGCAGCATCAGCCCGGCGGCAAGCACCGGCGATTTAAGGTCCCTGCGCCACAAGCGGCGAATTCGATCGGGGATTTCAGATCGGCAATGCGGGGCTGGAACTAACAAGTTTGCCGTCGCCCACGACTTTCCGCGGTTCGCGAAGGCATGTGCTGCGATGGAACGCAAACTCCGGAAGCTGGGCACCACTGCACAAGCGCGGTACGCTTGAAATCCCCTGACCATGGCTCTCCTCCCCGTCCGGATTGTCCCTTCCGGATCCCTCGCTGCCGAGCATAGCACGACGGGCGCGGACGAAAAGCCGTGCCATCCGGCGTCAAAAATGGCCGGCATAAGTACCGCCGATCTGAAGCCCCCGGCGATGGAGTTCGAACTTCGGAAAGTGGGCCCGGCGTCTTTTTCAGGGGTCAGCATCGTGAAAACCCGGCATTGTGAACCCCGGATTGCCCCCTGGCGGTTTGGACTTCAGGGCCACTTTGATACTGTCTGTCATTCGCGCTATTCGGAGGGCGCTTGCGGATTCGGTCCCGACTCCATGGAGTTGGGAGCGCCGCAAACTCAAGTCGATCGGGGGCCGCTCTGCTTAAAGGACTTCTTACCTTCAGCCTGACCCGGCGCCCGCTGGTGCTGTTGGGGCTGCTGGCGTTCATCGGCGCCGGCATCTTCGCATTCTTCAGGCTCAACATCGAAGCCTATCCCAACCCGGCGCCGGTGATCCTGGAGATCACGGCGCAATCGACCGGCCTCTCCGCCGAAGAGATGGAACGCTACTACACGATCCCGATCGAGGTCGGGCTGGCGGCGACGCCCGGCGTCAATGTCATTCGCTCGACGTCGTTCTTCGGCCTCTCGTTCGTCCGCGTCGTCTTCGACTATGGCGTCGACTATTATTTTGCGCTGACCCAGACGGCCATCAACCTGCAACAGAACGTCAGCCTGCCCGGCGGGGTCACGCCGCAGATCCAGGGGACGAGTCTGGTCGGCGAAATCTACCGATACGAACTGGTTGGGCCGCCGCATTTCGGCTTGAGCAATTTGCGCACCGTGCAGGACTGGATCTTGCAGCGCCGGCTGCTCTCCGTTCCTGGCGTGGTGCAGGTCAACACCTGGGGCGGCACAACCAAGGAGTACCACGTCGACGTCGACCCGCAGAAGCTGGAGGCCTACGGCGTCACCCTTCAGCAGGTGATCAGCGCGCTCGGCAACGCCAACGTCAACGTGGGCGGCCGCACCATCAATATAGGGCAGCAGTCCGTGAACGTTCGCGGCGTCGGGCTGATGGAGACCGGCGGCGAGAAGGATCTGACGCAGGGCTACAAGGTCCGCGACATCGAGAACGTGATGCTCGCCTCGCCGAACGGCCTGCCGATCTACGTGAAGGATGTCGCGAAGGTGTCGGTCGGCTATGTGCCGCGGCTTGGCAAGGCCGGGCGGGACCACTCGGACGACGTGGTGGCGGCGATCGTCATCATGAACCGCACGCTGCACACCAATGACGTGGTCAAGCGCGTGCGCGCCGAGATCGAGAAGATCAATACCGACGGCAGCCTGCCGCCGGGACTTAAGCTGGTGCCCTTCTATGACCGCTCGACGCTGGTCGCCGTCACAACCAACACCGTCCTGCATAACCTGCTGTTCGGTTTTTTGCTGATCTTCTTCATTCAGTGGCTGTTCCTCGGCGACCTGCGCAGCGCGGTTATCGTCGGCATCAACGTTCCGTTCGCCCTGTTCTTCTCCATCATTATCCTCGTGCTGCGCGGCGAAGACGCGAACCTGCTATCGGTTGGCGCCGTCGATTTCGGCATCATCGTCGATGCCGCCGTGATCCTGGTCGAGAACATCTACCGCAATTTCCAGTCGGAGCCTGCGGAACGGCAAATGCTGCTGCAACACCTCGCCGAAAAGTGGTGGGGCGACGATCCCACCGGCGCCGGGCAGCCGTCTGCGGACGCAACATGGACCGACCGGCTTCGAATTATTCTGGTCAGCGCGCTACAAGTCGACAGGGCGGTGTTTTTCTCCACTGCCATCATCGTCGCGGCTTTCATTCCGCTGTTCACGATGCAGGGGGTGGAGGGCCAGATCTTCGGCCCGATGGCGCGAACCTATGCCTACGCGCTGGTGGGAGCGCTGCTGGCGACCTTCACCGTGACGCCGTGCCTCGCTTCGCTGCTGTTGCCCGCGCATGTCAGCGAGGTCGAGACGTTCGTCGTACGCGGCCTGCGCCGGATCTATCAGCCCGTGCTGCGCTGGTCGCTGCGGCGGCGGCCGGTCACGATCGCGCTCGGATGTGTCTTCCTCGTGCTCTCCGGTTTCGTCGGCTCGCGGCTGGGCAGCGAATTCCTGCCGACGCTTGAGGAAGGCAACCTCTGGATCCGCGCCACGATGCCGCCGACCCTGTCGCTCGAGGCGGGCATGCCGATCGTCAACGAGATCCGGGAAATCCTGCTGAAACATCCGGAAGTCATCACGGTGGTCTCGCAGCATGGCCGGCCCGACAATGGCAGCGACGCAGCAGGATTCTTCAACGCCGAGTTCTTCGTGCCGTTAAAGCCGTTCGACGAATGGCCGGCCAATCTGACCAAGGAAAAGCTGGTCGAGGAGTTGCAGGAGGAATTCTCCCAGAAATTCGTCGGCATTAATTTCAATTTTTCGCAATATATCCAGGACAACGTCGAGGAGGGCCTTTCAGGCGTCAAAGGCGCCAATTCCATCAAGATCGTCGGTCCGGACCTCACGACCCTGGAGAAGATCGCCAAGGAGGCCATGGCCGAAATGGCCAAGGTGCAGGGCATCACCGATCTCGGCGCGTTCTGGGTGCTTGGTCAGCCCAATCTCAACATCAAGATCGATCGCGAGAAGGCGGCGCGCTACGGCTTGAACGTGAATGACGCAAACACCGTGGTGCAGGCCGCGCTTGGCGGAACGGTAGCGACCAACATCCTGGAGGCGGATCGAAGCTTTGGCGTTGCCGTGCGTCTGGCGCCGGAATACCGCAACGACATCGAAAAGGTGCGCAACCTCAAGGTCGGCGTTCAGACCTCCGCCGGCACCGCCTTCATTCCCTTGAGCGACTTCGCCTCGATCACGCTCGACACCGGCGCCTCCTATATCTTCCGCGAACGCAACGAGCGCTTTGTGCCGATCAAGTTCTCGGTACGCGGCCGCGACCTCGCCGGCGCGGTCGAGGAAGCTCAGGAGCGCATCACCAAAAACGTCAAGCTGCCGACGGGCTATCGCATCGATTGGGCGGGAGAGTTCGAATGGCTGCAACAGGCCAAGAAGCGGCTCGCCATCATATTGCCCGTGACCTTCGTTTTCATCATGGTGCTGCTCTACGGGCTGTTCAATTCGCTGCGGAACTGCCTGCTGGCGCTGCTCGGACTTCCGTTCGCCGTCGGCGGCGGCATTCTGGGCCTGTATGCGTTCGGATTGAACTTCTCGATCTCGGCCGCAATCGGGTTCATCTCGCTGTTCGGCGTCTCGGTGATGAGCGGCATCCTCATCATCCACGGCTATTACAGGGTCGTCGGCCAGGGCGTCGCGCGGGAAGAAGCAATGTTCCAGGCGGTCGACCAACAGATGCGCCCCATTCTGATGATGACCTTGTCGGCCTGCATCGGCCTCTTGCCGGCTGCGCTTTCGACCGGCATCGGCAGCCAAGTGCAGCGGCCGCTTGCCACCGTGATCGTGGGCGGAATGCTGATCGGACCGATCATGCTCCTGGTGGTCGTGCCGGCCCTGCAGAGCTATTTCCTCGGACGGGAAGAGGAGCGTCAACCGCGTCCGCGCGGGCAGCAAGCCGAACAGACCTGAGCTGTCGATGCACGCAAGAGAGCGCCATCCGAAATCGGTTCGCTGTCACCCATGCTTTTCGGAACCCCCATTCCGAGAGGGGCCAATTTGGTCCTTGCCCTACTGATGCGGACCATGCGGCCGCTCTCGGGACGGTGTTCGTGGGGTGCCGCTACGCTTAAGCCCGAACCTCTGCCTCGGCGATCGTCGCGGCGCGCTTTGCAGGTGGAGTCATCAAACCTCCTCTGCTTCGGCCAACATCAATGTTGGTCATCGTAATAGGCTGGTAGCGACCCGCCGATTTGTCAATGTTCCCCTGACGATGTTAACGGCAGCAATGCTGTCGCATGATCGGCCCGATACATTTCGGCCTGGCTTAACTATGCAATCCTGGCGCCTCGCGGCCGGAGCGCGCGACATATTCGGTATAACCGCCGCCATATTGGTGGATGCCCTCGGGCGTCAACTCGAGCACACGGTTGGAGAGCGCAGCGAGAAAGTGCCGGTCGTGCGAAACGAAGAGCATCGTGCCTTCGTATTGCGAGAGCGCCGTGATCAGCATCTCCTTGGTCGCCATGTCGAGATGGTTGGTGGGCTCGTCCAGCACAAGAAAATTCGGCGGATCGTAAAGCATGATCGCCATGACGAGGCGCGCCTTCTCGCCGCCTGACAGAACGCGGCATTTCTTCTCGACGTCGTCACCGGAAAAGCCGAAGCAGCCGGCGAGCGCGCGCAAGCTTCCCTGGCCTGCCTGCGGAAACGCATCCTCCAGAGATTGGAACACCGTACGCTCGCCGTCGAGGAGCTCCATCGCGTGCTGGGCGAAGTACCCCATCTTGACGCTGCCGCCCAGCGCCACCGTACCGTGGTCCGGCTCGCTCTCGCCCGCGACCAGCTTGAGCAGCGTGGATTTGCCCGCACCGTTCACGCCCATCACGCACCAGCGCTCCTTTCGGCGGATCATGAAATCGAGCCCGTCATAGATCACGCGGCTGCCATAGGCCTTTTGCACGCCCTTCAGGTTCACGACGTCCTCGCCCGAGCGGGGCGCTGCCGGAAAGTCGAAAGCCACGCTCTGGCGCCGCCGCGGCGGCTCGACCCGTTCGATCTTTTCCAGCTTCTTCACCCGGCTCTGCACCTGCGCCGCGTGCGAGGCGCGCGCCTTGAAGCGCTCGATGAACTTGATCTCCTTCGCCAGCATCGCCTGCTGGCGCTCGAACTGCGCCTGCTGCTGCTTTTCGGTGAGCGTCCGCTGGGTCTCGTAGAACTCGTAATTGCCGGAATAGGTGGTAAGCGATCCGCCGTCGATCTCGACCACCTTGTTGATGATGCGGTTCATGAACTCGCGGTCGTGCGAGGTCATGAGCAGCGCGCCGTCATAATCCTTCAGGAACTGTTCGAGCCAGATCAAGCTCTCGATATCGAGATGGTTGCTCGGCTCGTCGAGCAGCATGACGTCCGGCCGCATCAAAAGAATGCGCGCCAGCGCCACGCGCATCTTCCAGCCGCCGGAGAGCGCGCCGACGTCGCCCTCCATCATCTCCTGGCTGAAGGAAAGACCGGCGAGCACCTCGCGGGCGCGGCCCTCCAGTGCATAGCCGTCGAGTTCTTCGAAGCGGTGCTGAACCTCGCCATATTGGGCGATGATCTCTTCCATCTCGTCGGCGCGATCGGGATCGGCCATCGCGGCTTCGAGCGCTTTCAATTCAAGCGCGACCGCGGCGACGGGCCCTGCCCCATCCATCACCTCAGCGACGGCGCTGCGGCCGGACATTTCGCCGACGTCCTGGCTGAAATAGCCGACGGTGATGCCGCGATCGAGCGAGACTTGGCCTTCGTCCGGCAGCTCGGCACCCGTGATCATGCGAAACAGCGTCGTCTTGCCGGCGCCATTCGGCCCGACCAGGCCCGCCTTCTCGCCCTTCTGAAGCGCAGCCTGCGCCTCAATGAACAGGATCTGATGGCCGATCTGCTTGCTGATATTGTCCAGTCTAATCATGCGGTGAGGGAACCCGGATCGAGAGTTTCGGGCCGCTCTTAGAGCATCATCCGGGGAATTGAAAGCGCCAGGAGCATGAGAGGCTTCGAGACGCCGCATTAAAGCGCGGCTTCTCGCCACGATGGTCTGATCGAGCCGCAAATCATGGCATCATCCTGAGGACCGCATTCGCGCGTCTCGAAGGATAGATACGGACGTCCTCGGGCTAAGCCATATACGGCTGCCCTGCCGCCTGCCAGGTAAAGGAGCTCAATCCCGCTTGAAGCGATAATTGAAGCGCTCGCCGTCGGCGGTGATGTAGCCGGCGGTCGGTGACGGGAAATGGATCGGCAGGATCAGCGTCTCGGTGCCGGCCACCTCGCGGAAGAATTTGCGCCGCGACTGCGCCGATTGCCGGGCGTCCCAGTCGGGCTTGGACGACCAGTCCACCTCGCGGCACTGGATCGCATGATGCATCAGGTCGCCGGCCACCACTGCCCGCTGGCCTTTGGAATGAATGTTGACGCAGCAATGGCAGGGCGAATGGCCGGGCGTTGGCGTCAGCGTGATGGTGTCGTCGAGTGCGTAATCGTCATCGACGAGTAATGCCTGCCCAGCCTCGACGATCGGCAGGCAGTTGTCGCGAAACACGGTGCCCGGCGGGTCGTTACGCTTGTTGTGCTCCGCCTCCCAGGCCGCATATTCGCGCTTGTGAAACACGTATTTTGCATTGGAAAAGGTCGGCACCCAGCGGCCGTCGCGCAGCGTCGTGTTCCAGCCGGTGTGGTCGATATGCAGGTGCGTGCAGAAGACGTAGTCGACCTGCTCGAAGCTAACGCCAAGCGCGAACAACTCGTTGCGCCAGCGCTCCTTGCCGGGAAAATCGAAAGGCGGCGGATGGCCCTTGTCCTCGCCGGTGCAGGTATCGACCAGGATGGTATGCCGGGAGTTGCGCACCACAAAGGTCTGATAGGTGATGACGATCTTTCCTGCCGCCTCGTCCCACACTTCCGGCTCCATCGACGGCAGGTGAGCGCGGAAGGTCGCCTCGTCATAGGCCGGAAAGAAATCCTGAGGCCGCCGCCACGGCCCCTCGCGCTCGATCACCGCATCGATGGTGACGTCGCCGATCCTGATCTGCTTCATGCCGAGCGCTCCCGTAGATTTTTTCCCAACGCGAACCTAGCGGCGCGTCAAGGCCGGTTCAAGCGAGCATGGTCGCATAGCTGGCGAGTGCGGCGAATTTGAAGTTCCTATCAGTGTCGCTGCGGGGTCAGCACACGAGCTTCAAATTCGAAGCCGCTACGAATATCCGCAACTTGCCGGACTCCATTGATTCCGAAGTCGGCATCCGAGGTCGCCGCGATATCATGCGACCTTCGGAATCGAAGCTCTCGTCCCAGCCACTTTACGGCTGCTCGGCCTGCAGCAGTTCGATGTAGCGGGCCGCCGATCGTTGCACGATCCCGGCACCGTCAGCCATCACCTGCCGCGCCGGAAAGGCGCCATAGATCCGCTCGAACGGCCACGGCTTCAATGTATCGGCGATCCGGCCCACGGTCGCGGCCGACAGCGGCATCATGTTTGGATAGCTCCAGAGAAAGGAGACGCGGCGCGCGTCTGCGGCGACCTGCACGATGTCGCCGCTCAAGAGCACACCGCGGCGCTGCGCGCCATCGGCCCAATGCAGCACCGTCCCGCCCGGAAAGTGCCCGCCGAGCCGCAGCAAGGTGAGTTGAGGCGCAATGGCCATTGTTTCGCCTTCCCAGTACCGGACCCTTGAATCCGGCCGCATCAGCCATTGCGCGTCGGCCTTGTGCAAGTGGATCGGGCAATCGAAAGCACGCGCCCAATCCTGCATGCAGGAATAGTAATGCGGGTGCGAGATTGCGATGGCGGCAAGGCCGCCCAACGTCCGGATCAACGCGTCGGTCGCCTCGTCGAACAGCGTGATGCAATCCCAGAGAATATTGCCGTGCGCAGTGCGGAGCAGCAGCGCGCGCTGGCCGATGGCAAAGCTGGGCGCGGTGTGGATCTCGAACAGACCATCCTCAAGCTTGCGCCATGCGTTGGCATGGCCTGCCGCCAGCCGCAGCGGCGTGGTCCAGCCCTGTCCGCTTCTCGGCACGAACTGCCGTTCATCCTCGCAGATCGGGCAGCTTGTGGGCGGCTCGCTCGCATCCGGAAAGGACGTCCCGCACGTGGTACAGATATGGATCGGCATCGGAACCTCCGGCTCGACCGACTCGCCACGGACAACGACAAAATCAGCGCGGCATATCCGACTGCACCGCGCCGGTGCAGGACGGGCTCTCCAAATGTCGCGGCCCGGACACGTTGCGGCATGCAATGCCGCTACGCTGAGCGGGGCCCCATCAACATCATAGCCCCAACATCTCGATCGCGGCGGATTTAACGTTCGGTTCGGTATCGCCGCCGCTCATATAGCGAACGTCCTATCCAAAGCCGCACCTGGCATCCACTTTACGAGTGCCCCTTTGGTTCTGACATTCGCAAACGAACTCTCAGCGACGTGGATACGAATGTCAGAACCGGGGCACCATCGTATCACGCCAAGCGGCGCGCTGCGCGGCGCCCCGGGGCGCGAAATCTCAGTTCTTCGTCTTGTCCACCAGCGCGCCCTTCTTGATCCACGGCATCATGTCGCGGAGCTTGGCGCCGACTTCCTCGATCGGGTGCGCGGCGAGCTTTGCGCGTGTCGCCTTGAACGAGGTCTGGTTGACCTTGTTCTCCAGCATCCAGTCGCGGGCGAACTTGCCGCCCTGGATGTCGGCTAGCACCTTGCGCATCTCCTTCTTGGTCTCGTCGGTAATGATGCGAGGACCGGTGACGTATTCGCCATATTCGGCGGTGTTGGAGATCGAGTAGTTCATGTTGGCGATGCCGCCTTCATAGATCAGGTCGACGATCAGCTTCACCTCGTGGAGGCATTCGAAATAGGCCATCTCCGGCGCGTAGCCGGCTTCCACCAGCGTCTCGTAGCCGCCCTTGATCAGTTCGACCAGGCCGCCGCAGAGCACGACCTGCTCGCCGAAGAGGTCGGTCTCGCATTCTTCCTTAAAGGTGGTTTCGATGATGCCGGCTCGGCCGCCGCCGACCGCGGACGCATAGCTCAGGCCGAGATCATGCGCGTTGCCCGACACGTCCTTGGCGATCGCGATCAGGCAGGGCACGCCGCCGCCGCGCTGATATTCCGAACGCACGGTGTGGCCTGGGCCCTTCGGCGCGATCATCAGGACGTCGAGATCTGGCCGCGGATCGAGCAGGTTGAAATGCACGTTGAGCCCGTGGGCGAACACCAGCGCCGCGCCCTTCTTCATGTTGTCGTGCAGGTGCTCGCGATAGATGTCGCCCTGCAATTCGTCGGGGGTCAGCATCATCACGAGGTCGGCCCACTTGGCGCCCTCGGCCACTTCGAACACCTTGAAGCCGGCGTTTTCGGCCTTCTTGGCGGAGGCCGATCCCTTGCGCAGCGCAATGGCGACGTCCTTGACGCCGGAATCCTTCAGGTTCAGTGCATGGGCATGGCCCTGGCTGCCGTAGCCGACGATCAGGACCTTCTTGCCCTTGATCAGGTTGATGTCGGCGTCGCGATCGTAATAAACACGCATTGGTCGTTTCCTCTGTGAAGGGGGCCGAAATCGGCCGATGGATCAGGCAATAAGGTCAGATGGACCGCGGGTCGCCCTGAATTTCCCGCGTGGTCTAAAACATTTTCCGCATGGGGGTAAACCCTCTTTCTGGCGTCCCGGCTCTGACATTCGTGCCCGTCGCAGCGAGTTCGTTTACGAATGTCAGAGCCAAAGGGACACCGGAAGCATTGGATTCCGGTGCGGACGAGCCATGGTTTCGGCCTACTCCATGAACACGGGATAGAGCGAGGCCAGCAGCAAGGCGGCCATCACAAGGTTGAAGGCGCGCACTGCCAGGGCTGAGGTCAGGAAGGGGCGCAGGGCGCTGCCGAACAGCGTCCAGGTCGTGATCGAGGCCGTTCCCATCACCAGGAAAATCAGCACCTGGAGCACAATGTTCATCGGGAAGCTTGCGATCGCCGCATAGGCTGTGATGGTGCCGATGATCGCGACCCAGCCCTTGACGTTCACCCACTGAAACATCGCGGCACCCCAGAAGGTCATGGGACCGCGCGCGGTCTCGCCTGGCCTTGGCGGACCGGACATTGCGATCATGACCGCGAGATAGACCAGGTACGCCGCGCCGGCATATTTGAGCATGACCTGCAAGAGCGGGAAGGCGATGAAGATCGTGCCGAAACCGACGCCGACCGCGCCGACCATGAAGGCAAACCCGATGACGACGCCGGTGATATGCGGCAGGGTGCGGCGAAAGCCGTGGGTCAGCCCCGAGGACATCACCATGATGTTGTTCGGCCCCGGCGTAAAGAACATCACGGCGGCGAACACCAGGAAGGCAACCAGCAGCGAGGGATTTTGCACGGTTACGCTCCCGCGGTCTTCGGAAGAGCTTGCGCACGTCTGGCGAGCAGCATGACGGCAATGCCGCCAACCACGGTCAGCATGCCCGCAAGGCGGAGCTTCCCAAACGTTTCGCCGAACACGATGCTGGAAGCGGCCGAACCGACGAACGGGACCAGCAGCGCGAACGGCACCACCTGCGCCGCCGGATGGTCGCGCAGCAGCCGATTCCACAGCCAGTAGGCGAAACAGGTGGAGACGAGGCCGATGCCGAGCATGGAAAGAACAACGCCAAGCGACATGTGCCGCAGTGCATGCCAGGTCGCCTGCGGGCCGTCGCTCATCAGCGCCAATCCGAGCAGCGGCACCGCGGCCACCAGGCAGAGCCACACCGATAGATCGAACATCGGCACGCCCTGGGCCCGCCGCAGCAGCAGATTTCCCGCCGCAAAGCACAGCGGCGAGAGCATCAGCACGGCGAAGGCCGAGACACTGAAATCATAACCGACGGTGCCGCAGATCATCAGGAGCCCGAAAGCGGCAATCGCGATGCCAAGGGTTTGCAGCCGCGACGGCCGCTCGCCGAATATGATCGCGGCGAAGCCGATGGTGAACAGTGCCTGGCTCTGCACGATCACGCTGGTGAGTCCGACGGGAACGCCATTCGCCATGCCGTAGGACTGCGCGAGGAACTGGCCAAGAAACAGCGTGAAGCTGATCGCGATCAGAGTTGGCCAGGAAACCTTCGGCCGCGGCACAAACAGGCAGGGCACCGCGGCAATGGTGAAGCGCAGCGCCGTCATCAATTCCGGCGACAATTCATTTAGCGCGATCCGGCTGAGGACGAACGCGCTGCCCCAGATCACCGCGACCAGGACGGCGAGGAAGACGTCGGCAGGTTTCATCGTTGTTTTTCCTGCCTCCTGGCTCCTGACCTGAACCCGTCATTGCGAGCCAGCAGGTGGTGCGAAATGCGCGCCCGATGACAAGCTCCGCGAAGCGACCCAGACTGTCTGATCTGGATTGCATCGTCGCTCCACTCCTCGCAATGACGATAGGACAAGATTTCAGCCCTGCTCGCCGTGTCTCGGCTTGCGCAACAGGTAAGTGCCGTGCAGCGGCGCCTGATAATCCGCCGAAATCAGCTCGAAGCCGGCGTCGGTAAGCATGCGTTCGATCACCCAGCCGAAGGTCGAGTACTCGTCGCGCATATGGGTGACAACGCTGTCGCGATTGAAATCGTGATTGGAAATGGAGAACTCGGCCCATTCCTCGATGTCGCGCTCGGTGCCGTCAGGGGTCCGCACAAAGACGATGTCGCGGAGGTAGAAATTCGCACCCGGCTTCAGTGCGGCAAAGATTCGCGACATCGCCACCGCCTTCCAGAAATCCGGCAAGTGATGTAGCGTGAATTCGCTGACGATCAGGTCGTAGCTTTTCGGCTGGTAAGTGAAGCTCAAAAGCCCTGCCGACTGGGTGCGGATCGCAACCCTGCGGTCCTTTGCTACGACCTGCGCCAGCGCCAACAGGGCCGGCGAAATATCGATCGCATCGACCTCCGCGCCCAGCAGCGCCGCCTCGCAGGCGAGCAGGCCATTGCCGCAGCCGATGTCTGCGACCCGCCAACCCGGCTTGACGTCCAGCATGGCAAGCGCGGCACGCGCCCGCAGGTCGCTGTCACCATGGCGATCGTAGATCGCGGCGACCGCGGAATCGATGCCAACCTGCCGCCTTTGGTTGTAGAACCAGTCGCGTGCCAGCATGGCTCACATCCCCTCGGCTCCACGGCCTATGGCGGCAACGCCCGTGCGCGACACCTCGACCAGACCCAGCGGACGCATAAGATCGATGAACTGGTTGATCTTCGACGAGTTGCCGGTGATCTCGAAAACGAAGCTTTCCGTCGTGGCGTCGATCACCCGCGCCCGGAACGCTTCCGCAAGCCGCAGCGCCTCGATGCGGTGCTCGCCGGTGCCGCGCACCTTGAGCATGCCGAGCTCCCGCTCGACCGAGCGACCGGTAAGCGTCATGTCGACCACGCGATAGACCGGCACCATGCGGTCGAGCTGGTGCTTGATCTGCTCGATCACCATCGGCGTGCCCGTGGTGACGATGGTGATGCGCGAGAGATGCTTCTGGCTTTCGGTTTCCGAGACCGTGAGGCTCTCGATGTTGTAGCCTCGCCCGGAAAACAGCCCGATGACGCGGGCGAGCACGCCCGGCTCGTTCTGCACCAGCACCGAAAGCGTGTGCGACTCGTTTGGCGCCTTTTGTTCTTCCATGAAGTAGGCGGATGCGGGCTGGTTCATTGTCGTCCCCCTTGAAAGGCTGTGCTCCCTCTCCCCGCGAGCGGCGAGAGGTGATGAAGAGAGCTCCGGCAAACGCCGGTCATGCCATCATCACCTTCTGGACGATGGGATCCGCCATCACCCAGGTGCGAAACAATTCGAAATCGATGTTGCCGCCGCTCAGGATCAAGCCGACGCGCCTGCCGCCAAGCCTGGTCTTTTCCCGGAGTGCGGCCGCAAGCGCAGCCGCGCCCGCTCCTTCGGCAAGGTTATGCGTATCGATCCAGTAAGCGCGGATTGCCGCAGCAATCTCGTCATCGCTGACCTGAACGATATGCGAGGCGCCGTTGCGGATGATTTCAAACGCCTCGCTATCCGGAACGCGCGTCGCCAGGCCATCAGCACGGGTATTGCTGGAGTTGGTGCTCACGACGCGGCCGGCCGCAAACGACAGCGCGTAGGACGGCGCCTCCGCCGATTGCACCCCGACGATCTCGGTCTTCAGCCCCAGCAGGTCGCGGGCCAGGATGCAGCCGCAGATCCCCGAGCCCTGCCCGATTGGCACATAAAGCACGTCGATATCCGGGGCGGCGCGGAACAGTTCAAGCGCATAGGTCGCAACCCCGAGCACGAGGTCGCGATGAAAGGACGGCACGATGTGCAGCCCTTCTCGTTTGGCATGCCGCTCCGCCTCTTCGCGGGATTCCTGGAAGTCGGCGCCATATTCAACGAGATGGGCGCCGAATGCCTTCATCGCGCGGTTCTTCTCGGTCGAATTGCCGTTCGGCACGTAGATCGTCAGTGGCAGCCTGTTGCGTTTGGCTGCAAAAGCGAGGCTCTGGCCGTGGTTGCCGCGCGTCGCCGAAATAATCCCCGCCGTTTGCGGCTGCTCGCGCTTGAGGCGCTCGACATAGACGATGCCGCCGCGGACCTTGAACGCGCCGATCGGCGTGTGGTTCTCGTGCTTGACGACGACGTCGGCAGCGAGCCGCTGTGCCAGGAGCGGCCATGTATATGCCGGTGTCGGCGGCATCGCCGCATGGACGATCTCCTGCGCACGTTCGAGTTCGGCGAGGCTAAACATGCTCGAACCTCGTCATCACACCAGCGCCTTGCCGCTCGCAAAGGCTTCCGCAGTCGCCTCGTCGTTGGCTTCCGCCGGCAGCAGCATCTCGTTATGCGCCTTGCCGGACGGAATCATCGGGAAGCAGTTTTCCAGCGCAGCCACGCGGCAATCGAACAGCACGGGCCGCTTGATCTTGATCATCTCCTCGATCGCGCCGTCGAGATCGGCAGGCTTGGTCGCCTGCAGGCCGACGCAGCCATAGGCGTCGGCGAGCTTGACGAAATCCGGCAGCGCCTCCGAGTACGAATGCGACAGGCGATTGCCGTGGAGCAACTGCTGCCATTGCCGCACCATGCCCATGTACTGGTTGTTCAGGATAAAGATCTTGATCGGCAGCTCGTACTGGACCGCGGTCGACATTTCCTGGATCGTCATCTGCACCGAGGCATCGCCCGCGATGTCGATGACAAGACTGTCAGGATGGGCGACCTGCACGCCGAGTGCGGCTGGAAGGCCATAACCCATGGTGCCGAGGCCGCCTGACGTCATCCAGCGGTGCGGCTCCTCGAAGCCGAAGAACTGCGCCGCCCACATCTGGTGCTGACCGACTTCGGTCGTGATGTAGACGTCCCGGCCTCGCGTCGCCTGGAACAGCCGCTGGATCGCGAATTGCGGCAGGATGACATCGTTGTTCTTCTTGTAGGACAGCGAATTGCGCGCGCGCCATTTGGCAATTTCGGCCCACCAGGCCCTGAGGTCGGGCTTCCCGGCCTCCGCCTTGAACACCTGCAGGAGATCGCCGAGCACGTTACCGGCATCGCCGATGATCGGCACATCGACACGGATGTTCTTGTTGATGGAGGAGGGATCGATGTCGATATGGATCTTCTTCGATCCGGGCGAGAACGCATCCGTGCGTCCGGTGATGCGGTCGTCGAAGCGTGCGCCGACGCACAGCATGACGTCGCAATCGTGCATCGCCATGTTGGCCTCGTAAGTGCCGTGCATGCCGAGCATGCCGAGCCAGTTCTTGCCCGATGCGGGATAGGCGCCCAGCCCCATCAGCGTCGAGGTGATCGGAACTCCCGTGACATCGACCAGTTCGCGCAACAGTTTGGCGGCCTCGGGTCCGGAATTGATGACGCCGCCACCGGAGTAGATCACCGGCCTTTTTGCACCAGCGAGCAGCGCCACAGCCTTGCGGACTGCCATCGCGTCGCCCTTGACCCGCGGCGCATAGGAAATGTGGACGTCCGACTTGCGTGGAGGATGATAGGTGCCGGTGGCAAACTGCACGTCCTTCGGCACGTCAACGACGACCGGCCCGGGACGGCCGGTGGTTGCGACGTAGAATGCCTCGTGCAGCACCTTGGCGAGGTCGTTGACGTTGCGCACCAGCCAGTTGTGCTTGGTGCACGGCCGCGTGATGCCAACGGTATCGCATTCCTGGAAGGCGTCGTTGCCGATCAGATGGGTCGGCACCTGACCGGTAATGCAGACCAGGGGGATCGAGTCCATCAGCGCATCGGTCAGCGGCGTCACCATGTTGGTGGCGCCCGGCCCTGAGGTCACCAGCACGATGCCCGGTTTGCCGGTGGAGCGTGCATAGCCTTCCGCCGCGTGGCCGGCGCCCTGCTCGTGGCGCACCAGAATGTGCTCGACCTCGCTCTGCTGGAAAATCTCGTCGTAGATTGGAAGCACCGCGCCGCCGGGATAGCCGAAGAGGTGCTGCACGCCATGATCGATGAGCGCGCGCACGATCATGGCGGCACCGGTCATCTGGTTCGGATCGTGGCTCTTGTCACTCATGGCTGGCTCCGGATGCGCCGTTCCTGGCGCGATGTTCTCGTTGACGTGGTTCGGGAAATAAAAAAGGGCCCGAAGAGGCCCCGTGCGCACCGCCTGAATTTGGATGGCACCTAGCCATCCCCGGCGATGCGCCTGGGTACTACGGTGATAAGAAGTTTGGTAATAATATTTCGCATAAGACCGCTCAGGCTTCTCGAAGGTTGCGCGACCATACCGGCCGGATGCCGAAAGTCAAGCGCATCGCGTTTCAATTGGAAGTGTAACCGGCTTCCGGGCATTCGGCGAGGCTGAAAATGCTGCAGTCGCGGAAAAAGGTGCCATCATGGTCCCACAGCTGGCGGCTGGTCGTCCCGGCGCGGGCGGGGACGACGACCGGCTATGGGAGACCATCCACCCACTCCGCCGCCGCATCCGGGGACATCCATTCGAATTCCGGCAGTTGATGCCGAAACCAGGTGAACTGCCGTTTGGCATAATGACGCGTATCTGCGCGGCCGATCTCGCTGGCTTCTTCGCGGCCGATCTCACCTTCGAGATGCCGGATCAGTGCCGGTACGCCATGCGCCTTCATCGCGGGCAACAGCGGATCGAGCTTGCGCGCCGCAAGCCGGGCGACCTCTTCCAGCGCGCCATGTTGCAGCATCGTCTCGAATCGCGCGTCGATCCGCGCGTAGAGCGCATCGCGCTCGGGCGCCAGAAACAGCGCGCGAAACGTGCCCGGTGCCAGAAGCGGCGGCAGGGCTTCGCAGTGCCAATCCAGGAGCGAACGCCCGGTCGCCTCGATCACTTCCAGAGCGCGGGCAATGCGGCTGCGGTCGCGCGGCTCCAGACGTTCGGCATAGGCCCGATCGCGCCGCGCAAGCTCGGCATGCAGCGCCTCGACACCGTCGCGATCGAGCCGCGCGCGCACCGCCTCGCGTATCTCGCCTGGAATCGGCGGCACCGCCGACAGGCCCCGCGTCAGCGCCTTGAAGTAAAGGCCTGAGCCGCCGACGAAGATCGGCGGCCGCTGTTGCGCGCGCACCTCTGCGAGCACGCGGGCAGCATCGCTCACCCAGCTTCCTGCGGAAAAATTCACCGCGGCGTCGACGTGGCCGTAGAGCCGATGCGGAACCTCGGTCTCTTCCTCCGCCGACGGACGCGCCGTGAGCACGCAGAGGTCGCGGTAGACCTGCATGGAATCGGCATTAATGATGACGCCGCCGGATTTTCGGGCGAGTGCGAGCGCCAGGGCCGACTTGCCGCTGGCGGTCGGCCCTGCGATAAGCACGGCATCATTGACGTCAGTCCGAAGATTCATGTCGCTTGTCGCCACACTGATCTGCAATCCCAATAATCCGGCGCTGGATAGCACGGTGCTTGACGGCGCGCGCGCGCTTCTTCCCTTGTCCCAGCCTCCGCAATGGCTGTGCGACGAAGTCGCTGCCGACATTCGCTTCGGCGACGGCCGCGAGGACGTTGCTGCCATGGCCGATCGCCTGCGCGAGGCGCGCGCCGACCTGCCGATTGATATTGTCGTGCAGCCGCAGGCTGTGCGGCGCAAGAGGCTTTTTCTTGCCGACATGGATTCCACCATGATCGGCCAGGAATGCGTCGACGAACTGGCCGATTTCGTCGGAAAGAAAGCACATGTCGCCGCGATCACCGAGCGCGCCATGCGCGGCGAGATCGCTTTCGAGCCCGCGCTGCGCGAGCGCGTCGCGCTGCTCAGGGGACTGTCGGTCGACGTCGTCGACAGGGTGATCGCCGAGCGGATCCGGCTTACGCCAGGCGGCCGCGAACTCGTCGCAACCATGCGCGCGCACGGCGCCTATACCTGCCTGATCTCCGGGGGCTTCACACTGTTCACGCAGCCGATCGCCGCCAGGATCGGCTTCCAGGAGAATCGCGGCAACGAGCTGGTCGTGCGCGATGGCAAACTGACCGGCGAGGTCAGCGAGCCGATCCTCGGCCGCGACGCCAAGCTTGCCACTCTGCTCGAGCTTCGGGAAAGTTTCGACCTCGACAATATCGACACGCTTGTTGCGGGCGATGGCGCCAACGATCTCGGGATGATCGGTGAGGCCGGGCTCGGCGTCGCCTACCACGCCAAACCCGCGGTCGCAGCGGCAGCAGCAGTGCGCATCGACCATGGCGATCTCACCGCGTTGCTCTACGCGCAAGGTTTTGCGCGCGAGGAGTTCGTGGCCTGAGCCCTTGGACAATCGGCGTGCGGCGTGGCCGCTGGCCGAGCTTTCAAGACCGCCAGAACAATTCGAACGGCATGCGCGTGCTTTGAAGAAACATCGTTCGTATATCGGCCACGATACGAAATATTCTTTGCACCTTGCGCTGCCGTGCCGATCTCGCAATTTGATGCAGCGCAATGACTTGTCACAGAGTCATGGTATAGTTCAAACTAAGTCAGGGAGAGTCCAAGGAGCCGAAACGTGGTCGCAGAACATGCGGTCGCAACATCGAATCCAAAGGATCTCTCCCATGCAACGTCCCTTCGCCAAGACCGTTCTCGCAACCACCGTTCTCGCCTTCGCCGTGCTGGAAAGCGCTGCCGCAGGGGCTGCTGAACTTCCCACATTCGGAGTCTCTTCGTTCCCAGCCACACCGCTGCAGGTGTCCGTGATGGGTTCGGCAGGCATCCAGGAGCAGGCAGCGACACCGGCGCTGGCGCGTAACGGCATGCCTGCTTCGCCGCATCAGCTCGCCGTACTCACGCCGCGACACCGCAAAGTGAGCGAGGCCGATCACAGCACCGTCGGCGCGGTACATAACTGGGACAGGCATTTACGGAAGCCGCATGCTCAACTGTCATGACCCGCGAAAGCGGGTGATGACAGTATACCGGAGCCGCTTGTTACTCACCGAAAGGCCGTGGCGTTCGGATCCCCGTGCCGCCCGGCCCGGGGCATCCATCAAAACCTGCAAAAGTTCCTGCCGAATAGGGATCGCCGGGCGCATGCCCAGGCCGAAGTGGCTCCAGCCTCGCAGGCAGACCGAGCCCGGGCAATGACGACCAGTCGCGGCTCCTACCGCATGCTCAGCTCGACGGTGCGCAAGTCACCGTCGGCGTTCGAGACCAGAAGAACCACGGACTTCTTGCCGTCCTTCTTCATTTGCTCGATGCGCTTCTTGATATCGGCGGCGCTCGCGACCGCCTGCTGCGCGACTTCGACGATGACATCGCCGGCCGATATCCGCTTGCCGGCGGCATCCGAAGAGTTGTCGACACCGGTGACGATGACTCCTTTGATGCTGTCCTTGATCTTGTAGCGGTTGCGCAGGTCCTTGCTCAGATTGGCGAGGTCGAGTCCGAGCGCCTTTTGCGTGACCGTCTTTTCCGAATCCGGAGCCGACTTCGCGGCAACCGGCTGCGGCTTGTCGTTGTCTTCCAGCCGGCCGAGCGTGACCTGCTTGGTCTGCTCCTGGCCCTTGCGGATAACGACGACGTCGACCTGCTTGCCGACCGGCGTGTCGGCGACGATGCGCGACAGGTCCTTCGGGTCCTTGATGTCGTGGCCGTCGAACGTGACGACCACATCGCCCGGCTCGATGCCGGCGGGCTTCGCCGGCCCCTTGTCGTCCACGCCCGCTATCAGCGCGCCCCGCGCGGGCTTGATGTTCAGGCTTTCGGCGATCTCATCGGTCACCTGCTGGATACGCACGCCGAGCCAGCCGCGGCGCAATTCGCCGAACCGCCGGAGCTGATCGACCACGCCCGCCACGGTCTTGGAAGGCACCGCAAAGCCGATGCCAATCGAGC
Organism: Bradyrhizobium sp.; assembly: GCF_027451485.1. Classification (GTDB taxonomy): domain Bacteria; phylum Pseudomonadota; class Alphaproteobacteria; order Rhizobiales; family Xanthobacteraceae; genus Bradyrhizobium. Next base: position 44,675 of record NZ_DAIDJE010000156.1, read on the forward strand.
CGCCGGTCGGCGAGATGATCAACGTGTTGACGCCGATCACTTCGCCGTCGAGGTTGAACAGCGGGCCGCCCGAATTGCCGCGATTGATGGCGGCATCGGTCTGGATGTAGTTCTCGTAGGTACCGTTCGCGATGTCGCGGTTGCGCGCCGAGACGATACCCGCGGTCACCGTGCCGCCGAGGCTGAAGGGATTTCCGATCGCGATCACCCATTCACCGAGACGCAGTTTGTCGGAATCGCCGAACTTCACCGCCGTCAGCGGATGCGGCGGCTTGAATTTGAGGACCGCCAGATCCGTGCGCTTGTCGATGCCGACAATATTGGCCTTGATCTTGGTGCCGTCGTTCAGGATCACGTTGATCTCGTCGGCGTCGGCAATCACGTGATTGTTGGTCACCACAATGCCTGAGGTGTCGATGATGAAGCCGGATCCGAGCGAGGTGGTCCTGTGCGGCTGCAGGTCGCCGCCCCGCTGGCCGCCGCGGTGGTTCTTGAAGAAATCGTCGAAGAATTCCTCGAAGGGCGAGCCCGGCGGCAGCTGCGGGACCGCGTCCCGGCGCTCGCCCGGACCGCCCTTGGCCTCGACGGTTTGCGAGGTCGAAATGTTGACCACCGCATCGATCACTTTCTCGGCAACGTCCGCAATCCCGTCGGGCCCGCGCGCAAGGGCCGGCGCGGCCGGGATCAAAAGCGTCGCCGCCCCGAGCCATGCCGCCGCCAGCACGGGGCGCAGGCCATGACGCAAGGCTGTGGTTACTACGGTCATATCGGTTCTCTCTCGCCGAACGCGCAAAGTTGAGCGGCCACAGGCCGCCTGGTTGAAGTTCCTGCATCGCAAACCGCGTATTCCATCAGGGACTTCAACTGGAAGGCGGCACCAGGATTAAGGGTTCACCGGAGTGATCGTTTCGCAAATTCGTGAAACTGGTTGCCGCAATTGAGCACGAACTTCGAAACAGAGTGCGCCCGAAGGGTTGGCCGCGCAAGCATTTGAACTGACCATTTCGGCGAAAAACGGACACTGCGCAACAAGCCCGCATCGACAACCCAAATCCACTTCATCATTCGGGGTCGATGACGCGCCACTGGGCGTCTGGAGGTCTCGTGCCCGGGGCAAAACTGAACATCAATCTTGTCGCGCCGCCCAGCCGGAAAACGAACATATGTTAACGGCGGATCAGCCAGATCAGGAACAAGCCCACGACGGCCGAGCCGATGCCGGCCGCTCTGAGGATATGATCGGGCGTTTCCAGCGCGCTCTTCATCGCCCGCTTCAGCCAAAGGGGAGCGGCTGCGAACATCAGACCTTCAATCACAAGCAGGATTCCCACACCGATGAGGAAGTCGGCGAACGCTATGGACCTCATCGGATGGAAACCTCCCGCTTGAACTTTTTCACGGGCGAAGCGGCATGGCTTCGCCCTTATAATCACGTCATCACGGCTTTGCTGGCGCTGCCGCTGCTGCCTCGGGAGGCTTCGGCGGCTTGCCGCCGGCGCCGCCGAAGAAGCGGAAGAAATCCGAATCCGGCCGCAGCAGGAGCCGCGTGTCGTTGCTCTTGAGCGCCGTTTCATAGGCCGTCATCGAGCGATAGAACGCGAAGAAATCCGGATCCTTGCTGTAGGCCTCGGCAAACAGGCGGTTGCGCTCGGCATCGCCCTCGCCACGGATCTGCTCGGCCTTCGAATTGGCCTCGGCGACGATCACGGTCGCCTCACGGTCGGCATTTGACCTGATTTCCTGCGCCTTCTGGTTGCCCTGGGCGCGGAACTCGGCGGCCTCACGCTGCCGTTCGGTCTTCATGCGCTGATACACCGCCTGGCTGTTCTGGTCGGGCAGGTCGGCGCGCCGAATCCGCACATCGACCACCTGAATGCCGTAGTTGCCGGATTCCTTGTCGAGTTGGTCGCGAATTCGCCCCATCAAGGCTTCGCGCTCGTCACGCACCACCTGGATCAGCGTAACTTCGCCGAGCACACGGCGCAGCGCCGAGTTCAACAGCGTGGTAAGCTGGAGATTGGCAGCCTGGATGGTGCCGACGCTCTGGTAGAATTGCAGCGCGTTCTTGATGCGATAGCGGGCAAAGGCATCGACCACGAGCCGCTTCTGGTCGGAAGCGATGACTTCCTGTGCCGGATTCTCCAGGTCGAGGATGCGCTTGTCGATCGGGATAACGGCGTCAGTGAACGGCACCTTGAAATGCAGGCCGGGATCGGTGACGACCTGAACGGGGGCCCCGAAGCGAACCACAAGCGCCTGTTCGGTCTGCTGCACGGTGAAAACCGAGCTGTAACCGACGACGAGCAGCAGCAGGACAAGCAGCAGAACCATGATACCGGTGACGGGAGACCTCATCGCACGCCTCCCGGGCCTTGCTGCGCCGCCGGACCTTGTGATCCCTGCCGCGTCGTCAGTTCGTTCAGCGGCAGATACGGCACGATGCCCTGTCCTGATGGTCCGGCGTCATAGATGAGCTTGTCGGAATTGCCGAGAATGCGCTCCATCGTCTCCAGATAGATCCGCTCACGTGTGACATCGGGGGCCTTCTTGTATTCCTCGTAGACCTTCAGGAAGCGCGCGCTCTGGCCCTTGGCCTCGGCGACCGCCTGCTGCTTGTAGCCCTCGGCGGCCTGGATGATCTGCGCGGCGCGGCCCCGTGCTCCGGGCACAACCTGGTTGGCATAGGTCTGCGCCTGGTTTTGCAGGCTCTCGAGCTCGGTCTTGGCGTTCGTCACGTCGTTGAAGGACTGAATGACGTCCTGGTTCGGCGGATTGACGTTACCCATCTGCAACTGCTGCACCAGAATGCCCGAACCGTAGCCGTCGAGCACCCGCTGCATCAATTCCTGAACCTCCAGCTGGATCTTGTCCTTGTCATTGGTCAGGATGCCCTGAATGTTCGAATGGCCGACCACCTCGCGCATCGCGCTTTCGGCGACCGCCTTCACGGAGCCTTCGGGGTTCTGGATGTTGAAGAGATAATCGGCGGCACCGTTCGGCTTGATCCGCCAGAGTACGGTGAACTGGACGTCGACGATGTTCTCATCGCCGGTCAGCATCAGGCTTTCTTCGGGGATGTCACGCGGGACCTCGCGGCCGCGCCGCGCTGTCCCGTCGGTGGAAAATCCGATGTTGAGCGTGGAGACGCGCAGCGCCTTCGGCAATAGCACGGTCTCGATCGGATAAGGCAGATGATAGCTCAGCCCGGGGCCGACGGTGCGCACATGCTTGCCGAAGCGGAGCACGACGCCGAGTTCATCGGGTTGAACGCGGAATAGCCCGGAAAAACCCCAGATCGCGAGGACGGCCAGCAGCGCAATTGCAATGCCAAGCCCGCTGAAATAACCGCCGGGAAGAAACTGCTGCATGCGGTCCTGGGCGCGGCGGAGAAGATCTTCGAGGTCGGGCGGCCTGGGCCCACCACCGGTCGGCTGCGGTCCGGAGCCCCATGGTCCCTTCGGACCCGAACCCCAGGGACCTCCGCCCTGATTCTTCCACGCCATACAAATCTCCTTCAAGGCCTTCGGGGAACGGTCAAGCCCCTGCCCGGCATGCGGCCACGTGGGGCTTTATAGGGGACGGCACCTGCCCTTACAACGCGCGCCTTTGGCCCGGCAGAGCTATGTCGAAGGCCCCGATTGTCAATGTAAACATTCGCCGTTGCGGTTAATTCAGCCTTCGCTTGCGATAAGTGACAAAGGAAAAAGCCGCGCTGTCATCGGGACCGGCTGGGTGTTCGGTCCGCGTCACCTCGTCCCAGCTGGCCCTGTCGATTGGCCCAAAACGAGTGTCGCCGGGAGGAGCGATATGAACTTCGGTCACCTCCAGGCGATCGGCGAAAGCCATCCATTGGGCGTAGATCTCCGCCCCGCCGATCACGGCGATTTCAGTGGCGAAACGCCGCAGCGCGTCACCCCTCGCAACGTCCAGCGCCTGGCCCAGCGACGTCGTGACGACCGTGCCGCTCGCGCGAAAGGCCGCATCCCGCGTCATCACGATGTTGGTACGCCCGGGCAAGGGACGGCGCAGCGACAGGAAGGTCTTGCGGCCCATCACGACCGGCTTGCCGATCGTCAGCGCCTTGAAGCGCATCAGGTCGGTCCTGAGCCGCCACGGGATCGCGCCTTCCGCACCGATCACGCCATTATCGGCGACGGCGACGATGAGCACGATCTGCATACTAGTGGTCCGATCCTAACATTCGTGTCCCTGCTCCGCGGCACCTTTTACAAACGGATTTGAAATTTGCTCGTCCAGCGCGCGACCTATGGATAGCGAGCGTACAATCAGCTCCACTGGCGTGCTCCTTCCGCGAGCGCGTGGAGCGCAGGGCCGGCCACTTTGCAAATGGTCCAATCGTCAACCAGCACTGCGCCAAGCGACTTGTAGAACTCGATCGACGGCGTATTCCAGTCGAGCACAGCCCATTGCAGGCGCGACCAGTTGTTCGCCACGCACTCCCTGGCGAGGTGCGACAGCAGGGCCTTGCCGATTCCCTTGCCGCGCAGCGTCGGCCGCACGAACAGATCTTCAAGATAGAGTCCGGGCCGGCCGGCGAACGTCGAGAAATTCATGAACCAGACGGCGAAGCCCGCGACCTCGCCGTTCCATTCCGCGATCTCGCAGAACAGCCGCGGATGGGCGCCGAACAGCGCATCGGCGATCATCGCCTCGGTCGCCTCGACCTCGTGCAAGAGCTTTTCATATTCGGCGAGTTCACGGACCAGCGCGAGCACCACGCCTGCTTCATCCGGGTGCGCACGACGAATTTCCAGACTCACACCGCGACCTCGGCCTTGATGTGCGGATGCGGATCGTAGCCCTCGAGCGCAAAGTCTTCAAAGCGGAAGGCAAAGATATCCTTCACGTCGTGATTGATCCTCATGGTCGGCAGGGATCGTGGCGCGCGCGTCAATTGCAGCCGCGCCTGCTCGACGTGGTTGGAATAAAGATGCACGTCGCCGAACGAATGCACGAATTCACCTGGCTTCAACCTCGTGACCTGCGCCACCATCATGGTGAGCAGCGCGTAGGAGGCGATGTTGAAGGGAACGCCCAGAAACACGTCGGCCGAACGCTGGTAGAGCTGGCAGGAGAGTTTGCCGTTCGCCACATAGAACTGGAACAGGCAGTGGCACGGCGGCAGCGCCATCTGATCGATTTCGGCCGGATTCCACGCGCTGACGATCAGCCGCCGCGAATCCGGATTTGTCCGAATCATCTCGATCACGTTTGCGATCTGATCGATCTTGCGCCCGTCAGGCGCGGGCCATGAGCGCCATTGCGAACCGTAGACCGGACCGAGATTGCCATTGGCGTCGGCCCATTCATCCCAGATCGTGACGCCATGGTCATGCAGATATTTGACGTTGGTATCGCCCTTCAGGAACCAGAGCAGCTCATGGATGATCGCCTTCAGCGGCAGCCGCTTGGTGGTCAGCATCGGAAAGCCCGCCGCCAGATCGAAGCGCATCTGGTGACCGAAGATCGAGATCGTGCCGGTGCCCGTGCGGTCGGACTTTTCGACGCCGTCGGCCAGGATTCGTTCGAGCAGGTCGTGATACTGGATCATGGTCTTGTGGCGTTCCGAGGGTGGTGCCGGCCCTCACGGCGCAGGTTTAAAGGCGAACTTTTAGCGGTCAGGCGCGGGCTTACCTACGGCGATTCGCCTTTATACCCTGAAAAGTGAGCATTCGGCCGGGCCTCGGCAAGGCGGGAACCAGCGAGGCGTCCGTCGATTCCTTATCCGATCAGGCCGGCAAAGCCGGCGCAGCCGCCGGCGAGAAGCATCCAGAGCGGGTTCAGCCTGGTTACGGAAGCCAGCATCGCGGCACCGACGGTGACGAGGACCGCGACCACGGTCCGGTCGGAGGTACGCGCCAGAATGAAGCCGCTTGCGCCCATCAGCCCGATCGACAGCGGCACCAGTGCGGCCTGCACAATGCCGGGCCAGCGCGCCTGGCTCGCACGCGTCAGGAAGCGGCTGACAATCAGGGCCAGCACCGCTGTCGGCACGCACATCGCAACGGTGGCGACCAATGCACCGAGCAGCCCGGCGACCGAATAGCCGATCAGGGTCACGATCAACACGTTCGGCCCGGGCGAGAGTTGCGCGATCGCATAGACGTCGGTGAATTGCTGGTCGGAGAGCCAGTGGTTCACGTCGACGGCGACACGGTGCATTTCCGGAATCGCCGAATTGGCGCCGCCGACCGCAAACAGCGACATCGCGGCGAAAGTCCAGGCCAGCGTGAGGACGGGATTGGAATCAGAATTCATGCCGCCCTCCGCATCCACCAGGTGATTGCGATCGAGATCGGGATCGCGGCCAGCAGCACGGCCGCCAGCGGCAGGCGGGCGATGCCGATCGCAATGAAGACCGCGACCATGAGCAAGAGCGCAATCACGTCGCGCCGCTTCAAGAGCGGCGTCATCATCCGGAAGACCACGGCGAGCATCAACCCGATGGCCGCGCAAGCGACCCCGGAAAGAATACGGCGCAGCGCATCGATATCGCCATAGCGGTGGTAGAGCACACCCATAACGACCATGATCAGAGCGGGCGGACCGACCAGCCCGGAGAAGGCGGCAACAGCGCCCGGCAGGCCGCGCAGCCGCGAGCCGAACACGAAGCTCAGGTTGACGATGTTGGGCCCGGGCAGGAAATGGCAGAGCGCAAAGGTTTCGTTGAACTCGTCGGCCGTCATCCATTTGTGCTGGTCGACGATGCCGCGCCGCGCCCACACCAGGACGCCGCCAAAGCCCGCCAGCGACATTTTGGCGAAGGCGATGAAAAGCGTGAGCAGACTGGGGGGCGAGGTCGAGATATCCGGCGCTGCGAGGGCGGCTGATGACGAATCCGGGGGCATGGCCTCATTTAAAGGCAGGCTCCGAGGCGGCCAACCCTTATTCCGGCATATCCACCTTTCCTGGTGGTCCGACACCGAAGTTCGTCCGGTTTTGCGACTCGCCTTTGCGAACCTCGGAATCCACAACTAGCCTATTGAATCCACAGCTAGCCCATTTGTTGACCCGGTTTCGCTTTGGTGGTCCGCGTGACGGCAGCGGCAAAAATGCGACTTTTGAACCGCAAAACCGGACTCCCTGAGGCGCGGTTTCCTCAAAATCATGTGTTTCAATTGATTTTGCAGCACTGTCTTTCTCAACCTTTGCCCCCTATATTGGAGATGCCGGCTTGCCGGCTATGGAAATAAATGACCGTCGCAATAAACCATTCGGACCCGGGGGCAGTACCCGGCGCCTCCACCAAAGCCTGCCAAAGAAAAAGCCTGCCAAAAATCATGTCCGGCGGGCTTCGGCGGGGGCGAAATAGGATCGACGAGGGCGTAAAGGGCGTGTTTTTTCTCGGTATGGTTCCGCCGATATCGGGCCATGCAATAGTTGCAAACGACAACTATGCTCCGGTTGCTCAGGCTGCGTAACGCAGTTTGAAAGACCACTTTAAAGTCCTGGCGGGTTAAGCTCCGCTAGGCGGGGTTCGGAGGCACCTGGCAACAGAAGCCTCCACTTTCCTTTTATGACCCTTCCTCGTCCCGGCTTCCGGGCTGCTGACCTCCGCGTTCAAGCAGGGTACGATGCTGGGAACCCGTCCCGAGTCGGGCGCGGCGGCAGCCGGCCTCCACGGGAGATAGACATAAATCCTGCGACAGGACCGATCATGGCGACCGATCACATCCGATATGACGTACTGGCCCGCGACGCACTGCGCGGGGTACTGCGTCGCGTGCTGGCGGATGCCGCCGAGCACGGCCTGCCGGGCGACCACCATTTCTTCATCACCTTTGCTTCGACCGCCGAGGGGGTGAAATTGTCGCCGCGATTGCTCGCGCAGTATCCGGAAGAGATGACGGTCATTCTCCAGCACCAGTTCTGGGATCTGGTGGTGACGGAGGATCGCTTCGAGGTCGGCCTGTCCTTTGGCGGCGTTCCCGAGCGCCTTGTCATTCCCTTCAGCGCCATCAAGAGCTTCTTCGATCCTTCGGTGCAGTTCGGTCTGCAATTCGAGATGGGTGATGCGGAGCCCGCCGCCGCGGAAGGAAGTCCGGCTGCGCCTTCGTCTCCGCCGTCCGCTCTGCCGGCGCCCGAGAAGGAAACCAGGGACGGGCCGGAAAAGCCCACCGAGGGCGCCGAGGTGGTTCGTCTCGACCGCTTCCGCAAGAAATAACGCCCGCTACCCACTCGCTTACGGCGCCGACAGTCCATAGGTAGGATTTATGGCCCGCCCGAAACGTTCGTCCCCGTCAAAATCGACCGCAACACGCACCGAAACCGACAGTTTCGGTGCGATCGAGGTCGATGCCAGCCGCTATTGGGGCGCGCAGACCGAACGGAGCAGGCAGAATTTCCGCATCGGCCACGACCGGATGCCGATCGAGATCATTCGCGCCCTCGGTATCGTCAAGCTCGCCGCGGCCGAAACCAACCGTGAGCTCCGCCTGCTGGACCAGCGCCGCGCGCGGGCCATCATCCGCGCCGCGCGCGAGGTGATCGATGGCCGGCTGGACGATCACTTTCCGCTGGTGGTCTGGCAGACCGGCTCCGGCACCCAGACCAACATGAACCTCAACGAAGTGATCGCCAATCGCGCCAACGAACTGCTGGGCGGCAAGCGAGGCGCAAAATCGCCGGTGCATCCGAACGATCACGTCAATATGAGCCAGTCGTCCAACGACTCGTTCCCGACCGCCATGCATATTGCCGCCGCACTTGCCATCACGCACGATCTGTTGCCGGCGCTGACGATGCTGCATCGTGCACTACGGGCAAAAGAGAAGGCGTTCGCCCGCATCGTCAAAATCGGCCGCACCCACACGCAGGATGCGACGCCACTGACGCTCGGCCAGGAATTTTCCGGCTATGCCGCGCAGGTCGAGCACGGCATTGCTCGGATCCGCGTCGCGCTGAAGGAGCTTTATCCGCTGGCGCAAGGCGGCACCGCGGTCGGCACCGGGCTGAACTCGAAGCCCCGGTTTGCAAAAGCCTTCGCCCGCCAAGCCGCGAAGCTCACCCGCCTGCCCTTCACGAGCGCGGTCAACAAATTCGAGGCGCTCGCAGCCAACGACGCCTATGTATTCGTGCATGGCGCGCTGAATGCAGCGGCGACCGGCTTGTTCAAGATCGCCAACGACATTCGCTTCCTCGGCTCGGGCCCCCGCTCCGGCCTCGGCGAACTCATCCTGCCTGAAAACGAGCCAGGCTCCTCGATCATGCCCGGCAAGGTCAACCCGACACAGTGCGAAGCCGTCACCATGGTGTGCTGCCAGGTCTTCGGCAATCAAACCGCCATCACTACCGCCGGCAGCCAGGGCCATTTCGAGCTGAACGTCTATAAGCCGCTCTTGGCATATTGTATGATGAATTCCATACAACTGCTGACGGACGTGACCCGTTCTTTTACGGAGCACTGCGTCGAGGGCATAAGGGCCGACGAGAAACGCATTCACGAATTGATGGAGCGTTCGCTGATGCTGGTGACGGCACTCGCACCGAAGATCGGCTATGATAATGCCGCTAAAGTAGCCAAATCCGCGCATGGGCGCGGTACAACCTTGAAGGAAGAGGCGATCAGGCTTGGGTTTGTTTCCGCAGAAGAGTTCGAGCGTCTGGTGAGGCCGCGCGAAATGACTCACCCTGGATGAACGCGCAGGGCACCATGCAGCGCGCCGCTGCTTTTTATGCTTGGAGAATTTATCTGGCCGAAGAATTATGCTTCATTGTCTTTTACGGCGGCGTTCGCCCGTGCTAGTGGTTCAATTGTGACATTTGCACCCCCTTTTCAGCAGGCACTTTTGCCAATGTTAGAATCGAAGGACCGCTAGCCGACAATTGACATTCGCAGCGAGCGTCTTCGGCGCGGTGAGTAGCGAATGTCAAATCCACTCCACGAGAGCAAAATTTATTTCGAAAATCGAACCGCGACATTTGCGATCAAGCTGCATAATGAGGAATTGATAGATGAGGATCGAGCTGGCTTACACATCTCCCTCGAATTTGTATGCAAGGCGAACCTTCCCGCTTTCGTCGATTGATTGCACCGTCGCAGCGACGATCGGAATTGCGTGACGGAGGCCGGCATGGGTGAGGTCGTTAATCTCAAGCAGTTCAAGAAGCGCGCGGCGCGCGACCGCTCCGAGCAGGATGCCGCCACCAATCGCGCGCGGTTCGGCCGCACGAAAACCGAACGCGGCCGCGACGAGGCGCGCAACAAGCGCACGCGCGAGCTGCTCGATCAGCATCGCATCGACGGCGGAGAAGCATCATGAAGTCGCCCGTCGTGAAGCGGTCGATCGTGGTCGCTGGACACAAGACCAGCGTCAGCCTGGAAGAAGCGTTCTGGAACGGGATGAAGGAAATCTCGGGCCTGCGGAACATCACGCTGTCCGAGCTGGTCGGCGAGATCGACAGCAACCGTCAACAAGGCAATCTGTCTTCGGCGATCCGGCTCTTTGTGCTGGATTATTTTAGGACCCGCGCGCAAGCCGCTGCACCGGCGGCGATGGAATCAAACCCTCGCCACGACGGTCCCACCCAGCCGCGCACCTGAAGCGGCACGGGAACTGACGAAGCTTCCGATCGGGTCGATCACGCTCGTGCGGGCGACCGTTGCGGCTGCTCCAAGAATTGAATGGTTCAAAAGGCAGGCCGCGTGGCGGCCACGGGCGGGGTCAGCACCAGCGGCGGCCTCGGCTTGGCCGGGCGCGGCGCCGGCCGAACCTCGATCGGCGGCGGCAATGGCGGCGGCACCTGCTGGGCCTGCTGGCTCACGGCAGGGGAATTGTGGACCGGAGCTGCGTTCATGGCTGGAGCATTGGCCATGGGCGGAACGGCGAATGGCCGTGGCGCGCTCACTCTCGGCTTTGCTGCCGGCGCATGTGGCGCTTCGGCGGACGGAGGGGATGGGGTCGCGCCCGGAGGGTTCGGTGAGGCCGGCGCAATCGATGCCGGGGCCGCCTCGCCGCGTTCGATCGAATCCAACCGCTTGGTCTCGCGATCGATTGCCCTCACCGCAAGCCACGACGACAGCGCCGCGACATCGACGGTGCGATCGAGCCTGTCCGGCGGCCCGGCGGCGAAAATCTGGATTTCCGGCGGGCTCGCCTGTCCGGTTCCAATTCCGGGAGCAGCGAGAGTGGCGCGAATGTCGGCCTGGTCTGCCGGGATATCGTAGCCGCCGGAGACGATGGCACGAACACCATCGGACTCGAGTGCGGTCGCGCCGACGCGCAGCCGGCCATCGTGGATCGTGAACGGGATCTGCGCCGATGCAACCAGGAGCGCACCGCCCGACAGCGCCGGCTCGACGATCTTGCGCAGGCGAAGGTCGTCGGTCGGCCGTCCTTCGTCGCTGGTGCGGATGGCAACATCGAAGGCGCGGGGATCGAGACCTCTGATACGGGCTGCCTCCAGCGTCACGGTCCCGCTTCCCGAAATCGCACCGATGAGAGCGGACGCACTGCGACCCTGGCTCGCCAGCGTCATCTGGGCCGAGATGCGGCCGGCCGGCATCGCCAGCGCACGGTAGCGCAGCGCGGAACCATCGACCCCGGCAAGCGCCACGCGGCCATTGAGCGAAAGTCCGGCAGCACCTTGCATGGCTTGAATATTGCCACTCGCCTCGCCGCCGCCGATCCCGCCCTTGATGCCGTCGATCACCAGGGATTGACCGTCGCCCTTCATGATGCCGCTGAGCGGGCGCAATTCGCTGCCACCCGGCAGCACGGCGCGCAGGGCCTGAAACGCAATCTGCCCGTGCCAATTTTTCACGAAACCGCTGCCGAAGGGTTCGGACGCATCGCGGCCGGCCGCGCCTGTCACCAGGCCCAGGGCCGGCTCCAGATCCAGGGTGTCGAGACCGAGTTCGCCGTCGATGTTGCGCTCGCCGTCCAGCGTCACTGCCAGGCGGCCACGCAGCCGCGAGCCCGCCATCGCGCCATCGATGTCGTCGAAAGTCACCTTGCCGTTGGCAAGAGCGATCCGCGACGTCAGCCCGACATCACGCGCGAGCTTGTCGGACGGCTTGAGGTCGAACAGCGGCGAAAGGTTGAGGCCGTGGGCCTTCAGCGAGAGATTGGCTTGAAGGGCCTTCAGGTCCATTGCCTTGAACGGATCGGCGGTGCCGTGCGTTTCGGCCTCGAAGTCCGCACCCTTCAGATCGAGCTTCACGCGGAGCGGCTTGCCCCAGATCCCGCTGATCGAGCCCTGAAGCTGCGCCGGTCCATCGCGGGCGGCGATCGCGCCGTCGAGTCCGAGCAAGGCGAGAAGCGGCGTGCCCTGTTCCGATGATATCCTGGCGTCGACCGCGACCTCGCCGTGCATGAGCCCGTCGAGATCGGCATCGCGCAGGCTTGCCGTACCCGGCTTCGCCGCCACCGCGACAGAGCCCTTGAACTGGGGCGCGTCGAGATCGATCGAGGCTTGCGCATTGGTGCGGTCGCTCTGGGCCGCCCCTTTGTCGATGGCCAGCGCGAGTCTCGCATGCGCCGGGCCCGGAGCGAGCTTCATCGCGTCGAGCCGCGAGGCAAGCTTTGGCCACAGCGGCGCGATGACGCCCGCGATCTGCGACATCGAGGGGGCACTTGACTCGAGCGCGAGGCTGCCGGTCGCGTCAGCGCGGTCGAAGGCTCCGTGTCCCTCCAGCATGACGCCCGCGGCCTCGCCGACGTTGAGGGATTCCAGCGTCCACGTCTTCGGGTCATAGCCGAGCTTCGCCGCAAACGGATGCAGGTCCTGGCCGGCCGATATGGCATGATCGATCTGGAGCGAAAGCTTGGCTTGCTGCGGCCAGTCGCCTTGCGGACCGAGCACCGCGCGCGCAAAGGCAGCTGCGGAATCGACGTCGAGGCGACCGGCTTTCAGTGCCGCGCCGAGCACCGTGCCACCTGACGTTTCATGGGTCAGGGCAATCCGCCCCGCGACTGTCCCGCCATCGAGTTCGCATTTGACGTTCTCGATCACGAAGCTGTTGCCTGCGATGTCGACGTCGCCGCTCAGGCGAAACGGATTCTGGCTTCGATAGGCCGGCTCGGTCCGTCCCTGCAGCCACATCACCAGCGCCTCGGGGTCGGATGATTCAATCGAAAGCGCGCCCTTGAGATGGCCCGACTTCGGGTCCGGGGTCTGGCCGCTGAGCAATACGTGGGTCGCGCCGGGCGCGCGAACGTCGAGGCGATCGATCGTCCACGATTTTGTATCGGTACGCAGCTCGGCCTCGATGTTCTGCAGGCTGCGGCCGCCGAGCACGATCTGATCGGTCGAGAATTCGAGCTTTGCCGGAATCGGCGTATCCGGGAGGGCACTCATCAATTTGCGCAGCACGGGCAGCACCCGAACCGGCTCGACGGCACTCTCCTTCCCGTCAGAAGGCTTGACGCTACCGGGCTTGACTGCGCTTGCGGCGGGCGCGGCTTCCTTTCCGGCAAATCGATCGGCGTCGAGCTGCCGCGCGAACAACGCCGCGCGCAGCAGCGGCGACGCGCCGAAGCGAATTTCGCCGGTGCCGGCAACCTTGAGCGCGGCATCCTCGGCGCCATAGCTCGCCTCGATCTGCTCGAGCTTCGCCGCGGCATGGTCGGCCTTGACCTTGGCGGAGATCCGCCAGGGCGGGCTCGGCTCAGCGCCCCTGTCTCCCCTGGCGCCGGCCGACGCTGCCCAGGTGATGGCGCCGTCAAAGTGCGGAATGCGTCCTTCGAAATTCAAGGTGCCGTCGAGATCGGCCGAGACAGGACGCTGGCTGGAATCGACGACCAGATGCAGCCGGGTGCCGTTGCCGTCCGGGTTCTGACCGGACGAGACGCGGAACGGATAGCGAGTGCCGGAAACGCTGAAATTGCCGTCACCGCGCAACGAGCCGGCCAGCGACCGGACATCGCCGGAAAAGGCGATATCGTTGAGTTCGAGCGTGCGATGGCTGAGCGCGTCGTGCAGCGCGACGCGCCCGGTGAGGTGCAACTTGTCGATAGCAAGCGAACCGAGGTTGAACTTTCCGCTCCCGGCGGGCCAATCGATCGCGCCTTTCGGATCAAGCCCGAGGTCAAGCGCCATGCCGCCGACGGTGAGTTCGGTGGCGCGCCATTCGCCGCGCATCAGCGAGCCAAGGCTGAATTCCACGTCGAGCTTGTCGGCCCGCACCTTGCCGAGATCGTTGGCGCCGCCGACCACCACCGAGCGCAGCCGCAATGTCGGCGACGGCAACAGGCGCGCTTCCAGCTCGCCGGACACACGCACCGGCGCGCCGATCACCTGCGTCGCTTCGGCCTCGAATTGCGGCCGGAATTGATTCCAGTCGACGAAATACGGCCCGATCAGCGCCGCGACCAGCGCAATGATGAAGGCAATCGCCAATCCGAGCAGCGTCGTCTGCACGGTGTCTCCTTTGGAGGACGCGGGACTCACACCTGGCGGGCGCCGCTTGCGCCACAAGCCTTAAGCCCAATAACCAATCATAAACAGCGGCATGCCGCCGGGCCTATAGATGCCGCGTCTAATATAGAGAGAACTGTGGCGAAGTCACAGCGGCTTGGCGTGAGAACCGCTCACCAGCTGGCCGGCAGGCGCTTGAGACCGCGTAATACGAAGGTCGGACGCCATTCCGGGTTCGCCGCGTCATCCAGCCGCAGGTCCGGCAGGCGCCTCAGCAGGGTCGAGATGGCGATTTCGGCCTCGATCCTCGCCAGTTGCGCGCCGAGGCAGTAGTGAATGCCGCCGCCGAACGACAGCGGACGCACGTTAGGCCTGACGATATCGAACCGGTCCGGACGATCGGGATAGATTGCCGGATCGCGATTGGCCGAGCCAAGCAGGCAGAGCACGGTTTCCCCCTTGCCGATCCTCCTGCCGCAGAGGTCGTCGATGTCTTCCAGCGTCACCCGGCCGGTCATCTGCACCGAGGAATCGTAGCGCAGGATTTCCTCGATCGCGCCTGCGATCAATTCCGGCTTTGCCTTCAAGAGCGCAAGCTGATCCGGATTGCGGTAAAGTGCCAGAAGCCCATTGCCGATCAGGTTCACCGTGGTCTCGTGGCCGGCGCCGAACAACAGGATGATGTTGGCGGTCAGTTCCTCGTTGCTGAGCTTTGAGCCGTCTTCCTCGGCCTGCACGAGCTGCGTCGTCAGGTCGTCTCCGGGCTGTTTCCGGCGCAACTCAAACAGCTGGTGGAAATACATCTGCGCCATTGCATTGGCAGCATTGCCCTTCGCAATTTCGTCGGGCGAGAGCGGGACCGGATCGAGAATGCGGCCGCCGTCGCGCGTGCCGGCATGAAACGTCGCCCGGTGCTCCTCGGGAATGCCGAGCATGTCGCAGATGATCGTGACGGGCAGACGAAAGGCGAAATCCTCGATCAGGTCCATATGCCCGTTCGGGATCACGCGATCGAGCGTCTGATCCACCACCTCCTGAATTCGCGGCCGCATATCCTCGACGCGCCGCGCGGTGAAGGCCTTCACCACCAGCCCGCGCAGGCGGGTATGATCCGGCGGGTCCTGTTGCAGCATCCAGTGGCTCATCGAACGGAAGATCGGCTCTTCCATGATCTTCGGGCCATAACGCCGAACCGATCGCTCGACGAAATCCTTGCCGAAGCGCTTATCGCGCAGAATTTCGCTCACGTCGGCATGTCGGCTGACGAGATACATGCCGTGCGGCGTGACGTGCACGGGATCGAGCCGGCGCAAAATATCGTAGTGCGGATAGGGATCGCGGATGAAATCGGGCGACAGTGGGTCGAACAGCGGCACGGCGGCCCCGGCCTGGGCGTGCTCATTCATCGGCGTCCTCCTCCCGGTACTACCGGAAATGTAGGGGGCTTATAACCGAAGATGAAGGTCCTGGGACCATCATACGCTAATCGCTAACCCGGCACCCGATGCAGGCGGCCAGCGACCGCACGGACCTTGCGCGGCGAGGCCAGCCAGACCGAGAGCGCCGAAAACCCGCTCATGCCGATGCCGATCGTAAAGGCGAGCGTGTAATTTCCCGTAATGTCATGCAGCAAGCCGGTCACCAGCGGACCGGCCGCGCCGCCGGCCAGCGCCACGAACATGATGGTGCCGAAAATGCTGCCGTAATGCCTGCCCTGGAAGATTTCAACCACGACTGCCCCCATGATCGATGTCAGGCCGTAACCCAGCGCGCCTTGCGCGAAAACCATGACATAGATCAGCAGCATCGAATGGACCTGCGCCAGCGCCATCAGCGCCGCGAAGCAGATCGCGAAACCCGCGCAACTGATCGCCCACACCCATTCGCGCCCGATCCGGTCGGAGACGTGACCGAGAAAGATCTGGCCGGGAATGCCGAGCAGACTGACCGCACCCAGCGACCATACCCCGACCGCCGGGCTGAAGCCGATGTCGAGCAGATATTTGGTCTGATGCACCTGCACCGCGTACCAGATGTAAAGTCCACCGAAATAGCCGACTGCAAGCCACCAGAAACGCGCGGTCGCGAGCGCCCGCGGCAAGGTCCAGTCGATGCTGGCCCATTGGCGATCGATGACATTCGATACCGGCTTTGCCGCTGAAGCCGACGGCGCGGCAGCGCCATCGGGCAGCAGCCCGAGATCTTCCGGCCGCTTGCGCAAGAGCAGGTTGATCGGCGCGAGCACGACCAGAATCAGGATGCCCATCGCGGTACAGGCGGTGCGCCAGCCGCCTCTCTCGATCATGACCTGTACCCAGGGCAGCAGCGTCATCGAGCCGATGCCGACGCCGGCAAACGCGAGTCCGATCGCAAGTCCCCGGCTGCGAATGAACCAGTTGGGCAGAAACAGCGATTGACCGGAGTAACCGAGGCAGACGCTGCCGGCGCCGACCAGCACCCCGATGGTGAGATAAAGGTGCCAGGGCTCTTTCGTCAGCGGAGCCAGCAACAGCCCGCTTGCCATCAGCGCGACGCCGAGCTCCATCACGGTGCGCGGACCGAGCCGATCCATCAGGCGGCCGATCAGGGGGCTCGCGATTCCCGAGACCACGAAGCCGAATGAAAACGCGCCGGCGGTCACGCCGCGGTCCCATCCGAATTCGCCAAGGATCGGAGGAAACAGCAGCGAAAAGGCGGTACGAGCGTTGACGCCGATTGCCATGGTGACAAAGGTCACCGCGATGATGATCCAGCCGTAGAAGAATGGAAGTCGCATCGAAGGGGCCTTCGCATGTCTGGGGGAATTTGTAACCGCATCCCTGTGAGGGGTGGCGACCCGGCTTGGCTTGCGCGGCTGGCTACTTCCGGGTTTAGGTCCGGCGCGCGCGTAGTCGCCGAGACGGAAGCAATCCACTTGAACTAACCTGCTTTTTGCCGGATCGGGTGTCGCTAACGCTCCTCGCAATGACGAGAAGAAAGGAGTAAGAGTCAGGCAACGATACAGTTTGTTCAATGACCTTGGAGGTAAAAGATGGCGCTGGGTGTCAAGCATATGATGGAAGCCGCAAATGCCGCGGTGCCGAAGATCTCGGCGGCCGAGGCACGCGAGAAGCTTGCAAAAGGCAACACGCTGCTACTGGATATACGGGACGGTACCGAAGTTCAGGCGAGCGGCAAGGCTGCAGGCGCCATCCATGTCTCGCGAGGCCTCCTGGAATTTCGCGCGGACCCGGATTCGCCGACCCACGACAAGAATTTTTCAAGGGAAAAGGTCGTCCTGATCTATTGCGCATCCGGCGGCCGCGCCGCGCTCGCCGGCAAGCTGCTCAAGGACATGGGCTACAACGAGGTCTACAATATCGGGGGCTTCAAGGACTGGTGCGAATGCGGCGGCGCGGTCGAGAAGTAGTCACCGGCTACTGCGCCAGCAGCGGATGATCCCTCAGCACCTCCTCGCGAATTGACGGCGCCTGGATTGCGCGAAACAGAATTCGCGCTGTCCGCTGATCGTCCGCCATCAGGCACAAGTCGACGATCTGGCGCACGGCGGAATCGCGCAACAGGTCGTCGCCGATCTTCATCGCTGTCTCCATGGCGGCGCGCGCGGCGCGCTCGTAACGGTGAAACTCGTCCTGCCGGTTCTCGCTTTCGGGAGCGCCGGACTTTGTCGCGCTATCTGCGGCCGTGCGGCAGATGTCGCGAATGCGGTGCGCGGCCTCGATATCGCCGAGCGGCCAGACAACAGGCTCTTCCCATATCTCCTTGGGCTTGGGCTTGTTGAACCAGCGCAGCGCCATCGCGTATTCTTTCCAAGGCTTAACCCTGCCCGCGGATGGTCGGTGCAGATGGATTCACCCGCCGCACCGTGATCGGCGAGCCGTCGGATTCGAAACGCAACTCATATTTCTTTCCGCTCTTGTCGGTGGCGGAGCACACCACGCTCGTGATGTGGAGGGTAGCGAAATTGCCGAGCTGCACGCAGCGCCCCGCCGATTTCACGACCGCCGGCACCGGCAGGCCGTCGGACTTCGGGTGGTGCACCGAATTGAGCAGCATCCGGTCGACCGTCAGGTCATACAGATTTTCATTGGTCCGCCGGCCGTTTTCGCCGGAGAAAGAAATGATGTGACTTTGATCGGCGGGGTCGTCGAGCGCGATGGTGAAATAGGCGCGGCCGTTCACACTATGGGCATAGGCAACCGTGCGGCAGGCAAAATCACGCCCGGCCACCTTCAACGTGCTGCATGTTCCCGTCATCAGCGCGAACAAATCGGTGTCCGGCGCCTGCGGCTTCAGTTCGCCTGTCACATCACCGGCGTTGCCGGTCGTGGGCAGTGGCTGATTCTGCGCAGCGTCCATCGTCGAAGCCGGCAGGCGTTCGTCGGCGACCGCCGGTATCGGCGCGAGCATGAGAATGAGAGCAACGGCAATATTCCGGCACTGGCGCATCGTCATAACCGTCAATGATCTCATCCAAATGAGGCCGGAATTATTTTTCCCGGATTGAAGATGTTTTTGGGATCGAGCGCCTGCTTGATCGCGCGCATCGCATCGATCGCTGCGCCGCCAAGTTCGCCTTCCAGATATTTTTGCTTGCCCTGCCCGATGCCGTGTTCGCCGGTGCAGGTGCCGTCCATCGCCAGCGCCCGCTCGACCAGGCGGTGCATGAATTCCTCACCGCGCGCCATTTCGTCGGCATCATCGACATCGCAGAGCAGCGAGCAATGGAAATTGCCGTCCCCGACATGGCCGACGATCGGCGACTGCAGGCGCAGCCGCTTCAGATCGTCCTCGGTCTCCGTGACGCAATCGGCGAGGCGGGAAATCGGCACGCACACGTCGGTTGCCACCACACCGGATCCGGGACGAAGCGCCTTGACCGCCCAGTAGGCGTCATGCCGCGCCTGCCAGAGCTTGGTGCGGTCCTCGGGCCGCGTGGTCCAGGTAAAACCGAGGCCGCCGCATTCCTTGGCGATCTCGGCAAAATTCTTCGACTGTTCGGCGACGTCAGCCTCGCTGCCGTGAAATTCCAGGAGCAGCAGCGGCGTTTCCGGCAAGGTCAGCTTCGAATAGGAATTGCAGGCCTTCACCTGCTCGGCGTTCAACAGTTCGATACGCGCGACCGGAATGCCGGTCTGGATCGCCATGATCGTCGCCTGGCACGCGCCGCGCACGGTCTCGAACGAGCAGGCCGCCGCCGCAATGGTTTCGGGAATGCCGCGCAGGCGGATGGTCAGTTCGGTGATGATGCCGAGCGTGCCTTCGGCGCCAACGAAGAGGTGGGTGAGGTCATAGCCCGCGCTCGATTTCTTCGCCCGTGTGCCGGTCGTGATGATCTCGCCATCCCCCCGGACCACCTTCAGCGCCAGCACGTTCTCGCGCATGGTGCCGTAACGCACCGCGTTGGTGCCTGAAGCGCGGGTCGAGGCCATGCCGCCGAGCGAGGCATCGGCGCCGGGATCGATCGGGAAGAACACGCCCTGGTCGCGCAGATGTTCGTTGAGGGCCTTGCGGGTGACGCCGGGCTGGATCACGCAGTCCAGATCTTCGGCATGGACCGCAAGCACCTTGTTCATGTCGCGGAAATCGATGCAGACGCCGCCGGCGGGCGCATTGACCTGCCCCTCCAGCGAGGTGCCGGTGCCGAACGCGATCACGGGAACACCATGGGCGGCGCAGACGCGCACCACGTCCTGCACGTCGGCGGCCTCCTGCGCGAACACCACCGCATCCGGCGACTGCGATGGCAGCCAGGTGGTGGTATGGGCGTGCTGGTCGCGCACGGCCTGCGAGGTGACGAGGCGATTGCCGAAGCGGGCGGCGAGATTTTCGACGACAGCCGCGACCGCCTTGGGCTCGGCACGCTTCGGATTATTGGTGATAGTCATTCCCACTATGGAATCCTCCTAGTGGTCCGCTTCTAACATTCGCGCTCCGATGCAGCGAACATTATTGTAAATGTTAGAACCACTAGCAAATACGAGTTTCTCGTGGAGTTTTCGATGTGACATTCGCTTTCCGAGTCCTCGCGGCCAGCCGCGTCAGCGAATATCAGACCCACTCCACCCCGGGGAAATACCGTGGCAAAGGATATATAGGGGGTCAAGGGATGAGACGTAACGAGGAAAAATGGACACCATGACGACACATTCCGCCGCCGCCGAGGCCCAACAGGGACCATTTTTGTCCTCGGTGATGAGAATTGAGCCGCAATGGATTGATTACAACGGCCATCTCAATATGGCCTATTACAACGTCATGTTCGACCGGGCGATCGACGAGCTGTGGCTCGTGCTCGGCATCGGCCCCGACTACAAGAAGGCGCGCGGCAATTCGACGTTTACGGCCGAGTGTCACGTGCGCTATTTGCGTGAGATTCATCTGGGCGACCCCGTGCAGGTTGCCGTTTACCTGCTCGGCGCTGACGAAAAGCGCCTGCATTTGTTTGAGGAGCTGCGACACGCCACCGAAGGCTGGCTGTCGGCGACCTCGGAAACCATGACGCTGCACATCGACATGGAGCTGCGCAAGACCGCGCCCTTCCCGAGCGACGTCCGGGCCACGATCGATGCAGTGGCCCGCGCCCACGCGCAGCTGCCGAGGCCCGAGGGGATCGGCCGCAGCGTGAGCATGCCGAAGCGCTAGTTGGCTCTCAGACCCGCGTTCGGCCCCGCACGACCCCGACGACAGCGGAAATGATGAACAGCACCACCGCGATGAAGAAGATTGCCTTGGCGATCTCGATCGAGGCACCCGCGACCCCGCCGAAACCAAGAATGCCGGCGATCAGCGCGATGATCAGGAAGGTAACGACCCAGCCCAACATGACAGCCTCCGATTCAAAGTCGTAACTCCGGCGCGGCGCTTCTGGGCGCCGGCGGGGTATTGAAATAATCCTCTCCCGGAACATAGGTTCCCGCTCGCGCCGCGCTGTGATCAAGATCAAATCCTGCCGAGCGAGGCCAATGGCGGAGTTGCTTCGGGGCGGGATAACTCCTGTCAAAAAGGCCTCCCAAGCCCCATATGTCAGCCATTCCTGCTATGAAGGCTCCCCTTCGAGCGGCCTTAACTCCCCCCTCGAATCCTGTATTTGCTAGGGATGGTTAAGCGGAGACCGAACGCGAGATGACCGAGCCGAACCACCTGCCCCGCCATCACGTCCCGGACCACCAGCCAGTGGCTGGCGGGATTGCCGCGCGGGCACGGGCAGCGGCCACCCCGGCCTATCTTTCCCGCCTCAATCCCGAACAGCGCGAGGCGGTGGAAACGCTCGACGGCCCGGTACTGGTGCTGGCGGGGGCCGGCACCGGAAAGACGCGCGTCCTGACCTGCCGGATCGCCCACATCCTGAGCCAGGGACGGGCACGGCCCGGTGAAATCCTCTCTGTGACCTTCACCAACAAGGCCGCGCGCGAAATGAAATCGCGGCTGGCGGAGATGCTCGGCCAGGCGGTGGAAGGCATGCCGTGGCTCGGCACCTTCCACTCCATCGGCGGTCGCATCCTGCGCACCCACGCCGAGATGGTGCAGCTCAAGTCCAATTTCACCGTGCTCGATACTGACGACCAGGTGCGGCTTCTCAAGCAGCTCCTGCAAGCCGAAGGCATTGACGACAAGCGCTGGCCGGCGCGAATGCTGGCCAACCTGATCGACGGCTGGAAGAACCGCGGCCTCGGTCCGACCCAGGTGCCGTCGGGCGAAGCGGCCGTGTTCGCCAACGGCAAGGGCGGCAAGCTCTATGCTGCCTATCAGGAACGCCTGAAGATTCTCAACGCCGCCGACTTCGGCGATCTGCTGCTGGAAAACATCCGCCTGTTCCGCGAACACCCGGACGTGCTGCGTCAATACCAGCACCGTTTCAAGTTCATCCTGGTCGACGAATACCAAGACACCAACGTCGCTCAGTACCTGTGGCTGCGGCTGCTGGCTCAGGCGCCGTCGAAATCGTCATTGCCGGGCTTGCCCCGGCAATCCGTCGCTCCTGCTCAGGACGACGGATCACCGGGTCTCGATACTGCGCGTCGGCCCGATGACGACGAGAAGAATGTGGTCGGGCAGAGAGAGAGCAGCGCGCCAGCTCCCGCGCCCCGCAACATCTGCTGCGTCGGCGACGACGACCAGTCGATCTATGGCTGGCGCGGCGCGGAGGTCGACAACATCCTGCGTTTCGAGCACGACTTCCCCGGCGCGAAGGTCATTCGGCTCGAGCGCAATTATCGCTCGACCGGTCACATCCTTGCCGCCGCCTCGCACCTGATCGCGCACAATGAAGGCCGGCTCGGCAAGACCTTGCGCACCGAGGACGTCGACGGCGAGAAGGTCACGGTAACCGGCGCGTGGGACTCGGAAGAGGAAGCGCGCGCGATCGGCGAGGAGATCGAGCAGCTTCAGCGGGCCAAGGAAAACCTGAACGAGATCGCGATCCTGGTGCGGGCCTCGTTCCAGATGCGCGAATTCGAAGATCGCTTTGTCACGCTCGGACTGCCCTATCGCGTGATCGGAGGTCCGAGGTTCTATGAGCGCGCCGAAATCCGCGATGCGCTCGCCTATTTGCGCGTCGTCAATTCGCCAGCCGACGATCTCGCCTTCGAGCGCATCGTCAATGTGCCGAAACGGGGCCTGGGCGATGCCACCGTGCAGATGCTGCACGACCACGCCCGCAAGCGCCGCCTGCCGCTGTTCGAGGCGGCCCGTGCCGTGGTCGAAACCGACGAGCTGAAACCGAAGGCACGCGGCAGCTTGCGCGATCTGCTCGCGAGCTTCGACCGCTGGCGCGCGCAGGCCGAGGTGGCCTCGCATACGGAGCTCGCCGAAACCGTGCTCGACGAAAGCGGCTACACCGACATGTGGCAGAAGGACCGATCGGCGGACGCCGCGGGCCGGCTGGAGAATCTCAAGGAGCTGGTGCGCTCGATGGAAGAGTTCGAGAACCTGCAGGGTTTTCTCGAGCACATCTCCCTGGTGATGGACCGCGACGGCGGCGCCGAAGAAGAAGCGGTGTCGCTGATGACGCTGCATTCGGCCAAAGGGCTCGAATTCGACAACGTTTTCCTGCCCGGCTGGGAGGAAGGCCTGTTTCCGAGCCAGCGTACCCTCGACGAACAGGGCCGCGCGGGCCTTGAGGAAGAGCGCCGCCTCGCCCATGTCGGGCTGACGCGCGCGCGACGGCGCGCCAAGATCTATTTCGCCACCAACCGCCGCATCCACGGCACCTGGTCGACGACGATCCCCTCGCGCTTCCTCGACGAATTGCCGGCGCACAATGTCGAGATCACCGAATCCAAGGGCGGCTCGGGTTGGGGCGGCGCCGGCGGCTACGGCGCCTCGCGCTTCGACAACCTGGAATCCTTCGGCTCGAGCTACGCCACGCCGGGCTGGCAGCGCGCACAGGCCAACCGCGCGCGCGGCAGCGGCGGGCGCCAGAACTACGGCTTCGAGGAACGGCAGTCGTCCTACGGTTCACGTGACGCGGGCGGCTTCGCCAGGCAAAAGCGGGGGCCGCTGGTGATCGAAGGCGAACTGATCGCCAAGTCCACCGGAACGACCTCGGAGTTCAGTCTCGATGACCGGGTGTTTCACCAGAAATTCGGCTACGGCAATGTGGTGAAGATCGACGGCAACAAGCTGACGATCGCTTTCGAGAAAGCCGGCGAGAAGAAGGTCGTCGACAGTTTTGTGGAACGGGCGTGAGTCCGCGCGATTATTTGCTTGCGGAAAAGATATGGATCACACCCTGCAAGGCGGCCGACTTTCAGCGACCATCAAGGCGGACGGCGCCGAACTTTGCTCGCTGAAAAACGTCGAAGGACTCGAATTGTTGTGGCAGGCCGGCCCGGCCTGGCCGCGGCATTCGCCGATCCTGTTTCCCATCGTGGGGCGGCTGAAGAACGACGAGCTGCGGCACCGGGGAAAGACTTACCCCATGACCCAGCACGGATTTGCCCGCGACCAGACGTTCGACTGGCGGGAGCGCGGATCACGATCCTGCACCCTTGCCCTCACGGACAACCCGGCAAGCCGCCGGTGCTTTCCGTTCGCGTTTCGGCTGGCCGTGACCTACGCGGTGGAGGACGTCCATCTGGACGTGCACTTCGAGATCACCAACACGGGCGGCGAAACGCTGCCGGCTTCGCTCGGCGGTCATCCCGCATTCAATTGGCCGCTTTTGCCGGGACTGCCAAAGCAAGCCTATGGAATCCACTTCTCGAATGAGGAGCCCGCACCCATTCGCCGCCTGAAGGATGGGTTGCTGCGCGAGAAGCCGGAGCCGACGCCGGTCACGGGCAAATATCTTGCCCTCTCCGAACAGCTTTTCACCGACGACGCCGTGATTCTGGATCACCCGGCAAGTACCAGCATACGCTACGCCGCCGACCGCGGCCCGGCGATCACGATGCAATGGCAAGGCTTTCGCGAGCTCGGCATATGGTCGAAACCAGCCGGCGCGCCCTTTCTCTGCCTCGAACCGTGGCGCGGGTTCGCCTCACCGCTGGACTTTGGGGGCGAATTTGTCGACAAGCCCGGCATCATGAAAATCGAGCCCGGCACGAGCGAAGTCCTCTCCTATCGCATTTCGGTTGGTTGAACAGACGGCTCGAACGCGCGCTTGTCTGATCCCGTGCTGCAAAGACGATGAGTTCAACCCTGCGCCGTCAGGACTACGTCGTCCATTATCAGCGCGTCGATACCGGACTTGCGGAAGGTGACGATCGCGTCGGTCGGCGTGCAGACAATCGGTTCACTGTCGTTGAAGGACGTATTGACGACGATCGGCACGCCGGTCAGCTCGTGGAAACACGAAATCAGCTCGTGATAGCGCGGATTGAGCTTGCGGCTCACGAGCTGCACGCGGGCCGTTCCGTCCTTGTGCACGACCGCAGGGATGCGATTGAGCTTGTCGGACTTGACCCTCGGCGTGAACAGCATGAACTCGTGGCTTGCCGAACGCGGCCCGACGTCGAACCATTCGTCGGCGTGTTCGGAGAGCACGCTCGGCGCGAAGGGACGAAAATCCTCCCGGTGCTTGACCTTCTGGTTGAGGATATCGCGCATCTCCGGCCGGCGCGGATCGGCCAGAAGCGAGCGGTTACCCAGCGCGCGCGGCCCGAATTCCATGCGACCCTGAAACCAAGCTACGATCTTGCCGTCGGCGATCATTTTCGCAGCGTCACGCGCCGGTGACTTGCTCTGCCGTGCTTTCAGGCCCGCCGCCTTCACCGCCTCGAGGATTTCGCGCCGCTTGAAAGACGGCCCGAGATACGGCGTCGAATAGCCGCGCTGCGGCGGCTTTTTCTGGGTGTCGACATGCGCCATAAAAGCGGCGCCGATCGCCGTGCCTGCATCGTGCGGGGCGGAAGGAATGAAGAGATTGGCGAACTCGCCGGATTTCTGCACCACTTCATTGGCCACACAATTCAGTCCGACACCGCCGGCGATGCACAGATTTTCGACTGGCACCATGCGCTTGATGCGACGGACGAGCGCCATGACGGCTGCATCGGTCGCCTCCTGCAGGCTTGCGGCGATGTCGGCATGCCGAGGCAGAAATTCGGAATCGGGCTGGCGTGGCGGTCCGAACATCTTCTCCATCGTGGCGGCCTGGTTCGGATGAGAACCAAGAACATCCTGCGCGATGCCATAGTTTTCCTTCTCGGCGCGCAGGATCGAGTGAAAGGTCTCGCGGTAGACTGCCGGATTGCCGTAGGCGGCCAGCCCCATGGTTTTCGACGCGTCGTAGTGCGAGAAGCCGAGATAGGAGCTGAACACTTCCCACAGGAAACCGATGGAATGCGGATAGTCGAAAACCTCGATTTCCTTGACCTCGGCGCCAACGGCCTTGGCCAGCGAAGCGCCTGCGGTCTCGCCGATGCCGTCGATGGTAAGGATAGCCGCGCGATCAAAGCCGGACGGGAAGTAGGCCGAGGCGGCATGCGCCAGGTGGTGGGAAACGAAGTGCAACCGCTTGCCGAGCGTGCGTCCCAAGAGCTCGTCGAGCGCCCCGGGCACCTGAGCGACCCTCAAGCGGAAGGTTTCCTCGAGCCGCGGATCCCACCATTCCGCGCGGTATGATTTTCGCCGCCGCCTGGGATCGAACGAAAAACCGACATGGTGTATATCGCGGGCGGAGAGCCCGGCGGTCTTCAGGCAGTGGCGGATTGCGCGTTCGGGGAGCTGGTGAGGGTTGTCGAAGCTTGCCTCCTTGCCATGCTTGATGCGGTTGAACCGCTCCTCCTCGACGGCGGCCACAAGCTTGCCGTCGACGAGCACTGCCGCGGCTGACTCGTGGTAGACCGAGTTGATTCCAAGGACGTTGACCAATTCGCTACACTCCTGTCGCCGTTCAGCTCGTCAAAGCGTGGTTGGCCGTGACTGAACGGTTCATGACCATGAATCAGATGGGACGCATTTTAACGAATTTTGATCGACAATACTTCGCAGGCATTTTTACCGAAAACTTGCGCGTGCCCTGTATGGTCGCTCACAGATGAGGTTGCGCCGAAGGATTTGGCTGCTCAAATGAGCTTACAATTCAAGACGGTCAAGAAGGCAGAATCGAACTCGTTCATCGACGAGCTCGAGGAAGCGGTTTCGCGCGGGACGCCGGCAAGCCGCGCGCGGGCGCTGTGGCATACGACTGACCTGATGATCGCGGGCAACTTCAGCGAGGATGAGATCTGGACTTTCGGCGAAGTCGTCACGCGCCTGGCCGACGAAATCGAGGTCGCCGCCCGTGCGCAGTTGTCCGAGAAGCTGGCGCACTTCGACCAGGCTCCGGTCAATATCATTCACAAGCTGGCCTTCGATGACGCAATCGAAGTCGCCGGCCCCGTGTTGCGAGAATCGAAGCAGCTTGAGACCTATGCGCTGGTGGCCAATGCCTGCACCAAGAGCCAGGCGCACATGCTCTCGATCTCGCAGCGCGAGACGCTCGAAGAGCGCGTGACCGACGAACTGGTCAAGCGCGGCGACCAGGAAGTCGTCAAATCGGTAGCCAGCAACAGCGGCGCCAAATTCTCCGACTTCGGCTTCCTGAACATGGTCAAGCGCGCCGAGGGCGATTCCATCCTCGCCGAACAGCTTGGCCTGCGCAAGGACATCCCGCGGCACGTCTTCCAGCAACTGATCGCGAAAGCGACTGACGATGTGAAGAAACGGCTGGAGCGCGAGCGTCCGGATATGGCGCGGCAAATCCAGTCCTCAGTGAGCGACCTCGCCGGCGAATTGCAGTCGAAATTCGGCCCCTCCTCGCGCGGCCATTTCGTCGCCAAGCGCGTGGTGACGACGCAGCACCGGCTCGGCAATCTGAACGAGTCCTCGATCTCGGGCTATGCCCGCTCGCACCGCCTCGAGGAGGTCACCATCGGCATGTCGCTGCTCTGCTCCCTGCCGACCGACATGGTCGAGCGCGTGCTGCTCGACAAGAATCGCGAGATGCTCCTGATCCTGTGCAAGGCACAGGATTTCTCGTGGGACACGATGATGGCGCTGCTGTTCCTCGGCGCCAAGGATCACCGGATCACCGCCAGCGAGCTCCGAACTCTCGAAAATGATTACGGCCGGCTCAACATCGAAACGTCGCGCAGCGTGCTGGCCTTCTGCCAGTCGCGCAAGGGCGGCACGGCGGCCGATGCCGGCCTCAAGGCCGCGCTATACGCCTGATCATGGGAGGCTGGCATGAACGCTATACCGTTTGGCAAGGGTGTACCCGCTTTCGGCAAGGCCGCGGGGCAAGGCTTTGGCCGCAAGGGCGGCGCCACGACCGAGCGATCCGATGTTCCGAAGCAGGACGGCGGTGCGCTCGATACCGCGCGCACGGTGCTTGAAGCGGCCAACGACTTCAAGGACGAGGCGACCGCCGAAGTCTGCCGCCGGGTGATCGAGGCGAGCATGAACGGTCAGCAGCCGAAGCTCTCGGATCTGCGCATCATCAATAACTATTTTCAGTAAGACTGCAGGCTCTAAGACTGCAGGCTCATTGTTCTCGCCGTCTCCGCGCACGCCGGGAGCGACGATTTCCAGAGGCGGCCTACTTCTCTCCCAGCACCTCGCCGAACAGTACCCACGACTTGCCGTCGAAACGCGCCATCTGGATCTGACGGATGGGCGTGACATTGTTCGGATCGGTGTAGACCTTGATGCCGGGCAGCAGCATCGGCATTTCCACCCCGTTCAGCGATTTGGCCTGCTTGAGAATGTTCTCGCGGGAAAGATCGTCGCCGCAATTCTTCAACACCAGCGCCATGATCTGCGCCACGGTGTAACCCTGCACGTTGTAGAGATCGCCGGTCGAGGCATTCGCCTGGTACTTCTTCATCCAGACGAACCAGTCCTTCAGCGCGGGATCGTTGGCCCAGCGCGCATCGTTGGGGTCCTTCAGATAAAGCCCGGTCACGACGCCGACCGAATTTTCCAGGCCCGCTGGCTCGAGCACCGCCGAAAACGAATTCGACACCGAGGGCAGGATGATCAGCGGCTTCCAGCCCATGCTCGCGGCCTTCTTGATCGCCTGGGCGGCGAATTTCGGAGTCGCTTCCGCAAAGAAGACGTCCGCACCGGATTCGCGCATCGTCACCATTTGCGAATCGATGGTTGGGTCGGCCGTAAGGTAAGTCGTCTCCGAGACGAGCTGCTTGATGTGCTCGCCGAGCCCCTCCTTGAAGCCGCGCACATAATCCTTGCCCGCGTCTTCATTCGGGGCAATCACCGCGATCTTCGCGTCGGGCCTGGTCTTCAGGATATATTGCGCGTAAAGCCTGCCTTCCAGTTCGTAGGTCGGGTTGAAACCCACGGTCCAGGGAAAATGCGCGGGATCGTTCCAGCGTGTCGCGCCCGAGGACACGAAAATCTGCGGCACGTGCCTGGCGTTGAGATATTTCTGCACCGAGATGTTCGGCGCGGTGCCGACCGACGAGAACATCGCCAGCACCTCGTCCTGCTCGACCAGCTTGCGGGTCTGCTCGACCGTCTTGGCCGGCGAGTAGGCGTCGTCCAGGGTGATAAATTCGATTTTGCGGCCGTTGATGCCGCCCTGGTCGTTCAGCATCTGGAAATAGGCGGCCTCAGCGCGGGCGATGGTGCCATAGGCGGAAGCCGGCCCGCTATAGGGCGCGGTGTTGCCGAGCTTGATGGTCGCTTCGGCCGCGTGGCCCGCGCGTGGCAGCGCCGCAAACATCGCGAGCAGCGAAACGGCGCACAAATTCCTACATGCTGACATCATGCTGACAAAGCCCTGGCGTTTCCGAAAAACCGGCCATTTGACCGGCTGTTTTGATTCATTTCCTGTTACAAGGATAAGCGCCGGCCGCCCGCGGACAACCGCCAAAAGCGCCTCACGGGATTGCGCAAAAATTCCTTTCACTTATCTGAGGTCCGGTGTACGTCCCGCCCCGCCTTTTTCTCCGGCTCCCAAAAACCTTCACGAGACCTGCCCCTCGGCCGCCATGCCTTCCATCATTTCCATCTCCAACGTCTCCAAGACCTACGGCTCCGGGTTCAAGGCCCTGAAGGACATCAATCTGGAGATCATGAAGGGCGAAATCTTCGCGCTGCTGGGGCCGAACGGCGCCGGCAAGACCACGCTCATCAGCATCATCTGCGGCATCAACAATCTCTCCAGCGGCCGCATCACGGTCGGCGGCCACGACATCATTTCCGACGCGCGGCCTGCGCGCACCATGATCGGGCTTGTGCCGCAGGAATTGCACACCGATGCCTTCGAGACGGTCTGGGCCACCGTGAGCTTCAGCCGCGGTCTGTTCGGCAAGCCGAAGAACCCGGCCCATATCGAAAAGGTGCTGAAGGACCTTTCGTTGTGGGACAAGAAGGATTCCAAGATCGTCACACTGTCCGGCGGCATGAAGCGCCGGGTGATGATCGCCAAAGCGCTGTCGCATGAGCCGCAGGTGCTGTTTCTCGACGAGCCGACCGCCGGCGTCGACGTCGAATTGCGCAAGGGCATGTGGGAAGTGGTGCGGGCCCTGAAAGCTGCCGGCGTCACCATCATCCTCACCACCCATTACATCGGCGAAGCCGAGGAGATGGCCGACCGTGTCGGCGTCATCAACAAGGGCGAGATCATCCTGGTCGAAGAGAAAGCCCAACTGATGCAGAAGCTCGGCAAGAAGCAGCTCAGGCTTCACCTGCAATCGAGCCTCGGCGCAATCCCGCCGGCGCTCGCCTCCTACCAGCTTGAGCTCTCGAATGCCGGCGATGAGCTGATCTTCAATTACGATACCAGGGGCGACCGCACCGGCATTACCAGCCTGCTTGCCGATCTGCGCAATGCCGGCATCCGCTTCGCCGATCTCGAGACCAGCCAGAGCTCGCTGGAAGATATCTTCGTGAGTTTGGTGCGACAGCCATGAACTTCCGGGCCATCCGCGCAATCTATCGGTTTGAAATGGCGCGCACCTGGCGCACGCTGCTGCAGAGCATCGTGTCGCCCGTGGTGTCGACCTCGCTCTATTTCGTCGTCTTCGGCGCTGCGATCGGCTCGCGCATCACGCAGGTCGAAGGCGTGAGCTACGGCACATTCATCGTACCCGGACTGGTGATGCTGTCGGTGCTGACGCAAAGCATCACCAATGCGTCATTCGGGATTTACTTCCCGAAATTCGTCGGAACTATCTATGAGATTCTCTCCGCGCCGATTTCCTATTTCGAGATTGTGCTGGGCTATGTCGGCGCGGCGGCGACCAAATCGATCATCCTCGGCCTGATCATTCTCGCCACCGCCGGCCTGTTCGTGCCGCTACATATCCATCATCCCATCTGGATGCTGGCCTTCCTGGTGCTCACCGCCGTCACATTCAGCCTGTTCGGATTCATCATCGGCATCTGGGCCGACGGATTCGAGAAGCTTCAGATGATCCCGATGCTGGTGGTGACGCCCCTGACCTTCCTCGGCGGCAGCTTCTATTCGGTCAACATGCTACCATCGGGATGGCGCACCGTTACGCTGCTCAACCCCGTGGTCTATCTGATCTCGGGCTTTCGCTGGAGCTTTTACGAAATCGCCGACGTCAGCGTCACCGTAAGCATCGGTATGACGCTGGCGTTTCTCGTCACTTGCATGGTCGTGGTGGCCTGGATTTTCAAAACGGGATACCGGCTGAAGAATTGACCGGTACGTCATTTCAGCTCACCTCGCCCCGCGGAGGGGAGACGCCGGATCAGACCAGCGATCCGGGTGAGAGGCAACTCGTGACGGTCGTGGGTGGGTTTAATCCCCCAACCGCAGCCTCCTCCCCGCAAGCAGGGAGAAGGAGCGGATATCCTCAATATCGATAGCAGCGCCAGTGGCCATAGCGATTGTAGTAGCCGCGGCAACGGGGACCGGGGATGCCGAGAATGCCGTCGACCGCACCCACGGCGCCGCCGACGCCGGCGCCGACCGCACCACCAACTGCGGCTCCCACCGGACCCGCGGCGCGGCCACCGTCGTAAGAACCTTGCGCGGCGCCCCGCTCCATGCCGCCGACCAGGCCTTGCGCATGCGCAAATTGGGGAATGGCGAGCAGCGCCAGCGCAGAAGCGAGGACTGCCAGCCCGCGCATAGTTCCAATTTCAACGGCATGCCTCGCTGCCGTGACTGCCCCTTCGTTCTTCGCCATCGTCGAATTCCTCCAGCCATGAATGGTACGCTGATAACGCCGGCGTGAGGTTCGGGTTCCCGTCCTCCATCAATGCGCTGTCGCGACCACGACCATAAAGGCAGATCCTCGAGCTTTGCCGCGTGGTTAATGACGGCGCGATGC
Organism: Bradyrhizobium sp.; assembly: GCF_027451485.1. Taxonomy (GTDB): domain Bacteria; phylum Pseudomonadota; class Alphaproteobacteria; order Rhizobiales; family Xanthobacteraceae; genus Bradyrhizobium. The sequence goes on from NZ_DAIDJE010000156.1 coordinate 76,810, forward strand.
GCCAAACACGTTTCGGCGATGCGAAAGCCATGGTGGAACCAGCAGCGGAATTCCGGCATATTAAGGCGGTGGGATGGGGTGCGGTGCGAAATCGAGGCCTGTAGGCCGGAGGTAAAATGCGTTCCCTTCTCGTTGCTGCGACGACCCTGGTGCTGTTTGCCGCGAGTGCCGCACAGGCCAAAGTTTCAATCACGGTGGACAAGGATGCCCAGATGATGACCGTCGCCGTCGACGGTGTCACGCGCTATCACTGGCCGGTCTCCACCGGCAATCCATCGCACGAGACGCCGAACGGCACCTTCCGCACCTTCCGCATGGAAGCGGATCACTTCTCCAAGGAATTCGACGACGCGCCGATGCCGCATTCGATCTTCTTCACCAAGATCGGGCATGCGATTCATGGCACCGAATCCGAAAGAAGTCTCGGCATGCCGGTCTCTCACGGTTGCGTGCGGCTGTCGCGCGCCAACGCCTCGACGCTCTACGCGCTGGTCGAACAGCAGGGCGTGCTCAACACCACTGTGACGCTGACCGGCTCCTCCACGGTGGCGATCGCCCGCAAGCGCGGCAACACCGCGATCGCGCGCGCCGAACCCTCGCAGCCCGACCAGCAGTATCAGCAGCCATATCAGCAGCAATATTCGAATTCCGGACAGCCGATCATGCTCACGCCGCAGCCGCAGTTCTTCCCCGGCCGCCATCCTGTGCAGCAGCAGGCCGACGACGGCTATATCTATCCGGCCGATGGCAGCTCGACCGACCAGCGCTATCCGGCGCCTCGCGGCGTGCGACGTTCTTATGACAGGCAGGCCGATTACTATCAGCAGCAGCCGCAGGGTTATGACGCCTGGGGAAATCCCTACCAGCAGCAGCGCAGCTACTATCAGCAGCAGCAGCGCTCCTATTATTCGAACTGACGATCACGCTGGAAAGCAATTCACCTCTCCCGCGGGAAGCGGTCGGCGCGAAGGCGGGTGAGAGCGAAAGAAGCCCGATGCAGCGTATCCCTCGCCCCAACCCTCTTGCCAAAGGGAGAGGGAGCACATCACCATTGCGGCGCTATTGAACTCGATCCCGCTAACCTTAAAGCTGCGAGGCGTCCTTCAAGTCCCGCTTGATGGAGGCCAGCAGCGCTTGCAGCGTTTCGGTTCGATCCGCGCGAGGCGACGCTGGCGCTGAAGGTGCCGCAGACGAGGATGTGGACGGCATCGCGGCGGGGACGGGCTTTGCGGCAGCAGACCTCGCACCGACACCATTGATCGCAGCTCGCGGGGCCGCTGAACGCCTGATCACAGGCCTCGGAGGGAATGGCGGCCGCTCCGCGGGCTGATCCGATGGTTCGGGTATCCCCAAGGTGTCGTCGGCATGCACGAAATCGCCATGCAGGACGTCGTCATGACGGCTCATCAGCCAAAGGGTAACCCAATAGCCGGCCGCCAGAACAATGATACTAATAATACCAATCTCAAACATCTTGGGGCTTACGCCTGAAAGCACGAATGATTCAATGCCTCGGCAGGCCGGTCAAGGCCTGACTCAGGCGCGGGCCGGGCTTTGCGGCGTTAACCCAAATGACACCCGAGTCTCCTTCCCTTGGAGCGAGCGAGGTCTAGCTCGCGCCGCGCAGCCGGCACGAGGTGTTGCAGGTCACCACGTTGCCCTTCATGCAGACGCGGCACACATCGACACATTGGTTGAGCTGCCGGGCGTCGTAGGCGGCATAGCGCGAGGCAATGCAGAGCTTCTGCTCAGGCGTATAGTCCGGCTCCTGACAGGCCGACAGACCTGCCGCAAGTGCTATCAGGCAAAGCAGATCTCGCCATCGCACCACCCGCTCTCCTCGCACCAGATGGACCAAACTGCCGATTCCACAATCCCCGATGGGTCCAGCCGGTTCTGCACAGCACCATCGTCGGCCGTCATTACGAACCTCCACGACGAACCCGATTCCGCAAGCACCAACGTCGTTCATCCCGATATAGTACAAATGTCAGAGCCCGGCCATCAGCGGCGCAGAAAATCCGCTTCTCTGATCGCGACATTCGCAAAGGTGCAGGCTTGCAAATGACGCGAATGCTAGCCCCCGGGATAGCGGGGCGTGCTAGGATAATCCAGCGCATCCTGGAGGCGTCTGGCGATTGCCGGGCGTCTCATTTCATCTTGGCGGCGGAATGCCTGTAATGGACCGTGTGAACGCAAACCTGGCTTCCGGAGCGAGGAAAAGAGGGTCGCCTTTTTTGCTCATTGCCGCCGCGCTTCTGATCTTTGCGGCGATCGGCGGCGCGACATTCCTGCTGTGGCGGCCGACCACCTTGCGCATCGCGGTCGGGCCTGCCGGAAGCGAGGACCAGAAACTGATCCAGAATCTGGCACAGACGTTCATTACCGAAGGAAGTCCGGTCCGCCTGACGGTGATCACGACCGCCGGCCCGGTCGAAAGCCTCGGGCTTCTCGCAGCCCATGAGACCGATCTCGCGGTGGGCCGTGCCGACGAGGACATGCCGAAGGGGGCAGGATCGCTTGCCATCCTGCGCAAGAACGTCGTGGTGCTGTGGGCGCCTTCAGGCGCGCCGAAGAAGGGCGGCAAGAAAGACAGCAAGCCGAAGATCAAGGAGATCGCCGATCTCGAAGGACATCATATCGGAATTCTCGGCCGTACCGCCGTCAACGTCACGCTTCTCAAGGTGATCCTGAGCGAATCCGGCGTCAATCCCGCCAAGGTGGCGATTTCATCATTCTCCGTTTCGCAGATCACCGACATGGTGAAAGATCCCAGCATCGACGCCTTCATGACGGTCGGCCCGCTCGACAGCAAGATCACCACGGATGCCATCGTCACGACGGCGCGGCTGCGCGGCGAGCCGGCCTTTCTCGCCATCGACGTCTCCGAGGCGATTGCCCACAAGCATCCGCTCTATGAGGCCGAGGAAATTCCAGGCAGTTCGTTCACGACCTCCCCTGCCCGCCCCGACGATCAGGTCGATACCGTCGGGGTCAACCACCTGATCGTCGCGACCAAGTCGTTGTCCGACACGGCGGCCGGAGCATTCACGCGGGCGTTGTTCAACGTGCGGCCGGCGCTCATCAGGGAGAACCCGGCCGCCTCCAAGATCGAGAAGCCGGACACCGACAAGGATGCGGCGATCCCCGCACATCCGGGCGCGGCGGCCTATATCGACGGCACCGAACGCACCTTCCTCGACAAATACAGCGATTATATCTGGGGCGGCGTCTTGCTACTCTCGGTGCTCGGTTCGGCATCGGCGTGGTTGCGCCATTACCTGAAGCGCAATGAGCGGTCACTCACCGGTGCACACCGCGACAAACTGCTGGCGCATATCGCACAGGTGCGAAAGACGGACTCTCCTGAAGAACTTGATGCCCTTCAGGAGGAAGCCGACGAATTCCTGCGCGAAACGCTTGAAGGCTACGACGACGGCGCGATCGATGAAGGCGATCTGTCCGCCTACAGCCTCGTGCTCGAACAATTTCATCGCGCAGTCGCCGACCGCCGCGCGATGATCAACGTCAGCTCGGCCAGAGCTCCCATCCAGAAGCTTGCAAACTACGGCGGCGATCACTGAAAGACCCGCGGGACGCTTCGCTGAAGAAAGCTCTCATCCGGATCGCCAAATATGCTTCACCCCTCCCCGCGAGCGGGAGAGGTGAAGCGAGTCCGCGTTTCAGAACCCCATCAGACGGCGGATGATACCAGCCGCACTGGCGTGATAGCGATGGCGGTAGTGGTGGCGCGGCGCAGGGCTCGTCCCCTCATCCGAAGCCGAGGCCTGGACATCACGCGACGGCCCGATCGATTCGAACTGCGCCTTCTGTTCGTCACTCAGTTGGGCGTAGAAATCGTCGAGCGCCGGCTTGACGGTTTCGACTGCCTGCAACATCGCATCCAGCCGTTTGGCTGCGGCCGCGAGCCGTGCCGGCGGCGTCAGCGCCTCGTTGGGCTCGCAGGTGTCCTTGAGCATGTCGGCGGCCCTGGCAGTGGCATCCTTCAGATTGTTCAGGCTCGCCTGCTGGGCCGCGGTTGGATGCACCTTTCGCTCGATCTCGGCCGCCGGCCAATCGGTCGCGCCCGGTTGTCCGCTGCCGCAGGACTGCGCCATCGTCCCCTGGTTCTCGCGGCCACGACGCTGTTCTTCGCCAAGAGCGTTCAGCCGCGACTTCTGCTCGTCACCGAGCAGGCCCCAGAAATGATCGAGCGGAGGCTCGACGATGTTGATCGCAGAGATCATCGCCTCGAGTCGCGTTTGCATCGCGGCCAACCGGCCGGGCGCGGTGGATGCGACCTGTGATGGACAGGCGTCCTTGATCAGCTGGGCCGCTTTCACGGACGCATTGGCGAGATCGTCGAGCGCCTTGCGCTGCTCGTCATTCGGATTGACGGCTTGCTGGATCTTGTCGATCGGCAGACCGGCAATGTCCTGAGTGTCCTGGCCGCACATTTGCGCCACTTCGTTCGGCTGGCTCGGCGCGGCTGCGCCTCCGGACGACGATGCGGTACCGCGACCGGCATAACCGCCAGCATATCCGCCGCCAGCATAGCCGCCGTAACCACCATATCCGCCGTCGCCGTAAGGCAGATAACCAGCAAGATCCTCATAGTCGTAGGGCGAGAAGATGCCGGCATAGATGTCGCCATAACCGTAATCCCAGAACGAGGGGCCGTAGCCCCACATCGCGTAGTCGTACATATCGTCGTAGGCGAACGGCCAGAACAGCGGACCGACCCAGCCGTAGCCGCCGTTGCCGTGCTGCCACCAGCCGCCATTCCAGGCGCCATGATTCCACCCGGCATTGCGGCCGCGCCAGCCGGCCGTCGCCGCTGCCGCTGCGATCTGCGCGCGGTTACCCGGATTGTTCAGCGCATTGTGGTTACGCATGGCACCGGCAACGTTGCGGCCGGCAAGCGCGTTATGAACGGCGTTGGCGCGCATCGCGCCCTGATGATTCAGACCCCCATGATTTAGACCGCCGGCAACATTGTGGCCAATCGCGGCGTGACTGTTGCGGAAGCTGCTGCCGCCCGCCGCCCGCGAAAATGCGGCTCGGGTGCCTGCTCCGCCAACGGTTCGCCCGGCGACGCCGCGGCCGCCGCGTCCGCCGCCCGCGAAATGCCCGCCACCGCGTGCACCAGCGAAGTGCCCGCCACGCGCACCCGCGAAGTGTCCCCCATGCGCACCGCCGAAATGACCACCGCGCGCACCGGCGAAGTGTCCACCGCGCGCACCACCGAAATGACCACCACCAAAATGCCCGCCGGCGAAATGCCCTCCGCCACCATGGAAGCCGCCAAAGTGTCCGCCGCCGCCGTGGAAGCCACCAAAGTGCGCTCCGCCGCCGCCGAAATGCGCGCCGCCACCGCCGAAGTGTGCACCACCGCCATGGAAGCCTCCCCCACCACCGTGGAAGCCGCCTCCGCCACCACCATGAAAGCCACCTCCGCCGCCGTGCGGACCTGCATACGCAGCGGCTGATAGTCCAACGGACAACACAACGACCGACAACCATCTAACGTTAGACATCGTATTCCTCCCACCCAACGGCGGTGCTGGCATCGCACTAGCCAGATCGCGAGGCCGCACAGCGGCACAATTTCGACAATATCTCAGCAAACGCGGAGATTGCCGGGCGGGTTCCGGCTGACTGTGGCGGAAGGCTAAAATCGATTTCAGAATCGAGTTCTGTTCAGGCGCTATTCGCCGTCGCGAAGGCGGCGATAGACCGCGCCGAGCACATTGCAGTAGTCGTCGGTCCAGACCCGCTGGTCCGCCTTGGCATCGGTCGCTTCCCATTTGTCGGAAGCAGCGAGCTTGCCAACATCAGCATCCGCCCGTGCGGACACCACGACATTTGTCGCGAAGATATAGTCGTCGTCGCGGCCGGAATCTTCGTCATAGACCCAGCTCTTCATCCCGTTCGCGTCCGCAATCCCGACGACGACGCTTGCGAGTTCCAGATGACGGTTCGAGACATGCATCAGCACCACGCCTTGCGGCGCGAGCTTGTCCTTGTAGATCTTCATCGCCTCTTGGGTGGCGAGATGGATCGGGATCGCGTCCGATGAATAAGCATCGACGATGATCAGGTCATAGAGTCCGTCCGCCTCGCGCGCAAATGTCAGCCGCGCGTCGCCGATGACCGGCCTGAAATCAGGCTGGCAGTTCTGGACGTAAGTGAAATATCTGGAATCGCGCGCGGTATCGACCATGGTCTGGTCGATCTCGAAGAACTTCCAGGCTTCGCCCGGCGCGGCCGAGCAGGCCAGCGTGCCGGAGCCGACGCCGATCGCGGCGACGCGCAACGGCGCCCCCTTGCGCTCGCGCACCGCGGTGATCGCCTGACCGATGCCGCCGTCCTTGTGATAGTAGCTGATCGGCTCGGGCCGTCCCGCGACCGGCGTGCCGTCGACATTGAGAAATTTCTGCGCACCGTGGATCGTCGTGCCGTGCATCAGGACATGGTAACGGCCGCCCGGCGTCGTCACGATCTTGTGGACGCCGAAGAAGCTGCGCACCGTATCGACCCGCCCGTCATCGGCGGGATAGACGCGCACCAATACCAGCGCCAATGCCGCGATAGCCGCAAGCTTGAGCCGCGCGGTGTCGAACACCAGTGCCAGCAACATGCCGAGAACCGCGACGCCGCCCGCGAGATAAACGCGATGCGCCTCGAACCATTCGAACATCTCGCCCCTCATCTGCGACGGCACGATCAGGAGGAGCGCGATCGCGACTGCAAGCGGCCACAGCCAGCGGCTCAGGCCTGGCCAGCGTTCGTTGCCGATCGGGCGGCACAACGCGGCGAGCACGATCAGCACCGGATATTCCGCGATCCAGGAAAACACATTCGGCGCGATCAACCCGGCGAACAGCCCGCCGACCATGCCGCCGAACGACAGCGCCACATAGAAGCCGGTGAGGTATCTTGCGGGAGGCCGCGTACGCGCGAGTTCGCCGTGGCAAGCCATCGCAATGACGAAGAAGCCGAGCTGATGTCCGCCGAGCGTCAGCAGCAGATTCTGCTCGCCGCCCACGGCGAGCAGCACGATGACGCCCGCGATCGCAACCGGCTGCGCCCGCAGCATCCATTTGTGCGGCAATAACGGGCGTGTCTGGAATACCAGCACCCAGGTCAGCAGATAAAGCGAGAGCGGCAGCACCCACAGCAAGGGCGCGGCAGCGACGTCGGTCGAAATATGCGCAGTCACCGCGATCAGCAGGCCGGAGGGCACCGCGGCCAGGAACACCCAGCGCGCCCGCGTCGCGAGAGATGGCGGCGGTACCTCGCTTTCGGCCACGACCCTATCGGGCACCAGCGCCGGAGACCGCCACAGCAACAGGCCGCAGGCCGCGATCAGGGCGATCAGGAGGCCGTAGCCGCCGGTCCAGAGCAGGTTCTGCATCCTGAGTGTGAAGATCGGCTCGAACACGAATGGATAGGACAACAGCGCCAGGAAGCTGCCGATATTGGACGAGGCATAGAGGAAATAAGGATCGGTGCCATCGGGATGGCCGGTGCGAACGAACCAGGCCTGCAGCAGCGGGTTGTTCGCCGCGAGCGCGAAGAACGGCAGGCCGATCGAGGCGACAAATAGCCCGAGCAGCCAGATCGCGTAGCCTGAGGTCGGCGGTTCGCCCCAGCGCACGGCAATCGCAAGCGGCAGCGTCGCGAACGCCAGGACCAGGACCGCCACGTGCACCAGGATCGGGATCAGACGGTTATTGATCCGCATCAGAAGATGGGCGTAGACATAGCCCATCAGCAGCAGCGACTGGAAAAACACCATCGCCACGGACCATACCGCCGGCGAGCCGCCGAGCCGCGGCAGCACCATTTTGGTGAATAGCGGCTGCACCGAAAACAACAGCAAGGCGCTGACGAAGATCGCCGCCGTATAGACCGGCAGCACCAGGCGGTTGCGCGAGACCGACGGCTGGCCTGTCTTCGATTCGGCAGCGGGCATGAAAACTCCGGTAATCGGCGCGGCAGGGCGGCGCAATGGAGCATAGAGCGGGAATGCGGGCAATGCGAACTGCAATCAAACCGCTGTGCTGGTCGCCAGCGGTTCGCTATGTAACTCATCGTGACAAATTCTGTTTGAAGCCCACATGAACGAAACCGACGTCGTCATCATTGGAGCCGGCCATAACGGGCTCACCTGCGCAGCCTATCTCGCGAAAGCGGGACTCAGGGTGCGCGTGGTCGAGCGCCGCAAGGTCGTGGGCGGCGCTGCGGTGACCGAAGAGTTTGTCCCGGGTTTCCGCAATTCGGTCGCCGCCTACACCGTGAGCCTGCTCAATCCGAAAATCATTTCCGACCTGAAACTCGCCGAGCATGGGCTGAAGATCGTCGAGCGCCGCGCGCAGAATTTTCTCCCGGCGCCGGACGACCGTTACCTTTTGACCGGCGAAGGCCGCACCAAGGACTCCCTGGCAAAGCTCAGCCCGCGGGACGCCGAAGCGCTCGATGGCTTCAACCGCAGACTGGAAGAGATCGCCGACGTCTTGCGCGCTTTCGTCCTGCGTGCGCCGCCGAACCTGGTCCACGGCTTCGGCGTGGGCGCGATCCGCGAAAGCTTCAACGCGCTCGGCACCGCCAATATCCTGCGCGGCCTGTCGCTGGAGCAGCAACGCATGCTGCTCGACCTGTTCACCCGCTCGGCCGGCGAGATGCTGGACGAGGTGTTCGAGAGCGACCTGATCAAGGCGCTGTTCGGCTTCGACGCCATCGTCGGCAACTATGCTTCGCCCTACGCAGCGGGCTCGGCCTATGTGATGCTGCACCACGCCTTCGGCGAGGTGAACGGCAAGAGGGGGGTCTGGGGCCATGCCATCGGCGGCATGGGCGCGATCGGCCAGGCAATCGCGCATGCGGCCAAAGCGGCCGGCGCCGAAATCACGTGTGAAGCCGGCGTGCGCGAGGTGATCGTCGAGTGCGACCGCGCGGCGGGCGTCGTACTTGACAACGGCGAGACGACGCGCGCGCGATACGTCGTGTCCGGCGTCAATCCAAAGCTTCTCTACACCCGGCTCGTGCCGTCAAACGCGCTGCCGGAGGATTTTCGAAGGCGCATGCAGCACTGGCGCAACGCCTCTGGCACCTTCCGCATGAATGTGGCGCTGAGCGCCCTGCCGTCTTTCACCGCGCTGCCGGGCGACGGGGATCACCTCACCTCAGGCATCATCCTGGCGCCAAGCCTTGCCTACATGGACCGCGCCTGGCTGGACGCACGCGAACACGGCTGGAGCCGCGCGCCCGTGGTCGAGATGCTGATCCCCTCGACGCTGGACGATAGCCTCGCGCCGTCGGGCCAGCATGTCGCCAGCCTGTTCTGCCAGCATGTCGCGCCGGAACTGCCGGACGGCCGCTCCTGGGATGACCGCCGCGACGAAGTCGCCGACCTCATGATCGCAACCGTCGACAAATACGCGCCGGGCTTTGCGGCCAGCGTGATCGGACGCCAGATCCTCTCGCCGCTGGACCTCGAGCGACAGTTCGGTCTGCTTGGCGGTGACATCTTTCACGGCGCGCTCACGCTGAATCAGTTGTTCTCAGCGCGCCCGATACTCGGCCACGCCGACTACCGCGGCCCCCTGAAGGGGCTCTATCACTGCGGCTCGGGCGCTCATCCCGGCGGCGGGGTCACCGGCGCACCCGGCCATAACGCCGCGCAAATGATCCTGCGGGATCACCGGGGATTATTCCGGTAAAGGCAGTGGATAGCCTGGGGATGAGATGTGGATGGGCTGTGGATATCGAAAGATCACGCAGCCCGAGCGGCGCATCGACCACCCGTTGATGAATCTCGGGGAAAGGCCGGCAAGCGCTTGAGACGACAGCGAATGTTTGGCGTCAGCGCCTGTGGACAGCCGTTGCGTTCGTGGTGCTCCTGCTAGGTAGTGCGTCGACGCACTACCTCCTGCTATGATGGAAGCCGGCAGTGTCTCCATTTCCCCGCGGTCCCTACAAGAAGCGCGATGAGACACTACCGGGGCGGGCGGGTAACAAAAGGATCATCATATGCGCACGCTTACGGCTTATGGGATCGGTGTCGTCATCGTTCTTGCCCTGCTGAACGCTATTGCATGGCGTGCCGGACTGCCACGGTTGCACAGTCTGAACGTGTTTTCGCTGGGTTTCGTCCTCGGGATGCTCGGAACCTCTCTTTCTGCCTTTGTCAACGGGTATCGCCGGGTCGCCTGACCTCAATCGGGCTGTGATAGCGCAGGCTTACTTCCGGACGCATTCATATTGGCCGGTGACGATCCGGATCCGGTTATCCACGGTGAAGGGAACGCCGGGAACGTAACCGGCCGGACACGCCGTGAAGAGCCAGCTCGTCGTGTTGAGCGTCTTTTCGGGCAGCTTGATCTCGGACCGTTCCTTCGGCTTGATCACGCGATCAAACCGGCGCAGGCCGTCGAGCTCGACGAAGATGATAGCCACCGGCTCGTGGCATTCGTTCGTAAACGCGAAGCCGCCTTTCTCTTCGGCCCATCTCGTGCAGGCTTCCAGGTGAAGCCTGGTATCGACCGGTCCCGTTGCGAGGTCGGTTGCCGCGCGAAGCTGCCCCGGGTTCGCGAACACCAGGGCACAGGCTGCAACACTTCCAAACAGGCGCTTCACAATTGGCTCCGCGTTGTCGCTCCGATTCCCGCGCCCATTTAGCCCGGGCGGATGGGAACCTGACAAGACGCGTGAAGCCGTTCAAACTTCAGGCGCGACGCAGGATCATGAAGGTGTGGAAAGTTCGCCTCGCGCGCCAAGCGGCCGGTATGGCCGGGCGATCGGCAGCAAGGTCGGATGGCAGCTTCGGCGCCGCGATCGTACTCTCGGAAGGCCGATCAGTCAGCAAATTCAAAACGATGGAGCGCAGGGTTTAACCAACGCTTAACCAACGCTGCGATGAAGGCTGCGAAGGAGAAGCTACATCGGTCGCTTGAGGCAACAGATGAAACACCTCAAAGGATGGTTTGAGAACCACCGCTATGCCCTTGGTTATTAATCTGTTTTTAACGAACCGGCTACGCAGCGCTCATATCAGCGCCAAAACGCCGCGCGCGGACGTCTTGCTCCGCGAAATCTAGAGTAACGGGGTGAACGAAACCTTAAACTGCGCCATAGGAAACAAGCCCGTTTCCCGCTCCTCATTCCGAAGCTCGCAATGACCTCCACACTCACGCCGCAAACCCACCGCGCCACGCTTGCCATCGGCGACGAGGCGACCGCCCGCCGCATCTCCGACCTCCTCACCGAAACCCTCGACCAGGGCGAGGCCGCCGTCGGCGCCTTCGAGGGGCCGGGCGGACGCTGGGACGTGACCTTCTACTTTGCCGACACGCCCAATGAGACCGCAATCCGCCAACTGATCGCGTTGGCCACAGGTGAGGACGCCGGCCGGGCCGTGACGTTCGACACCGTCGCGGCCAAGGACTGGGTCAAGGCGACACTGGATGAGCTGGTGCCGGTCCATGCCGGGCGCTTCGTTGTCCATGGCCACCACGACCGCGCCAGGGTCGCCCCCAACAAGCTCGGCATTGAGATCGAGGCGGCGCTGGCCTTCGGCACCGGCCATCACGGCACCACCCGCGGCTGTCTGCTGTTGCTCGGCCACGTCCTGAAGGCCTTCCGGCCACGCCGCCTGCTGGACCTCGGCACCGGCACCGGCGTGCTGGCGATCGCCGCGGCCAAGGCGCTGCGGAGCCCGGTGCTCGCGAGCGACATCGACTTCCTGTCGGTGAAAGTCGCTGCCGAGAACGCCCGCCACAACGGCGTGGGTCCGTTCGTGGAAGTCACCTGGGGCAATGGCTTTGCCGCGCCCGGCTTACGGGAAAAGCGGCCGTTCGACCTCGTGATGGCGAATATTCTCGCCAATCCGCTGCGGCAGATGGCGACGCCGATGTCACAGCACCTTGCCGGCGGGGCGCGCGTGATCCTGTCCGGGCTGTTGTCGGCGCAGGCACCGGCCGTCATCGCCGCCTACCGCGCGCGCGGGCTGGTGCTGGAGCAGCAGATCCGGATCGAGGGCTGGAGCAGCCTGTTGCTGCACAAGGTGCGGTGAAGAGCTTTACTGCAAATCCTCACGGTGAGGAGGTGCGTCGCCAAGCAGGACGAGGGTAAGCGAGGCTGCTAGCGAACGGCACAAAAGACAGCACCGTCGCTGGACGATGCTTCGCATCGCCGGGAGAACCCATGAGGCTACTATCGCCTTCATCCTTGACGCGGCACAGGCGCCGCTCCTCGGCATGAGGGGCTAACCTTCGATCACTTCTCCGGTTTGCGCGGCGCCGGCTGGCCGGATTTTTCCTGAGCGGCCGCGCGCCTGACGCGCGCTTCGACAAATCGATCCAGGAATTGAACAATCACGCTACGCGGCTTTTCGGCGTCAGGCGCGGCCGGGTCTACGCGATGGATCGGCGACGAAATCTTCTCAAAGGTGAAGACGGGCATGGTTAATCCCTCGACGCTGGTTACGAACGCCCTCGGAACAGCTTTGGAACTCCACCCGAAGATTTGTTCTTGAGCCCCCGTGACCATTACGTCACGAAACGTTCAAACCCGTCTAACGCAGGTGCAGCAATTCAATCACAATAAATTCCGAATCGGAAGCAAATTGAGTCGGTTACCCAAGTGTCCCTGTTCTTTCCGGAAGATGATACGATCGTCGAATGTTCGAAGCCCTGTTCCAGACCTTTGAAGAACCCGAAACCGGCGTCGCACTGACCGCGCGCTTGTCCGCACTCCGCGAAGAACTGACACGGCGCAACCTGACCGGGTTCGTGGTGCCGCGCGCGGACCAGCAGCAGAACGAATATGTCGCTCCGTCTGAAGAACGGCTGGCCTGGCTGACCGGCTTCACCGGCTCCGCCGGCATGGCCATCGTGCTCGCCCGCGAGGCCGCCGTCTTTGTCGATGGGCGCTATACCCTGCAAGCCGGCAAGCAGGTCGACACCAAGGTGTGGAGCGTCCAGCCGCTGGTCGACCCGCCGCCGGAAACCTGGTTGGCGCAGCATCTCTCCGCCGGCGATCGCCTCGGCTTCGATCCATGGCTGCAAACGACCGCGGCGGCCGAAAAACTCGGCGCGGCCTGTGCCAAGGCCGGCGCCGAACTGGTCGCGGTCGATGGCAACCCGATCGACGTCATCTGGACCGAACGCCCGGCACTGCCGCTGGCCCCGGTGTCGCTGCACGGAAAGCAATTTGCAGGCGAAATCGAAGCCGACAAGCTGAAGCGGATCGAGGGGGAGATCGCAAAACTCGGCGCCGATGCGCTGGTGCTGTCGGACAGCCACGCGGTTGCCTGGACGTTCAACATCCGAGGCGCCGACGTCGCGCATACGCCGCTGCCGCTGTCCTATGCGCTGGTGCCGAAAAGCGGGCGCCCGACGCTGTTCATCGATCACCGCAAGCTGTCGAACAGCGTGCGCGATCATCTGGAACGGACCGCGACCGTCGTCGACCCCGGCGCGCTGACGTCAAAGCTGGTCGAACTGTCAAAAAGCGGAGCCTCGATTGCGCTCGACAGCGCAAGCGCCGCCGATGCGCTGACCCGCCTGATCACCTCGGCCGGCGGCAAGCCGATCCGCGGCGCCGACCCGACGGCCCTCCTCAAGGCGGTGAAGAACGATACCGAGATTGCAGGGACGAAAACGGCGCACCGGCGCGACGCGATTGCGCTCACGCGCTTTCTCGCCTGGGTCGATCGCGAAGCGCCGACTGGCAATCTCACCGAGATCGACGCGGTGGAGGCGCTGGAAACCTTTCGCCGCGACACCGGCGCGCTGAAGGATGTGTCGTTCCCCACCATCTCCGGTACCGGGCCGAACGGCGCCATCGTCCACTATCGCGTCACCCGCAAGAGCAACCGCCGCATCGCGCCCGGCGATCTTCTGTTGATCGATTCCGGCGCCCAATATGAAGACGGCACCACCGACGTCACCCGGACCATTGCAGTCGGCGAGCCGACATCCGAGATGCGCGACCGCTTCACCCGCGTGCTGCGCGGCCATATCGCAATTGCGTGCGCGCTGTTTCCCGACGGCACCACCGGCGCGCAACTCGATACGCTGGCGCGGCAGTATCTCTGGCAGGCAGGCGTCGATTTCGAGCACGGCACCGGCCACGGCGTCGGCAGCTATCTCTCGGTACACGAAGGGCCGGCGCGGATCTCGAAGCTCGGCTCTACGCCGCTCAAGCGCGGCATGATCCTCTCCAACGAGCCCGGCTATTACAAGACCGACGCGTTCGGCATTCGCATCGAGAATCTGGAGCTGGTCGTCGCGGCCGAGGTTGCCGGCGCCGAGAAGCCGGTCAATGCCTTCGAGACGCTGACGCTCGCCCCGATCGACCGGCGTCTCGTCGATCTGAACATGCTGACCGGCGAGGAATTGAGCTGGCTCAACCAATATCACGAGCGCGTCCGCCACGCCGTGCGTGGCCATGTCGACGACGCCACCAAGGCCTGGCTCGATGCGGCCACGGCGCCGCTGTCGCTGTAGCAAGACGCGCTACGCTCATCCGTGGCGGGCCTTGCTGATCGGCCCGGGTATGACAGCAGAGCCTGTTTCTCGCAGCGATTGCCGCCTTGCTCGCCATTCCCCCGCGACATCCCCGATTGCGCGCGGCGCATCCCGCAAAACGAATAGCCGCATTCCGAAACACCGCATTCCCACGCTCTGAAATAGCGCTAAACGAAAGAACCAGGGGCGCCCGCGCTTCGCATGGGAAACGGAGTTTCGATGCACGGCGTCGTCGGCAGACCGGCCGAACAGTCCAGACAAGGCGCGGCGAACGCGCGCATCATGCTGCTGCTGCTCGTTGCCATGACCGGCGTGGCGCCGATCTCGCTCTATATGCTGGTGCCGGCGCTGCCGCTGCTTGCCGCCAGCTTTGCGAGCGACATTTCCATCGCGCAGATGACGGTGTCGCTCTACATGGTCGGCATCGCCTGTTCGCAGATCCTGATGGGCCCGCTCTCCGACCGCTATGGCCGCCGGCCGGTTTTGCTGGCGGGCCTCGGCCTGATGGTGGTGGCGAGCGCGGCCTGTACCTTCGCGCAGTCGCTGCCGGCCCTGATCGTTGCGCGGTTCTTCCAGGCGCTCGGCGGCGCCACCGGCATGGTGGTGAGCCGCGCCATCATCCGCGACCTTTATCATCGCGAGCGCATCTCTTCCATGATCAGCCTCGTGATCGCAGTCATGATGATTGCGCAGATGCTCAGCCCCCTCACCGGCGGCCTGATCGAAGCCGCATTCGGCTGGCGCGCGATCTTCTACGTCATCACGGCAGCTTCGATCCTCGTCGCAGTCGCGATTGCGCTCGCCTTGCCGGAAACGCGCCGGGTCCGGCTCGTCACATCGAGCTTTCGCGGTGATGTCGGCAGTCTCGTCACTAGCCGCGCCTTCATCGGTTATGTGCTGTGCCAGGTGCTGGCCTCGCAGATCATCTTTGCCTTCGCCGGCGGCGGCCCCTACATCGTTGTCACGCATATGGGCCGCACCGGCGCCGAATACGGCGCCTGGTTTGCGACCACGGGCTTTGCCTATCTGATCGGCAATCTTTTCTGCGTGCGCTTCTCGCCGCGCTATCAACTCGAAAAGCTGATCTGGTTCGGGCTTGCGCTGCAATTCGCCGGCAGCCTGCTGAATCTCATCTGGGGACTGACCGGAATCAACCAGGTTCCGTCCTGGCTGTTCGGCACGCAGATGATCGTGATGTTCGCCAATGCCTTCGTGATGTCGAACTCCGCGGCCGGCGCCATCAGCGTCCGCCCGGAAGCCGCGGGCACCGCCTCCGGCGCCATGGGATTCCTGCAGATGGGGCTAGGTTCATTCCTGTCGCAGTTCGGCGCCTGGCTCGGCGACCACTTTGCGACACCTGCACCGCTCAACGCCGCCGTATTCGCATTATCCGTCGCCTGCGCCTCGACGATGGTTTTCATCATTCCACGCCGAAACGTGGTGGTGAGCCAGGATTTGATCGAAAAGGCGGAAGAAGAAAGTGGAATTGTATAGCGTCAGCCGTGAGCGGCGCCTCTCCGCTCACGGCGTTATGTCGGCTGTTTCCGTTTGGGCGACGTCAGTACCGCTTGTGCTGGTCGTTCATCCGGTCACCCGGAGAATTTTCCGAGGCACCTTTCGACTTGCCAACCGTTCCCTTGTCCTTCATCCGGTCGCCCGGACTATATTCCGATGCGCCTTTGCTGGTCGACGAGGACGAAGTGGAATTCTGCATCTGGTGACCGGGCGACATCCGCGAGGCGCCGCCGGTTTCCGCGGCGAAGGCAGCGGTGCCGGCGCCGAGCAGGAGAGCGGTGGTGTAAATGATCACACGTCTCATCTGTCATCTCCATGATGATCGGTCGAGTGGCACGTCAACCGCCTCGCCTGTGTGACGTTCCATGGAACTGTGCCGGAAAATGGGAGCCGACGTTGCGGCTGACCGATACTACGCGCCGGCCAGCTTCAACCACTCGTCTTCGGTCAGAACCGCAACCCCGTGCTTCCTGGCTTCGGCGAGCTTCGATCCCGCACCGGGACCTGCCACGACATAATCCGTCTTCTTCGACACCGAGCCTGCCGCCTTGGCTCCCAAGCGTTCGGCCATCGCCTTGGCCTCGTCGCGTGTCATCTTTTCCAGCGACCCCGTGAACACGATGGTCTTGCCGGCGACCGCCGAATTGCTCTTCGGCTTTTCGGCATCGAAAATCGTCACCTCGCGCGTCAACCGCTCGACAATGCCGCGGTTATGGGTTTCGGCGAAATAGGTCTTGATGCTCTGGATCACGGTGTCGCCGATCTGGTCCAGCGCATCCATCTCGGCGATCGCATCCCCGTCGTCCCTGGCAACCCTGAGACAGGCATCGAGGAAGGCGTCCCATGAACCATAGCCGCGCGCCAGCGCCAAGGCCGTGGTCTCGCCGACATGGCGCATGCCGAGCGCATAGATGAAGCGCTCCAGCGATACCTTCCGTCGCTCCTCGATCGCAGCGAAGAGATTGCGCACGGAAGTCTCGCCGTAGCCTTCGACCTCCTCGAGTTTCAGCTTGCCGTTGCGCTTTTGCAGCGTGAAGATGTCGGCCGGCTCCCTCACCCAGTCCTGGTCGAAGAAATATTGCAGCTGCTTCTCGCCGAGGCCGTCGATGTCGAAGGCGCGCCGCGACACGAAAAGCTTCAAGTGCTCGATCTTCTGGAAGGGACAGGCGAATTCGCCGGTGCAGCGCGCCCGCGAGCCTTCCTCGCCTGTTGCGGTTTCCTCGCGCACGACGTCGGTGTGCAGCGGGCACGGACATTTCTTCGGGAAGTGAAATTCCTTCGCATTCTTCGGCCGCTTGTCGATCACCACGTCGACGACCTGGGGGATCACGTCGCCAGCACGCTGGATCACCACCGTGTCGCCGATCCGGATATCGCGGCCCCCGCGCAGCTCCTCGCCCTTGTTGCCGATGCCGCGGATATAGTCTTCGTTATGCAGCGTCACATTCTGCACGATGACGCCGCCGACCCCGACCGGCTCGAGCTTGCCGACCGGCGTAAAGGAGCCGGTGCGGCCGACTTGGATCTCGATATCGCGCAGCACGGTCATGGCACGTTCGGCCGGGAATTTGTGCGCAATGCCCCAGCGCGGCGTGCGCGAGACGAATCCCAGACGTTCCTGCCAATCGATGCGGTCCACCTTGTAGACGACGCCGTCGATATCGTAGTCGAGCCGGGCGCGCTGTTCCTCGATCTTGCGGTGGAACGCGAGCAGCTGCTCGACCGAGTGGCAGATCCTGGTCAGCGGGTTGGTCTTGAATCCGCAATGCTCGAACCAGGCGATCATCCGGGACTGCGTATCTTCCGGCAAATCGCTCATCTCGCCCCAGGCATAGGCGAAGAAGCCGAGCGGGCGCGAGGCGGTGATGGAAGGGTCTTTCTGACGCAGCGAGCCGGCGGCTGAATTGCGCGGATTGGCGAAGATGGTGTCGCCGGCCGCCTTCTGCCGCTCGTTGAGCGCAAGAAACGCCTTCTTGGTCATGTAGACCTCGCCGCGCACCTCGCAGATCTGCGGCACCTTGCGGCCCTTCAATTTCTTCGGCACGTCTTCCAGCGTGCGGATGTTGGCGGTGACGTCCTCGCCTTCCGCGCCGTCGCCACGCGTCGCCGCGGTGACGAGTTCACCGTCCTCGTAGCGCAGCGACATCGAAAGCCCGTCGATCTTGGGCTCGGCGGAAAAGTCGATCCGCTCATCCTCGGACAATTTCAGGAAGCGGCGGATACGCCCGACGAAATCGACGACGTCCTCCTCGGCAAAGGCATTGTCGAGCGAGAGCATCGGCAACGCGTGGCGGACTTTTTTGAATTTCCCCGAAGGGGCGGCGCCGACCTTCTGCGACGGCGACTCGGCGCTGACCAGTTCCGGAAAGCGTCTCTCGATCGCATTGAAGCGCTGGCGCAGCGCGTCGTATTCGGCATCCGAAATCTTCGGGGCATCTTCCTGGTAATAAGCCTTGTCGTGCCTTTCGATCTCGAGCGCGAGACGCATATGCTCGACCTTCGCCTGCGCCTTTGCGAGGTCGGCTACGTCGGTGAGTTTCCTGGGTTTGGATGATTTTCCCATGCCCGCTGAATACGACGAAGATCGCTACGGGAAAAGTGCGCTACGCCGTCGCCGATTTCAATAGCCGCTCGGCGGCGGCGCGTGCCTCCGCGGTGATCTCGGCACCCGCCAGCATGCGGGCGATTTCCTCGCGGCGGTGGTCGGCCGCGAGTGCATTGACGCGGGTGGCGACGCGCCTGCCCTTGTCCAGCGCATCCTTGGAAATCAGCAAGTGCTGGTCGGCACGGGCCGCGACCTGCGGCGCGTGGGTCACCGCCATCACCTGCACCTTGGAAGCGAGCCGCGCCAGGCGGGCGCCGATCGCATCCGCGACCGCGCCGCCGACGCCGGTATCGATTTCGTCGAACACAAGGGTCGGCGCCGAGCCGCGGTCCGAAAGCACAACCTTGAGCGCCAGCAAAAAGCGCGACAGCTCGCCGCCCGAGGCGACTTTCATGAGCGGACCGGGCTTGGTGCCGGGATTGGTCTGCACCCAGAACTCAACGCGGTCATACCCCTGCGGGCCGGGCGACGCGGAATCCGATTCGACCTGCGTAGTGAACCTCGCGCGATCAAGCTTGAGCGGGGCAAGCTCCGCATTGACCGCCTTGTTGAGTTTTTCGGCCGATTTTTTCCGCGCGGCGGAGAGTTTGGCGGCCGCTGCCGCATATCGTTCATCGGTCGCGCGCGCGGCCGCCTCCAGCTTCTTCAACTGATCGGCGCCCGCATCGATCAGTGCGACGTCGGCGGCGTATTTTGCCGCGAGTGCCGCCAGGCCATCTACCGGAGTCGAATATTTGCGCGAGGCGGCGCGAAGCGCAAACAGACGCTCCTCGATGCGCTCGAGCTCGGCGGGATCGAAATCCGCGGCGGCCAGCGCAGCGGTAAGGTGCTGATCGGCTTCTTCCAGCGCATTGATCGCGGTGTCGATCGCTTTTACCGCGGGTTCGACCAGGGCCGGCGAGTTCGCCGCGCGCCGTTCGAGCCGCCGCACGGCGGCGGAGAGGCCGGCGATCGGCGAGTGATCGCCGGAGACGGCTTCCTGCGCCTCGCGCAGGTCGGCTGCGATCTTCTCGCTCTGCATCATGGTGGTGCGGCGAGAGGCGAGCGCCGTTTCCTCGCCGTCTTTCGGAGCGAGCTGCTTCAATTCATCGGAGGCATGCCGCAAGTAATCGGCCTCACGCGCGGCCCGCTCCATCCCGGCGCGATGGTCGTCGAGCGCCTTGTTGGCCTCGCGCCGCGCTTCCCAAAGCTTTTCCAGCGCCGCGACATCCTTCTCGAGACCGGAGAAGGCATCGAGCAGGCGGCGATGGGTGGAGGCGTCGACCAGTGCGCGCTCGTCATGCTGACCATGGATTTCGACCAGCGCGGACCCCAGCGCCTTCAGGGTCTGCACGCTGATCGCCTGATCATTGATGAAGGCGCGGGTGCGGCCATCGGCGAACTGGACGCGGCGCAGGATCATCTCGCCGGTGTCCTCCAGACCGTTTTCCGCCAGAAGGGCCGCGGCCGGATGTCCCTTCGGCACATCGAAGGTCGCCGTCACCTGACCCTGCTCGGCGCCGTGACGCACAAGGCCGGCATCGCCGCGGCCGCCCAGCGCCAGCGCAAAGGCATCGAGCAAAATGGATTTACCCGCGCCGGTCTCGCCAGTCAGAACGGCAAGCCCGCGGGCAAACTCGATATCGAGGCGTTCGATCAGGACGATGTCGCGGATCGACAGACGCGCCAGCATGCGAGGAAGTTTCCCAGATCAGGTCGGCCTCGATGGAATCAGAACGCAATTCCATCTCCGCTTTCTAGCATAGTCGCTTCGGAAAAAAGGACTATGCCTTGCCGAGGCCGAGCTTCCTGAAGGCCTTGGAAAGCCAGGACCCCTGATCCTCGGTCGGCTCATAGCCGCCGGACTTTACTAGATTATAGGCGTCCTTGTACCAAGGGCTGTCGGGAAAATTATGGCCGAGCACGGCGGCAGCGGTCTGCGCCTCGCTGACAATACCGATTGCCATATAGGCTTCGGTCAGCCGCTCCAAGGCTTCCTCGACATGGCGGGTGGTCTGGTACTGGGTGACCACGGTCTTGAAGCGATTGATCGCGCCGGTGTAGTTGCGCTTTTGCAGATCATACCGGCCGACATTCATTTCCCTGCCTGCGAGCTGGTCGCGCGCCGCCTCGAGCTTCTGCTTGGCGCTGACCGCATATTCCGACGTCGGATATTTGCGCACCACTTCTTCGAGCGCGGCGATCGCCTTCTCGGTGCGGCCCTGGTCGCGGGACACGTCGACGATCTGGTCGTAATGCGAGGCGGCAATCAGGTATTGCGCGTAAGCGGCGTCCGAGCTGCCCGGATGCAGCGTGACGTAGCGGGTCGCAGCGCCGATGCAGCTGTCGTAGTCGCTGGCCTGATAGTAGGCGTAAGCCGACATCAGAAGCGACTTGCGCGCAAGATCCGAATAAGGATGCTGGCGATCGACTTCCTCGAACTTCTTCGCGCCGCCCTTCGGGTCGTGCTTCTCGTTGGTCAGGTAAAGTCCTTCGTTGTAGAGCTTTTCAGCGGGCTCCTCGACGAAGGTGTCGTCCTTTTGGGTCACCTTGTCCCACAATTCACTGACCCCGTTGCCGCCCCCGCTGCAAGCACTCAACAGGGTAGCGGCGACGGCAAGAGCGGCCGCCACGCCCAGCGGCCGCACCAGAGCTGCAAGGCCCCAATGATTCGAAAGTCGCCGGTATGCGGGCGTCGCACGCTTTATCGACATGGAGTTCAGACCTGACGCCTTTCGTGCATCGTCCTGAAGGGCGCAGCAAATTCGGGACCGGCACATAGCTGCCCTCGCCCGGCCCTGCTTATCCAAAACAAGCCCCTCGTCCAACCGGATACGTAGCCATTTCGCCCGGATTAAGGCGGAAAGTAATCGGGAAAAACACGTAATTCGGCGCGTCGAAGCGCCAGACTAAGACGTGAGGAGCAAAAGAGGACGTTTTCTAGGAAACGTCGGGACCGTAGGCAGGAGCCACCATGCCGCCGACCATGCTCCCGCTGCCGACCTCGGCATAGGCGCGGGGACGACGGGCGCTCTCGGCCTCAACCACCCGATAAGCGGTGCGATCGGCCAGCAGCGCCGTCAGCACGGCATGGTTGAGTTTATGGCCGCCACGGACCGAGCGATAGGTGCCGAGTAGCGGCAGACCAGCCAGCGCCAGGTCGCCGATCACGTCCAGGACCTTGTGGCGCACGCATTCGTCGGCATAGCGCAGGCCCTCGGCGTTGAGCAGGCGGGTCTCATCGAACACCACCGTATTCTCAAAGGAGGCGCCGAGCGCGAAACCGGCGCTCCACAGGCGCGCAACGTCATTGACGCAGCCGAAGGTGCGGGCGCGGGAAATCTCGCGGCGGAAGCACTCGGCGCTGAGATCGATGACGTAGCTCTGCCGGCCGATCACCGGGATCGAAAAATCGATGTCGACTTCAGCGCGGAAGCCGGAAGCGTTCGGCCGAAGTTCGCCGAAGGAATCGCCGATCGAGACCTGGACCGGCTTGGTCACCTGGATGTAACGACGCGCCGCCGACTGGCTGACGATACCGGCCTGTTCGATCGCGGCAACGAAAGCCGCCGCGCTGCCATCCATGATCGGAACTTCGGGCCCATCGACTTCGATGGTGGCGTTATCCACACCCATGCCGCGCAAGGCAGCCAGCACATGCTCTGCGGTTGAGACCAGCGGTCCATCGCGGTCGCCAAGCACGGTGGCAAATTCGGTGGCAATCACGGATTCGGCGACGGCCCGGACCTCGCGGTCGCTTCCATCAAGGCCAGTGCGGACAAAAATAAAACCTGCATCAACGGATGCAGGTCCGATGGTCAGATTGACCGGTAGCCCCGAGTGGACACCGACGCCCGTCACGGTAGCTTGCCCACGCAGCGTTGTCTGCCGACCGATTTTCATACAGAAAAGCCCACACCGACTTACCGTGAGAGGACTGACTTCCCCTTTTGACGTCAGTCCGACTCAATGGTTCCCCAAGTCACGGCTGAGAATAATCGCTGCCATATTAGGCGCCAACTCACGCTTTTTTACCGATTGTTACCCCATCTCTGCCGCATTCGCGCCCAAGGTTACCCCCAATCGGGGATCGAAAAGGGTCGCCAGGCGGCCGTCATCCGAATTCCAGCAAAGCTGTTAAACATCTACGTTTCAACGGCTTGAGCCCGTTTCGGAAGCTCCATGGGCGACAAACGAAAGAGCCCCGGTGATCCGACCGGGGCTCCATGGCAGCGCCTAGATTGTAACAAGCTTCAGTTCACCTGCCGGCGCAGGAAAGCGGGGATATCCAGATGATCGTCGCCCTGTGGCGCCGGGGTCACAGGTGCCGGACGGCCATGGGCGTCCAGCCCTTGCGGCGCCTGGCGCGGAGCATACTCTGATACCGGAGGGCGGCTTGCCATTTGCTCGGCGACGGACTTCTGAGGCCGGCGCTCGGGCAGGGGCGGCATCGCGGGCATTGCCGGACCGGAGGCACGGGCCGCGATCGGCGGCTCGCTTTCTTCGTCGCGGCGGCCGAGACCGACATTGGCCAGGCGCTGCAACAGCGACATTCGACTCTTTTGCGGATGCTCCTCCTCCGCTTCGCCGCGGGCTTGCCGGATTTCGTTCTGGGCCGGCATCGGCAATTCCTCAAACTTCGGCATGCGAGGCGCCCGCACCGGCGGGCGCTCGGCCGCTTGCGGGATGAAAGTCTCGGGCGGGGTCGGCTCGGGTGCGGGGGCCGCCGCTACTTCCGGATCGGGAAACAGCGAGGGTTTCTGCACGATCGGCCGAACCGTCACGTCACCATAGGCCGCCGGCTGCAATGGTGCAGCCGCCGCGGCAGCCTGCGGCTCGGTCGAAACGGCAGCAGCAATGGCCGCGAGCGCCGCGCGTTCGACCGTGTGGCCCGGACGCGGCGAGGTTGGCGAGACAGGCGCGGCTTGCGAGCTGTTCGAGTCAAGCTTCTGGGCGCGCTCGGCAAGGCGCGCATTGTCGGCGCGAAGCCGCGCGGTCAGCTCGGCCAGGCGCGTATCCGGAGAAGACGTCGGCGGGGTGATGCTCGCTGCCGGGGTCGGCGAAGCGCCGGTGGTGCGCGAAATCTGCGCCTGCTCGATGCCGGTGGCGACGACCGAGACGCGGATGATTCCGTCGAGGGCCTCGTCGAAGGTAGCGCCGACGATGATGTTGGCGTCCTGATCGACCTCCTCGCGAATCCGGGTGGCGGCTTCGTCGACCTCGAACAGGGTCAGGTCCTTGCCGCCGGTGATCGAAATCAAAAGGCCGCGGGCGCCCTTCATCGACGAATCGTCGATCAACGGGTTGGCGATCGCGGCTTCCGCCGCGGTGAGCGCGCGCTTGTCGCCGGAAGCCTCGCCGGTGCCCATCATCGCCTTGCCCATTTCCCTCATCACCGCCCTTACGTCGGCGAAGTCGAGGTTGATCAGGCCTTCCTTGACCATGAGGTCGGTGATGCAGGCGACGCCCGAATAGAGCACCTGGTCGGCCATTGCGAAGGCGTCGGCAAAGGTGGTCTTTTCGTTCGCGACCCGGAACAGGTTCTGATTCGGAATGATCAGCAGCGTGTCGACCACCTTGTGAAGCTCGGTGATGCCCGCTTCGGCCGTGCGCATGCGGCGCTGGCCTTCGAAGTGGAACGGCTTTGTCACCACGCCGACGGTGAGAATGCCGAGGTCGCGCGCGGTCTTGGCGATGACCGGAGCTGCACCCGTGCCCGTGCCGCCGCCCATGCCGGCGGTGACGAACACCATGTTAACGCCGGAGATATGATCGCGGATTTCGTCCAGGACCTCCTGCGCTGCGGCCGCTCCCACATCGGGCTGCGAACCAGCGCCCAGGCCCTGGGTCACCTGCGTGCCCATCTGGATGATGCGCTGCGCCTTCGACATCGTCAGCGCCTGCGCATCGGTGTTCGCCACCACGAAGTCGACCCCCTGGAGGCCGGCGGTGATCATGTTGTTGACGGCATTGCCGCCAGCTCCACCGACGCCGAAAACGGTGATCCGGGGCTTCAGCTCATGAATGTCAGGAGGAGTAATATTGAGTGCCATGGTTGCCTCTCGTTCACGCGCGCGTGGGTTCGCCCCGGCCTTCCGCCGCGGGTGTTGGTGAAAATTCGGATGTGCGGAAAAAATTCATCAGAAGCCCTCTCGAAGCCATCGTCCGACTTTTCCGAAATAGCCGCCGCCGTCGGTCCCTGTCCGGAGCTGCCGCGTATGCCGCGGTTCGACATGTTCGAGATGAGCGTATTGCGGGTAGACCAGAAGGCCGGCTGGAACCGCGAAGGAAGCCCCCTTGGCTTCGCTGGGCAGCCGGCTGAAGCCGAGCGGGCGGCCGATCCGTACCGGGCGGTTGAGGATCCGTGTCGCCAGTTCGAGCGTGCCGGTGAGCTGCGACGCGCCGCCGCTCAAGACCACACGGGCTTTCGGCTCTGCCGCAAAGGGAGAATCCGCCAGCCGGTCCCTGACCATTTCAAAAATCTCCTCGGCACGGTGCCGGACAATGTTCGCAATCGTGGCGCGTGACACGACCTGCGGAACATCCAGCTCGTCGTCGCCGGCAGACGGCACGGACATCAACTCGTGTGCGTCAGACCCGCCGGTCAGCACCGTGCCATATAACGTCTTGATTCGCTCGGCATCTGCAATGCACGCCGAGAGTCCCCGGGCAAGATCCATGGTGATGTGGTGTCCACCCAGTGCAAACCCGGAAGCGTGCGTGAAGCGGCCGCCGGAATAGGTTGCAATCGTGGTCGTCCCCGCGCCCATTTCGACCACCGCCGCCCCCAGATCCGCCTCGTCGTCGGTCAGGACCGACAGGCTGGCCACATAAGGGCTCGCCGCCATCGCCTCGACATTGAGATGGCAGCGCTCGACCACCAGCATCAGGTTCTTCACCACGGTCGTATCCGACGTGACGACGTTCATATCCACGCCGAACTGCCGCGCCACCATGCCCTTGGCGTCGCGAACCCCCTTCACGCCGTCGATGGAATATCCGATCGGCAGCGCGTGCAGCGCGGTGCGCCCGGGCCCCGTTGCATGGTGCATGCCGGCGGAAGTGACCCGCGCGACATCCGCAGACGTTACCGCTCCGCCCTTGATGTCGGCGGCGGCCTCGACCAGTTGTCCCTGCAACCGGCCGGCGGATACCGACAGCAGGACCGATTCGACCCGCACCTTGGCCATGTCCTCGGCGGCGGCAACCGCCTGGCGGACGGCCTGCTCGCACGCGGCGAGATCGACGACGGCGCCGGCCTTGACGCCGCGCGACTGGATCTGACTGTAGCCGATCAGTTCGACCGCATGCGTGCGGCCGCGCAGCGTTTCGCTCGGCAGGCACGGTTTCAGCCGGGCGATCATGCAGGCGATCTTGCTCGTGCCGATATCGAGCGAAGCGACCAGAGCGGTGCGCTTGCCGGACATTGGACGCGTCTTCGGCGCCAGGTTGCGATCGAGGCCGCTCATGCGTCGCCGACTTTCTTTTTCGGTTCTTTCTTCTTGAGCGCGTCTTCGCGAGCCTTCGCTGCCTCATCCGACAACTGCACGATCAGCCGGTCCGGCAGGCGCAGATCGATCGCGACGATGTCCTTGGAGAAGAGGTGCTCGTCCTTGTCGAGGTTGCTCAAGGAGGCAAGCGCATTGCTGACGTCGTTTTCCGGCAGGCGCACGTCGAGGCCGTCGTTGAGGAGCAGGTTCCAGCGCCGTTCGCCGACGAAGATGGCAGCCTTGGTCACGGCTCTGACCTGCGGATAACGGGCCAGCAGGGTCAAAAAGTCCCTGGCGCGGGTCGCGGCGCCCTTGCCCACCACCAGCGGCAATTTGAGCAAGCGGTCCGGCACGTAGTTCTGCAATACCGCGCCGTCCTCCGAAATCACGAACAGACGGCCGTCGTGCTGCCACAGCGCAAACGGCGCCCGCTCGGTGATGTCGATGCGCAGCTGCCCGGGGTAGAGCTTCAGCACGGTCGCGTCGCTGATCCACGGATCGGCTTTCAGCTTCTCGCGAACCGCCGCCGCATCGAGGAACAGCAGCGAGGAGCGGCCATTGACGCCGCCGATCGCCAGCACCTCGTCCTGGGAAAGCTGCTTGCGGCCATTGATGGCGACCGACGTGATCCGGAACCCGGCCGAATTGGCCAGCGCATTGCGCGTGTCGCTCAAGCTGGTGAGGAACGCTTCGAGATGGCCGCCCTTGACGATGCCGAGACCAGCGCTGCCGGCAAGCAGCAGAAGCGTTGCCATGAGTCCGGCGCGGCGGGGCAGACGTTCGACGAAGGCGATCAGGCGGGGCGAATGCTCATCGCGGACATTGCGGGGCGATTTGGCGGCAGACCGGGCAGGACGCAGCCGCGCGCGCAAGCCGGCGGCGGCGCCAAGGACGGCGTCCATCAGACCAATCTGTTGCCTCGGCGATCGCGGCGACCGGGCGAGACGTCCTCCACCATCCATTACTCGAGCTCGTCAACGGTTGTGTCCGCACGAATTGCGGTGCGAGCGCATCTGGCGGCTCGGCCGTGCCGGGCTTGAGCGTTGACCCCCACTCAGGAAGATCGCGATCTCCGCGGGCGCTGAAAGTTCCCCAAACAGCACACGCCCCGGCGGCCAAGCGCAGACGCGCCGCCGGCGTTAACCTTCGGACTTCCTGGTAAACAAAAGGTAAATGCGGGCCGCTAGCGGCTCGATTTGTCGTGTTTCGATAAGGCTTTGGTAAGTAACGTTAGGATTGTCGTAACGCTTGAAGGGGTTCCGCCGGTCAATCGACGGCCCGACCCAAGGTTTGCGTCCGGCGCCTCTCGGCGATGGCAATCTGGCCTTTGAGAAAATCGGCGAAGTCGATTCCTTGCGCCGTCAATGCCTTCGGATACAGCGACGCCTTGGTGAGGCCAGGCAGGGTGTTGGTTTCCAGATAGACCGGCCCCTTGTTCGGTACGATGAAATCAGTTCGGGAATAGCCGGAGCACGACAGCGCGAGATGCGCCCGCAAGGCCATGTCCTTGATGGCTGCGCTGATCTCGGGCGAAAAGCGGCCGGGGCAGATTTCCTGGGTCGCTTTCGCAAGATATTTTGCATGATAGTCGAAGCCGAGTCCGTCGGCCGGAACGATCTCGATCGGCGGCAGGGCGATGATCGAACCATCCGCCTGCTCCAGCACGCCGCAGGTCGCTTC
The DNA here is from genome assembly GCF_027451485.1 of Bradyrhizobium sp. Lineage (GTDB taxonomy): Bacteria > Pseudomonadota > Alphaproteobacteria > Rhizobiales > Xanthobacteraceae > Bradyrhizobium. The sequence goes on from NZ_DAIDJE010000156.1 coordinate 104,613, forward strand.
CGTGCCGGCGACGAACGGCTCGATCACATATTCCTCCGTTCGAGCCGCGTTGCGGACGGCGACGATATCCTGCTTCGAATTCACGAAGATCAGCCCGTAGCTTGAGCCGTCGCGTGCAGGTTTTGCGATCAGTTTGCCGTGTGCCGCGAAGGCGGTCTCGATATCGTCAAGCGCGATGCCATCAGGCGAATTCACGCCGGCAAGCGCCGCAAAGCGCTTGGCCGCGACCTTGTCGAAGGCAAGATTGGACGAGGCCGAACCCGAGCCGGTGAAGGCTATGCCGCGCAGTTCGCACATCGCCTGCAATTCGCCATTCTCGGCGCGTCCGCCGTGCAGCCCGAGCACCAACAGACGGCCATCGGCCTTGGCGCGGTCCATCGCCTGCTCGATCGCGGAACTTAGACGCGCGCCATCCGGCTTGAAGGGATCCTCGAACGGGCGCACGTGGCCGAGCAGCGCCTTGCCGCTCGTCTCGTGCACGCTGTCGTCCGCCTCCCAGAACCACAGATCGGCCTCGGGCAGCGCGGTATGCAGCGCCTGGGCGCTCGCCACCGACACCAGTCGCTCCTTGTTGGTGCCGCCGAACAGAATGGTGATCCGCATCAAGTTCTCGCTCTTGTCACCTAACAGAAACCCCGATCCGCTTGATTTCCCATTGTAACTCGATTCCGCAATTTTCCTTTACCCGGCTGCGAACCGTTTCACCCAGCGTTTCAATGTCGCTTGCGGTGGCGTCGCCGGCATTGATGAGGAAGTTGCAGTGCATTTCCGAAACCTGCGCGCCGCCGACGCGAAGACCGCGACAACCGGCCGCGTCGATCAGCTTCCAGGCGCTGTGGCCGGGCGGATTCTTGAAGGTCGAGCCGCCGGTCTTTTCGCGGATTGGCTGCGCAGTCTCGCGATGGGCCTGCACCTCATTCATCCGCGCTCGGATCGCTTCAGCCGCTGCCGGCTTTCCATGGAAGCGCGCCGAAGTGAAAATGATGGAAGGATCAACACCGGAATTGCGGTAGACGAATTTCATTTGAGCGTTGCTGAAGACGTGCCTCCGGCCGTCGCGGCCGATACCGGTTGCCTCCAGCAGCACATCCTTGGTCTCCGCACCATTGGCGCCGGCATTCATGCGCAAAGCGCCGCCGATCGTGCCGGGAATGCCGAAGTAAAATTCGAGGCCGGCCAGATTGGCAGCGGCGGCGACTTCGGCCACGCGCTTGTCGAGCGCGGCCGCGCCTGCACTGACGATATCGCCGCGCGCGGCTGCCTCGCCAAATCCCCGCGGCGCAAGGCGAATGACGACGCCCGGCAGTCCGCCATCGCGCACGATCAGGTTGGAGCCGACTCCGACGACTGAGACTGGCAACTCTGCCGGAAGATGCGCAAGCAAGTACGCAAGATCATCTTCATCTGCGGGCGTGAACAGGACTTGCGCCGGGCCGCCGACTCGAAACCAGGTGAGTTCAGCCAACGACTGGTTTGCCACAAGCCGCCCCCGCAAGTCCGGCATCCCGGCTTTGAGGTCGGCGGTGAGGTCGGGGAAGCTCACACTCACCCCAGCGCCTTCAATTCGCCCGGCAGCGCGTAAGCCCATTGCGTGATACTGCCGGCGCCGAGGCAGACGACGAGATCGCCGCTGGCCGCAAGCCCCTTGACGATGCCGGCAAGGGCGGCGGCATTCGGCAGCGGGATCACCTCGCGATGGCCATGGGCGCGCAAGCCAAGCACAAAATGATCGCGGTCGATGCCTTCGATCGGCGCCTCGCCCGCCGGATAGACTTCGGCCACGATGACGGCGTCGGCATCATTGAAGCAGGTGCAGAATTCCTCGAACAAGGATTGCAGCCGCGTGAAGCGATGCGGCTGCACCACCGCGATGACCTTGCCGCCGGTGGATTCGCGCGCGGCCCTGAGCACGGCGGCGATCTCGACCGGGTGATGGCCATAGTCGTCAATGACGGTGATGCCGTTCCATTCACCGGTCCTGGTGAAACGTCGCTTCACGCCGCCGAAACCGGCCAGCGCCTTGCGGATTGCCGCATCGGAAATGCCTAGCGCATGCGCGACGGCGATCGCCGCCGTGGCGTTCGAAGCATTGTGACGGCCCGGCATCGGCAGCGTGATATCGGCAATCTCGTGCGCCGCATCGCTTTTGCGGTCGCGGATCACGACCTTGAACGTCGAGCCGCCGCCGACGGCCGCGAGATCGACCAGCCGCGCGTCGGCCTGCGGATTCTCGCCATAGGTGATGATGCGGCGATCCTCGATCTTGCCGACCAGCGCCTGCACCACCGGATGATCGATGCACATTACGGCGAAACCGTAGAACGGCACGTTCTCGATGAAATTGCGAAACGCTTCCTGGATCGCGTCGAAGGTTTTGAAGTGATCGAGATGCTCGGGATCGATATTGGTGACGATGACGACATCGGCTGGCAATTTCAGGAAGGTGCCGTCGCTTTCGTCGGCCTCCACCACCATCCAGTCGCCGGCGCCGAGGCGCGCGTTGGACCCGTAGGCGTTGATGATGCCGCCATTGATGACCGTGGGATCGAGATCGCCGGCGTCCAGCAGCGTGGCGACCATGGTCGTCGTCGTGGTCTTGCCATGGGTACCGGCGATCGCCACGCAGCTTTTCAGCCGCATCAATTCGGCCAGCATTTCGGCGCGCCGCACCACGGGAATGCGCTGCGCACGGGCGGTCATCAATTCCGGATTATCTCGCTTGATCGCAGTCGAAACGACGACGACGTCGGCGCCATCGACATTCTCTGCTTTGTGGCCGACCGTGACCTTGATGCCCTTTTCGCGCAGCCGCACGACATTGGCGCCCTCGGAGGCGTCGGAGCCCTGCACCGTGTAGCCGAGATTGCCTAGGACCTCGGCGATACCGCTCATCCCGATACCCCCGATGCCGACGAAGTGGATGGGGCCGATCTCGCGCGGCAGTCTCATTGATGTTCCCCCGACAGCAGCATCCGCGAGGCGCAAATCAGCCCGCGCCGTACTGGATGCCCCGCTTTCGCGTGGCAAGACAAGCATCTTTTTGGCGGTGATTGCCTAAATCCCGGCGACTTTTACCACCAGATCGGCGAGCCGCATCGCGGCATCGAGCCGGCCGGCATTCTTGGCTGCCCGCGCCATGTCAGCCAGCTTTGACGGTTCGGCGGCAAGCGCGAAGATTTCGGCAGCCAGACGATCGGAGGTGAATTCTCCTTGCGGAATGCGCAACGCGCCCCCCGCCTGCGCCAGCACGCCGGCATTGGCGAATTGGTCCTGGTCGATTGAACCCGGCAGCGGCACCAGGATCGATGGGCGGCCGATGGCGGCGAGTTCGGACACGGTTCCGGCGCCCGAACGCGACACGACCAGATGATTGGCCGCAAGCCGCGCCGGCAGATCATTGAAAAACGGCGCGAGTTCAGCATTCACCTTGAGCCGGTCATAGACCGCGCGGACTCGCTTCATGTCCTCTTCGCGCACCTGCTGGGTCAGCAGAAGCCGGCTCAGAAGCGAAGGCTCGAGTTTCTCGATCGCGCCGGGAACGATGTCGGCCATGACGCGGGCGCCCTGGCTGCCGCCCACCACGAGCAGGCGGAGCGGCCCAACTGCGTCGGGCGCGGTGTATTTCACCGCGGCCGCGGCGAGGATCGCCGGACGCATCGGCATGCCGACGGTCGTGGTCTTTGACGCAAGCCCAGGATCTCGGTCGAGCACGCCAGGCAGTGAGGTCGCGATCGCACTGACACGACGGGACAGGAAACGGTTGGCGCGGCCAAGCACCGCATTGGCTTCGTGGACGATGGACGGAATGCCGAGCAGGCGTGCGGCGATCAGCGGCGGCAGCGTCGGATAACCACCGAAACCGACGACGGCGGCCGGCTTCAACTTACGCAGCAGATAGAGCGCGACCGTGATGCCCGCGGCGAGCGTCAGACCGGTGCGCGCAAGCAAGAGCGGATTGCGGCCGCGCACGGTTTCGCTCGGCACCACGTCGATGGTGTCGCGGGTGAACAGGCCGGAGTAGCGCAGCGCGCGGGCATCGGTGGCCAGCCGCACGCGCAAACCGCGCTTCATCAATTCCACGCCGAGCGCCTCGGCCGGAAAGAGATGGCCGCCGGTGCCGCCGGCGGCCAGCAGGATCAGGGAGTTTTGCTCCATGGCCGTCTCTTTAACGCCAAAGCCGCGTTATGGCGAGGCGCGAAAACCCTATGCATAGCTTGGCGCGGCCGAAGCGTTCATCGATTCCAGTTCCGTGCGCGGCCGCTGCCGGGTCAGCGCCAGCATCATGCCAACCCCATAGGCCAGCGACACCATCGAGGAACCGCCATAGGAGATAAACGGTAGTGTCATGCCTTTGGCCGGGATCAGCTGCAGATTCACCGCCATGTTGATCGCGGCCTGTATGCCGAACAGGATCGCAAGGCCGGATGCCGCAAAGCGCGCGAACATGTCCTCACTTCGATAGGCCCGCGACAAGGCGCGGAGCACGATGAAGGCGAACAGCGCGAGCAGAATCAGGCACAGGATGATTCCGAATTCTTCCGCAGCCACCGCAAAGACAAAGTCGGTGTGGCTGTCCGGCAGACTGCGTTTGGCAATCCCCTCGCCCGGCCCAAGCCCGAACCATCCGCCATTGCTGAAGGCTTCCATCGCGGTATCGACCTGGAAGGTGTCGCCGGAAGCCGGATTCATGAAGCGCTTGATGCGTCCGGCGACATGCGGCACCAGCAGGTAAGCGGCGAACAGTCCGGTGCCTGCAACGCCCGTAAGGCCGACCACCCAGATCATGCGCATGCCGGCGATGAAGAACAGCGAGCCCCACACCATCGAAATCAGCATCGTCTGGCCGAAATCGGGCTCCATCACGAGCAGCGAGACCAGCGTCAACAAAAGCACCAGCGCCATCGAGGTCGCCGGCATCTCCGGCTTCTTCGTCGATTCCGCAAACAGCCAGGCGGCGAGCACTACGAAGGCAGGTTTGGCAGATTCCGAGGCCTGGATGTTCACGCCGATCAGCGTGATCCAGCGACGCGATCCCTTCACTTCGGGTCCGACCAGGAGCGTGATCACGATGAGCGCAATGCTGACTGCAAAGACGATCAGCGCGGTGCGCCGGATCTGTCGTGGCGACAGGAACGATACCCCGATCAGCACCGTGAAAGACGGCAACAGAAACATCACGTGGTGATTGAAGAAATGAAAGGGATCGAGTCCGATCCGTGTCGCGACTTGCGGGCTGGCCGCCAGCGACAGGATCACCCCGCCCAGGATCAACGCGATGATCGCCGCCAGCTGCAGGCGGTCGACCGTCCACCACCAGTCGCTGAGGGGGTTGCGCTGTTCACGGGAGAGCATGGTCGTTCCCAAGGGTAAGAGATACGCCCATTGGTCGCCCATGATGGTTGCCAAGGGGTTAATGGATTCGTTCTCTCTTGACGCGCATTTCATGCGCCATGCCCGGCCTGTGCCCGGGCATCCAGGCCTTGAAAGGGCCTGCTGTAACAAAGAGGTGGATGGCCGGGACGAGCCCGGCCAAGACGGGTCACACCACCGGCTTGACGCCCGGAAGCGCCTGCACGAGGTCGCGGAATTTTGTCCCGCGGATTTCGAAGTTGCGATACTGGTCGAACGACGCGCAGGCCGGCGACAGCAGCACCACCGCCTCCTTTAATCCCGAGGCCTGCGCATCACGCGCGGCGTCCTCGACCGCGACATCGAGCGTCTTTGATATCTCATGGGCGACCGCCGAGCCGAGCGTATCGGCGAATTCGGTCGCCGCTTCGCCGATCAGGTAAGCCTTGCGGATGCGCGGAAAATACTCAGTGAGACTGGTGATGCCGCCCGCCTTCGGCTTGCCGCCCGCGATCCAGAAGATGTCGGCGAAGGACGACAGCGCATGCGCCGCAGCGTCCGCATTGGTGCCCTTGGAATCGTTGACGAACAGCACGTTGTCGCGGCGGCCGACCTGCTCCATCCGGTGAGCGAGCCCGGGAAAGCTTCGCAAACCCTTCTGCAGGACATCGCCAGCAACGCCGAGCGCAAGCGCTGCGGCCGAAGCGCAGGCGGCGTTTTGCGCATTATGCAGGCCGCGCAGCGAACCGATGTCGCCGATCCCGGCGATCTCGTTGCGCACCCCGCCGGAGACGCGCCAGATCACTTCGTGATCGACATAAATACCGTCGGGCAACCGGTTTCGCACCGAGATGCGAACGACGCGCTTTCCTGCCTGCTCGATGCGATCCGCCGTGGCACGGCACCAGATATCGTCGACGCCGACGATCGCGGTGCCCTCGTCTTGAACGCCGGCGACGAGACGCTCCTTCACCGCGGCATAATGTTCCAGCGTGCCGTGGCGATCGATGTGGTCCTCGCTGACATTGATCAGAATGCCGACGGTCGGATCGAGCGAGGGCGTCAGATCGATCTGATAGGATGACATTTCGATCACATGCACGCGGCCCTTGCACGGCGGCTCCAGCGACAGAATCGCGGTGCCGATATTGCCTCCCATCTGGGTATCGTATCCGGCGACGCGCATCAGATGCGCGATCAGCGCCGTGGTGGTCGATTTGCCGTTGGTGCCGGTGATCGCGACGAAGGGCGCGTCCGGCGCGTGACGTTGCCGCTCGCGGCAGAACAGCTCAATGTCGCCGATCACCTGGACGCCGGCCGCGCGCGCGGCAACCACACTCCAGTGCGGCGCAGGATGGGTCAGCGGCGCGCCGGGCGTCAGGACCAGTGCGGCGAAGCGCGACCAGTCAACCGTTCGCAAGTCGGCGGTAATGAAACCGGCTTTCGCCGCTTCCGCGAGTCTGTCGGTACCGTCGTCGCCGGCGATGACTTCGGCCCCGCCGGCTTTGAGCGCATGACAGCTCGCAAGACCCGAGCCCCCGAGACCGAACACCGCAACCGTTTTACCCGCAAAGGACGTGACGGGGATCACTGGATCACCGCAGCTTCAGCGTCGAGAGGCCGGCGAGCGCCAGCATCACCGCGATGATCCAGAAGCGGATCACGATCTGCGGCTCGGTCCAGCCCATCTGCTCGAAATGATGATGGATCGGCGCCATCTTGAAAATGCGCCTCCCCGTGAGCTTGAAGGAGGCGACCTGCACGATCACCGAGACCGCTTCCAGCACGAACAGGCCGCCGATCACTGCAAGCACGATCTCGTGCTTCACGGCCACCGCGATCGAGCCCAGCATGCCGCCGAGCGCAAGCGAACCGGTATCGCCCATGAAGATCGAGGCCGGCGGCGCGTTGAACCACAGGAATCCCAGACCCGCGCCCAGCACCGCGCCGCAAAGCACCGCAAGTTCGCCGGTGCCTGCCACGTAATTGATCTGCAGATAGTCTGAAAATACCGCGTTCCCGACCAGATAGGAGATCATGCCGAAGCTCGCCGCCGCAATCATGACCGGCACGATGGCAAGACCGTCAAGGCCGTCGGTCAGGTTCACCGCATTGCCGGCACCGACAATGATGAAGGCACCGAACACCGCGAAGAACCAGCCCAGGTTCAGCGCCACGTCCTTGAAGAAGGGAATGACGAGCGAGGTCGAGAACGGCTCGCGGCCAAGCCTGACCAGCGCGTAGCAGGCGACCAGCGCGACGATGCCTTCGAGCAGCAGGCGGATGCGGCCGGCGAAGCCGCTGTGGCTCTGCTTCGTGACCTTCAGATAATCGTCGTAGAAGCCGATGAAACCGAAACCGAGCGTAACCGCCAGCACGATCCATACATACGGATTGAGCGGATTGGCCCACAGCACGGTCGCCACCACGAGTCCGGACAGGATCATCAGCCCCCCCATCGTGGGCGTTCCCTTCTTGCTGAGATGGGATTGCGGGCCGTCGGTACGGATCGGCTGGCCCTTACCCTGACGCAGCCGCAGATGATCGATGATCCAGGGCCCGAACAGGAACACGAACAGCGCGCCCGTCACCATCGCGCCGCCGGTGCGGAACGTGATGTAGCGGAACACATTCAGGATGCCGTGCAGCCCTGACAGGCCGGGAACGGTGTTGGACAGGTCGATCAGCCAGTAGAACATTAAGGGTCCGCCTATACCGCGGCTTCGTCGAGTGCGGCTTTGCCGGGGAAGCGCTTTTCGAGCGCAGAGACAATGGTTTTCATCTTCGAGCCGAACGAACCCTTGATCATGACAGCGTCGCCGGCGCGAAGTGCGGCCAGAACCTGTGCCTCGAGATTCGCCGCGTTATCGGCATAGCCGCCCCGCTTGCCGGTGGAAAGAGCATCCCACAGGTTACGCATCAGCGGACCACAACAATAAACGAGATCGACATGCTCCGCCTTGATGGCTTCATTCAGGCCGGCATGCAATTTGGCCCCGGTCGGTCCCAGTTCGAGCATATCGCCCAGCACCGCAATCCGGCGTCCCTGTGCACCCACCGGCATGCGGCCAAGCACGCTCAATGCAGCCGCCATCGACGCTGGATTGGCATTATAGCTTTCGTCGATCAGGATGATTTCGCCACCGGGAACAAGAAGAGTCTGGCGAACGCCGCGGCCGGCCGCCGGCACGAGTTGAGACAGCGACAGCGAGGCGAGCGCGAGATCGGCGCCTGCGAGCGAAGAAGCGGCAAGCACGCCAAGCGAATTCATCGCCATGTGCCGCCCGGGCATGCCGAGCTTGTAAGTGACTTCGTGACCAAGGATGTCCGCATGCACCGCCGAGCAGGTCGCATGCAGTGAAAGATCAAGCAGCCGCGCCTCGGCTCGTTCGTTCGCGCCAAAGGAGACAATGCGCGAAATGCCGCATTCCCTTGCGCGGCGGCTGAGCCTTGCGAATTGTGCGTTGTCGCGATTGAGCACGACCGCGCCGCCCGGCTCGACGCCCTCGAAGATTTCCGCCTTCGCATCCGCAATCGCCTCGATGCCGGTGAAGAATTCCAGATGTACCGGCTCTACGGTGGTGATGATCGCCACATGCGGCCGCACCATTTTCACAAGCGGGCTGATTTCTCCGGCGTGATTCATTCCGATCTCGAACACCGCATACCGCGCCGCGGCCGGACAGCGCGCCAGCGACAACGGTACGCCCCAGTGATTGTTGAACGATGCCGCGGACGCATGCGTCTGCCCTTGCGCCGAAAGCACATGCAACAGTGCCTCCTTTGTCGAGGTCTTGCCGACGGATCCGGTGACTGCAATCACCTGCCCTTCGAGCCGCGCACGCGAAGCCCGCGCGAGATCGACGAGCCCCGCAAGCACCTCGTCCACCACGAGCAGCGGCGCGTCAGCTGCGAACTTGCCGACCTGGGCCTTTTCCACGACGGCCAGCGCCGCACCGGCCTTCAGCGCGGCGTCGACGAAGTCATGTCCGTCATGCACTGCGCCTTTGATCGCAAAATACGCTTCGCCCGGGGCAACCGTACGGCTGTCGATGGAAATACCCGTGATCGCTTGTGGCGGCGCGCCTTTGGCTTCGGCGCGCATCGCGGCCTGCATGGCATCCAACGTCCATAACGGCAAAGCGTTCATGCTACCCTCTGCATTACTGCCCACTTCCGAAGTTCGTGCCACGCCTCAGCACCCATCTTTCACGAAGTTCGGAAAGCTATGGACACTAACAAAATCATCGATACCAGTGCCGCCCTTCCATTTGAAGTTCCTAAACGAGGTTGCCGCTCGTGGTATAGGAATTTCAAATGGGCGGCGCCAGCGCGGAAGCCACCGCATCATGATCGCTGAACGGCAGCACGCGATCACCGACAATCTGTCCGGTCTCGTGACCCTTGCCCGCGATAAGGAGCACATCGCCCTCGGCGAGCTCAGCAATCGCCTTGACGATCGCCTCGTTGCGATCGCCGATTTCCTTCGCGCCTTTCGCGGCTGCCAGGATCGCCGCACGGATCGCCGCCGGATTTTCGCTGCGCGGATTATCGTCGGTGACGATGACCTCATCGGCATGTTCGGAAGCGATCGCGCCCATCAGTGGACGCTTTCCCGCGTCGCGGTCGCCGCCGGCGCCGAACACAACGATGAGCTTTCGCTTGGTGTAGGGCCGCAAGGCTTGCAGCGCCTTGGTCAGCGCATCCGGCTTGTGGGCGTAGTCGACAAAAATCGGCGCGCCGTTATGTTCGCCAACCCGCTCCAGACGGCCTTTCGCACCTTCGAGCCGTTCGAGCGCGGCAAAGACCTGATCGGCTGCGCTGCCGGTGCCGATCGCAAGGCCCGCGGCGACCACCGCGTTCTCGATCTGGAACTCGCCAACCAGTGGCAGGCGAACCATGTAACGGCGTCCGCAATGTTCAAGCTCGAGCAACTGGGCAAAACCGTCGATGCTATTGGCGGCGACGCGTATCCCCTCGCCTGCACCATCGGCCCTGGTGCCAACCGGGATCATCCGAAGCTTCCGCTTTGCAGCTGCCTCGATCACCTGGCCGGAACAGTCATGATCGACCGAGATCACCGCCGCACCGCCGTCCACGACGAGATCGCGGAAGAGCCGAAGCTTGGCGGCGAGATAATGCGCGAGGTCGGGATGGTAATCCATGTGGTCGCGGGAGAGATTGGTGAAAGCCCCCGCATTCACGCGCACGCCGTCGAGCCGGTGCTGATCGAGCCCGTGCGAGGAAGCCTCGAACGCAAGATGCGTGACACCTTCGCGCGCGATCTCGTCAAGTTGCCGGTGCAAGGCGATCGGATCCGGAGTGGTCAGCGAGCCATAGACGGTGCGCTTTGGCGACACCAGACCGATGGTGCCGATGCTGGCTGCTTCAAAGCCAAGCTGTTGCCAGATCTGGCGCGTGAACGCGGCAACGGACGTCTTGCCGCTGGTCCCGGTGACGGCCGCAATCGTCGCGGGTTGCCCGGGAAAGAATTTTGCTGCCGCCAGCGCCAGGGCGCGGCGCGCATTGGAGGTCGTCACAAACGGAACGTGGCATCCGCCGGCCGGCGGCTGGTTGCCCGCGATCGCAACCGCGCCGCTCGCGATCGCGGCGTCGATGAAGCGCGTCCCATCGGTCTTGGCGCCGGCAAGTGCAAAAAAAAGGTCACCCGGCTTGACCGCGCGGCTGTCGATGGCGAGCCCGGAAATCTCGATCCCGCCGGCCTTGGCGTGGGTGTCGATGATGGCATCATCGCCGAAAAGATTGGAGAGCTTCATCGTGTTCCAATTCGCACGGCGCCCTTGGGGTCGTTTTCCGAATCCACGCGGCAGTGTACGCGCAATACGGCTTACTGGCTTGTCTTCGATGCCGCAAGAATAAGGCGCTCGGGCGGCGGCAGATCGAAACGCGGCTCGATATCCAACAGCGGCGCAATGCGGGAAATCACGTTGCCGGCGGTCGGCACCGCGTTCCAGCCCGAAGTGATGAAGCCGTAGGTTTCCTTCAGGGGCTGCGGCTCGTCCAGCATGATCAGCACCTGATAGCGCGGCTTGTCGGCCGGCAAAATCGCGGTGAAAGCGGTGAGCACGCGCTTCTTGGCATAGCGGCCGTTAATGACCTTCTCGGCCGTTCCGGTCTTGCCGCCGATGTAATAGCCCTTGACATCGGCCTTGCGCGCGGTTCCGACCTCGGCGTTGAGCCGCATCAGGAACCGCATCTTCTCCGACGTCTCCGGCTTGATCACCCGTTTCGCCAGTTGCATCGCCTCTTCCTCGCTGCGCTTGAGGAAGGTCGGCGGAATGAGATAGCCGCCATTGACGAGTGCGCTGACGCCCATCACCGCCTGCAAGGGCGCAACCGCCATGCCGTGGCCGAAGGCGATGGTGATGGTGTTCAAGTCGCCCCAGTGACGCGGCACGATCGGCGAGGCACTCTCCGGCAATTCGGTCCGCAAGCGATCGAGCTGACCCATCTTGCGCAGGAACGCCTTGTGCGCCTCGACGCCCTGTGACAGGGCGATGCGCGCAGCGCCGACATTGGAGGAGAAGGTGAACACCTCCTTCATGGTGAGAAACCGGCCTTTCGGCTCGTCGTCGTGGATCGCGAACTTGCCGTAATGCAGCGGCCCGCGCGCATCCCACAGCGAATCCAGCCCGTACTTGCCGGTGTCGAGCGCCATCGCCAGCGTAAACGCCTTGAAGGTCGATCCCATCTCGTACACGCCGGTGGTCAGGCGGTTGATACGGTCGGGATCATGCGCTTCCTTCGGATTGTTCGGATCGAAGTCCGGCAGCGAGACCATCGCGATCACCTCACCGGTCCTGACGTTGGTGACGAGTCCGCTTGCCGCCTTGGCGTGGAACTTTTCCTTTGCCTTTTGCAATTCGTCCCGCAGCGCGTGCTCGACCCGAAGGTCGATGGACAATTCGATCGGGCGTTGCAAGCGATCGGTGGCAAATCCCGCGCGATGCAGATCGGCAAGACCGTTGTTGTCGAGCCACTTCTCCATCCCGGCGATGCCCTGGTTATCGATATTGACGAGACCGATCAGATGCGCGACTTCGTTGCCATCAGGATAGACGCGCTTGTTCTCGCGCAAGAAGCCGATGCCGGGAATGCCGAGGCGGTGAATTTCCTGCTGCTGCTTCGGAGTGATTTCGCGCTTGAGCCACACAAAGCCCTTGCGCCCCGACAGGCGTTCGCGCACCTCCGATGTGTCGAGGTCGGGCAGGGTCGCGGTCAGGAGTTCGATCGCCTCGTCCTTGTCGATGATGCGCCGCGGTTCGCCGAACAGGCTCGGCGCCTTGACGTCGGTGGCGAGGATTTCGCCGTTGCGGTCGAGGATGTCCGGCCGCGCGGTTGCGATCGCATCCTGGCTTGCACTGTGGCGGGCGCTGCGGCTGTCGGCGCCGGTCGCAAACATCACGAGCCGCCCGCCGATCACGACATAGACGGCGATAAACGCCAGCATCACGAAGCCGACGCGGGCGCGCGCCTTGGCTGCCCGATCGACATTGCGCCCGTAAAGAAGGCTGCGGATCAGGCGTTGCCGCCAGGGCTCCTGGGATTTTTGGGTGGAAGGGGCGCGATCGGTCATTGCGGCGCCTCCTGTGGTTCGGATTGAGGCTGTGCTTGCTGTTGGGGCGGGATCGAACCTGTTGTCGTCGGTGCCTCGGTCGACGCCTCGATGGTCTGGAGCATGGAGCCGATCGGATCAGGATCGCCCGGCTTGACCAGGCTCGGCGGACGGTCAGGCAAATTCTTCAGCTGATCGTACTGATTGGCGTTGAGCGGCTTGAGCGGCAGGTGACGTTCGACCAGGCCCTGCAGCCGCTGCGGCGAGTCGAGCTTGGCCCATTCGGCGTGCAGCGCCGCGATCGCGTCGCGCTCCTGGCGTATTTGTGCGCGCAAACGCAGCACGCGCTCGGTGCGGTCGGTCGAGTCCATCTTGATCCGGTAGACATAGGCGGCCGCAAACACCAGCACACCGATCACGAGGAGATGGATGATGCGCATGCCTCAGCCTCCCCTCATCACGGTGTCGAGGGTCGGCCATCCCGGCAGGTCGGTCGATGGATGAGCCGGTGCATTGCTGCGCTCGGCGGCACGAAGCTTCGCCGAACGCGCCCGCGGATTGGTCGTAACTTCGTCGTCCTGCGCCGTCACCGGCCGCTTGGTGAGAATGGTGAAGCTGGGCGGCCGCTGGGCCGTCTCCGGCTGGTGCCGGGAGGCGCCGCTCACCTTGGCGCGCTCGTTCAGAAAATTCTTGACGATGCGGTCTTCCAGCGAATGAAACGACACCACGACCAGCCGACCGCCGGGCTGTAGCAACTGTTCGGCGGCGGAAAGCGCAAGCAGCAACTCGTCAAGTTCCTGGTTGACGAAAATTCTCAATGCCTGGAACGTCCGTGTCGCCGGGTGGATATCACCCGGCTTGCCGCGGACGATCCTGGCAACGAGATCGGCGAGAGCACGCGTGGTCGCAATCGGCGCCTCCTTGCGCGCGGCGACTATCGCGCGTGCCACGGCGCGCGAGTGACGCTCTTCGCCAAAGATATAGATGATGTTGGCGAGATCGGCTTCGGACGCCTTCGCGATCACGTCGGCTGCCGTCAGGCCGCTTGGCCCCATCCGCATGTCGAGCGGACCGTCGGCGCGAAACGAGAAGCCGCGCGCGGCTTCGTCCAGCTGCATCGAGGACACACCGATATCCATCACGACGCCGTCGACGGCGGTGACGCCTTGCGCGTGACAGATGTTGGCGAGGTTCGAGAAGCGGTCCTCGACCAGGGTCAGGCGGCCGTTCGAGCGATCGACCAGTTCGAAGCCGCCCGAAATCGCGGTGCGATCGCGGTCGATGCCGATGACACGGGTGTTCTCGATGTCGAGGATGGCGCGGCTGTAGCCACCGGCGCCGAAGGTCGCGTCGACATAAATCCCGCCTGCCCGCGGTTTGAGCCACGCGAGCACCTCCCGCCCCAGAACCGCGATGTGGCGCGGGTGGCTTGGTACCGGCTGCGTCATGCCCGCCCTCGCGGCGAAAGCCGAGAGGCGATGTGGAACTCGGATGCGAAGGGGCCCATGGCGCCTCAAAGATACGCTTTTCGCCGGTCTTTCCGGTTGCTGCGGCCGGCGCACGACAGGAATTCGAGCTGGGACTCCAAAGGACACGTCAAACCTATGCTTCCCGCGTGCCCTCCGGCAGAGGTTTGCGACCCGGCCCCGAAGCGCACCCCCAACGCAGAAACGGCGGCACTAACCGACCCGAAAAATCGGGCACAGTTCTTCACCACTTAGTAACGACAGGTAGCGTTAAGAAAGGGTTGAAGATCGTCAAACTCCGGCGCCTTAGGACCGAGCGGGCCAAAGCCCCGCCCTCCGGAAACGGCCAAGTGATGCGTTCCGCACACACCGAACCAAAATGCTCGTCGGAAGCGCGTCAGTCGATTGCGCTGCGGACAGCGACGGAGAATAGTGACGGCAGTTCCTTTGAAAAAATTTGATTGCCGTTGTCTTGCCGGGTTTGAGTATTGATATGTCACCTGGTTCGTTCGCAACTGCTGATTCGAAGCGGCGTGCCATCCCGCTGCCCCGGCCATTTTCGAACATGCAGACCTTCACGCCAGACTCCTCGATCGCCTCCGACGTCATTCCATCCGCGAACTTCGGCGAACGAAACAAGGGCCGCGTGCCCGACATGATCCTGCTGCACTATACCGGCATGCCGGATGCGGAGGGCGCGATCGCACAGCTCTGTACCGCTGGAACCGACGTCTCGGCGCATTACATCGTTCTGGAAGACGGCCGCATCGTTCAGTGCGTACCGGAATCCAAGCGCGCCTGGCACGCCGGCGTTGCTTCGTGGGCCGGCGAGGATGACATAAATTCCTGCTCAATCGGCGTCGAAATCGTCAACCGCGGGCATGACTGGGGTTATCCCGAGTTCCCGCTGCGCCAGATCGCCGCGGTGATCGCGCTGTGCCGGGGCATCATGCTTCGCCGCAACGTGCCCTCGCACCGGGTGCTGGCGCATTCCGACGTCGCGCCGTCGCGCAAGAAAGATCCGGGCGAGAAATTTCCCTGGCATTCCCTGGCCAATTCCGGCGTCGGTCATTGGGTCCAGCCTGCGCCGGTCGTACGCAGCGAAGGATTGAGGCTGGGCGCGATCGGCGAGGAAGTTCGCGGCCTGCAACAGGCCCTCGCCCATTATGGCTATGGCCTTTCAATCACCGGCAAGTACGACACCACGACCATGGAGGTGGTGACGGCTTTCCAGCGCCATTTCCGCCCCGCCAAGGTCGACGGCATCGCCGATCACTCGACCTTGGTGACGCTGCAAGCGTTGCTCGCAAGCCTGCCGGCGGAGACCGCCACGGCCACCTAGCAATCCATCGAGTCCAACGCTGCGGTTGACCGGTCTGGATCGGCGTAAAACAATTGCGCCGTTGGATAATCGAGGACTCCCGCTGTGATCATTCGCGAATGGCGCGGCCGCGCCGCCAGATCCAATCCCGACGCCTACCCCGATCATTTTCGCTCGAAAGTGACAACTGAGCTTGGCGCCCTGCCCGGTTTTCTCGGGGCGCATCTTTTCAGGCAATATCTCGGCGGCACCATCGAGTTTCTCGTGCTGACCGAATGGCAGTCGATGGACGCCATTCGGGCGTTTGCCGGAGAGGACGCCGGCAAGGCGATTGTCGAGGCCGAGGGCGTTTCCGCGCTCGTCGATTTTGATAGTCGCGTGCAACATTACGAGACGATCGACGAGATTTGAGCTTGGAAACAAAGAACCCGCGTTGAGGTAGCGAGGGTCAACCGAGTTCGGTCAAACGCCGCGCGTAAAGCCGGCGAAGCGGTTCGAGCTGCGTCGCTGCGGTGGCGGCAAGATAGGCCTCCCGCGCCGGCTGGTGCCGGCCGAGCCGGCGCAACAGATCTGCGCGGACGGCAGGAAGCAGTTCATAGCCCTTGAGGCCGCCGCGCACTTCCAGCGCATTGACGAGGTCGAGTGCACGGGCCGGACCGTCCACCATGGAAATCGCGGCAGCATGGTTGAGTTCGATCACCGGCGAGGGGCTGATGCGGAGCAGCACCTCATAGAGTCCGGCGATCTGCTTCCAGTCGGTATCCTGAAAATTGGGTGCGCGCGCATGAAGCGCCGCGATCGCGGCTTGCACCGCGTAAGCCTCGGGAGGTCCCGGCAGCCGCAGGGCCTCTTCGACGAGTTTGA
Organism: Bradyrhizobium sp.; assembly: GCF_027451485.1. GTDB lineage: Bacteria > Pseudomonadota > Alphaproteobacteria > Rhizobiales > Xanthobacteraceae > Bradyrhizobium. Next base: position 121,189 of record NZ_DAIDJE010000156.1, read on the forward strand.
GACCTTCAGCGATTTGGTACCGATCCCAGAGCGTGCGGTCCTGTTCTTCCAGAAGAACGATGTCGCCGGCCTCGGTCTGCCGCCCGGCACGCCGTGCGTCGTGCAACAGCATGAGAGCGAGCAGGCCCTTGATCTCGCGGCGGTTCGGCATCAGCGCATCGAGCAGACGCGCAAGGCGGATTGCTTCGCGGGCAAGGTCCGGCCGCATCAACTCTTCGCCGGAAGTGGCGACGTAACCTTCCGTGAAGACGAGATAGATCACCGCCAGCACGCCGCGCAGCCGCTGGCCAAGTGCATCGCGGCCAGGCACTTCGTAGGCGATGCCGGCGAGCCTGATCTTCTGCTTGGCGCGGACGAGGCGTTGGGCCATCGCTTCCTCGTTCACCAGGAAGGCGCGCGCGACCTGCGCGGTGCTCAGGCCACAGACGGTGCGCAAGGTCAGCGCGACCTGGACCTCCGGGGCAAAGGACGGATGACAGCAGGTAAATATCAGCCGCAGCATGTCGTCAGCGACCGCCTCGTCGTCCTCCTCCACGGCAGCTTCGGCGTTGAGCAGGATTTCATGCGTCAACGCTTCCTGCTTGCCGCGAAACGAGATTTGCCGGCGAATGCGGTCGATCGCCTTGTTGCGGCCGGCATTGACGAGCCAGGCGCGAGGATTGGAAGGCGCCTCGGTGCAGGGCCAGCGTTCCAGCGCGGCCGCGAAAGCCTCCTGCAGCACGTCTTCGGCAAGGTCAAAATCGCCGACGAGACGGATCAGCGTGGCCAGCGCCCTCGCCGCCTCGCAGCGAAAGATCTTGTCGATCTCGACCGGCTGCATCTTCGCCGTCAGTTGTTATAGACCCAGATCGGACGCACCTCGATCGATCCGTCGCGGGCGCTCGGAATGCGCGCGGCAATGCCGATGGCGGTGTCGAGATCTTTCGCCTCGATCAGGTAATAGCCGCCGAGTTGTTCGCGCGTTTCCGCGAATGGGCCGTCCGTGGTCAGGATCTTGCCATCGCGGACGCGCACCGTGGTCGCGGTCGATGTCGGCCGGAGCCGGTCTGCGCCCTTGAAATTGCCGCTCTGGATAATCGACTGGGTAAAGGCCTGGTACTCTGCCGTGGTCTTTTCGATGGTCGCGGCATCGCGGTTCGCGTACTCGACTTCGTTGGTATAGATCATCAGCAAATACTGCATGTCACTTGTTCCCTGTGTGCGGCTGGATCGCCGACAACCAGTCGGATCGACCTGCCACCAAACGACATCTTCACAATAATTATTTTTGGACCTCCGGTCTCTCCGCTGACGACTTGACGCAGGCGGCCATAACCCCCATGCCATGATCGTCAGTCGGCCGGACGGCCGCTCCCTTCAAGGAGAGGAAAGTCCGGGCTCCATCGACATACGGTGCCGGATAACTTCCGGCAGGGGCGACCCTAGGGAAAGTGCCACAGAGAACGAACCGCTTTCTCCTTCGGGAGGCAGCAAGGGTGAAAAGGTGCGGTAAGAGCGCACCGCGGGTCCGGCAACGGAACCGGCATGGTAAACCCCACCGGGAGCAAGACCGAATAGGGACGGCAACGCAGGTCATTCGCGAAGGCGATAATGCCTGCGGGAGCGATGTCAGGCTCGCCGTCCGGGTTGGTTGCTCGAGGCCGCGCGCAAGCCCGGTCCCAGAGGAATGGCCGTCGCGTCTTGTCTGCGCAAGCAGGCAAGGCCCTACAGAACCCGGCTTACAGGCCGGCTGATGCTGATAATGAGGGGTTCGGCCAGACGCGCCGGACCCCTCGCCAGTTTGGACGTGCCTATCCCGGACGACAAAGGCTTGCCTTGCAGGCGCCATATCCTGCCTTTATTGCTTGGGTGAAGGACAGGGGAAACAGCGTGAACCGCGCATTGACTTGCATCCGGACTGCCACTGCGCTGGCCGCAGCAGCTCTCGCTGTCGCCGGCTGTGCCGCGGCGAACAATACGACCTCGGCCCAGGCGCAAGGCGAGCAGCCGTACAGGACCATGTATGGCCTGACCAGCGATGGCCCGACCACAGATCTCTACACCGAGTTCTTCGGCCCGCGTGAGCCGCCGCCCGCGCCCGCGACGAGTGTTGCTTCGGTTCAGCCGGTTACCGGCCAACCAATGACGCCGGCTCAGCAAGCCCCGCAATATCAGCCGGCGCGCCAGGGTCAGGCCGTCGCAACGACCGCAGGGCGGCCGAACCAGGCGCAGACCGCGGCGGTGGCGCAATCCGCTTCCGTCCAACCCGCACCGGTGCAGGTCGCGCAACAACCGGCGCCGCCTGCGCCTCCGTCGGAGCCAAGCGCGCCGGTCGCCTACGGCATCAGTGCCAACGGCCCCACCACCGATCTTTACACAGCGCTCTTCGGATCCCGGCATAGCGACGGCCAATAATCTCGTCGCGACAATGCCGCCACGCCTGTTTGCGGGCAGACTCCGGGCTGGTCAAGCGCGAGACGCTTTGGCTCGCATTGCTTGTGTTTCCAGCCACGGTTGGCGGTGCCTGGCTAGGCGCGCGCGCCTATCGCGTGCTGAGTGACCATTATTTCCGCGACATCTTGCCGGGGCTTCTGCTTCTGTCCGGCGTGACCCTGGTGTTGCGCAGTCTTGATCAAATCTTTTGAGCACCGGCTCAGAACTGGAAGTACAGAAATTCCAGCCGCTGCCACATGCCGAACAGCGAGATCGCGAACGCCAGCGCCGACAACAACGCCCATGCGAGGCCGGGCCGCCATTGCGGCCATCGCGAAGCTTCGGGCGCTCGGCGATATTCGCGGTAGCGGAAGATTTGCGGAACGTTGGGCAGACAGAGCGCGATCGCCAGCGCGAGGATGACCGCGCCGCTGCCGATCAGGAGCAAGTCTTCCGCACCAATCCGTACGGGTAAGTCCATCACCCGCAGGATACCGGACGAAACATAGGCGGAACTTCCCCCGCCAAATCCGAACAGCGCGCCCAGCATGGCCCAGGCGCCGGCTGCAGTCTTCGCGCGGAAGAACACCCAGGCGATGACAACCGCGAAAAACGTGAGCGCCCATGAAATGACAGCGGCAAGGTGATCGGCAGTGGGGGCCTTCGCTGCGCCGCGCCATTTCTGCCAGAGGTGATTGACGCTGAGATAGACGCCGTGCAGGCCACCCCAGATCAGGAAATTCCACCCTGCCCCGTGCCAGAGCCCGCCGAGCAGCATCGTCAGCATCAGATTGAGATAACGGCGCGGTTCGCCCTGGCGGTTGCCGCCGAGGGGAATGTAGAGATAGTCGCGCAGGAAGCGTGACAGCGTGATGTGCCAGCGTCGCCAGAAGTCGATGATCGAGGCGGCCTTGTAGGGCGAGCGGAAATTCACCGGCAGACGAATGCCAAACAACAGCGCCAGCCCGATCGCCATGTCGGAATAGCCGGAAAAGTCGAAATAGATTTGCAGCGTATAGGCCAGCGTCGAAAGCCACGCCCACGACATGGTAACATTGCCGCCCGCGTCGAGATGCGCGAACACCGGCGAGACGAACTGCGCCAGGTTATCGGCGATCACCACCTTTTTGAACAGGCCCGCGGCAAAGATCGCCAGTCCCCTCGCCGCCAGCAGGCTGGAGCGTAGCGTCCGCGCGCGCTTGAACTGCGGAATCATTTCGGCATGATGAACCAGCGGCCCCGCAATCAGATGCGGAAAGAACGACACGAACAGCGTATAGCTGACGATGTCGCGCTCGACCCTGGCGCCGCGCATCACGTCGACGAGGTAAGCGATCTGCTGGAAGGTGAAGAACGAGATGCCTAGCGGCAGCACGACATTCACGAGCGGCACCGGCGCGCCGGTCAGCGCATGGACGCTGTCGAAGACGAAGTTCGTGTATTTGAAATAGCCGAGCAGCGCGAGATTGAGCGCCACGCCGAGCATGCCGATCCTGCGGCGACGATGTGGCTTCTCCATCAGCAGGCCGAGCGAGAAATTCGCGCCGATCGAAGCGACGAGGAGCAGGAGATAGACCGGCTTCCACGCGCCGTAGAAAAACAGCGAGGCGCCGACCAAAACCAGAATGCCGGCACGCGGCGAATGGCGGCGGGCGGCCGCGAAGGCCAGCAGCACCGCGGGCAGGAACTGAAAGATGAATGTGTAGGTGGAGAACAGCATGCTCGGCGGCTAGGGCGCGATGGAGTTTGGTCGAACCGATCCGGAAGCAGCGCAATTCTCCTCTCCCGTGGGTCGAGGTCGGCGCGCCCGGATCGGCGCTTTGCATCGTCCGAGCACATGCTCCGGGCCGGATGAGGGAGCGAGGGTTAAAGAGAAACCGTACCCCCTCACCCCGATCCTCTTCCGAGGGGAGAGGGCGGACGTCACCATCGCTGCACCATTCGGACTTAGCCTCATCATGCTCCAGGGCTTAGCCGCGACACGAGATAGCGGGTATAGATCGGCACGCCGGAGGCATTGACATGCATCTCGTCGGCGTAATTGCCCTGCTGCAATCCGGGAACGGACGGAATATTCAGGACCTCAAAACCGCACCTCCGACCGGCGTCTGCCAACAGTGCCGCAACCTGATCCGCCTTCTCCCGCCATGCCGCGTCGTGCGAACGGTCGTAGCGGGGCGCCCAGGGCGGAATGACGACGGTCACCTTCCGCGCCCGTTTCACCATGTCGCACAGCGCGCGGACCTCGAGGCGGGCCTTGGGCCCCGCGATGTTCCAATTGGCATAATGCGGGTGAGAGCCGATGTCCTTTGGCCACTTCGACTCTGGCTGCGTGCGATCGATGAGGCTCACGCCAAAAGACGCAGGAAACGGCGCATCGGCCACGTGCTGTCCGGCGGCCAGGCGCGACGCGAAGGCCTCGCGAATAAAGCGGATCAACGTGCCGATGCGCAGCGGCAGGAACGAGATCATCTGCTGCACAACGCCGAGCCGCGGAAGAACGTCCAGCGGATAGACGCCGGCCGAACGAACACCCTCATTGAACAGAAACGGCGCGACACTGATGACGACATGGGCGTCGCGGAACTTGTCGGGCTCGCGGCGCATGGCGGCGGCGAACGCCAGTGGCTCGCCGGCATCATAAGCGATATTGACCGCCGATCCCGGCGGCTTGCCGATCAGTTGCGCGGCGAGACGCGGATCGACCTGATATTCGGTCCGGCTCTCGCCAGCGAAAATCAGTTCCGGATGCGAGGCAAGCAGCGGCAATTTGATCGCCAGCAAGACCGGGATGTCATCGTGCACGCGGTTGGCTACTGCGAGCAGCCCCGCCAGGACGACCAGCCACGCGATGCCTGCGAGCGCGATAACGCCCGCGATCCAGCGGACGGCGCCGATTTCCGCGCGCCGCAACGCGCCGAGAGCCGAAATGGAACCGCCCTGCGTCATGCAGGCCGTTCAACCATGGATTTCCACTTCAGACAATATCGATGCCACAAATGAGGAGTTGAACAACTTTGTGGATTGACTGGTGGGCAACGCGTCGCTCGCCTTGCTCTTACCTGATCCACTATCGAGAGCGATGCGTCTCGAACGATGGCGCCGCAACGACGGAGCAAAGTTCCACGTTGCCGCGGCGGGTACGTCCGGGTGATGGCCAAATCATCGTCCCTCTGAAAGCCGAGGGTGCAGGAAAACCCTGGTGTTCAGCCACACTCGCAGCCTCGTGCAACGACAAGGAAAGCAGACGAGTAAGTCACCTCGTGAGCAACGACGATTGCAGATTTCAGTGCGCGTCTGCCGGCGATGCCATGGAGGCCGGCTTGTTCAGCAGCATGACCATCAGGCTAAGGCCGCAATAGAACAGCGCGAGCAGGAAGAAGGCATCGCCATAGCCCATCACCACGGCCTGGCGATGCACGATCTGCGACAGTTCCTTCAGGGCCATCAACGCCGCGTCGCCCATGCCTTGCAGACGCTGGGTGAAATCGTTCAGGGTCTCGGTCGCCGTCACGTTGCCCCAGGTGACGCGATCGGAAAGCCGGGAGATGTGCAGGTCGGTGCGATCGTTCAGCACCTCGTTGATGATCGCAAGCCCCACCGCGCCGCCGAGATTGCGCGTCAGGTTGAACAGCCCGGAGGCGTTCTTCACCCGGTCCGCATCCAGCGTACCGAGCGCGATGGTGTTGGTCGGCACCATGGCGCACATCATGCCGATGCCGCGCAGGACTTGCGGCAGCAGCAACTCGTAAAAATCGTAGTCGCGCGTGATCCAGGTCATCTGGTAGGCGCCGAGCGCAAAGACGACGAGGCCGAAGGCGATGATCAGGCGCGCGTCGATCCGCTGCATCAGGCGGCCGACGATCGGCGCCATCAGGAACATCGTGATGCCGGAGACGAACATGGTCTCGCCGATCATCAGCGCGCTGTAGCCGCGCACCTCGGCGAGGTAACGCGGATAAATGTAGGTCAGTCCATAAAGGCCGATGCCGATGCAGAACGAAATCAGGCAGCCGACACCGAAGTTGCGGTTGGTGAAGGTGGAGATATCGACGATCGGCACCTTTGCCGTCAGCACGCGGTAGAAAAATGCAATTGCCGAGACGGCACAGATCGCGGCGCAAACAGCCACCGACGTATCCTGGAGCCACTCATATTGCGGCCCCTCCTCAAGCACGTATTCCAGTGCGCCGAGAAATCCCGCCATCGTGATCAGGCCGAACCAGTCGAACCGTTCAAGCAAGGCGAAATTCGGCTCGTCGAAATCAACCAGCGCCAGCACGCCGACCGTGATGATGACGCCGGGCACGACATTGATGAAGAACAGCCAGTGCCACGACATCAAGTCGGTGATGATGCCGCCCACCGTCGGACCGATCGTCGGCGCCAGCGTCGCGACCAGGCCGATGATCGGCCCCACGATATAGAACTTGGAGCGCGGAAACACCGTGTAAGCCGATGCAAACACCGTCGGGATCATGCCGGCGCCGAGAAAGCCCTGGATGGCGCGCCACAAAATCATCTGCTCGATCGTGGAAGCAAAGCCGCAGAGAAAACTCGCCACCGTGAAGCCGGAGGCGGAGATCGCAAACAACAGCCGCGTGCCGAGCGCGCGCGACAGGAAGCCGGACAAGGGTATGGCGATCACCTCGGCGATCAGATAGGCCGTCTGCACCCACGAGACCTCGGTCGAACTCGCCGAGAGCCCGGCCTGGATGTCGGTGAGCGAGGCCGAGACGACCTGAATGTCCAGGATCGACATGAACATCCCGAACACCATGATCAGGAACGCGAGCAGCCGCCGCGGTTCGATCCGTTCGGCCGGGTCGGCGCTGATCATCGAAGCGTTCGGGGTCGCGGCGTTCGCCATGATGCGTTCAACATGACCGATGTTTCAAAAAGACGCTTCGGCTTCTTCTAAGGGGAGAGGGAGCAAGAGAGTTACTGCGGATGCACCATGGTGGGCGCGTCGAGATCTGCGTCGTTGTCGGCGTCCGCCGCGCCCCTGGTGGTGTCGACCGTGGCATAGACCGACATGCCGGCACGCAGCAGATTCTGCCGTGCGACATCCTTCGGCACATGGATGCGAACCGGCAGCCGCTGCACGATCTTGGTGAAGTTGCCGGTCGCATTGTCCGGCGGCAGCAGCGTGAACACGGAGCCCGCGGCCGGCGAGATGCTTTCGACGACGCCTTCGAACTTGCGATGACCGTAGGCATCGACCGAGATCGTCACCGGCTGGCCGGGTCTGATGCGCTTGAGCTGCGTCTCCTTGAAATTGGCGTCGATGAAGATGTCGTCGAGCGGCACGACGTTGCCAAGCCGCTGGCCGACGGCGATGAAATCGCCGGTATTGACCATGCGGTTGGAGAAGGTGCCGTCGACCGGTGCGCGCACCAGCGTGAAATCGAGATCGCGCTCGGCCTTGGCGAGCGTGGTCTGCAATTCCATCAGTTGAGCCTGCGCTTCCGCCTGCTGGGCCTTCGCCACCTCGACATTGCTTTGCGCGGTATCCACCGCGGCGCGGGCGGACTTCACCCCTGCCATGCCCTGGTCGCGACTGGCTTCGGAGACCTCATAGGTCGCGCGCGACGCAAAGCCCTTCGAACTCAGTTCCTGCTGACGATCGAAGTCGAGACCGGCGCGCTTCATCCCGGCTTCGGCGGAAGCGAGTTGCGCCTTCGCCTGCTCGGCCGCGCTCTCCTGCGCAATCACCTGCCGGCCCAAGCGCTCGATCGTCGCCTGCTGGGTGCGGATCCGTGTGCGCGCGGCATCCACCGCGAGCCGGTAATCGCCATCGTCGATCTTGAAGATCGCATCGCCCGCATGCACCACCGCATTGTCGCGCGGGAAGATGGTCGCGAGGTGACCGGACACCCGCGCGCCGAGCGTCGTGTTGTTGGCGCGCACATAGGCATCGTCCGTCGAAACATGAAATCGCCCGACCAGATACCAGTGCGCGCCATAGGAAGCCGCGGCGAGCGCCAGAAGAGCGACCGCGCCGAAGAAAACTATCTTGCGCTTTGGCGCTTTCGCGGGCTGCGCTGCGACAGCCTCTTCCACCACCGGCTTTGCGATCGCCGGGCGCTCGTCCGTTTCGCGGGGGCGGCGGGCGCTCTCGTCGGAGAGTTGGGCGCGGAGCGAATCTCCGATAGCGGGGGAACCCTCGCGGGCCGTGTCGTCCGATTCGGCGCGCACGATCCGTGCCGCCTGATCTCTCGCTGCGGCCATTACGGCCTCCCCGCTCAAAAAACTCGACAAAAATTGACGGCCGCAAGATGCGGCGTCGACAACACGTAAATTAACATTGACCGAACGGTTCGGTCAATATACATATTTGATCGTGACAATCTACGGAAATTGCCCTTCAGAGTTGTTTCCGGCTGCGTAAATCTTCCCGAAGGCTAAACCAATGGTTGCAGAGAAGTCCCAATCGCTCCGTGTGATCGGGGACACCGACTCGTCGAAGCGGCGGCAGATCCTGGACGGCGCCCGCACGGTTTTCCTCGACCTCGGCTTCGACGGCGCGAGCATGGGCGAGATCGCTCGCGCTGCCGGCGTCTCCAAGGGCACCCTTTATGTCTACTTCGCCGACAAGAGCGCGCTGTTTGAGGCGATCGTCGAGGAGGAAAGCCTCGAGCAGGGCAAGCTCACCTTCAACTTCGATCCCGAACGCGACGCCACCACGACGCTGATGGAGTTCGGCCGGGCCTACATCCAGGTCCTGTGCCGACCGGGCGGCGGCTCGGCGATCCGCACCGTGATGGCAATCGCCGAGCGGATGCCGGACGTCGGCCGGCGCTTCTATGAAAATGTCATCGCCGTCACGATTGGACGCCTTGCCGCCTATCTCGAAGCGCGCGCGCGATTGGGCGACGTCATGATCGACGATTACCGGCTTGCCGCCTCGCAATTCCTTCAGATGTGCCAGGCCTCGCTGTTCCAGCCGTTTATTTTTCAGGCCGCACCGGCGCCCACGCACGAACGCATCGAGCAGGTGGTCGCCAGCGCCACGCGGATGTTTCTGGCGGCTTATGGGAGCAAGCGGGCCTGAGGGCGTCGATTGCTCATCCACCGTGTTTCCGCGGCGACCACGATTTGTCCGATCGTCATCGCCGGACATAACCGTTCGAAGAATGGCGTCGCTTTCGCTAGAGCCAGGCCACGACAGAAAGAAATGGATGGCTAACCACCTCGATTCGGCGGTTCGCATCGATGTATCGACGACACGTCAATGCTCCGGCTCCTCGGTCCAGGTGCCGAGCCGCTCTTTTTCCAGAGCCTTGCACGATTCCTCAGAGACTCGATCGAGGTGAAATACCTTGTCGTCGGCGCCGGGTCTGACCCAGGCTCCGCTGTTCGTGTCGCAGTCGCCGCCGAAGGCGATGCCGCGATCGTGGAGTCTGATCGTCAGACCGTCGCCGCTCGGTGATTTTTCTATCGTCACGCCGCCGCCATCGCAATCCACGGCACAGTCCGCCGTCTTTTCGCCAAGGCAATCGCCGCTGGTCGCAAGTGCGCGCGTGTCGCCCCTCCGCTTCAAGGAAAGGGCGAAATTGTAGTAGACGTGGTGCGGATGTTCAAAGACATAGCGGCCGTCGGCGTCATAACCGGAAACGCGCAGGAGAAAAGTCAGTTCTCTGACCTTTTGCTGAGGATGCGCGGCCAAATGGTCCGGGTTGTAGACCCGACGCCAACAGGCTTTGCGACCGGGCTCAGCAGGCAGAATTTTTTCGGCCGGCCAATGCTGATTCTGCATGGGTGTCGATTGTTCGGCAGCAACATCACCGGACCTCAGGATTGCTGCGGCGAGCAGCAGCGTCCAGACCGTTCGTCTTTCCACAATGCGCTGCATGCTCTGTGCTCCTGGCGCTGCAATGGCCGCTGGCGAGCTAGGCCGTTCGGCGAGACCTCTTCAATTTGACTTGCATCAAGCCGGGTCAGCCGAAATCGGTCGAGAAGTATTTTTGCGCAGGTTCGGAGATATCCGGCGGAACGTGCGCGTGGAGGAGTTCTGTCATGAATAAACGTTTTCTCGCTGTGCTGGGCGCTTGTGCCTGCCTGCTGGCCTCGGCCGCCGAGGCTCGCTCTCCCTATGACGGGCAATGGGACATCACCTTTGTCACACAGAGCGGGGATTGCGGCGCGGTTTATAACTATTCGGTGATGATCGAGAATGGCGTGATCACGTCGCCTGCCGTGCAGAGCTTCCGGGGCAGCGTCACCAATGCCGGTGTTGTCCGCGCCACGGTCAACTTGCAGGAAAAACGCGCCACCGGCGCCGGCAGGCTGACCGGCGTTGTCGGCCGCGGAACCTGGACAGGCTATTCCGGAGACCAGCGCTGCGCGGGAGCCTGGACGGCCAAGCGAGCATGGTAACTGGCTCGCCAGATTTACCGGCCACAATGAGCCGGCGATGGACTTGCTCTCGTGGATTTGTTTGCCAGCCGCATTGGCCGAGAACTGCGAATGCGAATCACAAATCTCAAAACTGCGCTGCAATCTTGAACTTGCCGGCGGTTCCCGTGATTCCAACCTTGGTGCATGTTTGCGCGAGGATACGAATGTCGGAATCCCACGACTCTGCGCGGTTGCCATTCGCGAATGGCTGCGAATCTGAGCCCGCAGCCGTCACCATGTCATCCCGAAGAATCCCGGGCGCGCGTTTTCGGTAAACCGCAGCGTGCGCCTGGCTCCGGCCATGACTGGCCCGCGCCTGCGTGAACGTCTTGCACTGACCTTCCTCTGGACGTGACCGGTAGTCGCTGCCGGCTGTGCCGGAAGAACTTGCGCGAAGCTCTGACGAACGGCTTGCTCCGGTGCAGCAACGCTTGCGTCTGCAGCCGTCACCGTGGGGCTCGCTGTTGCCGGAGGCATCATCGTAGGCTGGGTGGTATCAAACACGATCGCTTCCGGACCCTTCCGCTCCGAATGAATGCGAATCCGCGGCGTCTCGGATGCCGACACGTTTCCGGTCGGGGATGGCTTGGGTAAAAGGAGATCGGCAGCAAACAGCAAAGCGAGCAGCGCGCCGCCAACACCCAGAATATACCCGCGCAGCGGTATTCCGGCGTCTTCTCGCCATTCACGCGGATGATACGATCGTCCGGGAATCCTGCTCACTATTCCCTTACCTCCAGCGGGCGACCCAAACCTGTCTGAAGGCTAAAGCAACGCTATGCGGCCATAGTTGCGCGAGATCAAAGCAGCGGGTCGGTGCCGACTTTTCGTTACGGTTGGGCAGGTTGCCTGGCCGCCGCGAGCATGCCAATGACCAGCGGGATCGTCGACAGAACCTCGTGAGCGCTTCCGTTTCAGGCGCTCAGCTCCGACATCACCTTATAGAGATCGGCTTTGCCCTCGAAGCCGATGCCGGGCAGTGGCGGCAACGTGACATGACCGTTCTCCACCCGCACGCTGTCGGGGAAGCCGCCGAAGGGCTGGAACAGGTCGGGATAGGATTCATTGCCGCCCAGACCCAGCCCGGCAGCGATGGCAAGCGACATCTGATGTCCGCCATGGGGAATGCAGCGCGACGCCGACCAGCCGTAGGACTTGAGCATCTCGAGGGTACGGAGATATTCGACCAGCCCGTAGCTCAGCGCACAGTCAAACTGCAGCCAGTCGATGTCCTTGCGCATGCCGCCGTAGCGGATGAGATTGCGCGCATCCTGATGGCTGAACAGGTTTTCGCCAGTGGCCATAGGCTTTGCGTAATGCTGCGCAAGTGCGGCCTGTAACTCGTAATCGAGCGGATCGCCAGCTTCTTCGTACCAGAACAGATCGTAAGCCGAGAGTGCCCGGGCGTAGTCGATCGCGGTCCTGGTGTCGAAGCGGCCGTTGGCGTCCACCGCCAACCGGCAGCCGCTGGGCAGCATGCCGAGCACGGCTTCAATGCGGCCCAGATCGTCCTTCAGCGGCACGCCGCCGATCTTCATCTTCACCACCGTATAGCCGCGGTCGAGATAGCCCTTCATCTCGTCCTTGAGCTTGGAATTGTCCTTGCCGGGATAGTAGTAGCCGCCGGCGGCGTAGACGAAGACTTTGGGGTTGGCGGTCCGGCCATGGCTTTCCGCCAGATACTGGAATAGCGGCTTGCCCGCGATCTTCGCGGTCGCATCCCACACCGCCATATCAATGGTGCCGATCGCCACGGAACGCTCGCCATGACCGCCCGGCTTCTCGTTGCGGAACATGGCGGCCCAGATCTTGTGCGGATCCAGATTGTCGCCGGCGTCGTTCAGGAGGCTGGCCGGCTCCGCCTCCATGAGCCTGGGGATGAACCGCTCCCGCATCAGCGCGCCCTGGCCGTAGCGGCCGTTGGAGTTGAAGCCGTATCCCACCACCGGCTTGCCATCCCGGATCACGTCGGTCTTGATGGCCACGAGGCTGAGCGTCATTTTGCTGAAATCGATGTACGCGTTCGCAATGGGCGAGGCGATCGGGTAAGTCCGTTCACGGATTTCGGTGATGCGCATGTTGATCCTCCAAATTCGGGCAAGCGATGTGGCATGCGATGCGCAGGTATGGCTAATGCCGATTTCGTATCGGCCAAGGCCTAAACGGCATCGGCATTGCAGTCTTCCATGGAGCGCACCATGGAACTGATCTGGCTGGAGGACTACCTCGAGCTGTGCCGGACCGGCAATTTCTCGCGTGCCGCGGAGGCCAGGAATCTGACACAGCCGGCCTTCAGCCGCCGCATCCGTGCCCTGGAGGAGTGGGCCGGCGTCACCTTGTTCGACCGCGCGGCTCAGCCGGTGCAGTTGACGGCGGCCGGGCGTGAATTTCAGCCGCTCGCCGCGATGCTGATCCGGCGCATCGCCGATGCGCGTGCGCACGTTCGGGAAGTTGCGGGCGCGGAGGCCGCCACAATTCGCATTGCGGCCACGCATGCGCTGTCGCTGATCTTTTTTCCGGGCTGGTTGAAGCGGCTGGAGGCCAAGGGTCTGATCTGCTGCGTGCAACTGGTTTCAGACACGCTGAATGCCGTCGAAACCCTGCTTCTGGATGGGCGTGCACATTTCGTGCTCTGCCACGTGCATGAAGACGTTCCTCTTCGTCTGCCACCCGCCGAATTCAGCTCGATTCCGGTCGCCCACGACCGATTGATTGCTTGCGCCGCCCCGGGCCTGAAGGCGAGCGGCGTCGCCTCGCTGACAGAGGCGCCGCTGCTCGCCTATGGCGGCGGCTCGGGTCTTGGACGAATCCTGCGCGGCGTGATCGGCGCGCGACTGCCCGCCCTTCTTGCCGCTCCGGCGCTGACGGCGGATCTGGCTGGCTCGCTGCGGGCCCTGTGCCTGGATGGGCGTGGTGTGGCCTGGCTGCCGGCAACGCTGGTGGAGGACGACCTGAAATCCGGCCGCCTCGTCATGTTTGCCGACGCCTCCTGGGAGGTGCCGGTCACGGTTCGGCTGTTCAGGCCGCAGATGCGGCTGACGCCGACAGCAGAGGAGATGTGGCGGCTCGCGCAGCAGTTTGGCGGCTGGGCACCTGCCCGAGGCGGCGGGCCGCCTCAGGGCCTGGTCGATGACTGACCGATGCGTTCTTCGAAGGACTACGGCGAAGCTTACTTCTGCAGGATCTGTTGCAGCACGTCGCCGAGGACGATCGGCTCGCGCGGCTTCAGATATGTGAGACCGGCAGTCCGCGCCAACTGTTCGATGGTGCCGTTCGCTTCGAGAGCCGACAGCGCCTTGTTGACCGCACCGATCAGCGCTGCATCGCCGGCAAGAGCCACATAGGCGCGATTGGCGCCGATCGGGTAGTAATATCCGCTTGCCCCAAGCTGGCTGTCCGGATGTCTGGCGCGCCAGGCATCAAGACGGCGCATGTCCACCAGGGTGGCATCAAGCTCGCCGCGCTCGAGCGCACCGAAGAGATCGTCGCGCCCCGGCACCAGATGGGTGATCTGGTCGATCAGCCGACCCTTACCGAAATTCATCAAAATGGCATCGGCAAACGTGCCGCTCTCGATGCCGATCTTCAAGCCCGCAAGGTCGCCGAGGTCCTTGATATGACGGTCGCGCACTTTGCTGCCGAGCACGACCGTAAGGGCCGAATAGACATAGGGCCGGCTGGGGGCAAGGACACCGAGCGTGACACGGCGCCGGTGATCATCCCTGGTCGCTCCGTCAAAATCAGGAAGCTTCGCCGTTTTGGCGCCGGGCACGACGAGCGAATCCTGGGTCAGCGGGTAACCGCCGAGCAGCGCACAGCGGCCGTCGGAAAGCAGCGCGTTGGCTTCCAGTTCGGGGCTTGAATCCTCGTCCAGCTTGCTTTCGAACCACTGGATCGCGAGCGGCCGCTGCAATTCCTTGGCAAGGGCCTGCGCGAGCAGCACGTCAAACCCGCTTCCGTCCTTGCCGCGCCGGTGGACCGAGGCCGGCGGCAGATCTTCATCGAGACACACCCTCAAAACGTTATCGGATGCTGCGGCATGCCTGCCCGCTATCGTCGAGAAGCCGGCCGCGAGCATTGCGCCGGCACAGATGGCCGTCAACGAACGTCTCATTCCTGGCCCCTTCGGCTCGACACGTAGGCCCACAGGTTCGCGATATCGTCGTCCTTCAAAATGTCGCCCCAGGGGGGCATCCGGTTGTTCTTGCCGTGTTTGACCGTGTTGACGAAGCGCTGTCTGTCATCCGGAAACTTGCGCAGGTCGGGCGTGATCGTGCCTGCGTTGACCATGTTGAAGCCGTGGCAGTGCGAGCAATGCTCAGCGAAAATCGCCTTGCCCAGGTCGACATTTCCCTGATCGGTGCTTGCGGAAGTCTCTTTGGCGGAAGCCGCCTGTTGTGCCCTCGCCCGTTGCGCGGACGCAATCGCCATCACCGCGATGGCAAGGGCGGCGAAAGCCGCCGCCCTTCCGATACGTACTTGCATCACGTAAGAACCACTGACTTGTCGTTACCGGGCAAACTACTTCTTGACCGCGAACACCCACAGTGATCCGCCGGCGGGCACCTGGGCGAGCCGCTGGTCTCCGGAGAACAGCGAGTACACGCCGCCGTAGCCGGAATTCACGGCGACGTACTGTACGCCGTCCTGCTGCCAGGTCACCGGTTGTCCTTCGATGCCCGAGCCGGTCTGGAACTGCCAGAGCTTCTTGCCGGTGTCGGCGTCGAATGCCTCGAACTCGCCGGTCAGCTGACCGGAGAAAACGACGCCGCCGGCCGTCGACAGCACGCCCGAGAAGCGTGGAATATCGCTCGGTGCTTCCCACTTGGCCTTGCCGGTCAGGGGATCGATCGCCTTCAGCGCGCCGCGCGGGCCGGTGCCCCAATCCCAGAGATCGGTGAGATCCATGCCGACATACCATTCGCCCGCCTTGTAGGTGGCAGCCACGGTCTTGTAATGGCCGCCGAACAGAAGCGTGTTGGCGTAGGCAAGCCCGGTCTGCGGGTTGAACGACATCGGCTCCCAGTTCTTGCCGCCGAGGATCGACGGATAGACTGTGACCTTCTTGCCCTCGCGCGCATCCTTGGTGACGTCGGTCTCGATCGGACGGCCGGTCTTCATGTCGACGCCGCTCGCCCAGTTGACCTTCACGTAGGGATTGGCCGCGAGCAGCTTGCCGTTGGTGCGGTCGAGCACATAGAAGAAGCCGTTGCGGTTGGCATCCATCAGGACCTTGGTCGGCTTGCCGTCGATTTTGATGTCGGCGAGCACCATCTCGGCGACGGAGTCATAGTCGAACGGGTTGTTCGGCGAGAACTGATAGTGCCACTTGATCTTCCCGGTCTTCGGGTCGAGCGCGAGCACTGAGCAGGTGTAGAGATTGTCACCCGGCCGCACCGCCGCGTTGAACGGCCCCGGATTGCCGATGCCCCAATAGACCGTCTTCAGTTCGGGGTCATAGGAGCCGGTAATCCATGTCGACCCGCCGCCGAGCTTCCAGGTGTCGCCCTTCCAGGTGTCGCCACCCGGCTCGTCGGGGCTCGGAACGGAGTAAGTGCGCCAGAGATGCTTGCCGGTTTCGGGGTCCCAGCCGTCGATGAAGTCGCGTGTGCCGAACTCGGCACCGGAGATGCCCGTGATCACCACGCCATCGGCGATCAGCGGCGCGACCGTCATGGAGTAGCCCTCCTTGATGTCGGCTGCCTTCTGCCGCCACAGCTCCTTGCCGGTCTTCATGTCGAGCGCGATGACGTTGTCGTCCAGCGTCGTCCGGAACAGCTTGCCATCCTGAATGGCAGCGCCGCGATTGATGATGCCGCAGCACACGATGCGCGGCGTCTCGGCGGGATATTCGACCTTGGTCTTCCAGATCTGCTTGCCGGTCTTGGCGTCGATCGCCATCGTGGCGTTGTGCGTCGTGACGTAGATCACGCCCTGGTATACCAGCGGCTGGGATTCCTCGCTGCGATCATCCGCGAAGCTGTAGTTCCAAACGGGCACAAGGTCCTTGGCATTGTCCCGATTGATCTGGGTCAGCGGACTGAACCGCTGCAGATTGTACCCCATGCCGTAGTTCAGAACGTTTGAGGTGTCAGTCGCGCCTTTGACCAATTGATCGGCGGTCTGGGCGTTGGCACTGAGGGGCGCGAGCAAGATCGCGCACGCCGCGAATGCGAAGCGATTCATCGATATCCTCCCTGGGTGACCTCTTAGCGGATCGGCTGCGATGCTAGTCGCAGGGAAGTGATCACGTCAATGAAAGCGAGCAACACGAAGGCAAAAAGAGAAAAATCATGTCGTCAGTTTTTCCGCTAAGCGGAATGCACTGGCTCAGCGCTGCGAACCCGCCATCCGCTTGCGTTGCATTGGATCGAAGCTGCGCGGTGAGCGAGAGGACGAGAGGAGTGCAATGCAGCCGCATGGTACAGGCGCGCTAGTACACGTCAGGCAGCCGTCCGCGCCATGTAGTCTTCGTATTCCGGGAAGCTTTGCGACAGCACCCGCTCCTCGTATTTCATGCGCTGAAGCTGAAGTGCCCAGCCCAATGCCAACAACAGCAGCGCCCATGCCGAGAAGTGCTGCAATGCAATTCCAGCGACGGCGACCATCTCACCAAGATAAAGTGGATGGCGGACCAGGGCATAGGGTCCCGTGGTTACGAGTCGCCGGGCCTGCGGCAGGAGGCTGATCGAACGTCCGAGAACCAGCAACGCCCAAATTGCCAATGCGGTGCCGGCTATAAGCAAGAGAAGCGAGACCTGGTAAAGCGCGGACGAAAGCTCGCGCGCCGGCAGCAGGACGAAGCCGAGGCTCGAAAAAGTGCCGACCACGGCAGCAAAGCGCGGATAGAACCCGGCTGCGGACCGCTGCGGGACGCAACGCACCGCATAGAGTACGATCGAGAGCGCGAAGAAAAGCAGCGTCGCGAGTTCCGCGACCGAGCGAAAGACGAGAGATGGGGGCAGCACCGACGGATCGGTACGGACAAACATCATGAGCAGCGCCAGCCGCTGGGCCAGCGACGGCAGCATTTGCGCCACGCTATACGCAAAAAAAACGATGATGGGAGCGGCCGCGAGCAGATCGTAAAGCTTGGTCCGCCGATACGCCTCAAGCCGGCCCATCAGCATGGCCATTACCATCTTTGTGCGTCCCCTCATGGCGACGCCACGAGAGCCAACGCGAAAAGACTTTCCTCGTTATGCAACGGTACGTCCATGGTACGGATGAAACCAGAAGCGATCGGCAGACCGTCACTCTCAGTGACAGCCTTGAGGTACAGCGTCAACATGGCAGGAACTTTTGCCGGCGCGGCTACGACGTCATGCACCAGGTCAAGGCGGACTCCGCCGATTGGGTGAAATGGGACCAGGAGCCCTGTACAGTTCGCTCGACCGCATGATCGAAGCGGCATCTTCTCCGGACCCGCGTCGCACTTATTGCAAGTTGACGGTGCTCCGCCAATCCACGTTTCGCGCGGAAACAGAGTGGGCGGATATTCCTCCACGGCCCGACGCCTGGCTATCCGGCTTTGCACGTCCTTGAAGGCTTACTTCTCGGGATGCTGGGGACGTACATCGCGATGCGCTTTTATGAAGCGGCGCAAGACAGCTCCCGCGTCCAAAGCAGCAGCGGTCGCAAACCCGCATCCTGACTTCGAGGCATCGCTGCAGCGCATTCGTCAGGCTCCGAGCCTTGCCGTTGGCTCTGGCCGCCATCTGAAATCGCGAACCCCATTTTCATCAAACTCATGCAGCGGCACGTATTGGCGCGCCGCAGTGCTGTCGACAATGGTGAGCGTACGATTGTCGAGAATGAGCCAACTTTC
>NZ_DAIDJE010000157.1 GCF_027451485.1 Bradyrhizobium sp.
CTTTCTTCGTTGAGCTTGCCGGCGGCATTCAGCTCACGCACCAAGTGAGCGGCCTGGGCAAACCCGTCGGAGCCGGCGCGCGCCTTCGTCTGGATGTCGTCGGTTGCCCGCGCCACCATGGCATTGATCAGTCCGGCGCGGCGAGGGTCCGCCTCGATGAGCTGCCGCTTCACCGCTTCCGACGCCTCGACGAACAGCTTGACCAGGTTCTGGCGCGGAATGTCCGGGCGCGACCAGACGCACAGCGCGAGATCGCCGTCATTGCGCGCCTTTCGCACCAGCGTCGATACGCCGAATCCGGAGAAGCGCGCGCCGCCATTGCGCTCGGTCGCCGAGACCACGGCGCGGTTGCCGCGGTCCACCAGCACATCCGTCACCCGCTCGGCGAGGACTTTGCGGCCGGAGATCGCCAGCAGGTGCTCCTGACTTTGCGTTCTGGCGTGGCCGACCAGAGCTTCTTCGTCGAGACGGTCGCTGTGGGTAAGGATGGGACCAGCCACCTCAATGGCGGAATCGCAGGCGAGCAGGCGCACGACCCCGAGGGGCGCGTCGGGCAGTCTGGCGATGCGGCTCCCGAACTGGGCGCGGGCCGAGCTTTCGATTGTTTCCAGGAGTCTCGCCATCACGCTGTCGAACAGCGCGATCTGATCTTCGGAGAATGTCCCCGACCCCAGGAGGAACAGGTCGGTGACCTTGCGCAGGATCTCGGCGCGGCGCGTCACGTCCTTGTCCCCGAGGGCGTCCTCTAGCTGATCGATCAATCCGGGCTGGGAGGGCGGCTGCAAGCTCATGGCCAAAGGTCCGAGAATTCTTCTCTCGGATCAGGCCATCATATTTTGTTTAACCGACGGATAACGGGTCGTGAATTCAAGCTCCGGGGCAATGCCGGCTGGCAGGCAGCCCTGTGCCGGGCGCTTCCGCCGGCAGCTATGCGGGTTAGTGCCAGGCGTAAAGCTTGAACTCCGGAAAGTCGGCCTCGCCCGGCTTTCGCAAGACCCAAAGATTATAGGCCGCAAGGTCTCTCAAGCCGACCGCGTTCATGGTGGTGTCATACAGATAGGAAAGCAGGTAAAACGGCACAAAGAATTCGAAGTAAGAGCTGCTGTTGTAGCCCGGCAGCTGGTAGATGACCCTGAATCCGGCAGCCTGCACCATCTTGCGGAACGCCGAATAGTTCGTCCGGTCATAATGCGTGACAAAACCGAGGTGTTCCGCGGTCTCGCCCATCGACGCAGCCAGTACTTTTTTTGACACTGATCTGGGGAGCAGCCTGTTGGCGACCGCAAAGGGCGCATACCGGCCTGGAAACTGAGCGATCAGATATCCTCCAGGCCGCAACACCTCGAACGCGTTTTTCAGAAAACTTTGATTGTTGCTGAAGTGCTCAATTCCTGAGCTGACCATGACGAGGTCGACGGTTCCGGGAGGAACGGGAATGTGTTCGACCGCATCGCATTCGATTTTCTCATCGAGAAGATTGTTGTCCTTCATTTCGACGCCGTCGATGTCGAGTCCAACGAGCTTGATGCTGTACCATTCCTTGTAATGCTCCGGGAAATGCCACCGCTTCCCTGCGCCCACATCGAGCACGACCTTGGTGTCGGGATGGGACAGCAGGATGGCTCCAATCTTGTGATACGCGGCAAAGACATTGGCCTCGTGAAAATGGTGTGGGGTGATCGCTCGTGAGAGCTTTCGGTTGAACCCCAGGAAAGATCGCAGCGCTCTCATTGAACCTCTTCACGCAGGTTGGTTGGTCCGGCAGCTGCGTGCGGCAGCCGGCCGGCGCGCGCGATAGCATGACGAACCCGGCCGCCCGACGAGGCGGCCTTCATTTCTAACGGAATGCCAGCATGCCAAAGCAGGTGATAAGGGTTGCGATGCTGAGGATGACCGCGACGAGCGCCCGCTCAGCTTTCCTGTCCAGGTCGTGTTCAGTCATGGCGGAGGCGTCTCGGGGGCGAACGATGAAGGCTTAAGTGGGAAAGCGAAAAATCGTTCCAAAGTGGGGATGGCCAAAAGCCCATGAGACGGTTGCCGCGCGTTCGTGATGGGGAACCATCATCGCGATCCGGATGGATGGGCAAACGGGAGAGCACGGGCGGGATGGCTGCGCGTTACCGCAGCGGCTACCCCGTTCCCGGCGGCGTGGAGCGCTCTCTCACGCAGAAGTGGGGCCTTGGCGACCGGAAACGTCTTCACCTGGAAATCGCTTCCACATCCCGAAATCTTTTCGTCCGCCGCACCAGCCTCGCCGCCGGCAGGCATTCAAAGGCAGAGATCGTTCAGCATGATGCGGCAAGGCTTTTCTTTGCCGCCTCCGCCTCTGGCGTGTTCGACCCGCTCTGGTTTGGGACCCGCAATCTCCATCGCCCAATAGATCTCGCCGCTCTTGCTTCTGGCGCTGGCGATGCCGACGCGGGTCGCCTCATGCATCAACAGGTTGCGGCGGTGTCCATACGATGCGATCCACTGGTCCAGAGCCTTCGCGAAAGTGGCGTCGCCGACGGCAAGGTTTTCGGCGGCTCTTTCGGCATCGAGGTTCGCCACCCGGTCGCTGAATGGCCTGAGGACGGCATGATCCATCGTATCTCGTGCGGCCATCGCTTTGGCCTGCTCCTGCGCGATTCGGTTGAGAGCCGGATCGATCGTCACCGTGCCTTCGCCGTGCTGATGGCGAAAGCCGGAAATCAGCTCGGCGGGAGATGCGGCCCTTGCGGCGGAGGGGCAGGCGAAGGCGACCACGATCGCGATGACAGCCGCAAGCCGCGGCGCAATTGAGCTTTGGCGTCCCTGGCCATGGGCGGATGTCGTGATCAAGAGCAATCCTCCGGATTTCCTGTTTCCAGGCGGGTTCTGGCATCGGAATAAGGCCAAAAAGCAAGCCTCCGATGCTCGGCCGCGTCTTCCGGGCAAGCGGTGCCAGGAGGGGCGAGCCGGAAAGGAGGAGGTACACGACTGGCGGGCGGTGCAATTGTTGCGAAAACTTCATTTTGCCTTCGCGTTCCGGTAGATACGATCATTGGCGAGGAACATGTGGAACCGGCGGCATCCGATGGCAGTGGAAATTCTCAGGGCGAATATCGAGCACTTGAAAGCGCGCCTTAGCGCCGAAACGGATCCGGCGAAACGCGGCCCCCTGGAGCGGCAGCTGGCCGCGCAGGAGAATGAGCTCGCAGCGCTCATCGAGACCCGCAGCCAACGACGAGAGGACTGACGCCGTCATCCTATTTTGCCGGTCGGGCGGCTCGATCTGACCGGCGCCCAGAGATCGGCTCGCGGGCCACGCGCAGGTTGCCGTTCACAAGCCCGTCCGAGCACTGATCTGCAAGACCCGACCCGCGAAAGGTCAGGGTGCCCCTGAGATGGCAATGCCGCTCGAAGGTTGGCGGCGTCTCCTGCCAATGCGCGACATGCCTTGATTCACATCAACGCGTGCATCTCGACTTCAGTCGAAAATTTCAAAATCGACGTTGGAGACGACGATGAAGAGCGCGAAACTGGCCATTGTGGTCCTGGTCGCTACGTCGTCGGCGAATGCAACGGCATCAGCTCAAACTGCAACGGCCGATCCTGGACAGAAGGAGTATGAGGCGCGATGCAGCATCTGCCACGGGCTGGATGCAAAAGGCAGCGGCGTTTTCAGTCAAGCGCTGAAGGTGGCACCGCCGGACCTGACGCTGCTGGCCAGGAACAACGGCGGAGTTTTTCCGGCCGAGCGTATCAGCGGCGTCATCGACGGGCGCATCGGGATCGTCAGTCACGGCCCGCGCGACATGCCGATTTGGGGTGCGCGGTACGCCGGCGACGCCGCCAAGCGATTTCCGGACATTCCGTATGCGCAGGAAACCTACATTCGCGCACGTGTTCTCCAGCTGGTCGAATATCTCAGCCGTATTCAACAGAAATAGCGCCAGGGTTGGCACGGGTCCCGTGTCAGAACGTCGTGCTGCGCATCCAGCCGGGGGCGCTCTGCGCTGATCTTCGTCACAATGCGATCCCCTCGCGCGCCTTGTACTTCGGCTGATCGCTGTCGAAGCGCGCATAGCGCAGCGCAAGCGTCGGAAGCACCAGAAGGTTCAGCGCCATCGAGGTCAGGAGCCCGCCGAGGATGACGATGGCCATCGGCCCTTCGATTTCACGGCCCGGCTCGCCGGCGCCGAGCGCGAGCGGCATCAGGCCGAGGCCGGTCACCAGCGAGGTCATCAGGATCGGAACAAGGCGGTCGGCCGCGCCCCGTATCGCCGTCTCCAGGCCCCAGGCGCGGCCTTCGAGGACGACCAGATGCTCGTAATGCGAGATCATCAGGATCGAGTTGCGCAGCGTGATTCCGAACAGCGTGACGAAGCCGACCATCGATCCGAGCGAAAGCAATCCGCCGGTCAATGCGACCGCGAACACCCCGCCGACAAAGGCAAACGGCAGGTTGATCAGAACCAGCACAAGGTTGCGCCAATGGCCGGTGACGAACAAAAGCAGCAGGACAATGCCGGTCGCCGCCAGCAATGAATTCACCAGAAGATCGCGCCGGGAGCGCGCCTGCGCCTCGGCCGTGCCGGCGAACTCGACATGGGTGCCGGGCGGCAGCTTGACGGCTGCGGCGATTTTCTTTCGGGCGGCGGCAACGAAGGATTCGAGGTCGCGCCCGCTGACGTTTGCGGTCACCGCCTGAACGCGCTGCGCGTCGCTGTGGAGCACCTGATAGCGGCCGGAGGTCTGGTAGACGTCGGCGATCTGCTTCAACAGAACATAAGTGCCGCCGGGCGTCCGTATCGGCAGGTCGCCAATCTGGGTGAGGCGGGCGCGGGCATGCTCGTCCAGTTTGACGATGACATTGAAGACCACATTGCCCTCGTAGGCCTGACCGACGACGTCTCCCTGATAGGCCGTGCGGATCAGATCCAGGACTTCCACCGCGTCCAGACCCCACCGCTGCAGATCGGTTGGGCGGAGCGTCACATTGACCTGCGGCATCCCCGGGGGAGCCTGCTGCTGGATGTCGATTGCGCCCGGAACCTCGCCAAGCTCGCGTGCAACGTCGCGGGCGGCATTCTCAAGCGAATCGAGATCTGGACCATAGATGTTCACGACCACCGCGGCGGTGAAGCCCGATACCGTCTCCTCTATGCGCTCGGTCAAATAGGTCTTGATCGAGAAGACAATGCCGGGGAAGCCGGCCAGCGTGGTCCGCATGCGCTTCTCCGCCAGCTCCTGACTCTCCCCGGAAAGGCCCGGCTGCAAGTCGACCTCGAA
This sequence comes from Bradyrhizobium sp., assembly GCF_027451485.1. GTDB lineage: Bacteria > Pseudomonadota > Alphaproteobacteria > Rhizobiales > Xanthobacteraceae > Bradyrhizobium. The sequence goes on from NZ_DAIDJE010000157.1 coordinate 5,254, forward strand.
CTCGCTGGAGTGCGGGCCGACCGTATCCACGCCCGCCTCGGCGCGGCCTGCGTGTTGGGCCACGCTGCGCACGCCCGGGATGGTCCGGACCGAGTCGGAAATCAGCTTTCCCAGGCGCAGCGATTCATCCAGCGACGTGCCCGGAATCGCAGAGACGTGCAGGATCAGATGGCCTTCTCTCAAATCGGGCAGGAAGGTCCCGCCGAAGAACGGCAACGTTGCCGCTCCGGCCAGGGTCAAAAGGACCGCCGTCGCGATGATCAAGCGCGGAAAGCGGCCGAACCGCCGGAGCAACGCTTCATAGTGACGGCGTGACCAGCGCACCAGAGGCGGTTCGTGCTCTTCGTTGCGAGCCCGCCCGCCGACAAGCAGAAGCATCGACAGCGCCGGCGTCACCGTCAGCGCGACGACGAGCGAGGCCAGCACCGCAACGATATAGGCGATGCCAAGCGGCGCGAAGAGGCGACCGGCAACTCCCGAGAGGGCGAAAATGGGGAAGAAGACCAGAAGACCCGCAAAGGTCGCGTAAACCACCGCGGCGCGCACCTCGAGCATTGCGTCGAGCACAACACCGGCCTCGGCCCGCGGCTCCGACGATCGGCGATTCTCCCGAAGGCGGCGCACCACGTTCTCGACGCCGATCACGGCATCATCGACCACCTCTCCGATCGCGATGGCGAGGCCGCCGAGTGTCATCGTGTTGAGACTCTCGCCCATCCATTGCAGGGCCAGCACCGCGGCGAGCAGCGACAGCGGTATGGCCGTGCAACTGATGACGGAGGTTCGCCAATCGAACAGAAACAGGAAAAGGACGATGATGACCAGTGCGCCGCCGATCAGCAGCGCGTAAAGCACGCTTTCGGTCGCCGTGTCGATGAAGTTCGCGGGGCGAAACAGGTCGGCGTGCAGCCGGACGTTTCCCGCTTGCAGCGCCGGCTGCAATTCATGAAGCGCGAATTCGACACGCCTCGTCACATCCCGCGTGTTCGCTCCATATTGCTGGCTGATCATGAGCAGGATCCCGGGCTGCCCATTGATCAGCGCAGCTCCGATCGGCGGCTCGGGTGCGGTAACGACGGCCGCGACGTCCCCGAGCACGACGCTCGAGCCGCCTTCATGCCGCAGCACCGTGCGGGCAAGCTGCTCGGGCGTCAACGACTGGCCGTTCGTCTGCAGAGTGATGCGCTGATTGGCGGTATCGACGAATCCGGCGCCGCGCACGCCGGTGGCTTTCCGCGCCGCGGCCAGAACGTCGTTCATGCCGATGCCGAAACGCAACAGGTCATCGGGACGGACCTGCACCTGCAGCGACCTGACATCCCTGCCGAACGTCGATATTTGCGCCACGCCCGGCACGGCGAGGAGCCGTCGTCCCACCGTCCAGTCCGCAACCGTGCGCAAATCCATCAGCGAGCGCTGATCGGAGGTCAGCCCAATGACCAGAACCGTACCGGCCGTCGGCGTCAGTGGCGTCATCGACGGGGCCTGCACGCCCTGCGGCAGGCTGTTGGCCACCACCGCAAGGCGCTCGGTGACCGATTGGCGCGCCCGGTAGATGTCGCTGCGCGGCCGGAAGACGACCGTCACGACCGACAAGCCCTGAATGGAGGACGAGCGCATGGTTTCGACGCCCGCCAGACCGTTGATCGAAGTCTCGATCGGCTGCGTGACGAGAAGCTCGACCTGCTCCGGACTGAGGCCCGGCGCTTCGGTCTGGATCGAGACCTGAGGCGAAGCAAATTCCGGGAAGACGCCGTACTCCGCATTCCCCAGCGAGAACAAGCCATAGCCGATGACTGCGCTTGCCAGCGCCAGCACGATCCCGCGAAAGCGGATTGCGAACGACACCAGAGCGGCCTGCGGGCCCGTCCTGGCCGGGCGGACGCCCTCAATCATTATCGTCATTATCGCCGCCGCCCCGAAGCTCGCTCTTGGCCTCCTCTGACAGGAGGACCTGTGCGCCCTGGGTCACGACTTCGGATCCCGGCGGGATGTCCTGCACGACGTAATCGTCGTCGGAGACGGGCTGATCGGTGCTGATCGGATGTCGCCTGAAAGTGTCGGGCCCGGCGCGGAGATACACCCAGGATCGGCCCTGCCATTGGACGATGGCGGTATCCTCGATGAAGACGCCCTGATAGGTCTTGCCGGTGGGAACATAGACCGTTGTGTTCATTCCAGGCAGCAAGCCGCTCTCGCCCGAAGCCGAAAAGAAATAGCTCAGTCCCTGGATCCGCGGGTCGGTCCGGGTGGCCGGTGAAACGTAGTTCAGATCGATATTGGCGCTGCCGCTCGGCGCCTGCGCGAGTGCGGTCCGCGGCGGCTCGGCCAGGGTCACGCCCGGCGAGAGCGTCACCTGGACGAGAAACCGGTCGCGTTCGATCAGCCGCACGACCTGCGGCGAGCGCTCGACGATACCCTTTCCGATCACTCCGCCCCATTCCTGCTGCGCGGTCGCCGCAAGGGTTTTCAACTGCGATTCGGCGGCAGCGAGCGAGGCCTGGTCAATTCGGAAGGTTCCTTCGGCGGCCTCGGCTTCCTTCTTCGCCATGCCCGCAGATTCGACGAGATTCTGCGCCCGGTTGAATGCGCTCTTCGCGACATCGAACTTGGCCTGGGCCATCTGCAGCGAAGCCTGGGCGTTGGCGTAGCTGTTGGCAAGCGCGGTAATGCGGGCGACGTCCAGCACCTCGCCATAGGCTCTGAACTGCTCAGGATGAGGCGCAGCCTTCAGGACCGCAGTTTGCAGTCCGATCTGGCGCTGCTGGTCGGGGGAAAGTCTGACGGTGCCGGGCTCGGTACTCCCGCTGGAAGATGGCTTCTGAACATTCGGGCCGGCATCGCCCGCCTGCGAGGAGGCGCCCCGGATGAGCGCGCCCGCCGCCAGGATGCAGGCAGCCGCGGCGAACGTCCGCACCAATCGGCCATATCCATTGGGCAAGAGGACACCTGCACATTGATGATGTTAGCGCGGTTACATTTACCGTCGGGAAACCGGAGCCTTCAAGGGGCGGCGAGGCCACGGCATGGGAAACCGGGCGGATAACCGGAAGATTTTGAACGAGTCCATGGTTACAGACAGGCGAGGGAGCAACCGAACGGGGCGCCCGGCGGCGGATCGGATCGTCGAAGGCGAGGGACCGGCCTTATTGGCTTTCCAGGTTTTCCCAATCACGTTCCGGCGTCGACCGTGGCCCGCAACCGGTGGCCTCGACTTCGCTCAGCGCGAGGACACGCGCGCCGGATATGCCATGACGCTGCCGCGAGGTACTAGGAGCGGAACAGCGCGAAATAGATGACGTAGAGCCAGCCTAAAATCCCGTGGATGATTGCCCAAAGTATCGAATGGTTCGTGGTGTAGGATATGGTGATGGCGAGAGCGCTGCCGAAGCCGACGCCGTATTTCGCGCCTTCGACCCGAACTCCATAAAAGCGATTTCCGTTCATCCTGTCTGCCCTCCGGGAACTCCGATTCCGAAATTCGCATGATATCGCGGCGGCCTCCGATGCGAACTTCGGAAGCAAATCTCGCGGCCATCAGAGATCGTGGGCCATGAGAGTCGTGTCCAGGCCCTTCCAGTTTGTGCGATCGAGCACGGACCAGCCGAGCCTCGCATAAAATCCGACAGCATCTCTGGTGTACAGGTACAGCCGCGACAGCCCCCGCTGGCGAGTCTGATCCTCGATGGCATGAACCAGTACGGCGCCTGCGCCCTTTCGGCGATGCTCGGGGACCACGAACAAGCCTGCAAGCCATGGCGACACATCATGGTTAGGCTCGATCTCCGACTCGACCAGGAGACATGTTCCAATCGGCTCGCCATCGGACTTCGCCACCAGCGCCACGCCGAGGTCATGGTTCGACGCAAACAGTTCCAGCGACCTCAATTCCTGCTCGAACGAGGCCTTGAGCACTGAAAAGGCATTCGCGCGCCAACGCGCGCAGATCGCCAGCTCGGGTGTGTGCGGCTCCACGATGAACGTCTGGATGTCAGCCATCGATTCCTCCGCGGTGGGTCGGTCTTCCTTCTCCGCGCCACGCACCAAGAACCTCGGCACCGCGTCGCAGCGAGGGCCGCTGCCACGGGCGCGAGCGGATTATATTAAACTTTCACGCTTGATTGAATGAACTTCGGCCTGCCGGATTCGATCATGCTTGGGTTATACTTGCAAATGTAGTTCTCCCGACAGAGAACGAGAACGAGGCAGGGCAATGAGAGTCCCACCATCCTCAAGCGGTGAAGTGTATCTCGCACTCGCCGTTGTCAGCACGGTCCTGATGATCGAGATGGCCGCCTTCGCCATCCTGGCCGGTTAGGACCCGGGCCGGACAGCCGTCGATCTCGCGGCTGCCGTCGCGGTGGCCGCAAGGGCTCATCGCATTCCCATGTGCTCGGCGTAAACATGCCGTTCGGTCCCGACGACGTCGATTTCTGCTCCACAGAAGCACGTCGACCGGCCGGAAGCCGTCTGCGTCGGCATCCGGCAACCACAGTCGAACATCCGGTATTTCCAGGCCGTCCACGTGCGCTCGCGCCGATGTTGGAGCAGATCGTCGTCCGTCACCAGTGGTTCGATCCTTGCCCATGCGGCAGCGAAGGCGGCGCGCGCCTCGAGCAGGTCCTGCGCGGTGCCGTTCTCCCGGATGCCGCGGTGCGACACCGGATAGAACGCGACGTTCCAGCCCCACTGGTCGACGGTTTTGGGGACGCCGGCGCGCTGACCGATAGAGCCGATATGGACGTCGCCGTCATAGTAGACGCGCCAGCTCTCGCGGTGCGGATCGTCGCTGCGTCGGCGGGTCAGGGCGGGCATGCCCCATTGATTCCGCTGATTTGCGGACGAGGAAAGCCGCTAGGGCTTGCGGGTGTGGATGAGGGGGCCGCTAGGAGCGGCGATCTGAAGTCCCCGCGCCGCAAGCGGCGAATTCGATCAGGACCTCAGACCGACGGTCCAGGTCCGAAGTGCGGCGTCCGGCATGCCGTCATCCCGAGATCAACTCCCGGAGGCGGTCTATTTCGGCGCCGGCCTTTTCCAGTTGATCGGCGGCCTGCTCCAGGAGACCGGTTTCGGCATCGGCGGCCCGAGAACCCGTCACGCCGGTATCGTGCCTGATTTGTTGTGCCCGTCCGCGAAGTCTTTCGGCGACACTGCGCATCTCTTGAACGTCGACCATTTTTTGCTCCCGCTTGCCGTTGCATCCCAACCGATTGACCTGGTGTCGTATGAAGGTGATGGTATTTCGACAGCGCCTGTTATTTGCGACGAGTATTTCTCGACGCTTTGGGCCGGGGGGCCGTGATAGTTTTTAATCGTTTTCTGCTGGTCGCAATGATCGGCGGCTTTTTTGGTGTCAGTCTGATTGTTCTTTACCGGCCCGCGATGCAAATCGCGGCAACGCCGTCGCCAGACCGCTTGGAGCGGCCATGCCTGCCAGTCGGTCACGCCACTGCGGTCCTCGTCGTCTTGGGACAGAGCAATGCGGGCAACTATGGCATGGGCCACTACGCGGCGAGCGAAGCAGTAGATAATTTCGATCCCGAAACCGGCAAATGCTTCGCAGCAATTGATCCCCTGCTTGGCGCTGACGGTAAAGGTTCTTCGTTTTTGCCGCGACTTGGCGACCTTCTTGTCCAATCCGGCCGGTTCAAACGGGTAATCGTCGTTTCAATCGCAGTCGGGGGCGCCTCGATTTCCGACATTGCCTCGGTCCATCTCCAGAGGGTCGACGACTTGATCGCAAGATTGCGCAAGGCAAATCTAACGCCCACGCACATTCTATTTGAACAGGGCGAAACGGATGCCTCGCTGCATACGACGGAAACCGAATATCTGGCCAGTCTTGTTGCGCTTGTGAAAAAATTTCGCTCCGCGGGCTACCAAGCCCCGGTGTTCGTAGCCTCCTCCACGAAATGCGACGAGGTTCATCCGAAAAACAGGAATGTCATCCGCCGCGCTCAGGCAGCTGCTGTTAATGCCGATCTAGATATCAGGCGCGGACCGGATATCGATATGATTGGCAACGAGGGGCGCGCTTATGGCCACTGTCACATGAACCAAATCGGAGAGCTCGCCCAGGCGGCGTTGTGGGCGGCATTTATCCGTAGATGATGTGCAATGGATCGACCTTCGCGATCCAGCCGCCGATAGCGATGCAGAAACCGGGGGTGAGATATTCCACCTCGTCGATATTGATTGGTGATGTAGACCGTGACTTCGTCGCCTGCAGGCGCATTTATCCGTGGTCGCAGCTCATCAGGAATGGTTAGCCGCCAACCGGCGGTTCGGCTTGCCGCCGATGGACGCGTCCGGCGTCCTGATCCCTGTGTTCGGGTTCGAAGCTTTTTGTGATGAGGCGATTGCACTTCGGGCAGTAGCGATCCCTCACGTCGGTGAGCTCAAAGCTGACCACGCCGCACGGCAGGAACAGGATCGAGATGCTGTTGTCGTCGACAATGAAGCTCGACGACTGACGGGGTTTGCAAACCCCGGGGCCCATGGGCGGATTGCTCATAACAGCACCAGCATGGATATCACCGCCACCGACAGCAGCAGCCCGCTCCATACATGACGGAATAGCAGCGCCCGAGAATATCCATGGCGAATCACCCCCGTTGCTGCATGCCGAGAGAGCACAACGGAGAAGTTCCATCGATAACGTGTGTAAATCCGGTGCTCTCGTTACCTGCCGATCCAGGAGAACTTTGCTTGCGCCCGGTCTACGTCCCGCCACCCTGGGGTCAAGAGATTGCCCGCGGACTTCACCCTGAAGGTTGAGAGACAGCTGGAGTCGCTTCGTCGCGCGAAAGAGCGTGCGAATTAGTCTGCGAACGCAAAGTGAAGCCGCGACTGCTCTCGATTGCGCCAAAAGCCGCGCGCTCTCGGCAACGAACGCACGGGATTGCGCCACGCACTTCAGCAGTTCGTCAGCTGTCCGCGTGTTTCGGTAATCCCGCCCTTGGGCTGGCGGGGACGGTGGTGGTTGATCTGGTGGGCAGGCAGAAGTCGAACATGCGGCAGAGATAGGCATCCGGGCGGTCTTTTCCATTCTCACGGTGCAGCAGAAGAAATGATTCCGGCATAGGACCTTTTGCGGGGGGGTATTTATGAGACATGGACGATTTGTTGAAGCGAGCCGACCAGGTCATCCGCGAGAGCCGATTGATCCGGGATCAGGCCCATAAGGATCGCGAGGATGCGCGTATGGCGCTGGAGCGGGCCCGCGCAACGCTACGGCTCGCTCGCATGGAAGGTGAGCGAGCCGTCAACCTTTGCCGCGAGAAGACAAGTCAGGTAGTCCTGTCTGCACCGGATGATCGATGATCGGCTCGGCGTCGTAGCTCAACGGGATCGGGTCGTGGCGCGGCCTGCTGAGAAAGGTGTCAGGGCGGCACTGCTCAAGCACCTTGATGCACTTCGCTATCACTTCGCGGGCGCGAACGATCCCGCGTTGAAGGTTTGGATCGTCGTAATGGCGATTATGTCGCGTCATGAGGCGCGCTCCCTTGCCGTTATGCAGGCGGGAGCGCGATAATCTCTCAGCCACCGACGCCTACGGGCAGAGCCTCGGCCGGTGATGCCTTACCTAACCATTTCGCGAGCGAAGAGGTCCAGAGAAAAAGATGGCACTCATCGAGCTGGACTGCTGGGAGCCGGGTCCAACGCGCGTCAGCGCCGGTTCGCTTCGATGAATTCCAGCACCGACTCCGGCACCTCGCCGAATTCGACATACCGTCGTCTCAGCTCGTCAGCGACGTCGACGGTCACATCGCGGGACCAGCCTTCGGCGGTGTTGAAGGCGACGATGCGGACTGGATGATTGTACTCCCCGTTGACGAGATCGCGGATCAGCGTCTCGCGGTCGGCACTGTGGATGTTGGTCTCGCGCCAGGAACATCCGAGCCTGCCGCCGAAGTCGTCGATCACGAGGTAGGTGTCTTGCTCCAGCCAATAGGGCGCGATGGATGGCGAGGTACGCATGACGAACTCCCCCGAAACCAGGCAGGGGTGATGTTACTAGCTTTTTCGGGGATGGCCAGAAAAACGGTCGCGCGAATGCTGCGAGGCGCTAGCGCGACCGTCTCTGGGCCTTCCAGGGGCAGGGGGGTTAGGCCCGTCCGCTAACCCGAAGCTATGTTGATGGTTCCTATTTCGGAACCTGAGGCCGCCTTTGGGTTTGCCCGACCGTGCCCATCCTCGCTGGCGGAAAGTCCGGGCGAATATCCGAGCCAAGCCTGCCGC
>NZ_DAIDJE010000158.1 GCF_027451485.1 Bradyrhizobium sp.
CACTCGCGGCCCTGGATATCGGCACCAGCTTCGGCGGTATTGGCGCGAGCCGCGAGGTGATGATCGCCTCGCTCGCGGAGCCGGCGATGATCATGATCGTCTTCACGCTGGCGCTCGTCGCGCGGTCGAGCCAGTTGTCGAACGTGGCCGGCTTTATGCTCTCCTCGGCGGCGGGTCTGCGCGTATCGCTCGGCCTGGCGCTGATCGCCCTGATCATCGTCGCACTTGCCGAGAACGCGCGCATTCCCGTTGACAATCCAGCGACGCATCTCGAGCTCACGATGGTTCACGAGGCTATGGTGTTGGAATATTCCGGCCGCCATCTGGCCATGATCGAACTGACCGGGTCGGTGCAGTTGCTGCTCTACATGTCGCTGATCGCCTGCGTGTTCGTGCCGTTCGGTCTTGCCAGCACCGGCTCGGGAATCACGGCCTACGCCATTGGTGCCCTGGCCTATATCGCGAAGCTTGCGGTGGGCGGGGTTCTGCTTGGTGTGTTTGAGACTGCCACGGCAAAAATGCGCGTCTTTCGGGTGCCCAATCTCCTCGGCGCCGCCCTGATGCTGGGCTTGCTCGGCACACTGCTGCTGTTCGTCTCGCGGTCCCTGTAGATGACGCATTTTTCGCTTGATATGGCGCACGTTCTGGCCGGCAGCCTGGTCGTCGTGAGCTTCATGATGCTCTATCAGGATCGGCTCTCGGCACTTATCAACGTGCTGGCCCTGCATTCCTTGGTTCTCGCCCTCGCAGTCGCCTGGCAGGCCCGTCTTCAGCTTGCCCCGCAGCTCTATATCACGGCGGCGATCGCCTTGATCTTCAAGGCGATCGTCATTCCGTTCGCGCTGCATCGAATGATTAAGCGAATGGGGATCCACCGGGAGATCGAGGTCGTTGTCGGCATCAGCATGACGATGCTCGCAGGAATTGCTCTTGTTGCCTTGTCGATGATCGTGATGCTGCGTACGACCGCCGGCGCGGCGCCCCTGGCGCGCGAGGATATCGCGCTGGCCCTGTCGGTCATCCTGCTCGGCCTCCTGATGATGGTCACGCGACGCAACGCCGTGAGCCAGGTGGCCGGGTTCATGTCGCTCGAGAACGGCCTGATCCTGGCAGCTACCGGAGCGCAGGGCATGCCCCTGGTGGTGGAGATCAGCGTCGCCTTTTCCATTCTCATCGCCTTCATTGTCGTCGGCATCTTTCTGTTCCGTATTCGTGAACGTTTTGACACCGTCGAGGTCGAGGCGCTCGATCAATTCCGGGGAGAGCGGCGATGATCATAGACCCAGCCGCCGCCATGAATGCGCTCCTGCTGCTCCCCGCGATCGCCGCGACCGTTCTTGCCCTGCTGCCTGGCTACCGCCTGTCGGCGCGTCTGAATGTCGGCGCAAGCGGAATATCGCTGATCGCCGCCTTGCTGTTGCTGGTGCGCCGCCCCGCACCCGACGCATTGTTCCTGGTCGATGACCTAAATGTCGTTTTTCTGATACTCAATAATTTCATCGGTTTCACGACAAGTATTTTCAGCGCCACCTATATCGGCCATGAGCTCGAAATCGGCCGTCTTACCCCGCGCTATTTGCGTTTCTATCACGCGATGTACCAGGTGATGATGTTCGGGATGAATCTCGCGCTGGTCTCGAACAGCATCGGGCTCATGTGGGTCGGGGTGGAGCTCGCCACCCTCTCCACGGTCGTCATGGTTGGCATCTATCGTACCCCAGCGGCGATCGAGGCTGCCTGGAAATACTTCATCCTGGGCAGCGTCGGCATCGCGCTGGCCTTGTTTGGGACGATCCTGGTTTATCTGGCGGCCCGCCCGATCCTTGGCGAGGGTGTGGCCGCGATGGAGTGGACGCTTCTGGCCACGCATGCCGCCAACCTGGATCCCGCGTTGCTGAATGTCGCGTTCGTGTTCCTGCTGCTGGGATACGGCACCAAGGTCGGACTGGTACCGCTGCATGCGTGGCTGCCCGACGCGCACGCAGAAGGTCCCACGCCTATCTCGGCCGTGTTGTCTGGTCTGCTTTTGAATGTGGCGCTGTACGCGTTGCTGCGGTTCAAGATCCTGCTGGCCGGCAGCCCTGACACGATCGAGCCGGGCGTGCTGATGGTGAGCCTGGGGCTGCTTTCGGTCGCCTTCGCGGCCTTGATGCTGTACCGGCGGCGCGACATCAAACGGCTGTTCGCGTATTCTTCGATCGAGCATATGGGCATCATCGTCTTTGCCTTCGGTATGGGCGGCCCGCTGGGCAATTTTGCTGGCTTGCTGCAAATGACGATGCATAGCCTGACGAAGTCGGCGATCTTTTTCTCCGTGGGCCACGTGGCCCAGGTCAAAGGCACGCAGAAAATCGCCGATATTCGCGGGCTCACGGCTAGTCATCCGCTGTTGGGCTGGGGGCTTGTTGCCGGCGTGATCGCGATTGTTGGCTTGCCGCCGTCCGGCATCTTCATGAGCGAATTCCTGATCGTGAGTACGACCTTTGCGCGCCAACCGCTGCTGGCGATCGCGCTGGCGATGGCGCTCTTGGTGGCATTGGGGGCGCTGGTGCTGCGCCTCACGACGATTTCCTTCGGTGAGCCCAGGGGACGGATGGAGCCGGTGCAGGCCTCTTATGTGCCGATGTTCGCCCATCTCTCGCTGGTGCTTTGCGCTGGAATCTATCTCCCGCCGCCGCTGGTCGTCTGGTTCCAGCACGTTGCATCGCAGCTCGGATAATTCATGGAACGTGCAATACCGATCCCGTTTCCTGAGCTTGGTCCGAATCGCCGGCTTGTCGCCACGCATCGGCCCTGGCCGCGGCTTGAGGTCGAAACAACGGGCTGGCGCGCGGCTGCCGACGAGTTGGCAGCCGGACGCTGGACGCTGCTGGGCCTCTGGGGCGAGAGCCAGGCGGTGCACATGGCGGTTCTGCGGGATGCCGACGAGGGGCTCGGCGTTATCAGCCTGTCCTGCCTTGATCATCATTTCCCATCCGTGGGACTGCACCATCCCCCCGCGATCCGACCTGAGCGCGCGATCCAGGACCTGTTCGGCCTGGTCGCGGACGGGACTCCCGACGAGCGTCCATGGCTCGATCATGGGCGCTGGGAGCAGACGGCGCCGCTCGGCAGCGCTCCTGGAAGGCGCCCGCCCGGCACCGCCTATTCGTTTCTGAAGGCGCTCGGACCGGCGCTCCACGAGGTTCCGGTCGGACCGGTGCATGCGGGCGTGATCGAGCCCGGACATTTCCGATTCCATGCCGATGGCGAAACGGTGGTTCGCATGGAAGAGCGTCTGGGCTACGCGCATAAGGGCGTTGAAGGCCTGATGGCCGGTGCCGACATCGCGCAGGCAGCCGTGCTGGCAGGTCGTGTATCCGGCGACAGCACCGTCGCCTATGGCCTCGCCTTCGCGAGAGCGGTCGAAAACGCATTGATGGTCACGCCGCCGCCACGCGCGATCTGGCTTCGCGCGCTGATGGCGGAAATGGAGAGACTTGCCAACCATCTCGGAGATGTCGGTGCGATCTGCAACGACGCGTCGTTCGCGATCATGAACGCCCACTGTGCGATCCTGCGCGAGCGGGTTCTGCGCGTCGCCGGCGCATGCTTTGGTCACCGGCTGATGATGGACCGGATTGTGCCGGGAGGTGTGGCAACCGATCTCGACACGGCGGGCATGGGCCGTATCGTGGACCTCTTGGACGAGATCGGCCGGCGTTTTCCACGTCTTGTGGAACTCTACGACAACACGGCATCGTTGCAGGATCGTGTCGTCGGCACTGGCCGGCTCGAGCCGGCATTGGCCCGGCGATTCGGCTGTGGCGGGTTCGTCGGCCGCGCATCCGGCCGCTCATTCGATGCCCGTCGCTGGCCTGGTTACTCACCCTATGACGTGCTGCGCTTTGACACGCCGGTCCGGACCGATGGCGATGTCAACGCGCGTGTCTGGATACGGATCAACGAAATCGAGCAAAGCCTCGCGCTGATCAGACAGATTGTGGCTGGCATGCCAACGGGGCCACTGATCACACCGCTGCCCCCGAGACCACAAACCGCAGCGGCCGAGGGGATGGCGCTTGTCGAAGGCTTTCGCGGGGATATCCTCGCCTGG
>NZ_DAIDJE010000159.1 GCF_027451485.1 Bradyrhizobium sp.
GACCTGTCGGTTGTCGGCTTCGAATACGCTCCGCCGGCGAATGCACCTGCCGACTGGCAGCCCGGCGCCGTCCTGCGCATGCCCTTCTCGGAGCGGCTGTGCCGGCACGGCGGCATCGTCTGCGGCCAGGCGCTGATGGCGCTTGCCGACACCGCCATGGTGATCGCCGTTCTTGCCGCGAACCGCGGCTATCGCCCGATGACAACGGTCGACCAGACCACCCACTTCATGCGACCGGTCGCACAGTCCGACGTGACCGCCGATGCGCGGGTGGTCCGGCTCGGACGAACCATGAGTTTTGGCCGTGTCACGCTGTCGAGCAGCGCTGATAACAAACCGGTGGCGATGGTATCGAGCGCGTTTGCGATGTTGTGAGCGCTTCTCGCCGACGCACGAAACTTGAACCGCGATCCGGCCCGGCCGGAAACTAAGAGGACTGATGCGACGCCTCGCTTTGTCAATCGCGCTCGCTGTTTCGGCACTTGCGCTGGCCGATTGCGGTCTGGCCGACAGCCGGACACCACTGCCGCTGCCGGGTTTCCTGCGCGCCAAGCCTGCCGATCCGCCGCCGCTCGCGCGGGCGCCTGATGTCGGCAAGATGGTGCACGAAAAACTGGATTCGGTGTTCACGGCCCAGTCCAATCCGCAGAATGTCAGGGTCTCCGAGGCGCATCCAGAACTTCGCGGACGGGGCTGGACGGCCTGCGTAAGGGCTGAATTGACATCGGCCAACGGAAAACCGCTGGGCGAGGAAACCTATCGGATCTCGATCGACGACGGCGTCATCATCGATCGTCGGCGCGCGTTGCCTGAGGACGGCTGCGATACCCAGTCCTATCGGCCGATCTGAGCCCGAGCCCTGAAACGCAGGACCACGCGCAAGCGCGTCGTCAATGCCCGATTAACGATAAAGACCAAATTGAAGCACCCGCCAACGGCGTTTTTGCGAACTTGTCGCTAGCGTTGCAGCCTGGAAAGACACGCTGACGAGGCTTGAGGCCGACAGGCCTTGCGACGGGGACGCGAGAAACGTGGCTGAAATGGCTGACATCGCCGGCCTATCTCGCCCATCGCCTGGCGATGGCGCGGACCGACGCGCACACACCGCTGTTTTGTCGGTATCGCATTCGCAGCGGTCCGGATTTGCGCCGTTAGCGGCCGTTTCGGTTGAGGAATGGCATGGCCTCGCAGAGCGCACCATCGAACCAAACGGTTACTATCTGCCGGCGTGGGAACTGGCGGTAAACGCCTCGGCGCGCGGTCGAACCGGCGCATTCGCACTCTGCGCGCGTCACGATGCCTCAGCAAATGAGCTCGCGCCCTCCCAACCGCGGCAAGATGAACCGCCGCGGCTGATAGGCCTGCTCCCGGTGGTGTCGCTCTGGCGAGCCTGCAAAATCCCCCTGCCCGCCTTGGTGAGCGCCAGCCCCTACGGCACGCTCTGCACGCCGTTGCTCGACCGCAGCCATGCCGAGGAAGCGGTCAGGCAGCTGATGAGTGTGGCCCGAGCCGCCGGCGCCCGCGCGCTGATCCTGCGCGATGTGCCGCTCAACGGTGCAGCGATGAAAACGTTCACCCGGGTGCTGCGCCAGGAGGGCTTGCGGCCGATCGTCCTTCATTCACACCTGCGCGCCAGCCTTGACGCGCGGCGGCCGGCCGATGACGTATTGGATGACGCGCTGAGTGCCAAGAAGCTCAAGGAACTGCGCCGCCAACGCAATCGGCTGGCCGAAAAGCACGGCGTCGTGCGGTTCGAGGTCGCGCACAGCGTTGACGACGTCGCTCGCGCGATCGAAATTTTCCTCGACCTGGAAGCCAGCGGCTGGAAGGGCGAGCGCGGCACGGCGCTCCGGCAGCATGAAGGCGATCTGAATTTCATCCGGCGTGCGACGCGCGGCCTTGCTGAAACCGCCCAGTGCGAAATCGTAACGATGCGTGCCGGCGAGACGCCGGTGGCGGCGGCGATCGTGCTTCGCCACCAGGACCGTGCATTCTATTTCAAGCTAGGCATCGACGAGCGCTTTGCGAAATTCTCACCCGGCGTTCAGCTCACGCTGGAACTGACCCGGCATCTTTGCGCCGATGCGGTGCTCGTCACCGCCGACTCGACCGCCAGCGCCCATCATCCGATGATCAACCCGATCTGGCGCGGACGCCTGCGGATCGGCGACATCATTCTTCCGCTACGGCACAACGATCCAGTCGTCTCGGCCATCCGTGCGGCGATGCAACTGCGGCATGGGTTGCGCGAAATGGCACGGCGTGCGGTGCATCTTGTGCGAAATCGGTAGAGAGAACCAAACCACCGGCCGGCAATCACGCCTTGATATCGAGCAGCGATTTCGTCATGTCAGCGTAAGTCTGGATGACCTTGGCGTTGGCCGCGAAGCTGTACTTCGCGGTGAGCAGTTGAACGAACTGGGTCGCGAGATCGACGTTCGGCGCGGCGACCAGGCCGTCCTGGTTGGCGAAAGGAGAGCTTGGGTCATATTGCGGCACGAAGCTCGGCGAAACCGCCGACACGGTCGCGGACGTGCCGCCAGCCGTTGAGCCGCTCGCCTGGTCGACCTGGTTGACCTGCAACGGCACATAGGCCGAAAGACCGGAGCTGCCGTTCGAATTGCCGGCGCCGCCGGACGTGTTCGAGCCATAGTCCGCAGGCAAGGGACCGGTCGTGAGAGCATTGGCGACGTTGCTTGCGGTCACATCGAGACGCAAGCTCGCGGCGGAGAGTCCGGATGTAGCGATCGAGAGTGTGCTCATTCACTCACGTCTAGCGGACAAACCATACCCGGTTCTTCACGCCGTCCGTAAAATGCGACGCTTCGCATTGTCGGTGCAGTAACCCATCGTGTCGCGCTTGCGGTGCGCTGATTTGCCTATGTCGGTTGACGAGCAGGGCCCGGCTCTGCGCCGCAATGTTCCCGCCGAGCCGCGCCGGGGACACGGGAGAGTCCCCACTACTCCGCCGCCTCAGCGTTGATTTCGGCCGAAACCTGGCGGATGGCGCGAGCGAGTTGCTCCGGTGGTTGCGCGCCCGAGACCGCGTATTTCTGGGCGAAGACATAAGTCGGCACGCCGGAAATGCCCTTGCTCGCGGCTTCCTCGGCCTGCGCCGAAATCAACGCGACATCTTCGTCGGTGGCAAGGCGCCGGCGTGTCTCTTCCGCATTCGTTCCGCATTCGGCCGCGGCCTGAACCAGAACGTTGATGTCGGTAAGATCGCCGCCGTCGCGGAAATAAAGCTCCATCAGCCGCTGCTTCATATCGGCCGCCTTGCCGACTGCGTCCGCCCAATGAATCAGGCGATGGCAATCGATCGTATTCGGTTGCCGCTTTACGAGGTCCGGCCGATAGGTCAGACCTTCCTCGCCGGCCGCAGCGACGACGCGGCCTGCGATGCCCTTATAGGCTTCGACCGAACCGAACTTGGTGGTGAGATAATCCTCGCGGCTGATGCCCTCGCGCGGCACCCAGGGATTGAGAAAGAACGGACGCCAATGCACCTCGACCGGCACATCCGTCACCTGCTTGAGCGCATTCTCGATGCGGCGCTTGCCGATGTAGCACCAGGGGCAGACGACGTCGGAGACGATATCCAGTCGAAGCGGCTTCGGGGTGCTCATGGGGCGCCCTCCTTTCGGATGATCGCCGAGAGATAGGCCGCCGCGCGGCGCCACACAAGGCGCCTGGTACCGCTGATCTGAAGTCCCTGCACCCCAAGCGGCGAATTCGATCAGGGACTTCGGATCGATGAGGCGGTACCAGAATCAATAAGTTGGCTCGTGCCCAGGACTTTCCGAAGTCCGTGAAAGTGGGTGCTGAGGCGTAACACGAACTTCGGAAAGTGGGCACTAGGGCAGATCAGCCGCCAGCTTTCGCATGCGATCGGCCGTCACTTCGTCGGCTGGAAAGAACGTCTCCAGAGCCAATTCCGACAAGGTAACGTCGACCGGCGTGCCGAAGATCATCGTCGCGGACATGAAGCTCAGGACATCGCCGCCGAACCGCAGCTTGAACGGGATGGCGACGTTGTCGGGCGGCAGTGGCGCCGATCGCGCCTGGATAGGATAGGTTTTCAACTCGTCGTAAAGCTTGATCAGCCCGGGATCGGCGGTCGCCTCGCATTGCCGGTGAAGCCGCTCCAGCAGATGCCCGCACCATTCGGCGACATTGACGGTATGTCCCGCCAGGGCTTCGGGATGGAAGGCGAGCCTTAGAATGTTGACCGGCGGGGCGAGCAACTTCGGCGGCACACCGGCCAGCAACGGCATCACCATGCGGTTGGCCGAAACCAGATTCCAGTGCCGGTCATAGGCGAGCGCAGGACTCGGCTCATGCGCGCGCAGTACCAGATCAATCGCGGCGCGGGCTGATTTCAGCGCCGGATCGTCCAGCGCGCGTTGCGGAAAGGCGGGCGCAAAGCCCGCCGCGATCAACAGCATGTTACGCTCCCGCAGAGGCACGTTGAGGCGTTCGGCGAGCTTGAGCACCATGTCGCGCGAAGGCGCCGCGCGACCCGTCTCCACAAAGCTCAAATGGCGGGTCGAAATCTCGGCGTCTCCGGCCAGATCAAGCTGGCTCAAGCGCCGCCGCTGCCGCCATTGACGCAGATGTTCGCCGACATGGCGCGGCGCGATGCGGTCGGCGTAGCTTGTCGCAGTCTCGGAACTCATGCCGGTGAAAGTAACACGTCGGGTCTCACCTTCCATTACCTTCTACGTAATGGAATTGCGGCGCGCCGCCGATCATCCTTGCTTGCGGAGGAGATGACACGTCATCCCGGCGGTCCGATCCATCTTCCGCAAGCCAAAGGAGAACCACGATGATCCCATCCCTTTTCCTGCGCCGCGCGCTACAGGCTGATACCGTCTTCAGCGGCGCCGGCGCCGTGATTTTCAGCCTTGGCGCCGGTGAACTGGCGCCGCTGTTCAATCTCCCCGAGGCGCTGCTCCGCGAAACCGGGCTTTTCCTGATCGCCTATGCGGCTGTGGTCGGCTGGATGAGCACGCGGCAGTCGCTACCCAGGATCCTGGTCGCGGTCGTGATCGCCGGCAATGCGGCGTGGACGCTCGCCAGTATCGCGCTTCTGTTCAGCGGCGCCGTGTCGCCGAGCCTGCTCGGGGAAGCCGCTGTCGCCGGTCAAGCCATCGCGACCGGTACTTTGGCGGAGTTGCAATATATCGGTCTGCGCCGGAGCAGCGGAATGGTCGCCGCCTGAGGACGCCTCAAGGTCATGCAATGATCGCGGCAGTGAATGCCTAGCTCAACATCACGGCCGCGATCATCCCGACGAACGTCAACAACAGCCCTGCCACCAGCATCGGCACAAGGCTGCTGCCGGAAAAGGGACTGGCGGCACTTTTCTCGGTCACGAGCTTGCTGTGGTTGTTCATCGAGCAACTTCCTCTTTACGCCGATATCGTTCGCCGAGACCGAGCAGCACGCCGTTTGCGCCGGCAACGCCGAGTTCAAGACTTGCCGCGATCCGGTGCGCGCGCTCGAGGAAATGCGCGGCAGCTTCGGGTGGACAGACTTCCGCGGCGGTCGCCTCGAATAGCGCCAGCCAGCGGTCGAAATGCGTCGCGTCGACCGGAAGCGGCAGATGCTTAGGCATCGGCGCGCCATGGTAGCGGCCGGACATCAGCGCGACCGACGACCAGAACGCGCACATCTGCTGCAAGTGCGGTTCCCAATCGCGAATGCGCGCATCGAATATCGGGCCCAGCATCTCGTCAGCGCGGACCCGCTCGTAAAAGCTGCGCACCAGCCGTTCGATCATCGCCTCGGTGATGCCCGTCCGAGCCGTAATGTCGGCGACGATCTGTTCGCGCCGTTCTGCTGGCGTCATGAACTCTCCGTGGAACAAGGAGGCTAATTCGGTATTTCAAATACCTATTTAACAGGCTAAAGATGGTTTGCAAAGGGCCGCGCCGGTTTTCAGAGATTGGATTTTGAGAGGCTGCCATGCGTCTGACATCATTCACGGATTTCGCGCTGCGCGCGCTGATGCGGCTCGCCGGCGAGCCGGAGCGGATCTTCGCCACCAGCGAGATCGCGGCGGAGTTTGGGATTTCCCGCAATCACCTCGCCAAGGTGGTTGGCGATCTTGCCGATGGCGGTTTCATCGCGACCCAGCGCGGCGCCCGCGGCGGATTCGGCCTCGCGCGGCCGCCGCAATCGATCACGCTTGGCGAAGTCGTCCGCGCGCTTGAAGGTCCGAGCGCCCTGGTCGAATGCTTCAGGGAAGATGGAGGTGATTGCGCCCTCACGCCTCGCTGCCGCCTGAAAGCACGGCTCGCTGCGGCCCGTGAAGCCTTTATGCGCGAGCTCGACGGGACGACGCTTGCCGAATGCGCCTACCCGGCGCGGCCGCGCCAAAAACCTGCGGCATGATGAAACGGCGCAATCAGGCCCCGCTCGGCTGCGTCACGCCGACGCCTGTTGAGCCTCATCGGTACTCGCCGCCTGCGGCATCACCGCGAGAGTGGCGGCGGATTTCGGGCGAGCGTGCCGGGCGGAAATTCCATCGTTGCGGCGAACTCCGCCGGCGACCTTGCGTTTCGTTGCCCTGCCGGCCTTGACGCGCACCGCGGGCGCCTTGGATTTGCTGTCGAGCTTGCGTTTGCGATCGGGCTTGAGTTCGGCTTTTGCCTTGCTCTTTGCTTTGGCTTTCTCTTTAGCCTTCCTGGCCCTGGCGCGCCTGGCCGCTTCTTTCTCCGCCTCTTTCCTGGCCTTCCGCTCGGCTTTGGCTTTCAGCCGCGCGCGTTCGGCCCGCGCCTCGGCACGCTTCTTCTTGCGCTTTTTCTCGCAAGCGTCGCATTTGCAGCCGATCGGCTTCAGATAGGCTTTGAAATAATCGGTACCGTAATCGTAGTTGATCTCCTCGCCCGGCTCGATGTTCTTGATCGCGCGAATGAAGACCTTGCGTTTGCGCGGGCGGACGTCGCTTTCCGCGTTCGGCCTGCAGGCATGGTTGATGTAGCGGGCGATGTTCTTGCGCACCGAACCATCGATGGTCCAGCGATTGTTCAGCTCGAACAGATATTTGTTCTCGACCGCATCATCCTTTTTCTTTCTGGAATCCAGTAACGGCCCGAAATAGCGGATGATCTTGGTACCCTTCTTGATCCTTCTGGTGGCGAAGAGGCCCAGCCCGGTACGGGAACGGCCGATGCGATAGGGTTTCTTCGACGAAATATCAGGCATGACGATGGGGCAACTGCAGCTCGGCTGAAGCGAGGGGATCGCAAGGTGACGTGTTCTAGGACGATTCCATGCAAATGTCAGGCCTTTCGCGACACCGACATGGATTTCCCCAACTTGCGACGGGAAGGCAGGTTCCGCTGAAGCGGATCCGAGACGAGCGGTCCAATTCCAACATTCGCATCTCTTCCCGGCAGGCACTTTGCGAATGTTGGAATCAAAGGACAATTAGCAAATATATGTTTCCTGTGGAGTTTAGGATTTGACATTCGCTTTGCGAACTCGCGGGCCGGGTGTGTAGCGAATGCCAATTTCGCTCCACTAGCACGGTGGCCGAGTCACCGATGTCGTGAGCAAGGCATCGAGCAGCGCCATCACGTCAGTACCTTTGGGCAGCTTGTCCAGGATGTCACCAAGCCTGCCATCGAGCAGCAGCACGGTGAAGCCATGCACCAGCGACCAGGCCCGCGCAATCGCCGCTGCCTGTTCGAGCGACAACGCGCTCGTCTCGATCGCCTCGTGCCGCTGGGCGCCGATCGTCCCCGCAAGTCCGGCGAAAGCGGCCTTCGCCGCCTCATGGAGCGCCGGTCTGGTCATGTCGAGCCGCTCGGTATGAAACATCAGGCCATACATCGCCGGATGCGCCTGCGCGTAGGCGACGTAGGCCCTGGCGCGCGCCAGCGTCTTCTCCCTTGCCGAGCCGGCCGCGGAATCGGCAGCGGCCATGGCGGCGTTGAATTGCCGGAAGCCGATTGCAGCGAGCTCGCTGACGAGCCCTGTGAGATCGCCGAAATGATGCGTGGGCGCGGCATGGGACACGCCGGCTTCGCGCGCCACCGCGCGCAGTGTCAGGCCGGAAAGCCCGTCACGCTCGAGCAATCGCTCCGCCGCCTCCAACAGGGCGGCGTGCAGCGCGCCATGGTGGTAGGGCGCGCTTTCGCCCGAGACCTGCGCCCTCGATGCGCCCTTCGCGGGCGTCGGACGCGCCGCTCCCGCGTGCCGCGCCTGCCTTCGGGATGATTGCGTGCTTGATGCAGCCCTGGCTCTCATTGGCGAAACATATAAGTCCCGATGTTTACACTGTAAAGATTATGCTTGACACGCGCCATAATCAGATTCAATGATATCTTTACATCGTAAAGATTGAGACCCCGTCAAGATGTTGTTCCCTGGCCGCCGGCGGACATACCTGGCCCGCGCGGCGTCGCAGGCGAAGTTCGCTGACGGCAACGATCGAAGGAAACCGCCATGAAGGACGTCTTCTTCAGGCTCGGCACCGATTTTCTGTCCACCATTCTGTTCGCCGCGATCTATTTCGTAACCGGCAACGTCGCGCTTGCGACTGCGATCGGCATTGCCGGCGCAATTGGCCAGGTGATCCGCGCCCGCATGAAGGGCAGCGATCTCGGCTTCATGACCTGGGCAAGCCTTGGGCTCGTCATCGTGCTCGGCACCGCTACGCTCCTCACCGACGATCCCCGCTTTGTGCTGGCCAAGCCTTCCATCGCTCACTTCGCGATCGGCGCCATCATGCTCAAGCGCGGCTGGATGCTGCGCTATGTGCCGCCGATCGTGGCCAGGACGATCCCGGAATATGTCACCATCGCCGGTTTTTCCTGGGCGGCGCTGATGTTCGCGCTTGGGCTCGGCACCATTGCGGTCGCACTGACCGGCGATATCAAGCTCTGGGCGATTTACGTGTCCTTTGTCGCCGTCGGCGCGAAAATCGCGGCCTTCGCTATTCAATATGTCTCTTTTCGCGTCCTGCTCGCCAGCCGCCTGCGGATGGCGCCGCCAGCACCTGAGGGTTCGCTTCCCGCCAACAGATGAGCTATACCGTGGCGGCTTTGCAAAGACAGCGGGAGACCAATCGAATGGCCGTGGACGGAAACTGGAACATCACCATGACGACTCCAATGGGCGACCGCGAGGCAACGCTGAGCCTGAAAAGCACGGGCGGCACGCTCACGGGCACGCAGGCGGCCGAAGGCAATTCCGCTGAGATTTTCGACGGCAAGGCCAATGGCGACGATCTTTCCTGGAAAGTCTCCATTACCAACCCAATGCCGCTGACCCTCGAATTCACCGGCAAGGTCTCCGGCGACAGCATTTCCGGCGAAATGGGCATCGGCCCGATGGGCAGTTTCCCGTTCACGGGAAAGCGGGCGTAACGTCCACTCGTGTCCCGCACCCGGCGCGCCACGAAGTAGCGCACCGGGCCCCGATCGGCAGCGCACCACTTCGTGCACGCCGCGTCCGGTGCAGGGTCATGCCGCAGGAGATCACAAGCGCGTCAAGCACCGCCAAAGACGGCTGATATCTGCTAGTGGTCCGATTCTGACATTCGCATCCTTCCCAGCAGGCATTTTTGCGAATGTGAGAATCAAAGGACCACCAGGATGACGACCAAGCCGCGCCGGTTTGCATCGCGCCGGCTGACGGGGCGCCCAGTGTTTCGGGAGTGGAGATGAAGCCGCGCTACCGCAAAAACCTGAACGTTCTTCTGCCCTGCCTCGTCGTACTCGGCGTCATGGCAGGTGTCGTCGCCTACTCGCCGGAGCTCTATCGCGCCTTCTGTGGCGCGACCGGATACGGCGGCACGACGCAGCGGGCATATTCCGATCCGGCCGCCACCTCCGACAAGACTGTGACGGTTGCGTTCGACAGCAACGTGGCACCAGGCCTGCCATGGCGGTTCGAACCGGAGCAGCGCTCGGTAAACGTCCATCTCGGCGAGCAAAAGCTGGTATTCTTCACGGCCGAGAATCTCAGTGACGAGTCGATGGTCGCCCACGCGACCTTCAATGTCACGCCGGCGACCAGCGGTATCTATTTCAACAAGATTCAATGCTTCTGCTTCAACGAGGAGCGTCTCGACCCGCATCAGAAGGTCGAAATGCCCGTCGTGTTCTATGTCGATCCGGCGTTTGGCAAGGATTCCGACAACGCTCACATCGACACGATCACGCTCAGCTACACGTTGTTGCGCTCGGCCAATCCCGATGAGGCCAAGAATCTTTCGCGCTTTGAGCCCAACGCCGCGCCGGATGCAATTCACGGCGAGCAGCTTTTCGGCGAACGTTGCGCCGCCTGCCACGCCATGGACAGCAACAAGACCGGTCCCATGCTGGGAGGCGTGTTCGGCCGCAAGGCCGGCTCGGCTGCCGGCTATCATTATTCGGATGCGCTCAAGAGCGCCGCTTTCGTCTGGTCCAATGACAGTCTGGACCAGTGGCTGGCCGACCCGAAGAAATTTGTGCCCGGCGCACGCATGCCAGTGCGCGTGCTTGACGCTCCGTCTCGCCGCGACCTCGTCGCTTACCTGCAAAAGATCAGCCAAGATCACAACGCCCGCTCCGGTTCGAAGGCCACTGTGGCAGGCGGAGAATACTGAAGCAGGCACCCGAAGCGCCATACGGACCCGAAGGGCCGCGTTCACGTAAAGTGTGTGGCGCCTCTCTGCTCTCCCCTTCTGGAGGAGAGCAAGACAAGCACCGCAATTCAAATGTCAAACAGAGCCTTCCCTTGGGGCGCATGATAATGCGACCCCGCCGCCTTTGCGCGGGGCTTCGGATCTGTAACTCCGGCTCCTCTCGATCGGAGAGCGCAGGGAAAGCCAGGCGCCAATGCACCCGCCCCCTGTGCAAGTTAGAAAGCACACGAGTAAATCACCACGGGGTCACCCGCCAACACCGGCATTTTATGCGCGAGCGGTTTCAACGGTTTCCTTCGTGCTCGTTCCGGAGACCGGATCGCAGACCGACTTTGTTGTCTCCGTCATTCCCAAGAAGCGTTAGCTTCTCAAGAACTTGATAACAGCGTCGGGATATCAGGCTCACGCGACGTGGCCGCCAATCGCCTCCAGCCGGAAGCAAGGCTGGCCGTGCAGGCGAATTCGCAGCGCGAGATTTGTTCCTGCGAGATCGCAGCCTTTTTGGGGGGTAGCGCCCATTCCGGATTGGGCGCAGAATTGCGCTGTCATCGGCAAGCGAGCCCTCGCTCTTTTCGTCAAATCATCCGGTTGGCGACGGTCCCCTCAGGATTATTTTGCGCGCCGATCAACGCTTGCGACGAGACGCGCGACTTTATCGGGAGTGCATGACAGCGGGGAAGCGACCCTCGAAGCAGACGACCGCCCCGGGCAAGCTTTCACGACAGAAAAAAATCGAGCGAACGCAAAAAGGGAGAGAACAATGACTGGACGGTTCACCAGACGCGAGGCTCTCGGCCTCGGCGCGGCGGGTCTTCTCGGCGCCGGGGCGGCGGGCGGTGTGCTGCTGTCGCCGCGGTTGGCATCGGCAGCTCCGGAGAAGAAATTCAAGATCGCGCTTTCAAATTCCTTTATCGGAAACAAGTGGCGCATCGAAATGGAGAACGTGTTCAAGGCCGCTCTCCAGATGGAGCCCTTCAAGTCGCAGGTTGAGGGTTCGTGGTTCAATTCGGGCAATGACGTCAGCAAGCAGTCGCAGCAGATTTCGAACCTGATCGCCAAGAAGGTCGATGCGATCGTGGTCAACGCGGCCTCCCCGACAGGGCTCAACGGCATCCTGACGCAAGCGAGCGAGCGCGGTATCCTCGTCGTCTCGTTCGACAACGTGGTGACGGCGCCTTCGGCGCTGAAGGTGAACACCGACCAGGTTGCGTTCGGCAGGCAGCTCGCTGAATTTCTCGTGAAAAAGCTGAACGGCAAAGGCAACGTCATCATGGTCACGGGCGTCGCTGGCACGACCGTCGACGAGGATCGCAACAAGGGCGCCGATGCGGTGTGGGCACAACACCCGGACATCAAGGTCGTCAACCGCTATACCGGCATGTGGGACTCGGCGACCGCCGAAAGGAACACCGCCTCGATCCTGCCGTCGCTGCCGCAGATCGACGGCATCTGGTGCCAGGGAGGGACCGACGGCGTGCTGAAGGCTTTCATCTCCGCCAAACGCCCTCTGCCGCCGACGGCGGGCGAAGCGGAAAATGGATTCCGCAAGTTCATGCTCGGCTATATGGACCACAAGGTTGACGGCCTTTCCATCGGCCAGCCGCCTTTCCTGTCCGTCATCTCGTTGGAGCTGGCGCGGCGCATCCTCGACAAGAAGTACCCGAAAAAGGACATCACGATTCCCTTCCCGTTCGTGACAAACGATACGGTCAAGCAGGGCGAAACCGTGTTCGAAAAACTTCCCGACAGTTTCTTTACCGATTTCACCGACAGCGGCCCCAACGCGACGGTGAAACTGTGTGTGGAGGCGGCCACGGACGGAAAGCCGTGCCCGGGTGAACTCAACGTGAACCTTCCCTCGGCATGAGCGCAGGGCCTTCCGCCACCAGCGGGCCCATCGCTCCGGCGATCGAAGGCATCAAGCTGTCCAAGGCCTTCGGCGGGGTGCAGGCTTTGGCCGGCGCCTCGTTCTCCGCAAGCCGCGGCGAGGTGCACGCGCTGGTCGGAGAGAATGGCGCGGGCAAGAGCACGCTGATCAAGATCCTTGGCGGACGGCTGCGCCCGGACGCCGGGCAAGTGCGTCTGGCGGGCGCGAACGTCCAAATCGCTAGCCCGGACGCCGCGCATGGCCACGGCGTCTGGACCGTGTTCCAGGAGCTGACGCTGCTGCCCTGGATGACGGTGGCCGAGAATCTGCTGATCCGCCGCGAGCCGCGCGGGACGTTACGCCTGATCGACCGCGCCCGCATGGCCGAACAAGCCGACGCCGTCCTCGCCGGCCTCGGCATTCACCACATCGATCCGCGCGCGCTGGTTGAGGACCTGTCGCTGGCCCAGCGCCAGATCGTCGAGATCGTTCGGGTGATCGTCCAGGATCCTGACGTGCTGCTGCTCGACGAACCGACGTCCTCGCTCGGGGAGAACGAGGTCAAGTGGCTCTTCGGCCTCATCCGAGACCTGCGCCGCGGCAACAAGTGCATCATCTTCACGTCACACCGCTGGAACGAGATCACGGACGTCGCAGACCGGATCACCATCTTCCGCAACGGCGGAGAGCTTGGCACCTTCGCCGAGATCGATGAGACCCGGGCCGTGACGCTGATGACCGGCCAGCAGGTCGATGCGTTCTATCCCGAGCGCCCCCCGCTTGAAGCTGCACGGCCCTTGCTGCAGGTGCGCGGTCTGACCGGCCCGGGCGTTTCCGAATTATCGCTGACGCTTCGTGCCGGCGAGATCCTCGGCGTGGGCGGGCTGGCCGGGCATGGTCATCGCGAGCTTTTTTTCTCGCTGTTTGGCGCAGCACCGATCTCGGGCGGGGAAATCCTCGTGAATGGACGCAGGGTCAGGATTTCCAGCCCCCGCGATGCGATCGGCCTCGGCATTGCGCTCGTTCCGGAGGACCGCAAGACGGAAGGCCTGATCCTGCCGATGTCCGTCGGCACCAACCTGACGCTGGCTATCCTGCCGCAGCTGTCCGCGCTTGGCATCATCAGCCGTAACCGCGAGGGACGGGCTGCGCGTAATATGGTCAGCAAACTCAAGATCAGGACGCCCGGCTTGCGCAATCCGGTCCAGCAGCTCAGCGGCGGCAACCAGCAGAAGGTGCTGCTGGCGCGCTGGCTGCTCGCAGATTCGCATATCCTGCTCCTCTACGACGTCACGCGCGGCGTCGACGTCGCCACCAAGCACGAAATCTACGAACTCATGACAAGCCTCGTCCGCGAGGGCCGCGGCGTGCTCTTCTACTCCAGCGACGCAGAGGAACTGGCGCATCTGTCCCACCGCGTTCTCGTCATGCGCGAGGGACATGTCGCCGCCGAGCTGGAGGGGCCCGGCATCACGGCAGAAGACATCGTTTCGGCTGCCGTCAGAGAGGCGACAAGCCTTGTCGACTGAAGCAGCAATCGAGCGCCGTAGGACAGGCCGGCTCAGCCATTTCCTGGGTCAAAACGTCGGGCTCGTGCTGGCGCTCGCGATGCTCGTCATGGCCGTCGTTCTTTACTGTGCCGTCTATTGGGTCGAGCAGGCGGCACTGCCCGGCATGTTTGAACTGACGTCGACCGTCAACAACACGATGTCGCTCGTGCTTTGCGGCATGGGACAGGCCTTTGTCGTTGTCACCCGCGGCCTCGATCTTTCCGTCGGCGGCGTAATGGATCTCGCGAACGCTCTGGCGGCAGTGCATATCAAGGACACCGTCGGCAGCATGGTCGGCTGGAGCCTGATCATCCTGGCGATCGGCGCCGCGCTCGGTCTCGTTAACGGGCTGCTCGTCGCTATCGGCCGCCTGCAGCCGATCCTCGTCACCCTGGCAACGCTGTCGATTTATCAGGGACTGGCGATCCGCGTTCTGCCGCAGCCGGGCGGCTCGATCCCGCCGGTCTATTCGTCGGTCCTGGTGAATCCCAACGGTCCGAGCGCACTCGTCTATGTGCTCGTCGTCGCCCTGATCTGGTACGCGTTTCGCCGAAGCTCGTTGGGCGTCGCGATCTTTGCGCTCGGAAATGACGAGCAGGCGGCGCGGGCGAACGGCATCGACACCGTGCGCGCTCAAGTTGCCGCGTTCACCCTCAGCGGGCTCATGTCAGGTGCGGCCGGTCTGTTCCTTGCCGCAACGGCGACGGCCGGCGACGCGACAACCGGCAACGGCTTCACGTTGAGTTCGATCGTCGCCGTCGTCCTCGGCGGCATGAACCTGTTCGGCGGCCGCGGCAGCGGAATCGGCGTCATCGCCGGGGCGTTTGTGACGACGATGATCGTCAACATCCTGTTCTTCTCCAACATCGATCCGCTCTACCAGTCGTTTTATGAGGGACTGTTCCTTGTCATCGCCGTCGTCCTCGGCGCCTTGATAAGCCGTCTTATGCGGCGGAGGTCGTGATGGCCGGCAAGACAGCCCTGGCGCAGTTCCGCGACCGCATCGGCCTCACCAGGGACGTCCGCAGGATCGTCTATGTCTATCTCGCCGCCGTCCTGGTGTTCGCGGCTGGTGAGATCGTCCACCCGGGCTTCGCGCGGCTCGACAGCATCGCTGCCATCCTGACCGTCGCCTCGTTCGTCGGCCTGGTCGCAGCGGGGCAAACCTTCGTCGTGTTGATCGGCGGCATCGACCTCTCAGTCCCCTGGGTCCTGAACGCGGCCGCCATCCTTCTCGTGACGAGTTCACTCGGCGAGGATGGGCGGGCAGTCTATGCCGTTCTGATCACGCTCGCCATGGGAGCCGCGGCCGGCCTCGTCAATGGCGTCATCATCGCCTACCTCGGGGTGCCTGCCGTCGTCGTGACGCTTGCCATGAACGGGATCATGGAAGGGCTGACGCTCGGGCTGAGCGGCGGCATGACCTGCGACTCCTGCGCATCCTACGCACCGCCAGTCGTCCAGGACGCCGTCCACGGCAGCCTGTTCGGCTTCCCGACGGCTCTTATCCTCTGGATCGTCGTCATCGCCATCGTCTCCTTCGTGCTGAGCCTCACGACATTCGGCCGCAAGACCTATGCCATCGGCAACAACGCGAAAGCGAGTTATCTCGCCGGAATCAACGTTCGCCTCAGCACCGTGCTTCTCTATGCGCTGAGCGGATTCTTCGCCGCCCTCACCGGCATTCTGCTGGTCGGTTTCGGCGGCCAGGCCTCACTCGGAATGGGAGACCCCTATCTATTCCAGTCGATTGCGGCGGTCGTCATAGGCGGGGTCTACGTGCTTGGCGGTCGTGGCCACTATCTCGGCACGACTGCCGGTGCCGTCACGCTGGTCGCACTGGTCAGCGTGCTCCTGGCCATGAACATGCCGGACTATGGCCGCAACATCATCTATGGCGTCGTCATTCTTATTCTCCTCCTGCTCTATGGGCGCGAGGAGAAGCAGGAATAATTTCGCCCTTCGAGCCCGCTCAGCGAAGGCCGCGACGAACGCTTCTCGCGCGAAACGCATCCTTCTAAGCTGAAAAGAGGAGATTTCCGATGCCGCCAATCGTCAGGGTCTCTATTCTCCGATGTCCGCCGGACAGGTTTGCTGAAATGCGGAAAATGATGATCGATGACGAAAAGGTGCTGCGCCCTGGGATCGAGTCGATGCCTGGATTGCTGGCATTTTACGTCGGTGCAGATGAGACGACCTCATCTCTCTCGAATGTAAGTCTATGGGCCGATCTGGACGGAGCGAAGCAGTTGGATCGATTCCAGCCAATGCTGGATGCCGGCAAACCGTATGTCGCCAAGGGCGCGACGTTCGAGCGGCCGATCATGAACTACGTGACGCTTTGGCAAGTGCAACCTGTTTCAGCGAGTTGAGGTTCGCTGCGACTTTTGTTTGGACACCATCGTCGGCCGAAGTGCTGATGAGGATGCCTGCTTGCGTCGGCAAATGACACCGCATCAAGAAGAAAAAAGGGCCACCATGAGCCGGCAGCCCCCTTTTCGTATCGTCCGATCGGCTCCGACCAATTTACCAGCCGAAAGCAAAACCCGGCGCGCAATAGCCATAGTTGTAGTCGTAGGGTGAGCAATCGTCGTATCCGCCGGCCAGTCCCACGCCGAGACCTAGCACTCCGAGACCGATGCCAATGCCGTCGTCATAGTCATAGTACGGGCCGCCGTAACCCCAACCGCCGTAACCCCAGCCGCCGTACCGGCCATAGCCGCCGGCAAAATGCCGTCCGCCCCACCCGCCGTGACGCCAGTTATGGAAGCCTCGCATACCGGCGAAATTGCCGCCGTGCATGACGCCACCACGGAAG
Source organism: Bradyrhizobium sp. (assembly GCF_027451485.1). Classification (GTDB taxonomy): domain Bacteria; phylum Pseudomonadota; class Alphaproteobacteria; order Rhizobiales; family Xanthobacteraceae; genus Bradyrhizobium. The sequence goes on from NZ_DAIDJE010000159.1 coordinate 16,875, forward strand.
CCGCCGCCGTGAAAGGCGCCAAGGCCTCCGCCATGGAATCCACCAAATCCGCCACCGTGGAAACCGCCACCGCCGTGGAAGCCGCCGCCACCGCCATGGAAGCCGCCACCACCGCCATGGCCGAAGGCCATTGCGCTCGTTGTCATTCCGGTCATTAAGGCTAACGCCGCCGCACCTGCGAGAAGCTTCTTCCTCATGAGACTCTCCCTCACTCCATTGATATCGACTTCAAACACGTGGCTGCTCGGACGCGGCGTTTCCATGGCCAGGCGGGCTAAAATAAATCTTAAGATCGATTGCATGACGCTCGCCATCACGTCGGGCGAAAGAGCGGCGCCTTGTGTAGGCGCCGACATATCCGCGCTTATACAACGCCTTGCCTGCCCGAATGGCGTCGTTTATTGCCGTTGATTTGATCGGCGTCAAAATGCAAAGCCCGGCTGACCGGGTATCGTGCTGTTCTCGATCGTCTTCATGCGCACAGGGTGAGCCCGCGATGAATCCAGTCAAGATCAGTTATTTTACGGACGCGTTGTGCGTGTGGGCGTATGTCTCGCAGATCCGCATGGACGAGTTGAAGGCCAACTTCAAGGATGCAGTCGAGATCGAGTGCCGCTACTTCCATGTATTCGGCAACGTCTCTTCCAAAATGGATACTGCCTGGAAGCAGCGCGGCGGGCTCTCTGCCTACCGGCAGCACGTGCGCGAGGTCGTCGAGAAATTCGGTCACGTCGAGCTTCATGAGCGGACGTGGCAAGCCGATGTACCAAAGTCATCCATGCCGGCGCATCTCTGGCTATGCGCGATACGCGATGTGCAAACCGCCGCCAGGTGCGCGCCCGGCTCCAGCGATCGCGCCGCCTGGGCGTTTCGCGACGCCTTCTTCCGTCACGGTCGCGACATCTCGCAAGCCAAGGTTCTCCTCGATATCGTGGAATCGATTGGATTGCCTGCCGCCGAGATCAGGGATGCCGTTGCGACAGGCGCTGCGCACGCGGCTCTGGCCGACGATCTCGAACTGGCCCGCGCTCAATCGATCGCGGCAAGCCCGACACTTCTCTTCAACGAAGGACGGCAGCGCCTGACGGGCAACGTCGGCTACCGGATCATCGAGGCAAACATTCGCGAACTGCTGGAGGCTTCACCGGGCCAACTGTCCTGGTGCTAAAGCGCGGAACTATTGCACCCGCGCCAGCATGCTCCGGAAGCGGGCAAGTGCCAGTGCCAGGAAGATCGCTCCGAGCCCGAAAAGCACGACCAGATGCGGCCAGACCAGTTCGAAACCGGCGCCCCGGCACAACACCGCTTGCGTGAACTTCGTAAAGTGCATGGCTGGTGAAATCTGCATCGCGACCTGGAGCGGCTCGGGCATGGCTTCGAGCGGCGATGGTCCGCCCGACAGCATATTCAGTGTAAGAAAGACCGGCATCGCGAGCAGCGCAAACTGCGGCATGGTGTTGGCAACGGTCCCGAGCAGAATTCCAAGCGAGGCGATGGCGTAGAGGTAAATCGCCATCCCTGCGACGAACAGCGGGATCGAGCCTTCGATCGGCACATGGAGGATGTTCTCGATGACGATGACCAGGGAGAGCGTTCCGAAAACGATCACCACCAGCGCGTTGGCCCAGATCTTTCCGGCGGCGATCTCGTGGGCGCGAACAGGCATCACCAGCAGGTGCTCGATCGTGCCGCGTTCGCGCTCGCGGATGACCGCGGCACCGACCAGGAGAATTGTCAGCATCGTGAGATTCTGCATGAGGGCATCGATCGCGTTGTACCAGACGCCCTCCAGGTTCGGATTGAAAAGAGCCCGTTCGACGCTTTGCACCGGCAGTTGACGCTCGATGCCGCGGGAATGCAGATAATTCGTCGTCTCCTGCTGCATGATCGAGGACACGTAACCGCCGCCGACCGCCGCCTGCGTCATGGCAGTGGCGTCGATGTTGAGTTGCACCGCCGGATCGCGTCCGCGCAGCACATCCGCCTCGAAATGCGGTGGGATGTCCAGGATGAACGGATAACGGCCTTCGTCCATCAGCGGGTCGACGGCAGAGCGATCGATCAGGACGGGACGGCGGAAGTAAGGTTGCAACAGCGCATCGAAGATGCGGGTGGACAGCGCCGAGTGGTCGGAATCGACGATGGCGATCGGCGCATCGGTCACGTCCGTGGTGATGCCGGTTGCTTCGCTGTAAATGCTGAACGAGAACGAATACACGACAAAGAAGGCGAGCACCATGTCGCTGGCAAGGCTCGCCAGCTCCTTGACGCCGAGACGGAACACGTTGGAGAGCCAGCGGACCATGTCAGCCGTCCTGTTTGCGCAGCAACAGGCTCGCCGCCACCAGATAAGCAAGGCCGAAGCCGAGCAGGATGAGATGGTTGGGATAGAGATCGGCGAGGCCGCGGGCCTTTGTGATGGCGCCGAGACTGATGTTCTGGAACCAGAGTGAGGGGAAGCCCATGCCGATGAAACGCCCGCTGCCCTGCAACGCGGCGGCCGGATAGAGATAGCCCGAAAAATTGATGGCCGGAACGGTGCTCAGAATTGCGGTCGCCACGATCGCTGCGGCCTGGGTCCGCACGAACACGGAAACGAGGATACCGAATGCGGTGGCGGCGAAGACATAGAGCAGCCCTCCCGATGCAAGCGCCAGCAGCGAACCCTTGACGATTACGCCGAAGGCCAGCCCCGCCAGCACCAGCAGGCTGACGAAGCTCGCGAAGCCAAAAGCGATGTAGGGTAGCTGCTTGCCGAGCAGGAATTCGGCGACTGTCGCCGGCGAGGCATAGAAATTGGTGATCGATCCCAGCTCGCGCTCGCGCACCACGCCGAGCGCGGCGAGCATGGACGAGAACAGAACCATGAAAATCATGATCAGTCCTGGCGTGAGCGCGAACACGCTGCGGAAGTCCTGATTGTAGCGAAAGCGCGGCTCGACCGAAGCCGCCACCAGATCCGACGCCGAGCCATGGGCGCGACGCGCCAGATCCTCCACATAGGAGAGCACGATCCCATCAACGTAATTGCGCGTGGTTTCGGCCCGAAACGGCGTGGCGCCATCAATAAAGAAGGCAACCTCCGGCCGGCGGCCAGCGACCAGTTCGCGGCCGTAGCCCGGCGGGATATCGATCACCAGGCGCAGATCGCCGGCGCGCAAGCGGCGGTCGAGCTCCAACTCGCTGAGCAGTGGCGCCCTCTGGCGGAAATAGCGAGATGCGGCGAAACTTTCGATCAGTCGCCGGCTGTCGGCGCTATGGTCGCGGTCGAGCACGGCAAAGGAAAGATTCTCCACATCGAAGGTGATGCCGTAGCCGAAGGTGAGCAGCAGCAACAGGGGCCCGAGCAGTGCAAAGCTCAGCCGCACCCAATCCCGCAACAATTCGCGCATCTCACGGTAGCTGAACGCCCACATGCGAAGCAGCGAAGCCTGCAGACCCGTGCCCGCCTTGCGAAGCGAGCGGTCCGCCACCAAGACCGCTTCCCGCGGCGTTTGGACCGCCGTGCCCGCAGGCGTGGTCGGGACGGAGGGCCGATCGCCCCCCTCCACCGCCGCGTCGCGCTCGGCTTCCTCGAGATACGCGACGAAAGCATCTTCCAGGCTGGGCGTGTCCTTGGTCCGCCGCAGCTCTGCCGGCGTGCCGACGGCAAGCACCTTGCCGGCGTGCATCAGTGAAACGCGATCGCACCGCTCGGCCTCGTTCATGAAATGCGTCGATACGAAGATGGTAACGCCGTCGCGCCGGGACAATTCGCCCAGCAGGCGCCAGAACATGTCGCGCGCGGCGGGGTCGACCCCGGAGGTCGGCTCGTCGAGGATCATGATTTCGGGACGATGCAGGCAGGCGGCCGCAAGCTGCAACCGCTGCCGCATTCCCAATGGCAGGGCCGCGGGCTTCTTGTCCGCCACTTCGAGCAAGCCGAAACGCTTGAGCGTTTCGCCGACCCGCGGCTTCACGTCCGCTTCCAGGATGCGGTACAGGCGGGCATGCAGCGCGAGATTGTCCCGGACCGTCAACTCTTCATAGAGAGAGAAGCCTTGCGACATATAGCCGACGCGCAAGCGCGTGGTGAGGTCGCCCGCTTCAACCTGCCGCCCTAATAGTTCGGCGTGTCCTTCGCTGATGTCGAGCAGCCCCGTCAGCATTTTCATGGTGGTGGTCTTGCCGCAGCCGTTCGAACCGAGAAAACCAAAGATTTCGCCGCGTCGAATGCTGAAGCTGACGTGATCGACGGCGACGAAGTCGCCGAACCGGCGCGTCAGGCCTTCGGCAGCGATGGCCGGCTTGCCGTCGGCGCTCGGACGCAACGGTGGAAGGTGCGTATCAGCCGGACCGCCATTGCCGTGCAGCGCGACATAAGCCTGCTCGAAATGTTCGGTGCCGGTCCTCGCCAACAGCTCGGAAGGCGTGCCTTGCGCCAGCACGTGACCACCATCGATGGCGACCACCTGATCGAACCGTTCCGCCTCCTCCATATAGGCGGTAGAGACCAGCACCGTCAGCGACGGGCGCTGCGCGCGAATGCCGTCGATCAGCTGCCAGAATTGGCGCCGCGACAGCGGATCGATCCCGGTAGTCGGCTCGTCGAGGATAAGCAGGTCGGGATCGTGGATCAGCGTGCAGCACAGCGACAGCTTCTGCTTCATGCCGCCTGAGAGTTTGCCGGCCGGCCTGTCGGGGAACGGCGCAAGGCCGGTCGCGCGGAGCAACTGAGTGATGCGCGCCGCCCGCTCGCTCGCCGACTGGCCAAACAGGCGCCCGAAGTAGTCGACGTTCTCCGCGACCGAGAGGCTCGGATAGAGATTGCGCCCGAGGCCCTGCGGCATATAGGCGATGCGCGCCATGATGTCGTCGCGGTGCGTTCGCGAGCCAATATCGCCGCCCAACGTGCGAATGCTGCCGGATTGCAGCCGGCGGACGCCGGCAACCAGCGCCAGCAGGGTGGATTTGCCGACGCCATCCGGTCCGACCAGCGCGGTCGCGCTCCCGGCAGGGATCGACAGGCTGATGTCGGCAAGCGCGCTCACCGCGCCGTAGCGATAGGCGACGTCGCTAACCGCAACCGCAAGGGATTCAGCCGACGACATTGGGCAGCCGAAGCGAAAGCCGCGCGGGCCAAACCGCATCCGGTTTCACCTGGACATAGGCGTTGCCGGTCAGGCCAGGCTTGACATAATCGCGGTAGCGCTCGAGCAGCTTTGGATCAATGGCGAGCTTGACACGATACATCAGCTTCTGCCTCTCGTTCTGCGTCTCGACCGTCTTCGGCGTGAATTGCGCTTCCGCGGCAACGAATGAAACGGTCGCGGGAAAAACCGCATTTGGAACCGAGTCGAGCACGATGCGCGCCTCTGAGCCCAGTGCAACGCGGCCGCTGTCGCCGGTCGGCAGAAAAACGGTCATGTAGACGTCGGAGAGATCGAGCATGGAGACCAGGCGACCGCCGGCAGCAACCACTTCGCCGGCCTGAACCAGCTTGTATTCAACTCGGCCGGAGACGGGCGTGTGCAACTCCGAATCATCGAGCATCGCCTGAATTTGCATAACCTGAGCATCCGCAATCTCCTTGGCCGCCTTGGCCTCGCCCACTGCGGCCCGCGATCCCTGGATTTGCGCGGCGGTGACGAGGCTCTGCGCCCGGCGGCGATCGAGATCGGCCTTGGTTCCGGAAGACGTCTGCTCAAGATGCACCGCGCGCTGCATTTCGACTTCAGCGAGATCATACTCCGCCTTGCGGATAGCGACTTCGGCTTCGGCGCGTGCGATCGCGGCAGCGGCACGCTGGACCGTCGCCTTCGCGCCAGCGAGTTGCGCCCGCAGTTCGGCAGTGTCGAGCTCCGCGATCAGCTCGCCCTTCTGTACGGTGTCGCCCTCATTGACGCGGACTTGCGCCACCCGCCCGGCGAGCTTGGAAGAGATATCGACGCGCGTGACTTCGATCCGGCCGTTGGCAATCGCAAGCCCTTCGGGGGTTTGCGTGGCCATCATGTTTCTCCAGTAAAGATATCCGCCGACAGCGAGCGTCAGCACAGCGCCGATGGCAAGCACAGTGGGGCCGCGCATGTTAGGCTCTCTCGACTTCGTTTAGATCAACGGTCCCAATATGCTGACCTGCCCGGAGCGGCTTTGAGTTAGGTCAACAAGGACAGCTGAC
>NZ_DAIDJE010000160.1 GCF_027451485.1 Bradyrhizobium sp.
CGCTGAAATCGGGAGGCAATATCGAGGCGGCGATCTGGTCGGTCAATAGCGGTGGACGGACTCTGCTGGCAACGACTGAAGCGGTTTCTGCGATCGATGCGGCATCGGATGGGGGCCTGGAGGCCTCGGTTCTGGCAGGAAAGTCGGCGATCTTGCGGGATCTGAGGACGGCGCAAGGCTCCGTCGGTTTGGTCGCGATGTGGGCCGATCGAAATACGGAGACGCCCGCCGCGCGCGACTGGCTGGAAGCATTGCTCCAGCTTGGCGCCATTGCATTCGATCGAACGACGCTTGCGAAAGACGTCTTTGAAGCGCGTCTGATCGCCGACCGCGAAGGGCTGCGCACGGCTTTGTTGTCGTCGCTGTCACACGACCTGCGCACGCCGATTGCCACCATCCTCGCTTCAGCGTCGAGCCTGCTTGAAAACGAGTTGCGCTTCGATGAGACGACCCGGCACGAATTGCTGGACACGATCCAGGAACAGGCCGAGCGGCTCAATCGCTATGTCTCGAATCTGCTCGATATGACGCGGCTTGAATCCGGCGTCCTCGCTCTGAGGCGCGTACTGATGGAGCCGGCGGAAGCGATGATCTCCGCCCTCGAACACACGCGCCGAAGGCTCGCTGGCCGGCGCATCGAGCGTGTTTTCACCGCGCCCAATGTCATGATTTCAGTCGATCCGGTGCTGATCGAACAGGCGCTGGTGAATATCCTGGAGAATGCCGCCGAGTTCAGTCCTCCGGGTTCCCTCGTCACTGTCGGCGTCGCACGCGACAACGGCGAGGTGATGCTGACGGTTGCCGATCAGGGACCCGGTGTCAGCGCCGAGGACAGATTGCAGGTTTTTGACAAGTTTTTTCGAGGCGGAGCGAACCGGCGGCGAGAGGGTGGGGTCGGTCTCGGGCTTGCAGTGGCGAAGGGGATCGTGGAGGCTTTCGGCGGACAAATTGGCGTAGAGAGTCCGGTCCGGGATGAGCGCGGCGCGCGGTTTATAATTCGGCTGCCCGCTCAACCAGCTATGGAGCCAGAGGAGTTGGGAGAGTGACCGGTTCAAGCCCGCGCGTGCTGGTGATCGACGATGAACTGCCGATATTGCGCGTGCTGAAGTCGACGCTCGCCAGTTCCGGCTTCAATGTCATGACAGTCCCTTCGGGCGCGGCGGCGCTGCAAACGGTCGCTCAATCGGTGGCCGACGTCATCGTGCTCGATCTCGGGCTGCCCGACATGGATGGCAAGGAGGTCATTCAGGCGCTGCGGGAGTGGACCAAAGCGCCGATCGTGGTGCTGTCGGCGCGTCACGACGAGGAAGAGCGTATTGCCGCACTCGATCTTGGCGCTGACGACTACATCACCAAACCTTTCCATATGGGTGAACTTCAGGCCCGCTTGCGGACTGCGTTGCGCCATGCACAGCGCCAGACGCGCGATGCTTCCACCTATTCGGGACGCGGCCTGGAGGTGGATTTTGATCGCCGCGTCGTAAAAGTCTTGAAGCAGGAGATAGACCTCACGGCCAAAGAGTACGACCTCCTGACCTGTCTGGCTCGCCACGCCGGTCAGGTGGTCACCCACAAACAGCTGCTTGCGGCCGGCTGGGGAGGGACGGTGACCGATACCCAGTTCGTGCGGGTTTATATCGGACAAATTCGCCAGAAGCTGGAGGCCGATCCCAGCGCGCCCGATCTGATCCTGACCGAACCGGGGATCGGTTACCGACTTCGAACAGACGAAGAACAATCCTTATAAAATCCTTACACTTCATCCCAACGCCAAATCCCCCCAAATACCAGCAGCCGCCTCGGCGGCGATCCTCTTGAGTCGTCGAAGGGGAGCGGATGGGGACCTTTTCCGAAATAGGCGCGTGTCGCCTGCCAGCACCTTCAAGGCTGATAACCGCGCCAAGCGGGGATCCGGCCGCCGGCGTTCTGCTGCTGGCGGCAAACCGGTCGGCCGGCGCGGAATCCGTATCGCCTGCAAGCTGATCGAGCATCGGAGGGAGCCGAACTGATTACTCATCCAGACATTCTCGTCATCGAAGACGATGTTCATCTGCAGACCGCAATCGAGGCCGCGCTCGAAGATGAAGGCTTGCAGCCTGCCATTGCCGCCACGGGTGAGGAGGCTGTCACTCTCCTCAAGAGCGATCTCAGCGACTTTCGCGCGTTGGTCGTGGATATCAGACTGCTCGGCAGGATCGATGGCTGGGAAGTCGCGCGCGCCGCGCGCCGGATCGATCCCAATCTGCCAGTCGTTTACATCACCGGGGCGGCGGCCGAGCGCTGGGAAACGCAGGGCGTGCCCAGCAGCGTCCTGCTCAAGAAGCCCTTTGCACCTGCCGACCTCGTCACCGTCATCCGGCAACTGCTGGACAACGGATCGAGCGGCGAACCGTAGAATCGCACGCAGGGGTGTTCGGGGGAACGATGGTGGGCTGGGCGTTCATTCTGTTTTTGACGTCGCACATCTACACGATGAAATTCGACAGCCGGAACGACTGTACGCTCACCCGCGGATTGTTCGCCGCCTTTCCCGTGAGCCAATGTTTCCGGATCAAGGAAGCCGCTCGTCGTGAACGCATTCGATACTGACAACTTCTTTGCTTCATGCCGGGGGGCTCATGGAGAAACCGACTGGGTCCACGCAACGCGTGCCGCGGAGCTATTGCATCTTTTGCGAGGAGAAGACGCCGCACGTGCACGAGCGACTGGCCGTCAACCGAATGCAGGTGGTTCGCTCGCTCTGCCTGACGTGCAACAGAGAACAACCGAGGGAGCGAGCCGAGCCACGGCCTTGATCGCTGGCTTTATCGCCCGCGAACAGAATGAAGACGATAAGGACGCACCGGAGAGACGATTACGATGGCACGCATAGCAATTCCCGTGGTTGAAGTCAGCGCCCCCGACGGAACCAAGTCGTTTTGGGCCGCTTATTCGGTCCCTCACAGCAGGGCTGTCGCAGCCGTGCAGCAAAAGATACCAGCCGACCACACTGCCGAGTTGTCGGTGGTGCGCTTGCCGAATCGATGGACTCCCGACGGTCTGCTTCCGGGCGACATCATCCAGCTGGACTTTGATTTCGTAAGCAGTCTCATATGACAACTGCGCGGCCACCGGAGCGCCGAAACATTATGGAGGGCAAGGGACGGTGACGCTCGGTTCGTTAGCGCTGCCTTGAGGCCAGAATCGAGACCCGGATTTGAATGGTCTTCCCGTAGCCGATTGTCTATGTTGCGCGAATGCTGCGCCTCATCTGTCTGTCCGTCGCCGTTGTCGTCTCGCTGCTTTCGCTTGCCGCGCAGGCCGCGCCGGCCCACAAGCGACCGGGGCACTGGCATGGCTACGGTTTCCTTCCCGGTTATCATCAGCCGCCAAGCAACAGCCAGCCGCTCATTGCCCAGAAGGGCGGGTTGCGTTATGCGGCGCGGCACCACGGGCGCCACTGGTACATCGATCCCGTCCCGCGCTATTTCGGATGGGACGGCGAGTGGCACTATGTCGGTTGGCCGGGCATGTACCGCGGCCGCTACAACGGCGGCAGCTTCGGTCCGTGCTGGACGCGGACGCCGATCGGCCCGATCTGGAATTGCGGCTGATTGGCCGGTCGCCACGGCGCCGTCCGTCACGACTGAAGCAGGCTCACATCTGCGTTGGGACGGGACAAGGCCATTTCGTCCCCGTCGGCGGGCCTATATCCTGCGCCCCGCCGTCATGGCTTTCAGGGGGGGAAACAATGACCAGAACATGGACCGGGCTTGCCGTCGGCGTCGGCCTTTTCGCGTGCCTTGCTTCGGCAGTGCCGGCACAAGCCGCGGAGATATCGCTGGCGCGGCTCGACTGCGGCACGCCGCAGGCGCCGATCGCCGTCAACGGGCGCTTCTCGGATACCTTTGCTTATGGCGAGATGAAACTGCAATTCGTCTACAGCTGCTACCTCATCAAGCATGGCGACGAGTACATGCTGTGGGATACCGGCCACTCCATGACGGCTCCCAACGTTGCGCCGAAGGTGAGCATCGTCGATCAACTCGCCAGGATCGACGTCAAGCCCGACCAGATCAAGTATGTCGGCATCAGCCATTATCACGCCGATCACACCGGCCAGGTCTCATCGTTTCCAAAGGCGACACTGCTGATCGGGGCGAAGGAGTGGGACGCGATCACAGCTCCGAAACCCGCCCAAGGCGTGAACTACAAGCCGTTCGAGAGCTGGATCAAGGGCGACAGCAAGGTCGAGCCCGTGCCGCTCGACAAGGATGTGTTTGGTGACGGTTCGGTGATCATGCTGCGCACACCCGGGCACACGCCGGGCCACACCAGCCTGCTTGTGAAGCTTTCGCAGATGGGGCCAGTCATCCTCTCCGGCGATGCCGTCCACTTCCATGAGAACTACGATTCCGACGGCGTGCCGGCCTTCAACTACGACCGCGCCCAGACGATCGCCTCGATCGAGCGCATCAAGAAGATCCTGGCGAACCTGAAGGGGACGCTGATCATCCAGCACGATGCGCGCGACGTCGGAAAGCTTCCGGTTTTTCCCGAGTTTGCGAAGTAGCCCGGGTGCGGCGCCGCATCCGGCGCCGACGCCCGCCGAGCCACCACGCCTCTGATTGATACGGTTGTCTATGTCTCGCCGGAACGCATCGCGGCGCGTTGCGGCAGCAGCACGATACAGGCAATGATCAGTGCCGCCAGGATCGCCGACGCGCTATAGCGGCTGAAGGCAAACCCGCCGTCCTTGAGCGGCTTGTCGAACAGGTCGCCCAAGGTGGCGCCGAGCGGCCGGGTCAGGATGAAGGCGGACCAGAACAGGGCGGTTCGCGGAAGCGACGTGAAGAAATAGGCCGCGGCGATCAGCACGAGTCCCGCACCGAACACCAGCGCGCCGCCCTCATAGCCGAGACCGTTGGTATCGGCCATCCAGTCGCCGAGCGCCGTGCCCAGTGTCTGGGAAAACAGGATCGCAACCCAGTAGAACGTCTCAATCCTCGGCGTCGCAACCGTGTTCACCGAGATCGACCCTTCCGACCAGTACCAGAGGGCGAGCGAGATCATCAGCAACGCCAGGAGGAGCGATGATCCGCCGGGATAGCCGATTCCGAGCGAGCGATCGGCGAAGTCGGCCATGGTGGTGCCGGCGGTGGTGGTGGCGACGACGACCAGCCAGTAGAGGAACGGATGGAATTTTCGCGTCGCGATCTGTGCGGCAACCGCGGCGGCAAAGATGCCGATGAAGATCGCGCTCGAGACCGCATAGCCAAGATTCATGGACATCGACACGGCGTCGCCGCCGGTTTCGCCGAGCGTGGTGGCCAGGATCTTGATGATCCAGAAGACCAGCGTGACTTCCGGAACCTTGCTTGATTCAATGTCCTGATTCACGCAGCCATCCAATCAATGTCGAGGGTCAGGTTTTCGCAGAAATGCGGCTCATTTGCGCCTTCGGTGCGAGAGCTATTCCAGCCCGTAGTGGCGGTGACAGGCGGCGCAGATGCCGTCCAGACGATCGCTGACCTCAGAGACGGCTTTCAGATCATGCGCTTCGGCGGCCTGGTAGGCCTTGTTCGCGGCATCGGCGAGCCTTTTCACATAGCCGTTCCACTCGGAATCCCGCACCCGTTCTGGAATCATCAGCGCGTTGGTGGCTTCGGCAAGCGTCGCTGCGCCGCTTGCGATGTTCTCCCAGTCGTCATCTGTTTGCGGTGACAGGCTGTGTTCGCCTTTGGCATCGATCACCGCGCCGTTGACACTCCAGATCACCTTCGCCGCCGGCGTCAGTACGTGCTCCATGAAAGTCTTCATGTCGACGTGCGCCTTGAACGGCGGCGTTGCCGGGACCGGCTGGGACATCGATGGCGCTGCTGCAAGTCCCGAACTGATGAACACAGCCGCGAGCGCAACGCGAGGACGAAGCTGCCGCATCACTGCAGCTCTTCCATGGTAAAGCCGATCCAGCGGCCGCAGGCGACGACTGCGATCCAGAGCAGCACCGAGAGGGCGCCGGCCACTCGCACCCGGGGCGGCGGCAATCTCCGTGCTTCCCATTTCGGCAGATCTCTCGCCGCGACGGCGTGGAAAACGATCATGTTGAGTCCCGCCGCGCCGATCAGGGCCATCTTCGTGATGAAGTAGCCGTTCGCCAGGTATTTGGTGGCGTGGGACATGAACAGCAGGAAGCCGGAGCAGGCCGCGACGATGAAGGCGCTCCATGTCAGCGGCAGCACCGCGCTTGTCAGCCGCCCGACAGGCCGGTCGAGCGAGGCAAAGCCGAGCAGCCGCAGGTCGAGCACGAGGATCGATCCTACCACGAGGCAGATCGCCACGACGTGGACGGATTCGATCAACGGAAACAGCAGGTCGTTTTCGCGGATCGCGTCTGCGATGCTGCTATCCTCGAAGAACGCGATCAGTTGCTGGAACAGTGACATCATCCGGCCTGCGTGTAGGCGATCCAGCGGCCGGCGAACAGGATGCCGCTCCAGACCAGGATCGACACTGTCGCCAGGGCGCGGATCGCCGTTTGCCTCTTTTCAAAGAAACCCGGTGAAGCCAGAACCGTCCGTTGCAGGAGGGCCGTCAGCACGATGGCAATCAGCAAAAGCGACATCTTGATATAAAAGGTGGTGTTGACCAGCGAGCGCCTCGGCTCTCCGATGATCAGAAGGCTTCCGGTCAGCAGAAGGATGAGGAGAACGGGCCAGATCGGCGACAGAAATCGCCGCGTGACGGCGCCAAGCGGCTGGTCGCGTTCGAACAGGCGGAAGATGCGCAAATTCACCAGCACCGCCGAAGAGAAGACGATCGCGACGCAGAGAATGTGGATCGTCTGAAGCGTTGGAATGATCCACGTGACGCTTTGGATGGTGTGGCTGAACTCGGTCGATGCCAGCCACTTTGAAAACGTGATCAGCAGCGCTTCCAACTTACTGCTCGCCCGAGTTCAGGCTGTAGGTCAGCTCCTTGCCGTCCTGGAGAACCACCTTGCGGAGGTAACCGCCGGCCTTGCCGTCGCGCAGCGGCAGATAGGTGAACGTTGCGTGATCGCCGGGCTGCAACGCGCGCTTGGTCCAGCCCGAACGTGTCAGCACGCCGGGGCTCGACACCTCGAACACCCAGGTGCCGGACTGCGGCCCTTCCTTGACGTCGGTCTCGACGATGAAGCTGATATGCGGGTTGCTCCAGTTGACCTGCTTGACCGTGCCTTGCACGGTCTGCGGATGGTCACTGTCATAGGCTGCGTTGGAATGGTGCGCGGCGGCCGCGCCGACAAGGCTCAGCGTCAGGCAGGCTGCAATGGACATGGCCTTCGGCGACATCTCGATTCTTCCTTGTTATTTGGCGGTGTGGACCGTTCCGTACGCCCCTTGCGGGTTGGAAACATAGATGTCGTTGCCGTGTTCGTCCTTCCCCGGCAACAGATCCTCCTGCTCGCACTCACCCTCAGCAATCTCGAAATGCCGATCGGGGTAGCGGCGGAAAATTCGCGTCGTCTTCCAGGCCGTGGTGAGAACCTTCGGCGCGGTGATCTCCAGATCGTCATGCATCACGTTCGGCTCGACGAGATGAATGTGCTCAACGATATGCATGTCGCCGTTGTTGGGAATGCCGGCGGCTTCGCTGATCGCGATGTAGGCCTGCGGCACAATCGCCGTGGTATCGACCACCAGCGTGTCGCCCTCCCAATGGCCGATCGAGTAGCCGTGCAGTGAAAGGTCGGGGTCATCCGGCGGCTTGCGGCCATCCGTGTAGATGCGTCGCAGCCGGTTGCCGTCGCCTTCGCCAAGCATGGTGATGCGGCCGGGTGTCACAAGCACCTCCATGGCATTGTGGGCGATCAGCATCCAGCTGGGCATGCCGTGCGGCAGGCAGTGGCTGAGGACGAGAAACGGCCGTCCCGCTTTTTCTTCCGCCACCAGATGCTGAATTTGCGCAAGAGCGTCCGCCGTCCAGGGCGGCATGTTCGTGACCTCCTGGCGCTTCTGATCCTTCACGTCCGGGATCCAGACGCCGCTGAGGTCAGCTGCCGCGTGAGCGCTCGCAGGCGCCAAAACCTGCAGTGCGGCGCAAAGAGAGCCGGCGATCAGAAAGGCCGCCTTGGCAAAGAGTCTGATATTCATACGACCATCCAGTCAAAGCGGCGCGAGGTTAATTTGTACAGTTGACAAAGAAAAGCGGTCGCTTGTCCAGCCGCCCTAAAATCATAGGTGATGCGCGCGATTGGCCTTACTTGGCGCCCCGAAGCGGCGTCTTCGGACGACGCGTCGCCTCGCCAGGAGAACCACGAGGCCTGCATCTTCGAGACGCGCGCGACCGCGCTTCCTCAGGAGTGGGGCTGGTGCGGGTCGCGACGCAGGATGACTAATGAAATGAAAAATCCGCCGGCCCTTTCTTTGGCCGGCGGATGGCTCGTGTGGTCGAAAATCGGACGTCAGCGAATTAGCGGATCCATTCGCCGGGCTCGCCGCCGCCGAAGTCGAACATGTCGAACAGGTCGCTGATGGCCGGGTGGTTCAGCGGAACGTACGGATTGTTCGGCAGCGCGATCGGATTCGGGTAGTTGTCCCGGCTTCGATTGCTGATCGGTTGCAGACCCCAGTTGCGCTCGATGAACTTGATGATCGAGACGTGATCGGAATAGGTGTGCGAGATGTGACCGGGGACCGCGTGCTTTGAGACCACGATCAGCGGGATGCGGGTGCCGTCGCCGAAGTAATCGAGCGGCTGCACATAGCCAGAGTCATAGTAGCCGCCGCCTTCGTCGAAGGTGATGAAGATCGCCGTATCGTTGGCATAGGGAGAGGCCTCAACCTGGTCGACGATCTTCTTCACAAAGCCTTCGAACAGGTTCAGCTTGGACGATGCAGGGTGACCATCGACAAATCCGCTCGGCTTGACGATCGAAACCGCAGGCAGGCTGTGGCTGGAGATGTCGCTGTAGAGGTTCGTCGTGTCCTGGATGTGCGCGGCTACCTGCTCCGGATGCGACATGATCGATGTGTCGTACTGGAACGGATTGCAGATGTTGCAGTACTCGTCAGCGGTCGGTCCGCTGGTACCCCAGTTTAGCTGGTACGGATCGTTGACGTAGTTGTTCCACTGGTCGCCGTAGTACTTCCAGGAGATCTTGCGCTCGTTCAGGCTGTCGCCGATGCTCTTGCGCGTCGACGGCGGGACTGTGAACGGAGTGTTGGCCGGATTGTTGTCGACATAGGCGTTCTTGCCGTTGCCGAAATATCCGGGGTTGTAGTTGTTCATCAGGTAGTAGCGGCCGGCTTCGCAGTTCGGATTGATGCGGAGCGATTCCAGATATTCCCGGATCGGCTTGACGCCGGGCTGGCCAGGATCGGCGCAGTTCGAGTACGAGCCGCCGCCCGAAACCGGGCTGCCATAGCCGCCGGCACCGTAACCGTCCTCGGTGTACCAGTTGTTGGTGCCCGGTGCCGGATTCGGGTTCTCGATCTCACCGACGATGCCTGCGTCCGCAGTGCCGCCGCGAACCTGAATGCCGTTCGGCGGCACGGCCGGATTGCCGTTGGCATCGCTGAAATAGATCATGTCGGCATGGCCGAACATGATGTGGTTGGCACCGGTGCCGCCGTTGACGGACTGGTGGAAGTTGTCGCTCATCGCGTACTTCTGCGCCAGGCTGGTGAAGTAGGGGGCATCGCCCTTTTGCACGTTGTAGAAGCCGAGCGCGGTCGAGCCTTCACCCGTGGTCGCATTGGTGAATGGGGAGGGCTGCACCTTGCCATTGGCGCCGGCGCCGACGCTCACTTCGACCCAGGCGAACAGGTTGGCGTTGCAGCCCGACGGGTTGTCGCGGCTGGCAGCATTTGTGTTGCAGTTCAGCTGCTGCCACATCTGATAGAAGCGATGCACCGGGCTCGCCGCATACGAGTCATAAGTCAGCGTGCTGCCGTTGGTCAGCTGGAAGGGACCTGCCGGCAGGGCATTCACGTTGGTGATGCGGGCGTCCGGTGAACCCTTTTGCAGGCTCGGGTCGGTCGACTGATACCCCCCGGTCAGGAGAAATTGATAGTAGTCGGCAGCCAGTCCCGATTCGGTCGCCTGCGCGTTGGAGATCGTCGCGGGCGAAATATACGAGGTCTTGGCGCCGCCGACCAGCGGGGGCGGCAATTGGTCGTTCGGGAAGTTCTGCTGCGGCGGGCTCAGCAAGAAAGCATCGGCCGGCCCGGTGTCCTGTGCGGCGGTCTGATGTGCCTTCTGGAAGTTGGGTCCCGGAATCGCGTTCTTGTTGGAATCGAGCTTGATGATGCCCTTGGAGAGCAAATTGTCGACGGTTTCGCCCTTCCTGTTCGGCACGTAGGTGGCGAACACGTGATCGAAGCTGCGGTTCTCGCCGATGATGACGATGACGTGCTTGATCGGTGTCCGCGCCTCGCTTTCATGCTCGCCGTGGAATCCGGGGCCGTGGAATTCGAACGGCTCGGCGAGGACCGGGGTAGCGATGAACTGACCCAGCGCCAGCGCGCTGAGGGTCAGACGGCAACCCTTCAGCCAGTGTGACTTGTGCTTGTCGTGCATTAAAGCTCTCCTTTGTTCTGGTTGGTCGGCGTAGTTGAGGTTGAGGTCACAGTGCTCCTCGGCACGACCTTGATCGTTCCCATCATGCCGCCGTCCTCGTGCTCGAGAACGTGGCAGTGGTAGACAAAGGTGCCGACGATGTTGGGATCGCGAAAATCCATGCGCAGCCGCACGCTGGGATAGGTCAGCATCCGGCCGTTGAAGTAGGGAACGTTCACGGTATCGCGCAGGAACGGTTCGTTGACGGGAATCCCGGACCACTCGCGCAGTTGGAAGTGGAGCTGGTGGATGTGGAAATCATGCAGCTCCATCGAGCGGTTCTCGATGATCCAGTCTTCGACGTCACCCTGGTGAACGACGATATCCGGGACGTTCGAGTTCGGATCGAACGGCCTGGGATTTTCGCCGTCCGCCGTGAGAAAGAATTTGGTGGGGCTGTTGGGGTCCTTCGGGTTCTCCTGTTGCTCTGAAAAGAAAAGCTTTCGGACGCGCACCGGCGCGGCGTCGCCAATCCACGGGCGTTCCGGAGGCGGCAACGGTTCGGCGCGCGTCGGCAGCGCCGACGGCGGTTCGCTGGCACCCTCGCTGGCGGTCACCGCCAGCAGCGCGCGGTTGGGATCGTTCTCGCCGGCGGGCCCGGTATCGACCGAACGCGTGACTAGGAGGGCGCCCGAGCCCGCCGGCGGTCCTTCGACGATGAATTCGGCGCGCGCCCCGGGCGGCACGCCGAGATGGTCAACCCACTGCACCGGCAATGACGGGCTGCCCGCAAAATGCAGCGGTACGCCGTCGATGCCGACGATGCCGATCTTTTGCGGCACGCGGTGAACCAGCAAGGCCAGGTTGAGATAAGTGATCGCGGACGCGTTCAGTACGCGCCAGAGCTGCCGCTCGCCCGGTTTCATCGACATCGCAGCCGGCGGATAGTTCGGATAGGGAACGGGCACGAAATTGACGGACAGGTCTTTCGCCGGCTTGCCGAAGCCGGTGCCGGAGTTCAGCGCATCGCCGTCGCTGTCGAGCTGGCTCTTCGACATGACGGGCTCGAATTTCGACGGCGGGGCGTCAGGATTGATGAGATCCTGATCGCGGATCACGATCACACGCTCGGGCAGGTCTGCGAGCTCGCGGTCGGCGCGCTCGATACCTTCAATGATCAGAGCGCCGGAGGCGCCGCCGAGTACCTGCGTCTTGCTGAGGCCGTGAAGATGCGGGTGGTACCAGTAAAGGCCGGGCGGCTCGTCAGCGGGGATGTGCAGCCGATATTCGAACGGCGCATCATCGGGCTGGATCGATGTTTTCAGCACCTCATCCTGGTGGCAGGCCGGCGGAACGGTGAGCCCGTGGAAATGCAGGTTGGTCGAAACCGGCGTCATCGCGCCGCTCTCGCAGGGGTCGAGGCTCTTTTTCGCCGTGCAGATCTGGGCACCGGCAAGCGACCGGCCGATCACGGGCGTTGCGGCGTCGAACTCGGTGAGGTCGTTCTTGAAATGGATGATGAGCTGATCACCCGGCTTCACGCGCAAGGTGGGCGAGGGCTTTCCGTCCGGCGTCAGATAGCAGTAGCGGATGGTACCGTCCGGCAACTTCTGGTCGACAATGCGCAGATCGGTCTCCAGGATGCCGTCGCGGCTGCGCAGATCTTCCGGTTCGGTAATCGTGCTGCCGGGTTCGGGCCGGACACAGACGTTGCGCGGCCTCTCGGCCGCGCGATCGAGGCTCGTGGCGCCGAGCCACGCGCTCACGCTGCTCGCCGCGAGGCCAAGGCAAGCTGCGGCAGCAGCGCCGGAAATCGTCGAAAATCGTTGTCGCACGCCCCACCTGCCAATGCGCAGCCATCGGCCGAACCGATGCCGAGCACCGCTTCAGTCCGCACGTCGCGACCGCGATCACAGAAATTTTTTATTCAACGAGGGAATGTGTCTTGCGACACATCTGACGCGAACCTACCCACGCCTTGTTGCGGGAATCTGGCAGGTTTCTAACGGGCAAATGACAGTTCTTTGCGGCGCATCCGCGCAGCGCTTGAAGATGAGCCGCGAACCCCCTGGTCAATCAATCGAATGGACCGTCACAAGCCAGGGATGCTGCGGACGGGTATGTCCCTGCAAAAAAAAATTTGGTTTTTCGGGGGGATGGCTAGGAGCGCGACCGACAATCCCCTCGATTCGCTGCCGAACCGCCGCTTCGGCAGTTTGCGCCCATCCCGGCGGTGGATCAAACTTTCTCCCAAGTGGTTGGTCCTATATGAGGTTTGACCACCATGGATGGTTCGCGATGGCGGCGAACCATTCGCGGCAGGGCAGGTTAGCTGATTGTGGAGGTTAGCTAATTATAAAGGCCGCGATCTGAGACTTGCTGGCGCAAGCGCGGACAACAGTTTTAAACCGAGGCGTGGCATGTTGGATTGTACTATGAGGGCGCAACCTACCGCGGTGGCACGGCCGAGGGGACTTCGCGGGCGTGCGATGCTCGCGATGATGGCCACGACGGCGGTTATCCTGGCGGCGCCTGAGGCCGGAGCAGCGGCGAGACAGGGGCGCGCCGCGCAAACCTTCGAGGCGAAGGCGCCGCGCGAGGCCGGCGAGCCGATCATGGCGATCGTCTCCCTCAAGAGCCAGAAGGTCACCTTCTACGACGCCGATGGCTGGATCCTGCGTGCGCCGGTGTCGAGCGGGACCACGGGACGCGAGACGCCGGCGGGCGTCTTTGCAGTTGTCGAGAAGGACAAGGACCATCACTCGACCATGTATGACGATGCCTGGATGCCGAACATGCAGCGCATCACCTGGAACGGCCTCGCGCTGCACGGCGGGCCCCTGCCGGGCTATGCGGCATCGCACGGCTGCGTGCGGATGCCTTACGAATTTGCCGAGGATCTGTTCGAAAAGACGCGGATCGGCATGCGGGTAATCATCTCGCCCGATGACGAGGCCCCGGTCGACTTTTCTCATCCGGTGCTGGCGCTGCTCACACCCAAGCCGGCCGCTCTTGCGGCCGCCCCGGTGCGCGCCGATGCGGCGGCCCGTGAGGCCGAGGAGGCGACCCAGGCCGCCGATGAGGCAAAGAGAGCTGCCGCCACGGCGGCGCGTGAGACGACTTCGCTGAACGCCTCGCTGCGCAAGTTGGAGCAAATCAAGACTCGCGCGGCTGCCGAGCTTGCCTTTGCCGATAAGGCGATCGCCCGAGCCCGGACGGAGCAGGCGACGGTGAAAGCCGAACTTCTGAAAGAAAAAATCGCTCCCAAGGCCGAGGAAGCCACGGCACAGCTTGAGGCCGCCAAAGCCGACGGGAAGGCGAAACTTGAGGCTGCCGCTGCGGCAAAGGATGCAGCCAAGGCCGCCGCGGTCAAGAAGGCCGACGCAGCCAAGGCTGCGACCGACGCCAGGCTCGCCGTCGAGCCGTTCTCGATCTACATCAGCCGCGCGACCCAAAAGCTCTACGTGCGGCGCGATACCCACAAGCCCGCGCCGGACGGCGGCGGTGAGGTGTTCGATTCGAGCATCGAGGTTCCCGTCACCATCCGCGATCCTGACCGGCCGATCGGCACGCATGTTTTCACCGCGGTGGCGCGCACCGATACGGGCCTGCGCTGGACCGAGGTCACGATCGACAAGGGCGACGACGCCAAGGACGCGCTTGACCGCATCACCATTCCGCAGGATGTGCTCGATCGCCTCGCGCCGACCGCCGTGCCGCGATCCTCGATCATCGTTTCGGACGAGCCGCTCAGCAGTGAGACCAACTATCGCACCGAATTCGTCGCGGTGTTGAGCGACCAGCCCCAGGGCGGCTTTATCACGCGCAAGCCGTCGATGCCTTCGGCCGATGTCGCGGTCGCCAGCGAGGGCGGTTGGGGCGACAATGGCGGCGGCTTCTTCCCGTTTTTCCAGCGCAGTCCCGAGCCGCAGCGCTACCTGATCCCCCGGCGTGGCGGCCAGGGCTATTATCCGGGGCAACAAGCCTATCCGGCGCAGCAGGGCTGGGGTTGGTGAGAAGAGCGTTTTCGACAGAGGCATGCTGCACAGGACTTGATCCCGGCGCGTGAGTAGGTTCGGGCGAAGAAAACACGTCGACAGCTATCTGAAGTCGCGGACCCCGTCCTCGTCGAACTCGTGCAGCGGAGCGTATTGCCGCGTCGCGGTGCTATCCACGAGGGTCAGCGTGCGGTTGTCGAGAATGAGCCAATGCTGGCCGTCCCTGACGAGGACGGCAAGATGCAGTTCGCCGGGCGGCGTCGTGAGCTGAAGCATCACGAGTTTGCGGTCGCGGGCCGCAATCCCCGCATCGGCAAGCGCCAGGTATTTGGCAATGGCGTAGCTCTTGCAATCGCCGGCCCGGTCGAGCGCAGCCAGCGGCGACAACCACGGCACGTTGGCACGCGTTGCCGGAATGGCGCTGTTGATGGACCGGTTGAGGTGGCCGATCATTTGCCGTCCGCCAAAGCGACGCGCCTCGTCGACGATCGAAATAACGCGTCTCGCTGCGGCAGAATCGCAGGGCTGCTCCCGGCACTGCCTGATCTCGTCTTCGTCTGCTGCGACTTGCTGCTGAAGCCCGCGCCAGGTGGCGATCAAGCCGTCGGATTTGGAGGGCACCGCGTCCCGGCCGAAGGGTTCCATGGCGGAAGCTTGCACAGCTGCGAGCGCCGCAACCATGAACGCGAGGATAGCTGGTTTCATCGGCGGGCTTGGCTCGGTTCCGTAGCGAGAGGCGACATGACAAAACCGCGCCTGGCCTGTCTCGTTCCTGGCCCGCCTCGTTCTCTCGGCCTGAAACCTCTAGCAACCCTGCACGATCATCATAGGTTAACGCGGGAACCCGCATGGCATGAGCAAATGCGCGGTCGACCTTAAGTCGATTTTCAGAGGAGCAGTCCCGGTGCCGGATGTACGCCCGGGACTGCTTCTCCGCTTACTCAACGCCTGTTCGCTTTGGGCCGACGTCATGCAATGGCCGACTGAAGATGCCGTCAGCGCACTGCTGAACGATCAACTAGACACTGATCACCCGGATCCACGCCCCTGGTTGTTGACGGTCGGCGTTATGGCCCTGGGGATGACGCCGCTGGGTCTGGCGCTCGCCGGGACGTGGGGGGCGCTGTTGACCAGCGCCTTCTTCATTTTCGTCTGGTTTGCGTCGATCATCTGGATTTTCGCGCGATACGGCTCGCTGGGTTCGGCGAGCATGTTGCCGAGCGCCATGATGGTCTTGGCCTGGCCTGTCATAGGCGTTCTGTTCGGAATGATCTGGTAGATGAGAACGCCGCAGGCGGTGCAGGCGTCAGCAACAGCTGCAGTCGTCCCCGGACCAGGCTTCGCGTCCTTCCTTGACCAGGAACCAGACGATCGCGAGCGAGCCGGCTCCGTCAATCCACCACGCTCCCGTCAGCCATTGCGCGGCGAGGCTGATCACCACGACGAACGACAGCCAGCCGCAGGTCACGGCTTCCATGGCGTCGGCGCGCAATGCGCGGCTTCCAATCTTTTCGGCGATCGCGATCTTGCGATAGGCGAGGTAACGCATCGCGGGAATTGCGATCAGGGCGACGATAAAGCCGGGCCAGGAAAATGCTTCGCCGACGCCTGTATAAAGGCGCCACAGCGAGGCAATGGTGACGTAGGCCGCAAGCGCAAACAGCAGTCCGCCGCCGATGCGGCTGGCGATCAGTTCGGCGCGCTCGGAAAATCGCCGGCCGTGGCGAAGTTCGACGGACAGCCGCCACATCAGCACGCCTGCCGAGGCCAGTTCGATCAGGCTATCGAGGCCGAAGGCCAGCACGACGAGGCTGCCGGCGAAAATGCCGGCGCCGATGGAAGCCGCGGCTTCAATCGTCATCCATCCGATCGTCAGCCATTCCAGCCGAAAGGCTTCACGGATGAGCGGAAGCCGATCCGGGCGCGGCGGAAGCACCAACGGGGGCGGAACGCAGCATTCTGCCATGCCGCCTGTATACAGGCGCGGAGTGCCGATGTCAGCTCACGCGGGCGCGCGAGCCAGATGCTGTCACAGGTCGGAACCGCCTTCGACGATCTTCTCGTTGAGCTTTTGATCGACTGTCTGCACCGTCTGATCGATCTCCGCGTTGGGGGTGCCCAACTGATGCGAGATCAGCTTCACCAGCAGGTCGACACGCTCGATGAAAGGCGCGCCGGCGGCCACTGCGCGCGCCGCCGATGACGGCTTGAGAAGGCTCTCGGCCGCCTTGGCGTATTTCTCGAACGGCACCTGATCCTTTTCGTCGGCGCCGAGACGCCGGGCGACCGCATCGACGTGCTCGTAGATCGATTTCGAAAGCTTGAGGTCGCCGTGCACGGCATCGCGGATCGACTGCGGTTCGCCCGGCGTGATGCAGCGGTAGTTTCCCGTCAGCAGCATCGACCATTTGGCGAGCGGCACGAACGGCGAATCGAACACTTTGAGCTTCACCGGAACGTCCTGTCCGTCGAGCTTCACCGCGTCGATGTCGGCTTCCAGCTCGCGCAGTATTTTGTTGTGCGCGTCATCGGCAAATGCAGCCGCCTTGAAATTGGTCGCGAGGCCGACGTGCAGCACATTGGCCGCGTCTTCCGGCGGACGAAAAGCCTGCGGGTCGGGCGAACAGAGCGTCACGAGCTCCGGCCTGAAGCGCTCCCAGACCTGCGCGTTGGTATAGGCTTCTTCCAGATCCATGTTCGCCAGGGAAGGAATCCGTTTGAGATAGGGCAGGGGCGGCATGTTCATGATCGAGAGGCAAGGCAGCTTCGCCTCGGCGATCTTGATCATGAGAACGCGGATGGTGTGGTTGGTGTATTGCGGCTCCTGCATCGCAAGCCCGACCAGCTCGTAGCGGGAAACATCCACGTCCTGCGGCGTCACCGCATCGAGTTTGCCAGGAAGATCGCGCGAAAAAATCGAGCGGTGCTTGGGCTCGTCGCGGAGCTTGATGCGGACTTCAGTGCCCTCCCGGTTGATGAGATCGGCGGTTTTGCGCCGGCAAACCAGGGTCACGTTGTGCCCGGCCATGAGCAGCTTGGTTCCCAAGAGGGATCCATAGGATGCTCCCAAAATCAGGATATTGCGGGCCATGTTCTTCTCTCCGAGGGATGGGCGATTAAGATGGGCATCTGCCAATGCCAACGCCAGCATTTGCTGGCATGCCAGATAATGACCTTTTTACACGTCGCCGATCCCAAACAACCATCGGGGAGGATTTGGAAAATGGTATTTTGTCAAATCATGACTCGTATATTCAGACAATTTTACAGACTCGCGGCTGCTTGCAGGGATGCGGCAACGCAAGGCGCCAGCTCGAGCCAGAGGTCGCTGAGACCGTGCCTTACCGGCTCAGTTGCGCATGACGTCGCAATAGGCCCCGGCCGCCTTGAGCGAGGCGCATAATTTCTGCGCGCCGGAGCGGGTATCGTCGCCGATCCGCACCCGTGCTGCCCCGGCCTGACCGATGACCCCGCGTATGACCACGTTGGTTTCGCGGCCGGCCAGGAGGCCCGCATATTTCGGCTGCCATTCGCGGTAACGCGCGAGCGCATTTTGCCGCGTCGTGCCGCCGACGATCTCCACGCCCCAGGGTTTGACCGGCTCGGCTTTTAGCTGGGACGCTGTCGAGTTGGGCTCCATCAGGGCGCCGGACGGCAAGTCGCAAGGGACCTGGAGGGGAGGCCGCGCAACCAGTTTGGTATCGGCGGTCCCGGCTGCCCATTCATCGGCGGAACGTCCTGTGACGATCCGCACATAGGCCCGGGTTTCCTGCGGCAGTGCCTTGCGACCGCCGAGCCAGTCGTGAACGCGTCCTGATCCCGCATTGTAGGCGGCCGCCGCCAGCCCGAGATTGCCGAACTCCTGGCGCAGATCGCGCAACAGCTGTCCGGACTTGGTGATCGCCTGCAGCGGATTGAACGGGTTTTCCAGGCCGCTCGCTCTGGCTGTCGCCGGCATGAATTGTGCAATTCCTTGCGCGCCCTTTGGACTGATCGCGTCTGGCCTGAAACGGCTTTCCTGCCAGATCAGGCGGGTGAAGAAATCGACCGGCAGCTCATTGGCCGCGGCCGCCGCGCCGAGCGCGTCGCAAAGGCTCGGTGTTTTCGGCGGAGCGGCGGACTCTTTAGTGTGTTCGGGCGCGTCGGCTTGTTTGGCGTCGGTCGGTTTCGCATCGTGGTTTTGTTCGGCCTGGCCGGTGCCTTGAGACGGCTGTTGCTGGGCCGGTTTCGAATCCTCCGCGCCGTCCGCTGCAACGGCCGGGCGGCCGCTCACCGCAGCCGCTGCCAACAGCAGCACAGAGAGCAGCAGGCCGGACGACCGGCTGCCCCTGCCGGGCGATGACAATTTACGCGGCGCAAGTTGCATCACGATCGCTTCGGGAAAGGGCGAAGCAAAGATGTTCGCAACGCAACGTCGGAACGCAACAGGCGTTCCAGGATAACGCGATGCCGCCCCGCGGCCAGGCCCAGCCTACCGCTCGAGCTTCAGCACCCGAATGTTGTTGGTGGTTCCAGCCTGGGCGAACGGTATCCCGGCCACGACGACCAGAAGATCGCCGCCTGCAGCGAATCCTTGGCTGCGGGAGAGCCGGCTCGCGCGATCAACCATTTCCTCGTAACTGTTCACGTCCTCCGAAAACACGCTGTGCGCGCCCCAGAGCAGGCAGAGACGGCGCGAGGTCGCCAGGCTCGGCGTGATCGCCAGGATCGGCTGGCTTGGCCGTTTGCGTGCGACGCGGGCGGCGGTGGTTCCGCTGGAGGTGTAGGCGACGATCGCCTTCGAGTGGATCACGGTCGCAAGGTCGCTCGCGGCGGTCGCAACCGCATGGGGCGCGGTCTGTTCCTCGCCCGGCTGCGTCGCTTCGATCAGCGAACGGTACATCTTGTGCTGCTCCGTGCTCGTGATGATCCGGTCCATCATCTCGACGGTTTCACGCGGATAGAGGCCCGTGGCCGATTCCGCCGACAGCATCACTGCATCCGCGCCGTCATAGACGGCGGTTGCGACATCGGAGGCTTCCGCGCGCGTCGGCGTCGGCGCAGCCACCATCGAGTCCAGCATCTGGGTGGCGACGATCACCGGCTTCACCGCCAGCCGGCAGGCCCGCACCAGTTCCTTTTGCCGGCCGGGCACGTCCTCGGGTGGAATTTCAACGCCGAGGTCGCCGCGGGCCACCATCACTGCATCGGACAACTGGATAATGTCGTCGATGCGATCGAGCGCGGCGGGCTTTTCGATCTTCACCATGACGCCGGCCCGGTCGCCGATAAGGCCGCGCGCCTCGATCACGTCCGACGGCCGCTGCACGAAGGACAGCGCAACCCAATCGACGCCGAGCCGCAGGCCGAATTCGAGGTCGGATCGGTCCTTGGGCGTCAGCGGCGACAGGTCGAGAACGGTGCCGGGAAGGTTGACTCCCTTGTGGTTCGAGATCGTGCCGCCGACGATGACCTTGGCGTCGATGGTGTCATCTCCGATGCCGGTGACGCGGACGCGAACCCTGCCGTCATCGATGAGAAGATCGTGATCGGGCGCGATCGCGGCGAAGATTTCCGGGTGCGGCAACGGGATAGCCGAGCGGTCACCGTCGGCTCCCGATTTGACGAAGCGAATCGATTCGCCCGATTTGACCGTGATCTTGCCGTCCCGCAGCGTGCCGACGCGAATTTTGGGCCCTTGCAGGTCCATCAGGATGCCGATCGGCCGTCCGGCCTCCTGTTCCAGGGCGCGGATGGCGGCGTGGACCTTGGCGTGGCCGTCCTGCGTGCCATGACTGAAGTTCAGGCGGAACGTATCGACGCCCGCCAGAAACAGCGCCTTCAGCATCTCGGGAGACGCGCTTGCAGGACCGACCGTGGCGACGATCTTGGCTCGCCGGTGACGACGCATTGTCATTTCGACTTTCCTTTCCCGTTCCGGTCAGAATGGCTCTGATGTCGTTGACGTTGAAGGCGCGGGCCCCGCACGCAAGACGGCTCCGGGCCGGTTCAAGGATATGTAGCTGCCATCTGCGACAGGAAATGCGCGTGTGTCCAGCCCGGCCGCGCCGCCTATCAAGGCTCCGGCCGCGTCTTCTGTTCCCGCCGATACCGCTCGCTGTCTCGGGCGGATGTCTGGCGTGCGCCGGCGAGGGCGATCACAAGACCGGGAAGGAACCCGGTGTTGCGGCCGTGCTCGGCCAGCGCATCGCCTCACTCGCCGGACACCGGAGGGCGTCTTACGCGTTGTCGGCGCGGATCGCGGCGATCACCGCATCGGTCACCTTGCGCGTGCTCGCCGTGCCGCCGAGGTCCGGCGTATGCAGCGCCGGATCGGCAGTGACGCGTTCCACCGCCTTCATCAGGCGCTGCGCGGCGGCGTTCTCGCCGAGATGTTCCAGCATCATCACCGCCGACCAGAAGGTGCCGACGGGATTGGCGAGGCCTTTGCCCATGATGTCGAAGGCCGAGCCATGGATCGGCTCGAACATCGAGGGGAAATTGCGCTCGGGATTGAGATTGGCGGTCGGCGCGATACCGAGCGAGCCGGCGAGCGCCGCTGCAAGGTCGGACAGGATGTCGGCATGCAGGTTGGTGGCGACGATAGTGTCGAGTGTCTGCGGCCGCATCACCATCCGCATGGTCATGGCGTCCACCAGCATCTTGTCCCAGGTGACATCGGGAAATTCCCGCGCCACTTCCACCGCGATTTCGTCCCACATCACCATGGCGTGACGCTGCGCGTTCGACTTGGTGACGACGGTGAGCAGCTTGCGCGGACGGGAGCGGGCGAGGCGAAACGCAAAGCGCATGACGCGCTCGACGCCGGCGCGGGTGAACATGGATACGTCGGTCGCGGCCTCAAGCGGCGATCCCTGGTGGACGCGGCCGCCGACACCGGCATATTCACCTTCCGAATTCTCGCGGACGATGACCCAGTCGAGTTCCTTGTCCTTGACGGAACGGAGCGGCGAGGTGATTCCCGGCAGGATGCGCGTCGGCCGGACGTTGGCGTATTGGTCGAAGGGCTGGCAGATGGCGAGCCGCAGTCCCCACAAGGTGATGTGATCGGGAATGTCGGGATGCCCCGCGGAGCCGAACAGGATGGCGTCATGGTGGCGGATCTGGTCGCGGCCGTTCTCGGGCATCATGCGGCCGTGCTTCTTGTAGTATTCGCCGCCCCAATCGAAATGATCGAAATGGAAATCGAAGGTTCCTTCGCGCGCGGCCAGCGCCGTCAAGGCTTCGACGCCGGCGTTTACGACTTCGGTACCGATGCCGTCGCCGGGAATCGCTGCGATCTTGTAGGTCTTCATGGAAAACTCCCTTGCTAATTCCTGATCAGTTCGGTTTGGCGGTTGCCGTCGGATGATTGACAGAGCGCGCGGGCCCGGCGGCCCGCGAAAAACCATGACACTTGTTCATCGTCAGCGAGGCGATGCCGATATTCACCCGGTCGATGAACGCGACGAAATACAGAGCGTGATGAAGGGGACGATGCGCCAGGTGATCCTGTGCAGCACGCGCCGCTCAAGCTCATTCGCCGGCTCACTCGCCACCTCGGGGTCCTCCTCGCGACCATTGCTTCTTGCTTGGGAAGGCATCCGTCTTCGCGTGTCGAGAGCCTAGGCGGCCGGCGGATTTGGCTCAATCCGCTGTGGTTTATACAAAAAATTGATATAATCCGCTCCGTCCGGAAATGAGGTCGGCCCCGATGGAATTGCACCAGCTTCGTTGTTTCGTCGCCGCCGCCGAGCAACTGCATTTCGGGCGGGCGGCGCATCAACTCGGCATGCTGCCGTCGGCGCTCGGACGTCACGTCAAATTGCTCGAAGAGGACCTCGGCGCGCCGTTGTTTGCGCGAACCACGCGCGCGGTCTCGCTAACGGAACAAGGCGAGGCGCTGCTGCGCGATGCCCGCGCCATCCTTTCGCGTGTCGAAGCCGTCGAGAGCGCGTTCCGCGGCCGTTCCAGACTGCAGGCCGCGCGACGACTGAAGATTGGCGCGATCGACAGTGCCGCAGCAGGGTTGTTGCCCTCATTGCTGCGCGACTTCCGCAGCAGGCATCCCGATATCGCGGTTCAGCTGGTCGAAGACAAGACGATCCGGCTGCTTCCGAAGGTCTTGTCGGGCGCGCTCGATCTTGCCTTTGTTCGACCGCCCGCGCGGCCCGACAGGCGCCTCGAATTTCGCGATCTGTTGCGCGAGACGGCCATCGTGGCCGTTCCGCGCAAGCACAGGCTGGCGAGCCGCAAGATGATAGCGCTGCGGGATATACTGAGCGAGCCGATGATCGTCCCCGACCGGCGCTCTCGTCCTCACAGCCACGATTTGACGATGAACCTGTTCAACGAGGGCGGGTTGTCGCCGCGGCTCGTTCAAGTGGCGGACGAGAAACAAACGATCGTGAATTTCGTGGCCGCCGGGCTCGGGCTCGCCATCGTGCCGCGCTGGACGATGCGAATGGCGATCTCCGGCGTGCGTTTTGTGCCGCTGAAACTCGCGGAGGGATCGACAGGAAGGCTGCCGCTGGCCGCGGCCTGGCTCAAGGCTTCGCGCGACCCGGCGCGCGATGCGGTTCTCATCGTGCTTGAAAAGCAATTGCAGGTTTACGCAAAGGAAGCCTGAACGGACGCCCGTGCCCTATGTTCGCCCAGACGCGAGGCGGTCGTCGTTTCGTCAGGCCCCGCCGAATGCCTTGAAGGTGATAATGGTGTGGGTGTCCTGGATTCCCGGGACGACCTGCACCTTTTCGTTCACGAAGTGGCCGATATCGGTCCCTTCATCGACGTAGAATTTGACGAGAAGATCATAATGACCGGCGGTCGAATAGATCTCCGAGGCGATCTCCGCTTCCGCAAGCGCGTTGGCGACCTTGTAGGACTGGCCGAGCTTGCATTTGATCTGGACGAAAAAGGGGACCATCGCGGTCGTCTCCGAGTCAATTTCCAAGAGAGGCAGCTTCGTTAGGGCCAATATAGCGCGGCGAAACTTGCTGGCAACAACACGCCGCTGTAGCGTAGCGATTTGTGGGTCCCGTGACACGATGACTGTACCAATTGCGCTCACCATTGCCGGCTCGGATTCCTCCGGCGGCGCCGGCATCCAGGCGGACCTGAAGACCTTTGCAGCCTTCGGCGTCTATGGCGCTTCGGTAATCACGGCGTTGACCGCGCAGAACACGCGCGGCGTCACGGGCATTCACCCGGTGCCATCGGCCTTCGTCACCGCGCAACTCGACGCCGTGTTCGACGATCTCGACATTGCGGCGGTGAAGATCGGCATGGTGGCCGAGCTTGCCATCATCAAGGCGATCGCTGCCGCGCTCGCGCGCTGGACGCCGAAGCATGTCGTGCTCGATCCGGTGATGGTGGCATCATCCGGCGAGCGGCTGTTGTCGGCGGAAGCACTGGCGAGCCTGCGCAGCCATCTGATTCCGAAGGCGACGCTGGTCACCCCGAACCTGCCGGAAGCGGCGGCGCTGCTGGACGAGTCCGTTGCGCCTGATGAAGCGACGATCAGGGAGCAAGGCCGGCGATTGCTGGCGATGGGCGCGCGCGCCGTGCTGATCAAGGGCGGCCACGGGCAGGGGGAAGAGAGCATCGATTATCTCTTCAATGGCGGCGGCGTCATTGCGCTGCCGGCGCCGCGCATCGCCACCGCCAACACCCATGGCACCGGCTGTTCGCTGTCGTCGGCGATTGCAGCCGGCCTTGCCAGGGGCGAGACGCTGGAGAGCGCCGTGCGGCACGCAAAGACCTGGATCACGGCCGCGATCGCCGCCGCCGATCGCCTCGGCGTCGGCAAGGGCCACGGCCCGATCCATCATTTCCACGGGCTCGATTGACGGCGGCGAATCGTCAAAAAGACGCATAGGAGACACATAGGACGTCTAGACATGTCGGCGTGCAACGAAGCGCGTGCCGAACACCAACCGCTGGAGAGACCCATGCCCATCGTCACGACTAAGGATGACGTCGAGATTTTCTACAAGGATTGGGGCAAGGGGCAACCGATCGTGTTCAGCCATGGCTGGCCGTTGTCTTCAGACGACTGGGATGCGCAGATGATCTTCTTTCTCAATCATGGCTTTCGCGTCGTCGCGCATGACCGGCGCGGCCATGGCCGCTCCAGCCAGACCGCCGATGGCCATGACATGGATCATTACGCGGACGATCTGGCTGCCGTGGTGAGGCACCTCGACCTCGAAGCAGCCATCCATGTCGGCCATTCCACGGGCGGCGGGGAAGTCGTGCATTATCTTGCGCGACATGGTGAAGGCCGGGCGGCAAAAGCAGCCATTCTCTGCGCGGTCCCGCCGCTGATGGTGAAAACGGCGGCCAATCCGAACGGGCTGCCCAAGGAAGTTTTTGACGACTTCCAGGCGCAGCTTGCAGCCGGCCGCTCTCAATTCTATCGCGACGTCGCCGCAGGTCCGTTCTATGGCTACAACATGCCCGGCGCGAAGCCGTCAGAGGCCGTGATCGAGAACTGGTGGCGCCAGGGCATGATGGGCGGCGCGAAAGCGCATTACGACGGCATCGTCGCCTTCTCGCAGACCGATTTCACTGAGGACCTGAGGAAGATTACGCTCCCGGTGCTGGTGATGCATAGCGAAGACGATCAGATCGTTCCCTATGCCGCGTCGGGACCACTGTCGGCAAAACTTCTGAAGAACGGCACCTTGAAGACCTACAAGGGTTTCCCGCACGGCATGCCGACAACGGAAGCGGCGACCATCAATGCCGATCTCCTGGCCTTCATCAGGGGATAGCTGGACGGATGGCTTCGTCAGACAGGGCTTCAGGAATTTCTTTGCTGCGCGCGCCGGCACGGCTCTCGCAGCATCGACTATCGCTTCCATGGCGACGGTTAGTGGTCGCGGCCGGCTTGCAAAGGGCGGGATGCTGGACTGCCCCGTTTCAGCCGAAGAAATGGATCGCGTCCGCGATGGCCGCCGCCGAACCACGTAAATATCATACTCACAAATGAAGAACTGGCCTTTACACCGTCGGCGGCGTTCGGTGGTTGAGAAGAGTTGCAACCGCCGCGACCAACCGGGCTGCCCCGAGGGGCTTCGATACGAGAATACTGTTGGGAACGCGCTGTGATGCCCATTCTTCTGCGGACGAACCGGTGACGTAGACAACGGGAAAGAGCGGATCTCGTTCTCTGATCCGCCGGGCAACGTCCCAGCCGGTCAGGGTGCCGCGCAGGCGAACGTCGGTGACCAACGCCGCGTAGGTGGTGTTGCCACCAATCAAGAGCGCCAGTGCGTCTTCGCCTGAAGCCACACTTTCGACGGCAAACCCGGCGTCGGTCAGCGCCTTCTCCAGATCAGCCTGCAAAAAATACTCGTCCTCGACGACGAGCACTGAACGTCGGCCCGACAACTAGTCCTCTCTGGCGCCAGCGCCTGCGGTCGCTCCGACTTCCATGGTTGCCACAGCGTCGCCGCATAAGCCGCATGAAGAGAGACCGCCTCGACGGCGGCCTCCCGGAAGTGAAATCCGCTCAAGGACAGGGATGCCGGCGTCCATCGTGGCCGAGATAGGTGCCGCTGCCCGGATCATATGATCTGAATCGCTGCACGCAGAACGATCTGGCGTCAGCCAGGTCCTCGTCGCCCATGCGCGCAAACGCGCCGCGCACGGCAGCGCTATCGCCCGCGGTCATTGGTCGAGGCTGAGGAGGATCCAATCGCAGCAAGTCGGCAGGAACCCCCTGAGCGGAGGCAGGTGCGACAAGTCCCGCGAACGTCAGCGCAACGAATGCCATCGATCCGCAAACCAGACCTAATACTCGTGCTTGCCGCGTGCGTGCAAATGGCAGGCGTGAAGAGCCGGTGTTATTCAAATGCGTCATGATGCGTTCCTTCTATTGAAGCGCGCCACACTCCATGGCGATCAGTTCGAGACCGCCGGATGTGAATGGCCGAAGGGCTTTTGTATGCTCGCTCAGTAATCTTCAGCTGGAGCCGCTATCGGGCATGCGAGCGCTTGATTAGTAGCGCGAAGGCCGGCTGCATGTAACTCGGGGTTTTGCGAGCTAGGGTTAGAACTCATTAATTTTTCTGCTGCGACAATACGATACTGATTCTCTTTGGGGAAGGATTGGGATCGTGAGCAGGAATTTGTATTGGCTGAGCGACGAGCAATGGCAGCGGATCGAACGTCACTTGCCAACCGATGTGCGGGGTGTCGAGCGGCAGGACGATCGCCGCGTTATCAGCGGCATTATACACGTGCTGAAAAGTGGCTGCCGCTGGTCGGATTGTCCGGAAGCCTACGGACCTGCTACGACGATCTACAATCGCTTCGCTCGGTGGGCGCGACGCGGCATATGGGAAAACCTGTTCCTCGAACTCGCCGGCAACGGTCGATCGACGAACACCCAGATGATCGACTCCACGCATGTCAAAGCGCATCGATCGGCGGCAGGCGGAAAAGGGGGGAGCAGAAGCAGGCTGTTGGCCGCTCGCGCGGAGGGCGCAACACGAAGATACACGCACTCGCAGATGCTAAGGGGCGCCTGATCGCCATTCTGCTGACCGGTGGTGAAGCGCATGACTGCCCGGTCGCAGAACGCCTGATCCGCAGGGTCAAGCCGCCGAAACGGATGCTCGGCGACAAGGCCTATGATAGCGCTGAATTACGTGAAGAACTGGATGAGCGCGGAACCAAGCCGGTCATTCCAAACCGCAGCAATCGTAAGCAACCGTACAGCTTCTCAAAGCGCCTCTATAAGCTTCGCTGGCGCATCGAGAGTGCCTTCAACAGGCTGAAGGACTTCCGGCGCATCGCAACCCGCTACGACAGGCTCGCGCGAAACTACCTCGCTTCCGTCTGCCTCGCCGCAGCTCTGGTATGGTGGATTTAATGAGTCTGGACCCTAG
>NZ_DAIDJE010000161.1 GCF_027451485.1 Bradyrhizobium sp.
GCAGCGACGTGGTCGGCGGGATCGGCCAGGGTTTTGATGCGGTCCTTGATTTCGCGCAACGCTTTCAGACTCGTTTCGAGAGCCGCAGTCGGAACGCCCTGCAACACGTCCGTTGCAATGGCATCGCGCAGGCCATCGAGATCGCCGACGAGTCTGCGGCCGGCCGGAGTCAGGAACAGGCGGTTGGCGCGCCGATCCCTGGGGTCGCTGCGGCGCTCGACGAGACCATGCTCGACCAACCGGTCAAGCAGACGCACCAGCGAAATCGGCTGCAATTCCAGGACCTCCGCCAAATCGACCTGGGACAGGCCCTCCTGTTCGCGCAGACGGAAAAGCACGATCCATTGCGCGCGCGTGGTGCCGCGGCCCTTGGCGCGGTGATCGATATAGTTTCGCAAGAGCCGCGAGGTTTCGACCAGTTGCGAGACGATCTGCTTCTTCAGGTCAAGCGACATTGGTCCTGGCGCCCCGGGGATTGGCAAACGAATAGAATTCTCAAGCGATAGTGTGTTTACACATTAAGTGCACGCATATTATATTTCAGCGTCTATGCACTTTGAGCAAGACTCGCTACTTTTATTTTTTTAAGTCTGAAGGCCGACATGAACAAATCGCGGGGAACGCGTTGGATTTTGCTGGCCTTGGTCGTCGCCGGGCTCGGATATTACGGTTGGCAGCGCGTCGGCGATGAACACCAAAAAGCGGCAGCCAACGGCGGGCAAAAGGGATCCCGCGGTGCAGTACGGGTCAGCGTCGCGGCCGTCGAAAAAGCGGACTTTCCTGTCTATCTGACAAGCCTCGGGACGGTTCAGGCATTCAATACGGTCGTGGTCCGCTCCCGCGTCGACGGGCAGATCGACAAGATTGCCTTCACCGAAGGTCAACTGGTCAAGCAAGGCGACTTGCTCGCCGAAATCGATCCCCGGCCCTACCAGGCGGTGCTCGATCAGGCCAAGGCCAAGAAAGAACAGGACGAAGCCAATCTCGCCAATACCAATCTGGACCTCCAGCGCTACATCAAGCTCGGCGAGTTCGCGACCCGCCAGCAGCTCGACACGCAGCATTCCGCCGTAACGCAGTTGACCGCGCAGATCGCAGCCGACGTCGCCGCCATCTCCAACGCGCAAACGCAGCTGGATTATACGCAGATCAGCGCGCCGATCTCGGGCGTCGTCGGTCTTCGGCTGGTCGATATCGGTAACATCGTCAACGCTTCGCAGCAAACCGGCATCGTCACGATCACGCAGATCGAGCCGATTGCGGTGATTTTTACCGCACCGGAAGACCAGCTGCCGGACATCAAGAATGCGCAGGGCGCCAACCCGCTGAAAACGATTGCGATAACCACCGATGGCAAGCGGCCGCTTGCCGAGGGCAAGCTCGCGGTGGTCAACAATCAGGTCGACACCACCAGCGGCACCATCCGTCTCAAGGCTGTTTTCGAAAACAGCGATCACGCGCTGTGGCCGGGCCAGTCGGTCTCCACGCGACTTCTGATCAGAACGCTCAAGGATGCGACGGTGGTCCCGGACGAAGCCATCCAGCACGGAACCGACGGTCTTTACGTTTACGCCGTCGATCAGAACAGCAAGGCCGAGCTGCGCAAGGTGACGGTCAGCCAGTCGATCGACGGCCGCTCTGTCATCGAGCAAGGCTTGTCGCCCGGAGAGCGCGTCATCACCGCCGGCCAGTTCAAGATTGCGCCGGGCACCCCAGTCAGCATTGCCGTCGCCAATTCGGATCCGACGCAACCGAAGGTGCGCGAGGAATGAGCGAGGGGATCTCCGCTCCCTTCATCCGATACCCGATCGGAACCTCGCTGATGATGGCCGGCATTCTGTTTGTCGGTCTCGTTGCCTACCCGCTGCTACCCGTCGCGCCGCTGCCGCAAGTCGACTTCCCGACCATCCAGATCACCGCGCAGTTGCCGGGCGCGAGCCCCGAAACCATGGCCTCATCGGTGGCGCAGCCGTTGGAGCGGCAATTCGCCCAGATTCCGGGCATCGCCCAGATGACGTCGACCAGCTATCTCGGCACGGCGTCCATCACCATCCAGTTTGATCTCAATCGCAACATCGATGGCGCCGCCAACGACGTCCTCGCGGGAATCAACGCAGCCGGCGGGCAGCTGCCGAAAAATCTCCCCTCGCCGCCGACCTACCGCAAGGTCAATCCGGCAGATTCGCCGATCCTGCTGTTGTCGGCGACCTCAGACACTCTGCCGCTGACCACCGTCAGCGACAGCGTGGACACTCAACTCGCCCAGCAGATCAGCCAGATTTCCGGTGTCGCCCAGGTCAACATCGGCGGCCAGCAAAAGCCTTCGATCCGTATTCAGGTCGATCCGGCGAAGCTCGTGGCCAAGGGTCTGTCGCTGGAAGACGTGCGCGCCCAGATTGCGAACGTGACCGTCGACAGCCCCAAGGGCAACATCGATGGCGACAAGCGCGCCTTCACGATCTACGCCAACGACCAGTTGCTGGATTCCAAAGACTGGAACGACGCCATCATCGCCTATCGCAATGGCGCGCCGCTGCGGATTCGCGACATCGGCCGGGCGGTGACAGGCCCCGAAGACGCCAAGCAGGCGGCATGGGCCAATGGCCAGCGCGGCGTGTTTCTGGTGGTGTATAAGCAGCCCGGCGCCAACGTCATCGATACCGTCGACAAGATCAAGGCCCTGCTGCCGCGGCTCGTGGCCGGCATTCCGGCCGCGATCAAAATCGGAATTATGAGCGACCGAACGCAGACCATTCGCGCCGCGGTCGAGGACGTGCAGTACACGCTGCTTCTGACCATTTTGCTCGTCGTGATGGTCATCTTCATCTTCCTGCGCAGCTTCTGGGCGACGGTGATCCCGGCCGTGACGGTCCCGCTCGGCCTGCTCGGCGCCTGTGCGCTGATGTGGATATTCGGCTACACCCTCGACAACCTGTCGCTGATGGCACTGACGATCGCCGTAGGCTTCGTCGTCGACGATGCCATCGTCGTCCTGGAAAACATCACGCGCTACATCGAGCAAGGCGAGAGGCCGCTGACGGCCGCGTTCAAGGGATCCAGCGAAATCGGATTCACCATTTTGTCGATCAGCATCTCGCTGGTTGCGGTGCTGATCCCGCTTCTCTTGATGGGCGGCATCATCGGACGCCTGTTCCGCGAATTCGCGGTGACGCTGGCCATGACGATCTTCGTCTCGATGGTGGTGTCGCTGACGCTGACGCCGATGATGTGTTCGCGCTTCTTGCGTCCGCACAGCGACCACGACGTCCATGGCAAATTGTATCAATGGAGCGAGCGGGGCTTCGACGGCATGCTGCGCGCCTACGAGCGTGGGCTCGACATCGCCCTCAACTGGCGGCGGACCACCCTGGTTGTCTTCTTCGCCACCCTGGCGCTGTCGGTCTACCTGTTTACGATCATTCCGAAAGGCTTCTTCCCGCAGCAGGACATCGGCCTGATCACCGCCACATCGGAAGCGTCGCAGGACATTTCCTTCAAGGATATGGTGCGGCAGCAGGAGGCCCTGGGCGCCATCGTCATGGCTGACCCGGCGGTGGCGACGGTGGCGATGGCGATCGGCGGCACTGGACGCGCCGGCAACAATGGCAACGTGTACATCACGCTGAAGCCGCACGGCCATCGTGATGCAAGCGCCATGCAGATCATCGCCCGCTTGCGCCCCAAGCTCGAGAAAGTCCAGGGCGGAAAGCTCTACATGCAGGCGGCACAGGACGTGCGGATGGGCGGCCGGGCGACCCGCACCCAGTTCGAATTTACGCTTCAGGACGCCAATCTCGACGAGCTCAACGAGTGGGCGCCCAAGGTGCTCGCCAAAATGAGAGCGCTGCCTCAGCTCCGCGACGTTGCCACCGACCAGCAGTCCTCAGGCACGACGCTTCAGCTCAAGATCAACCGCGATACCGCGGCGCGCTACGGCATCCTGCCGCAACTGATCGATGACACATTGTACGATGCTTTCGGACAGCGTCAGGTCACGCAGTATTTCACACAGCTCAACAGCTACCATGTGATCCTGGAGATCCTGCCCGAACTGCAGGGAAGCCTCGACACGCTCGACAAGCTCTATATCAAATCGCCCACGACCGGCGACCAGGTGCCGCTGTCGGCGTTCGCGAGCTGGACCAGCGTGCCGGTGCGCCCGCTTTCGATCAGCCACCAGGGCCAGTTCCCGGCGATCACCATCAGCTTCAACCTCGCGCAGAACGCCGCCCTCGGGCAGGCGACCGAAGCCGTGCAACGGGCGATGGCCGAACTCGGCGTGCCATCGACCGTCAATTCCAGCTTCCAGGGTACCGCGCAAGCCTTCCAGCAATCGCTGGGAACGGTTCCACTCCTGATCATTGCCGCTCTTGTTGTCGTCTATCTGATCCTCGGCATTCTCTACGAAAGCTATATTCACCCGCTGACCATTCTGTCGACCCTGCCCTCGGCGGGGGTCGGCGCCCTCGCGATCCTTATGGCCTTCGGCTACGACTTCAGCCTGATCGCCCTGATCGGCATCATCCTGCTCATCGGAATCGTCAAGAAGAACGGCATCATGATGGTCGACTTCGCGATCGCGGCCGAACGCGACGAGCACCTGACGCCGGAAAAGTCGATCAAGAAGGCAGCGCTGTTGCGCTTCCGCCCGATCATGATGACGACGATGGCGGCGCTGCTTGGTGGCGTGCCTTTGATGCTCGGCACCGGCACGGGCTCGGAAATCCGTCAGCCTCTCGGCTATGCGATGGTCGGCGGTCTCTTCGTCAGCCAGGCCTTGACGCTGTTTACGACACCGATCGTCTATCTCTATCTTGACAAGCTCTCGAATGCCTTCTCCAACTTGGGCAGATCGAAGAAGAGCGATGCCTCGGATATGTCCGGGCATAGCGCTGTCAAGGAAGCTGCCGAGTGATCTCGCCAATCGCCGCAGTCTGTTCCGGAGGCCGTTCGGTGAAGCTCTCGATACCCGCAATCACTGTCGCCCTCGCCGGGCTGGCCGTCACGGCGGCTTGTTTTGCCCAAGGGCCGAGGGAAATGCCCAGGACCAAGGGGCAACCTCAAGTCCCACCCCCGGCGCCCTCGCCGCCTTCCGCGGCAGCGGCGCCGGCCCAGCCCGGATGGGTCGCCCGCTGCTCAAGTGCAAGCCGCGATGCGCCGCTCGAATGTGCGATGGAGCAAAGTGCGGTCCTCACCAAGACCGGGCAGCTGGTCGCGCTGGTCAACATCCGCGTGCCGGGAGATACGAGATCGCCGATCGCGCTCGTGCAACTGCCGCTCGGCCTCAATCTGCAAGCCCCTGCGAAACTGCAGGTCGATGAGGGCAAGAGTGTCGAGCTTCCGGTCCAGACCTGCGAGAGCAGAGGCTGCTACGCGACTGTCCCGGTTTCTCCGGAAATGCTCAACGCAATGAAATCAGGCAAGCAGCTGAAGATCATCTTCCAGGATCTCGCAAAGGAAACCATCGCGATCCCGATGTCACTCGCCGATTTTTCTGCCGGCTACGACAAGATCAAATAGCTACCCGATCCCGAGATAGGCCTTCTGCACCTGTGGATCGTTGGCGAGATCGCCGGCCTTGCCAGACAAAACGCTCTTGCCCACTTGCAGCACCGTTGCGGAATCGGAGACTTCGAGGGCGAGCTCAATCGATTGCTCGGCCAGCAATATCGTCAATCCCTCCCGATGCAGCCGGCCAAAGGTGTCGTACATGGCTTCGACCACCGCCGGCGCAAGGCCAAGCGACGGTTCATCCAGCATCAGAAGCTTTGGATCGCTCATCAATGCACGGCCGACCGCAAGCATCTGGCGCTCCCCGCCCGACATGGTGCCGGCGCGCTGGTTGCGCCGCTCTGCCAGCCTCGGAAAAATGTCGTAGACCCGCTCCAGCAGAGCCGTAACGCGGCGTTTGTCATGCAGCGGAGTCGCACCGAGCTTCAGATTGTTCTCGACGCTCTGCTGGACAAACAGACGCCAGCCTTCGGGAGCCAGCGCGAGCCCCTCGCGCACGATCGAAAAGGCTCTCCGTCCGCCGATCGGTTGCCCGCGAAATTCGATCGAACCGGCATGCAGAGGAATCAGACCGGCGATGGCATTGAGAACCGTGGTCTTGCCGCCGCCGTTCGAACCGAGCAGCGCGACCACACTGCCCTCGGGAACGTCGAGCGAAACGTCGGACACACCGATCAGATCGCCATAGCGAACTTCCAGATGCTCGATCCGGAGCAAGGGAACCGTCACGACGTAGGACCTCCCAACAGCTCGATCGGCGTGTGGGCAGCTGCTGCCTTGGCCGCGCGCTTGCCAAGATAGGCCTCGATCACGGTGGGGTTGGCGGTGACTTCGCGGGGGGTGCCGCGGGCGATCTCGCGGCCCTGATGAAACACCAACACCCGCGTCGCCAGCGACATGATGACTTCCATGATGTGCTCGACGATCACGAGCGTGACGCCCGAACGATGGATGTCGCGCACCAGATCGATCGCGAGCTGCACCTCGCGTTGCGTCAAACCGGCCATCGCCTCGTCCAGCAACAGCACTTTCGGCTCAGTGGCAAGCGCGCGGGCGATTTCCAGCCGCTTGCGGCCCGGCGTTCCCAACGATCGCGCCGGCGCCGCCGCCAACGGACCCATGCCCACGCGTTCCAGCACCGCCCGCGCCCGCGCCTCGGCTTCCGACGTGCGGGAGGTGCGCAGAAACGTGCCGATCATCACGTTCTCCAGCACCGACATGCCCTCGAAGGTCTGCGGCACCTGAAAGGTCCGCGCCAGACCCAGCCGCGCACGCGCCTCCGGCGCCAGCGAGGTGATGTCGTGACCTTCGAACAGCACCCTTCCCGAAGTCGAGACAAGGTCGCCGGTGAGGCAATTGAAGAAGGTGGATTTGCCGGCGCCGTTGGGCCCGATCAGGCCGAGAATGTCGCCCTCGCCTACCGTGACGGAAGCGTTATCGACGGCCTTGAAGCTGCCAAACGTCTTGGTGATCTGGCGCGCTTCAAGGAGCATGGACGGCGCCTTTCGAGGCAACTTGCGGCTGCGTTGTCGCAGCAGCCCGGCGCAACCAGTATCGCTGCGCCAGAGCAAGTACGCCCCCTGGCTGGAAGCGGGCGATCAGCACGATGATTGCCCCATACACCACAAAAGTCAGCCCCGCGCCTTTGCCGCCCAGCAGGCTGTTGGAAATCTCCTCCAGCGGAACCAGGATCGCCGCCCCTACCAGCGGCCCGAAAAGCAGACCGGCGCCGCCAAGTGCAGCCATGATCAGGATCTTCACCGAGATCAAAAGGCCGAGCCCGGATTCAGGATCAATAAAACCGAACATCATCGCATATAGGGCGCCGGCCACGCTGGTGAGGCCAGCGCTGAGCATAAAGGCATAGAGCTTGGTGCGAGTGGCCGGCGCGCCGAGCGACCGCGCAGCGCGCTCGGAGTCGCGGATGGCGCGCAAATAAAATCCCAACCGGCTGCTGTTCATCCACCAGGTGATCGCGAGAGTTACCGCAAGGACGGCAAAGAACAGATAGTAATACGGCAATGCCGAGATAAACGAGAGGTCGAACACATTCCGCGGCACCGTCGGCCCACTCAGACCCACGCCCGCGCCAAGGTACGGCGTGTTGGTGACGATCAGCCTGAAAAGTTCGGCGACTGCAATCGTCGCCATGCTGAAATAATGTCCGGACAGGCGTAGCGTTGGCACTCCGATGACAGCGGCGATGCCGACGCTTGCCACGATCCCGATCGGGATCCCGAGCAGCGGCGACCATCCAAAATGGGCGTACGCGCCCATGGCGGCGTAGGCCCCGCAGCCGAAGAAAACGACATGGCCGACCGACACCTGTCCGGCGTAACCACCAACGACGTTCCAGGCTGAGGCCGCAATCGCATAGAGCAACACCAGCGCACCGAGCCGCTGCTGAAATGGCGTTGAGAACAGCAGCGGATAAGCCGTGATAACCGCGAGCAGGACGAAAAGCCAAACGAGGCGCCGCATCAAGCCCTGCCCATCAATCCTTGCGGCCTGAACCAAAGGAAGCCCAGGAACAACGCGTAGACGACCATATCCTTGTAGACGGCGCCGATGAGGTAGGCCGAGAG
Organism: Bradyrhizobium sp.; assembly: GCF_027451485.1. Lineage (GTDB taxonomy): Bacteria > Pseudomonadota > Alphaproteobacteria > Rhizobiales > Xanthobacteraceae > Bradyrhizobium. The sequence continues at coordinate 8,097 of NZ_DAIDJE010000161.1, forward strand.
GGATTCGATGACGCCGATCAGAAGTCCCGCGACCAGCGCGCCTGGCACGCTGCCGAAACCACCAAGCGATACGGTGACAAAGGCAACGATGCCCAGGGTCTCGCCGACGGTCGGGACGATGTAGAAGAACGTAGCGATCAGCGCGCCAGCGAGCCCGGTGGCACCGGCCGCAATCGCCCAGGCGATCGCCTGCATGGTGTCGGGACGAATGCCCATCAGTTGCGCCGCCGTTTCGTCCTCAGCGACCGCGAGCATCTTCGATCCGAGGGCGGTCCGCGTCAGGAGAAAATGCAGGGCCAGCGTCACCGCAAGCGCCACCACACCCGCGAGCAGCCGGGATGCCTGAATGCGAAGGCCCCAAAATTCGAGCGTGCCGCCGACGAGATTTTCAGGCAATGACGAAAAGTTGGCGCCGAACCACCAGAAGACGGAATATCGCAGCAATAGCGCGAGTCCGAAGGTGCCGAGGATCTGCGCCAGCATCGGCCCCTTCATGATGCCGCGGATCAAGGTGAAATAGACGGTCACGCCAAGGGTTGCCAACACCAGCACCGCAAGCGGAGCGCCCGCCCAGGGACCGGCCCCGAACAGGGTCCAGACCACGAACGCGACATACATGCCCAGCATGACGAAGTCGCCATGGGCAAAGTTGACAATATTCATCATGCCCCACACCAGCGTGAGGCCGGACGAAAACAGCGCATAGACGGCGCCGAGCAAAAGACCGCCTGCGATCACCTGAAGAAGCGTTGAGGACATGCCGTCGATCGGATCCGGATCAGCAAACTACCGCGCTTGCCAAAGCAATGAGAGCGGCGTCGCCGCCGCTCCCTGAAACAATCTTACCAGCCCTTGTAGGGGAGAATGGGCGACTTGTCTGAACTGCCTTTCGGCCAGACCGCAACGTAATGCTCGCCGTCCTGCAATTGGATGATGAGGCTCGAGGCCAGGATGTTCTGGCCCTTTTCATTGAACTTGACGCCCTTGTACCCCATCATCAATTGATCGGGTTTGAGATCGGTCGCTTTCAGCGCGGCCTGGATTTTGGCGGGTTCAGTCGAGCCGGCGTGATCGATAGCGTCGCAAAGCACAAAGAACGCCTGCATCGCGCGGCCCGTGGTGTCGTCCATGTCGTAGCCGGTCTTCTTCTTGTACATCCCGGCAATCAGCGCTGTAGGTGAACCGGCCGGACCGATGCTCCATGACGAGCGGTTGAGCACGCCTTGCGAAATCTTGCCGACCGCCTTGACGAAGGATGGATCGGAATAGCCGGAATCGTCCGCCATCAGGATCGTCGGCTTGTAATCGAGCGCCTGCATCGTCTTCTGGTAGAGAATGGCATCGGTCGTGTAGGCGATCATGATCACGACATCGGGCTTTTTCTCCTTGAGCTGCAAGATCTGGCCCTGCACGTCGGTGGCATTGATCGCATAGGGAATATCGAGCGCAATCGCCTTGCCCTTCTCCTTGAAGGTGTTCGTGATCACGTTGGCGACCGAGACGCCGTATTCGGTGGTGTCATGGACGATCGCAATACTGTCAGTCTTGATACCCGCCGCCTGCATATCGGAGAGGAAGTCGTAATCGATCTTGGCGATGTCGGAAGCGATCGGCGTGGTGCGGAAAAACCATTT